>OY762278.1:3160000-3906014 GCA_963665515.1 Christensenellaceae bacterium
CCCATTGCCCAATATTCCCCACTGCTGCCTCCCGTAGGAGTCTGGACCGTGTCTCAGTTCCAGTGTGGCCGATCAGCCTCTCAGCTCGGCTACCCATCGTCGACATGGTGGGCCGTTACCCCGCCATCTATCTAATGGGACGCGAGCCCCTCCTTCTGCGGATTGCTCCTTTGACCTCTCTGTGATGCCACAGTGTGGTCTTATGCGGTATTAGCACCTGTTTCCAAGTGTTATCCCCCTCAAAAGGACAGGTTGCTCACGCGTTACTCACCCGTTCGCCACTAAGATATAACCGAAATCATATCTCCGTTCGACTTGCATGTGTTAGGCACGCCGCCAGCGTTCGTCCTGAGCCAGGATCAAACTCTTGAGTTTAATCTCTGATCAGATACTTTCGTATCTGTTCGCTCACTTACTTTGTACGCTTGCTCAAATTCGTTGCGTTTGTTTCATTCTTCAACCGTCGCATCTTTCGATGCTCTTGCCTCAGAATTACTGGCTTGTTTTTTGTTTCTTGCACTATATAGTTTTCAAGGTGCTACTCGCCGTTTCCGCTCGGTTTCCCTCGCTTTTTCGGCCGCCCTCGCTTTCCGCGACAGCTTGTTTAGTATAGCAACTCGCGACCTCGATGTCAACTGTTTTTTTGATCTTTTTTTCAAAAAACTGACATTTCAGTTTCTCGAATTGCCCCGCACTCAGAGTGCTTTAGTATTCTACTTCCTCAGCCATGAAAAAGCAAGTGCTTTTTGCATACTTTTTTAAGTTTTTTTCGCGCGCTCCACACCGCCGCCGCAAAGCACCGCATGAGCCCTGCACCCCGCGCGCATTTTGCAACCGCTCCCACCAGGGTGCGCCGTCGCCTCGTTGACAAAGCAAGTTTGCATGCTGTATTCTATATAGGAAATTTTGACCGCAAGGAGTAGTATCTTTCGCTATGAAATCCATGACCAGCAAAGAGCTTCGTCAGCTTTATTTAGACTTTTTCGTGTCCAAAGGGCACGTTGTGATTCCGTCGGCCTCGCTGATTCCTGAAAACGACCCGACCGTCCTATTCACGACCGCGGGCATGCATCCGCTCGTTCCGTACCTGATGGGTGAAAAGCACCCCGAAGGCACGCGCCTTGTCGACGTACAAAAATGCGTCCGCACCGGCGATATCGACGAGGTCGGCGATGCGTCGCACTGCACGTTTTTCGAGATGCTCGGCAACTGGTCGCTCGGCGATTACTTTAAAAAGGAATCGATCGCCTACTCCTGGGAGTTTTTGACCGGCAAGGAATGGCTTGATATCGATCCGGACCTTCTGTACTTCACCTGCTTCGAGGGTAACGAAAACGCCCCGCGCGACACCGTTGCGCATGACCGCTGGGTGTCTATGGGCGTTGACCCGAGTCATATCGTCTATCTGCCGAAGAAGAACAACTGGTGGGGGCCTGCCGGACAGACCGGTCCCTGTGGACCGGACACCGAGATTTTTTATGACACAGGCGCGCGACCCTGCGGACCGGATTGCAAGGCAGGCTGCGACTGCGGCAAATACCTTGAAATCTGGAACAACGTGTTCATGGAATACAACAAGACCGCGGACGGCACGTTTGAGCCGCTTGCGCAGAAAAACGTTGACACCGGTATGGGGCTCGACCGCACTGTCGCGACGCTGCAGGGCGTAAAAAGCGTGTACGATACGGACGCGTTTTTTGGCATCATCGCCGTGATCGCCGAACTCTCCGGCAAGCATTATGATGACGACGAAGCGACGACACGCATGTTCCGCATCATTGCCGATCATATCCGCTGCGCTACGTTCATGCTTGGCGATCAGCGCGGCATCACGCCGGGCAACGTCGACCAGGGTTACATCCTGCGCCGGTTGATTCGCCGCTCGATTCGTTTCGCCATGCAGCTCGGCATTCCGGACGGAAGCCTTTGCAAGGTTGCCGAAGCGGTTATCAACCAGTACGGCGGGTTCTATCAGGAGCTGTCCGACGGTCGCGAAAAGATCATGAGCGAACTGGTACAGGAAGAAGAGCGTTTCGAGCGCACGCTTAAAAAAGGTATGCGTAAGTTTGAGGAACTGCTTGCAACGGTTTCCGGTGACACAATCGACGGCGCCAGCGCTTTCCATCTTTACGATACCTATGGCTTCCCGATCGAACTGACCGAGGAGCTTGCCAGGGAGCGCAAACTGAGCGTCGATCTCGACGGATTCGCCGAGGCGTTCAAGGTGCATCAGGAGCTTTCGCATGCGGGCGCAGAGCAACGTTTCCAGGGCGGTCTTGCCGACCACACCGAAGAGACCGCGCGGCTGCATACCGCGACGCATCTTCTCCAGGCGGCGTTGCGCCATGTGCTTCAGGATGAGAACGTCGCCCAGAAGGGCAGCAATATCACGGCCGAACGGCTCCGTTTCGATTTCAGCTTCCCGCGAAAGTTGACTCCGGAAGAGCTAAGCGCTGTTGAGGCTTACGTCAACGACGCGATCGTGCGTGACATTCCCGTCACATGCGACGAGATGACCGTCGACGAAGCAAAAGCTGGCGGCGCGATCGGTCTGTTTGACAACAAGTACGGTTCCAAGGTCAAGGTGTACACCGTAAACGGCGTCAGCTGCGAAATCTGCGGCGGTCCGCACGCAGCACACACCGGCGAGCTTGGCAAATTTAAAATCAAAAAGGAGCAGGCGTCGAGCGCGGGCGTTCGCCGCATCAAGGCGGTTTTGATTCATGACTGATTGGTATGTCTACGATTGGGAATTACAGGGCCTTGCCGCGCAGTTCCACGTTGACCTGAAATACGTGGAGCAGTTCGATTCGCTCGGCGATTTTACAACGCTGTTGTATGTATCCTGTTATCCGAAAAAGCAGGAGGCGCAGTTGTTTTCTTCGCGCGAGCAGCGGATGCTTGACGCCGTCAGCAAGGAATGCCTGAAAATACTCGGCGATCAATGCGCGTTTGTCGGCTGGATCGACATCGCCGCCCAGCGCAGGTATTATTTCTACACGTCCGATGCGCGTCTGCTCGTTCCGCTGAAAGCGTATTGTGACGAGGAAGACGGACTTCGGCTCGAATGCTTTAAGGCGGAAGAACCCAATCGCCAGACATATTACCGTTTGCTCGTGCCGGACAGCGCAAAGCGCCAGTCCGTCAACAACGAGCGGTACATTGATTCTCTGCGCACCCGCGGGGACGACAACAGTGCTTTCCGGCGCGTCAATCTGCACTTTTATTTTCCAAGTGCAAACGGGCGGGCGCTCTTTGGCGAAAACGCAAAGTCAATGGGTTATGCAATCGGCGAGACGGATTATATTCCGGAACGCGAGCCGTCGTATTACATCGTGCTGCACGTTGTGAGCCCTCTGGACACGGAGCGAATCAACGAACTGACCACCAAGGCCATCTATCTGGCGGAGACCTATGGCGGCGTGATGGAGCATTTTGACTCCGCATTCATTCCAAAACGCGGCATCTTCGGCTGACCCGTACTTTTCTTAAAAGAAAAGTATGCAAAAGAATCTAACATTAAACGAGAGCGTAAGTTACGCTCTCGTTTTGCTTGCTTTAATAGTTTCGCTTCTTAATAGATTATATGTAAGTTCTTTTGTTTCTTTTCTCCTAAGAAAAGAAGAAGAAAAACAACTCACTTACCAACACAGAAGTTTTCGAAGATGCGGTCAATCACGCTTGCATCCACGTCCGTGCCCGTAATTGAACCAAGATAGTGCAGCGCGTTTTTAATGTCCGTCGCCGCACAGTCCAACTCATTGGCCTGCTTTGCCTCCGCCAGCGAAAGCAGCGCGTGTTCCAGCGCATCGATGTGTCGACTGTTTGTGATATACGCGCCGTCACTGCGTTCCGGCGCGGCCAGCTTGAGTATCGCGTCCCGCAATTCGTCCAGTCCGGCACCGGTCTTTGCGCTGATAGAGATGGCACCGTCAAAACGATTTTCAAGCGCCTTTGGCAGGTCGCGTTTATTCAGCAGAATGATACGCGTCCTGTCCTTCGTTTCTTCCAGCAGCATTTCGTCCTCCGCCGTTAGCGCATTTGATGCGTCCAACATCACGCATACAACATCTGCCGTTCCGAGTTCGCTGCGCGCGCGGTCAACACCGATGCGCTCCGCTTCGTCGGATGCACTACGGATACCAGCCGTATCGATCAACCGCACGGGTACGCCGCGCATACTCAGCTTTTCGTCGATAACATCGCGCGTTGTTCCCGCCTGTGCGGTCACGATTGCTCGGTTCCTACCGAGCAACGCGTTCATGAGCGACGATTTGCCAACATTCGGCCGCCCGATGATGGCGACGCGCAGTCCATCCCGCAAAACACGCCCACGGAACCCATCGAACAATAGTGTTTTTACGCGTTCCTCCGCCTCTGAAAGCGAAGCGGGCAGTGCTTCCACCGTATCGGCTTCCGCTTCGTCCGGATAGTCGATCGCCGCGTCAATGCCTGACAAGGCATCCAACAGCAACGATTCAACCGAGTCGATCTCTCGCTTGACGCTGCCCTGCAATTGAAGCAGCGCCGCTTTCAAGCTTTGCTCCGCCGTAGCGTTGATCACATCCATGACCGCCTCCGCCGCGGAAAGATCCATCTTTCCGTTGAGAAATGCGCGCTTTGTAAACTCGCCTGGTTCCGCCGGACGAAAACCAAGAGAACCGAGTGCGCCAAGCACCTTTTGCACCGTCTGCATGCCGCCGTGGCAGTTCAGTTCAACCATGTCCTCGCCGGTATAGCTTTTCGGCGCGGCAAAATACACCGCCATTCCGTCGTCGATCAGCTCGCCGTTTTGCCGGATTTCGACATGGTGCAGCTGACGCGGCGTTTCCGCCGGATCGACGCCGAGTATTTCTTTCGTGCGTTTCGCCTCGGTTCCGGAAACGCGGATCACAGCGATTGCTCCGCCGATTGCCGAGGACGGTGCAAAAATGGTGTCTTCCGTATACAGCTCCATACGTGTGCCTCCCCAAAAAGGAACGATGCCGCCGCTTTATCGCGGCGGCAAACTTGTTACGTTTTATTTTCCACTACGCTTGACAATATTGCGCAGTGGATTGCCGGATGCTTAATGATCCGGCGTAATGACGACGTGCCGGTTCGGCTCTTCGCCTTCGCTGTGCGTGGTCACGCCGGAGAATCCCTGCAGCGCGCTGTGGAGAATACGCCGTTCATAAGGATTCATCGGTTCCATCGTCACCGCGCGTCCCGTCTGGCGCGCGCGCGTCGCGTTTTTGCGGGCAAGGCGCTTTAGCGTCTCTTCACGGCGGGAACGGTAACCTTCCGTATCCAGCGTGATGCGGGTATACCCTTCTTCTTTGCGGTTTTTGTTGGCAACCAGCGAAACAAGGTATTGCATCGCATCCAGCGTTTCGCCGCGGCGACCGATCAACAGCCCCATGGTTTCGGCTTCGATGCAAAGGCGAAGCCCATTCTCCGTCTGTGCCGCAAGCACCGGCGCAGGAACGTTCATCTTCTCCAGCATCTCGCTCAAAAACACCGCGCACGGCGTTTCCTTGGCAAGGTCTGCACTGTAGTCGAAATGTTCTTCTTCAACCGGTTCCACTCTGCGCTCTCTCGGGCGCGCGTCGCGATCACTGTGATCTCCGCGCGGAGGACGTCCTCCGCGGTCGCTCCGCTCGCGCGGGCCGCGGCTGCGCTGTGAATCGCGCCGCTGCGATGCCGCCTCGGTCTCCTTGCGGTAAACCTGCTCCATCTCCATGACCAGCGGAACCTCGCGCTCGGTCAGGCGTACGACCGCCGCCTTTGCGCCGATTCCGAACAGACCTTTGCTTTCGGATTGAATCGTCTCGATTTCCACTTCGTCAATCGTAACACCCATCTCGTTAAGTCCGACAAAGATGGCCTCGTCAACGCTGTTCCCCGAAAACTCCATACTTCTCATTTCTTTTGTGCCTCCTCAAGCGCCGCCTTCTGCTTTGCAAACGAACGGTTGATCAACAAGCTCGTTCCTAGCGAGAAGATGTTGCTAAATGTCCAATATACCGCGAAACTTGCATTGTACTGCAAGCAGAATACAAATGACATAGCAGGCATGAGTAACTGCATGATTTTGCCGGAACCACCCGCCGCCGAATTGTTCTGCGGTTGATTCTTTTGCATGATCCATGTAGAGAGGTACGTCGTACCACCCGCGAGAACCGGGAAGATGAACCAGCCGTTATTCATTCCGCTGTAAAGGTCCGCACACGGCTGAACCAGCGCGTTGTAATTCGCAGTCAGTTCGTCCGTTACCGTAGCAAGCGCATAGCTGCTGCCGTCCTTTACAAAGAAGCCCATGTCCACAAATTGCTGGAGCGCTTCCGGATGTTCCTGGAAGTACAGCAATTGCGGCAGCTTTGCGTTTACAGAACTGAAGAACTTCTCAGCGGTTTGAATGACCGGCGAAAATCCGTTGTCAGGCATCCACAAGTTGTGTACCCAGAAGAATTTGAAGCCCTGGAACATTGCGACGCCCTGGTCGGTGTTGTCCTGAAGGGTCAGGATCAGCCGCACCATCATCTCGTTGCCCCATTGACGGAACGCCGCAATAAAGATGAAGAACAGCGGCATCGTAATCAACATTGGCAGACATCCGCCGAACATGCTCACACCGCGTTCGCGCATGAGCTTTTGCTGCTCGGTGTTCAGCCTTTGCGGGTCTTTTTCATACTTTTTCTTGAGTTTGTCGAGCTCCGGCTGGACAGCCTGCATCTTCATGGACGACTTTCTGGAACGAATGTCACCAAAGACCGTCAGTCCGCGAATAATCAACGTTGCGATAATAATGGTTAATACAATACTTTCGCCTGTCAGCGACTCGAAGAGCCAGCGCATTCCCAGGAATGCCCATTGTGTTAAAAAGAAATCACCTTGCAAGGATTTCCCTCCTCTCGTTTTGAGAACATATTGTGTTCCGGATAAAACGCGAGGCGACGCCGGATCGATTTCACCGGCGCAGCCGAAATAATACGGGAACGGAACCCATGCTTAAACACGGTTCCAAATAAAAACTTTGTGATTATGATGGTTCAGCTTGTCAAACAGGGGCGAGTGTTACCGAAAGAATGAGAAGTGCCCGTCGAAACGACGGTAAAGGAGTTTCGATAAATAAGCGCCCGGAAAACTTTACTTGACGGGATCGTACCCGCCTTTGCCAAACGGATTGCAACGGAGAATGCGCCAAATCGCCATCCCGCCGCCCTTGAACACGCCGTACTTTTCAATCGCCTCAATCGCATACTGCGAGCAAGTCGGCTGAAAGCGGCAAGTCGGCCCGTGTAATGGAGAAATATAATTTTGGTACCCGCGGATAACGGCGATAAAAAAGCGTTTCATGCTTACGAGTCCTGTTGTTTTAAAAGCCCTGCGCGTTCAAGCTGGGCGCGCATCGTTTCGCGAATGCTGAGAAAGGGCGCTTCCTTAACGGCGTCCCTTGCAACAAAAATGACGTTTACGCCGCCTCTGATTTCAGGAATCAACGGAGTAACAGCCTCGCGCATGCGTCGCTTGACGCGGTTTCTTGTAACGCTGTTGCCGATCTTCTTGCTGACGGAAAAGCCGATCCTCGGCTTCACGTCGCGGTTTTTTGCATACACCAGAGAAAGCAGCCGCCCTCCGCATGTTTTCCCGGCGCGGTATGTGTATCGAAATTCCTTTTTCCGCCGCAGGGAATCAATGTGTCTCACTTTGCCGCTTCCTTAATAAATCAAACTGAAAATGCAAACATGCGGCAAGCAAATGCCTGCCGCAAGCGCTTGTGCATTCGTTTTTTGTTCTGAAAACACTGCTTAACAGGTTACGCGCTCAGAACTTTGCGGCCTTTGGCGCGTCTGCGTTTGATGACGTTGCGGCCGTTTGCCGTCTTCATGCGTTTGCGGAATCCATGCACCTTGCTCCGCTGACGTTTTTTAGGCTGATAGGTCCTTACCACTCGAATCCACCTCTTTCATACTAAATCCGGCAGGTTTCCCTGCAAAAATCGCACATACGGACATGCGCCCGCATGATATGAACCTTATGTATTATAGTAGACAGCGTCAAGTCGTGTCAAGGAGTTTTTCTTCGCCGTCCAATGCTTTGTCAGCGCAGTTTCGCAAACACGAGCCGTCCCGCGGACGTCTGCAGTGCACTGGTCACCACAAGATCAACCGTTTCGCCGATTCGCTTCTTCCCGTTTTCAACAATGACCATTGTCCCGTCCGGCAGATAGCCGATTCCCTGTCCGGCTTCCTTGCCTTCCTTCACAATCGCCAGCGGGAGTTCTTCGCCCGGCAGCAGCACGCTGCGCAACGAATTCGCCAGCTCGTTGATGTTGAGCACGGGCATGTTCTGCACGGCGGCGACTTTGTTGAGATTGTAATCGTTGGTCACAAGGATGCCACCGAGATCGCCCGCCAGGCGCAGCAGCTTGAGGTCCACCTCATCCACGTCGTCGTAATCGCGCTCCTCAATCTCAACCTCCTGATCAAGCTCACGCTGCATGGTATGCAGGATGTCCAGGCCCCTGCGTCCGCGCGTGCGTTTGATCGCGTCCGAGCTGTCGGCAATATGCCGGAGTTCCTTTAAAACGAACGCGGGGACGACGATTCTGCCTTCGACAAAGCCGGTCTTGCAGATGTCGTAGATGCGTCCGTCGATAATGACGCTGGTGTCCAGCACCTTTGGACGTGCGCCGTCCGGCACAACGGAGTTGGCAAGCCGGTTCCTGCGCGCGGCGGCGCCTTCCATCAGTTCCGACCGTCGAGTCACGCCAACATAACCGCCGTAGTATCCGCAGATGATAAATAGCAGTATGGTGATGATTTCCGGCAGCACCGGAATGTCGATTGTCTGAACGATCAGGCTGAGAAGAAACGCAAACAACAGGCCGATCATAATGCCCAGCACACCGAACAGAATGTCCAGTGCAGGCATTTGGGTCAGCCGGCTTTCAAGCTTTTTAAAGAACCCGTGGACGCCGTCTATGATTCGTGGAGAGATAATAAAAAAAATGATTCCGAATAATATGCCCACAATCACATATAAGGCGGCCATTACGACGGGCATTGTGGTATAGCGCATCACATAATCGTACCCGGGACATTTAAAGGAATATAACACCCAAGCAACAATACCGCACCCGATGCCTATACCGACCAATGCAAGCAAAACTCTAAATACCTTCCGCATGCAATGATTGGCGTTTTCCTATTCAGTTTATCCCCCGACAAGGGGCAGGAATTCGCTCTCCTCCTTCCCGCTCGACGCGACCAATTCCGCAACGAGCACTTGCCTTGCCGTTAAATACATCTTCCGTTCACCTGCCGAGAGGCCTTTTTCCTGGTCTCTATGGATCAGGCACTTCACAACATCCGCCACGCCGAAAATATCGCCTTCACGGAGTTTGTTGAGATTGTCGCGGTAACGCTGGTTCCAGTTTTCGCTTTCATCCGAGCAACCGTCCTGCTTTAGAAACGCAACAACCTTTGTACAATCGTCTTCACAGACAAGTTTTCTGAGGCCCACCGTCTCCGCAGTTTTGACAGGAACCATCGCAGTCATGCGCCCCATAACGAACCGCAACATATAATATTTCGCAGTTTCGCCCAAAACGCTTTGCTCTTCGATGGACTCTACTACGCCGACACCGTGCATCGGGTAGCAGACCATATCGCCAATTTGAAACACCGGTGAGACTCCTTTCACATAAAATCTTATTCTATAATAGCATCACCGGTTGCAAAATGTCAACAAAAATTGAAATGATATCACAATGCAACCACGCTGTCAATATAAATTTTCTTTGTTTATCAAATACTTTTACGAAACGATTTTTTATACCCTTTGCGCAATGAATATTATACGTCTTTACCCCGTAAAAAAGCGGAAACCTATGCAGGTTTCCGCCGTTATTAGTAACTTGTAGCAATGCTTATTTTTCGCGTATTCCGGCCCAATTTACTTCTCTTCCGGACGTTCCGACGGAAGCAGGGACTGCTGCTCGGAAAAACTCATATCCAGCAGGCGTTTGCTTACGCGCTGTTCGAACATTGTGCTCATCGGCGCGCGGTCATGGACAATCTTGACTGCCTGTGCAAACATCGGCGCGGCGGAGATGAAACGGATCTTCGGCGAAAGGTATGCATACGGGCACTCCAGCGTGTCGGTCGAAACCAGGAATTCGATCGGGCTTTCATCGACCTTCCGGATACCCTCCTCGCTGAGCACGTTGTGCGACAGCGCGGCGTACACGTGCTTTGCGCCCTTGTCCATCAACGCATAGCTGACGTTGATGAGTGTGCCGCCGGAGATTGAGAAGTCGTCAATCACCAGGCAATTTTTGCCTTTTACGTCGCCGATGATCTCAAGCACCTTGGCGTTTTCGTCGTGACCCAGACGCATCTTGTCGCCGATGGCCACCGGGCAATTCAACTCGGTTGCAAATTCCCGGCAACGCTTGGCCGAGCCCGCGTCCGGAGAGACAACGACCAGATCGTCGTTCACAATGCCTTGTCTGCGAACGTATTCGCACAACAGCGACTTTGCATAGAGATGGTCGACCGGTTTTTTGAAGAAGCCCTGCACTTGCGGTGCGTGGAGGTCCATCGTAATCAGGCGGTCGACGCCCGCGGCTTCGATGCAGTCTGCACAAACGCGTGCGCGGATCGACACGCGGGGTTCGTCTTTTTTATCGCCTTTTGCGTAAGAAAAGTACGGAATAATTGCGGTTACGGAGTTTGCGCTCGCGCGCTTAAACGCGTCGATCCAGAACAGCAGTTCCACAAACTCGTCGTTCGGCGACCGGCCGATTGGTTGAACGATGTAAACGTCCTTGTCTCGAATGGATTCGTTCACGCGAACAAAAATGTTTCCCTCGCTGAATCGAATCGTTGTCGCATCGCCAAGCTGTGTCCCAAGGTAAGCGCACATTCGCTTGGCAAACGGAATCCCCGTCTCGCCGGCGAATATCTTGATAATCCCCGAACCGGTGTACATCTTTTCTCCCCTTTTCGCTCCGTATTGTCGACCAAAACCCTCGCAACCACATTATAGCAGACGGCGGCATTCTTCTCAACACAATATGTGCTCATCCGCAAGTTTCCTTGCATGATTTGGAAGATGGTGGAGCCCGAACCGTGCCGGGTGCTTCGGCCAACTTTTGTCCGGCACATATTATAGCATGAAAAAGAGCGGAAAAACCGCCCTTTTGGCATTTATCCTATATAAAATTAGTATAGTGCTATAGTTGGCGTTTGCAAGATATCCTGCAAATATCCGTTTCATGCGGTTTTTTGGCGTTTAATCGTGCACCGGTCTTGCTTCAAAAAAAGCACGGCAATCGTTCAGCGCAGGCACGTCGCGCCATGTTTGGCCGATCAAAACTTCCGGCCGGTTTGCGCCGTGGTAGTCGCTTCCGCAGGTAACGATCAGCCCGTTTTGCCGCGCAATGCTGACCAGCGTGTCGGAATCCCCATCGCTGATGGACGGATGGTATGCTTCCAGTCCCATGAGTCCCATGGAGCAAAGCTGCTCCGCGAGCGCATGCAGGTTCGGATTGCCGTGCGTCGGGTGTGCCCATACAGGAACGCCGCCCGCGCCACGGATGAGCGAGATCACTTCCTGCGGCGTAAACCGCTCCACGGTGTAGTAGCCCGGTTTGCCGCGCCGCAGGTACGCCTTGAACGCACCGTGCAGATTATCGGCATAACCACCCTTGACCAGCGCCAGTGCGATGTGCAGGCGTGTTGCGACCTCTACCTTGCGGGACATATGCCGCGCAATGTCGTAGCCCGCGGCTTCCAGCCGTCGGATGATCTCCGCATTACGTTCCACCCTGCGTCTGCGCGCCGTTTCCAGCGCGTTTTGCAGGTTCGTTTCGTCAATGTCCAGATCCAACCCGAGGATATGCAGCTCGTGCGACCATTCCGTGTCCATCTCAATCGACGGGAGTACGCGCACGCCGTTTTGTTTTCCCGCCGCAACCGCTTCCTTTACGCCCGCCACGCCATCGTGGTCGGTCAGCGCCGCAAGCGTTACGCCACGCGCCGCCACGGTTTCGATTACGCGGCTCGGTGTGTCTCCGCCGTCCGAACATATGCTGTGCATATGCAGGTCGAACGGCTGATGGATTTTCGTTTCTATTTGCCGTGTTGTCATGGTTTCTTGCATCGTTTCCTTTTTGCCTGAAAACGGGGCGGCCGTGCCGCCCCATACTGTTTGATTTCAATATGTCTTTGATAACATATTACTCACTACTTAAACCTCGGCTGTTCCAAGTGGATCGTCCGCCTGATCGCTTCCCGGCAGGTCGTCCTGCGGCAGGCCGGTGTCGGTTTCTTCCGCCTGCGGCGGCGTCGGCTGCGGCGCTTTCTTCTTGAATTTACCGAGCACATCCTTCGGATCGGCGCCCTGATAGACCGCGGCAAATTCCTCACCGGAAACGCGTTCATGCTCGATGAGCACCTGCGCGACGCGGTCGAGTCCTTCAATGTCAGCATTGATGGCCGCCTTGGCGCGGTCATACTGCTCGTCAAGGATCTTGCGCACTTCGTCGTCCACCGTTGCGGCGAGAGATTCGGAATAGTTCCGTTGGTGACCCCAGTCCTTGGCGATGAAGACTTCTTCCTGTCCGCCGAGGAACATCGGTCCGACGGAATCGCTCATGCCGTATTCCGTGACCATCTTGTGCGCAATCTCGCTGGAGCGCTGGAGGTCGTTGTACGCGCCGGTCGAAACGTCGTCAAACTTAATCTGCTCCGCAACGCGGCCGCCAAGCGCCATTGCGATGCGGTCGAGCAACTTGTTCTTGGTGACGAACATCATGTCTTCTTTCGGCAGGGACATCGTGTAGCCCGCCGCCATGCCGCGCGGCACGATCGACACTTCATGCACCGGATCGCATCCTTCGAGCGCGAGCGCAACGATCGCATGTCCCGCCTCGTGATAAGCCGTGATGATCTTGTCTTTCTCGGTGATCACGCGGCTGCGCTTTTCGGGACCCATCTGCACGCGCGTGATGGCTTCTTCCAGCTCGTCCATACCGATGGTCTTCTTGCTGGAGCGCGCGGTCAAAATTGCCGCCTCATTCAATACGTTTTCAAGGTCAGCGCCCGTAAATCCCGGCGTGCGCTTTGCCAGCACGCCAAGATCGACTTCCTTGGCAAGCGGTTTATTGCGCGCGTGTACACCAAGGATCGCCTCGCGTCCCTTCACGTCCGGATAGTTCACGGTGATACGCCGGTCGAAGCGACCGGGACGCAGCAGCGCAGGATCGAGAATGTCTGGGCGGTTGGTCGCCGCGATGACAATGATGCCTTCGTTCGGCGCAAAGCCGTCCATTTCGACAAGCAGCTGGTTGAGCGTTTGCTCACGCTCGTCGTGTCCGCCGCCCATGCCTGCGCCGCGATGACGGCCGACCGCGTCGATTTCATCGATGAACACAACCGCGGGAGTCGCGCGCTTGGCTGTCGTAAACAGGTCGCGCACACGCGATGCACCGACGCCGACGAACATTTCGACGAAGTCGGAACCCGAAATCGAGAAGAACGGAACCTTTGCTTCGCCCGCAACGGCCTTTGCCAGCAGGGTTTTACCGGTACCCGGAGGGCCCACGAGCAAAACGCCCTTTGGAATGCGCGCGCCAATGGCGTTGAATCGCGCGGGGTTGCGCATGAAGTCGACGACTTCCTTGAGTTCTTCCTTCTCCTCGTCCGCACCCGCAACATCGGCGAAGGTGACGTTCAGCTTGTCGCCGGTTTGCAGTTTTGCGCGCGACTTGCCGAAGTTGGACATCTGCTTGCCGCCGCTCTGTGCACGGATCAGGAAATAATAGAATACGCCGAACGCCCCAAAGATGAGGATGTACGGCAAAATAATCGACCAGATCGTCTCCTGAACGATCATCGATTCATAGGCAAACGAATAGTCCGCGCTGGAAACCTCGTCCACACTGGTGAACGAGTCCGAATGCGCATTGTAAACGATCGCGGCCATATCGGAGCGGAACGTAGATTCCGACGGGATGACGACATAGAATTCCGCGCGCTTCGGCAGGTCTTCCAAATCATACTCGCTGTCGCCGTAGAGTCCGTAAACTTCGCGCTCGTCCACAAGGATCGCCTTGATGGTCTCGGCGGACGCGGTGCCGCCGTCTTCCGTATTGCGGACCAGCTGTAAAAAGTCCGTGTTGTAATCCAGCTCGTCCGTTTGATTTTCACCCGGATTCAGGCCCGATACCATAAAAATGATCGCCGCAAAGAGCATCACCCATATGACGGCTGTCATGACCTTCTTATTCAAACAATTGTCCTCCATCTGCGACGGTTACGTTTATTACCCCGCCGCGCATTGCTTCGCTTTGCCGGAACATTTCCGGCGATGTATCACGCTGTCCCGCCGCGCCTTTATTCGGAATAAACCGAGGCTTTCAGTACGCCGACAAACGGCAGGTTGCGATAAAATCCCAAAAAGTCCAGCCCGTAGCCGACGACGAATTCGTTGGGGATGATGAATCCGCAGTAGTCCGGCGAAATTTCGCATTCCCTGCGATCGGGCTTATCCAGCAGGCAGCAAACCTTCAGCGACGCGGGATTGCGGCTCATCAGCAGCTTTGTCAGATGCGAAAGCGTCAGCCCGCTGTCCATAATGTCCTCGGCAATGATCACATGCTTGCCGGTGATGGACGTGTCGATATCCTTTGTGATGCGCACGATGCCGGACGTCTTTTGCTCGTTGCCGTAACTGCTGATGCCCATAAACTCCATTTGAACCGGGAAGTTCATGGCGCGCGCAAGATCGGCAAAGAACACGACCGCGCCTTTGAGGATGCAGAGCAGCACGATGTCCTCTTCACACCCGGCGTAGTCTTTGGCAAGCTGCTCGCCGAGTTCCTTTACCCGCTGCTGAATTTCCTCTTCGGAAATCAGCACCTTTGCAATGTCGTCCTGCATGGATGTCCCTCTCAACCGTCCGTACCCCCTGTAAATGTAATATGCAGTATCGTTTTTGTATCTGGCCGTACCTTTGCCCGTTCTGAAACGGTCAGGCCGACCGCATAGTAAACTTCATTCTCCGCGCACAATAGCGGCATGTCCCGCATGTGCCGTGGAATCTTTTTGTCGATCAGCACGTCCTTGAGCTTTTTTGCGCCCGGTGCGCCGATCGGAAAAAACCGGTCTCCATTGCGTCGTGTCCGCACGACGAGCCCTTTCGGCAGATCGTCCGCGTCCAGATACGCTTCCAGTCCGTTTTGCGTCGGACGGTAAATCGTCGTCCGCTCGCTGACAAGCGTTCCCGCGGGCGTAACCGTCCGTCCGTTCGGTTCAAACGGCACTTCGAACGTCATTTGATCGGGATAGCCGCCGATATACAGCGTCCATGCGTCCGTCCATGCGTTCAGGCCGTGGTTGAGCTCAATGCGTGTTCCCGTCCTTGCTTCGCAGAGCGCAAGCACACGCTTCACGTCCGATTCCGAAACGTCTCCGCAGAGCTCCATCAGCCGCTTTTTCACGATGCGTGTTTTCAGCGGCGGCGGCAGTTCGCCGAGTTTTCGTCTGTCCAGTCCGTCGTCGCGGAGTATGTGCGCCTCGGCGTCGTCTGCCAGTTTGGACAGCAGCGCTTCGTCTTCTCCGCAGAACGTCGCGGTTTTATTCAGCGCCTCCACAACGTTCGGGTTGTATTCCTTTAAATAAGGAATCAACTCGTTGCGTACGCGGTTGCGAAACGCGTCGTTGACAAAATTTGTCTCGTCCTCACAGTAGTCCTGTCCGCATTCGGTCAGATACGCAAGAATTTCTTCCCGGTCAACGTTCAGCAGCGGTCGAATGATCGCGCCAACACGCATCTGCATGCCGGTCAGTCCCTTGGTCCCGCTGCCGCGCAGCAGGTGCATGAGCACAGTCTCCGCCTGGTCGCCTTTGTGGTGCGCGGTCGCGATGCAGTCCGCATCGGTCGATTGCCGCACGCGCTCTAAAAACGCATATCGGTATTCGCGCGCCGCCTGTTCAAGCGTCATGCCGGTTTGTTTGGCATAAGCGGGAATGTCCGCGCGCTCTGTGAAGAACTTGACGCCAAGCGCGTTGCAAAGCGATTCGCAAAAGCGCATGTCGCGCTCCGCCGTTTCGCCGCGGATGCCGTGGTTGAGGTGCGCGGCAAAAACCGTTTCAATCGCGCCGCATTGCTGCATTTCCAGCATCGCCGTCAGCAGTGCGGTAGAGTCCGCTCCCCCGGAAAAAGCGACGAGCACGCGGCTTGTTTCATTCAGGCCGCAGACAGCAAGCGTTTCCTTTGTCAAAAGACGTTTTTGTCCCATTCTTTGCCGCCCCAGTCCGTTTGCCGCTTTGTTACGCCGATTTCCGTTTTCATTCCATCCGCAGCCATTGCAGGTCAATATACCGCATAGGTCTCCATGATGAAATATAGTGCTATTCTACCCGTATCAAGCTTTTTTTACAAGAGTTCCAACAAAAATACCGTGCAGTGTTGCAAACAATTCACCTTGCGGTATCTTTTGACATGATTTTCCGTATCCTCTATACTGATAAAGCAACTGAGGAGACGATCTATGGCGGATTCGGTTCATTCCGGTCATCGCGAGAGGATTCGCGAACAATATATGCGCAGCGGCGCGGAGTCGTTCCTGGACCATCAGTTCCTGGAGCTGCTTTTGACCTACGCAATCCCGCGCAGGGACACAAACGCGCTTGCGCACGCGCTGCTGGAGCGGTTCGGCACGCTTGAAAAAGTTGTCACCGCGGAAATTGCGCAGCTGACGATGGTTGACGGCGTTGGCGAAAGCACGGCGGTCTTTTTACGCATGCAGGGTGATTTGTTTCGACGGTTGATGCTCCGTCGAACGGAAGACACGCGCGGTAACACACGGCTGAACACGCCCGTCGCCGCGGCGCGCTATGCAATCGCGCTGCTATCCCTCAACGGGTACGAAACCGTCGTTGCGGTATGCTTAAACGCTAAAAAAGTTGTGACCGCCTGCGAATCCATGCAGAGCGGTTCTTTGACCGAAGCGCAGATCTATCCGCGCAACATCGCCGAAACCGCGCTCTTGCGGCGCGCGCACGGCATTTTGCTTGTACACAATCATCCGTCCGGCGATCCTTCGCCTTCCGAAGCGGACGCAAACGCGACCGACGCGGTGCGCACCGCGCTGGAGAGCGTCGGGGTTCAGTTGTACGACCACCTGATCGTCGGCGGTAACCGCGCGTACAGCTTTGCAACGCAGGCAGTCATCGGCATTTCGAATGCGGAGACGGAGATTTATTCGCTGGAAGATTTTCAGGCACACTATGCTTCCAAACCGCAGCCGCGCGAGCTTGTGCGCGTGATGGAGCCGTATTAAACACAAATAACATCAAACAGCAGGCGTTTGCCTGCTGTTTTGCTGTACATAAAGTTCTTTTATGCGTATGGAGGCTCCGCCTCCAAACCTCCGCCAAAGGGAAGCCTCCCTTTGGAAACCCACATGATTTACAAAAGAATTTTTAAACAAACTGCAAGTTCTTTTACCTTCTTTTCTTTTAAGAAAAGTAGGCTCACGGATTCGGTGCTTCCGTGATCAGATAGGTCACGGTCACTTTTGCGTTGACGGCGATCGCACTGCTTTCAAACGCCACGCCGACCAGCTGGTCTTCGCCCGGCGTTTCCTCAACGGAAACAATGGTGTCAATGGCGACGCCGCCCGCATTTGCAATTGCGTTCGCTTTCTCATATGCGTCGGCCATTGCCGCGGCAAGCGCTTCGTTATAGGCGGAGCTTGCGTCGGTCAGGCTGTAGGTCACTTCGTAAGATTCCGTAATGCGCGCGTCGATGATCGGCGAAAGGATCGCGTTGACCTTGCTCACATCGATTGTGATGATCGTGATCGTGTCGGTCGCCACATATCCCGTGATTGCGCCGTCGCTTTCACGCTGGTGAGAGCTCAGCGTCACGCCCGCGGTGGTCAGATTTTTTGCCAGCACACCCTGCGCCGCGGCAATCTCCTGCACCTGCGCGGTCAGGTTTTCGCACTTGAGCGCCGCTTCTTCGGATGTTTCGCTCGAACCCTGCACGACGATGGTGATGGTTGAAAAGTCCGGCGCGGCAATGACTTCCCCGTCGCCGCTGACGATGATGGTGTGCTCCACCGGCGCGGCTTCGTTGTTGACGATAACGTCCGGTTCGTTCGGTTGTGCGGTCGGTCCGGGGGTGATGTCGTCCTCTGCTTTGCATGCTAACCCGCCGAACGCAAACACGAGCGCCGCGCAAAGGCATGCCGCCGTCTTCCAGTTGAAAATACTGCGTTTCATCAATTTATACTCCCTCCAAATCCACACGATGGATCGGCGCCCCGTCCAGGAACGCTTTGAGATTCTCCGATGAAAGTCGCATCAGCTCTTCGCGCGCGGAAAGCGGCGCCCAGCCGATATGCGGCGTTACAATACAGTTTTTTGCGGTCAGCAGCAAATCGTTGCTTCCAATCGGTTCGCCTTCGGCAACGTCCAGCCCCGCGGCACAAATGCGGCCACTGTTGAGCGCGTCCACAAGGTCCGGCGTATTGATGATCGCGCCGCGCGCGGTGTTGATGAGGATTGCGCTTTTCTTCATCTTTTCTATCGCAATGCGGTCGATCAATCCCGCTGTCTGCGCGGTTGCCGCGCAGTGCAGCGAAAGCACGTCGCTCCTGCGGAACAATTCATCCTGCGGCACATACTCGCCGACGAACTCCTTGCGTACGGTGCGGCTGCTGCCGATGACCTGCATACCGAGGCCCTGCGCCATCTTTGCCGTTGCGCAGCCGATCGTACCGGTGCCAAGCACGCCGAACACTTTGCCGGTAACGCCGATGACGGGATAATCCCATACGCAATCGCCGGGTTGTTGCGTCCAGCGGCCGGCGCGAATCTGCTCGTCGAACAATCGTGCACTGTTGCAAAGCGTCAGCATCAGCGCAATTGCATGCTGCGCCACCGCGTCCGTCGCATAGCCGGGCACATTGCAAACCACAACATTGTGCCTGCGCGCCGCCGCCATGTCGATCTTGTCGTAGCCTGTTGCCAGCAATCCCAGAAAGCGCAGCTTCGGCGCCGCGGCAAACTCCGCCTCGCCAAGGCGCGTGCGGTTTGTAAACGCAATGTCCGCGTCCTTCAGCCGCTCGGTTACCTGTTCCTGTTCGGTGTAGTCGTAAATCGTTAAATGTCCGTAGCGCGCAATCGGTTCCCAGTCGATATCGCCGGGGTTAAACGAATACGCGTCCAGTACAACAATCTCCATTTAGTTCTCCTGTTTATCGGGTTATTAGAAAAAGTATATCGCAATCAAACAAGCATGACAAGCGGCGCGCGCCAAACCGTCCACGTCGTGCCTTTCATTGCGAACGACCGCAACATGTTGTATAATGAATTGATATATTTGGGGTAATAGGCGGATTATGCGCCCTATTGTTTTCAGCGGTGCAGTATACGTTCTTACCCATTTATATGATATGACGAAACGAAAGGGTTGATTCATTCTTTGGCTTCCAAAACGAGCGGCAGAAAAACCAGCGCACAAAAGGCCGCCGAAACACGCGCAAAAAACGCTGCAAAGGAGA
This sequence comes from Christensenellaceae bacterium, assembly GCA_963665515.1. GTDB lineage: Bacteria > Bacillota > Clostridia > Christensenellales > CAG-138 > UBA7703. The sequence continues at coordinate 3,179,565 of OY762278.1, forward strand.
AGCTGGCGTCGGAAGCGACCGGCGTACTGCTCATCGCCGCGGGCATCCTTGCCGCGGCGTATCTGATTTTCTCCGCGACCGGCTATCTTGGCGAAGTGCTCGGCAAGGCGCTGTTCGGGCTGATCGGCGTGATCACATACGCGCTGCCGGTGATTCTCATCGGCGTTGGCGTCGTCTACATCCGCGGCAGTTCCAACGCGCGGCTGAACAACTCCGGCTGGTGGATGATGCTCGGCATCTTCGCGCTTGTCACTCTTTTGCAAACCATTCGCACGTCCACCTATGATGGCGTGCTGTATATGGACTTTATCAACGAAGCGCTCTACGTCGGACAGAACGCGCATCTTGGCGGCGGTTTGCTCGGCGCTGTGATCGGTTATCCGATTTTGCTGCTTGGCGGCAAAACGCTTGCATACATTCTCACACTCACGCTGATCGTCGTGTGTCTCATCGCGCTCACGGGATTCTCCGTGCGCGATTTTAGCGAAAAGATGTCGGACAACATCATCACCGCCGTCGAAAACTCGCAGGAAAAGCGCCAAACCGCCAGAGAGCAGATGTTTACGCTTGACCTCGACGCCGCGGAAGAAGAAGAAACGTCTTCACGCCAAAAACGACTGCCCGCCGTCACGCTGGCAGAGGTTGAGTCCCCCAAAAAGAAAAAACGCGAAAAACCGAAGCCGAAGGCCAAGGATGCCGAACTGCAATCCTTCTCCGGCGAGTTTCAAACCAAGTCCGGCGGACGCGTGAAACCGAAAGCACCGGAACCCGTGAAAACGGACATCTGGGACGACCTTGACTTTGAACCGGGCGACGACGTGCCGCTGGTTGTCGACGCCCCGAAAAAGAGCGTGCCCAAAAAGACCGTGGCCGACCTGCCCGACCCGACGCCGTTGTTCGGCGCACAGCCGGCAAAGCCGGACCAACCCGAAAAGCACGCGGGTCCAGCACGCCAGCCCGGCGTAAAAACCGCACCGGAAGGCGCGGCCAAAGCAAAGACGGCGCAATCGTCCGTCAAGACCAAATCCCAGCCGGAGGTCGTCTTGCCGAACGCGGCCTATCAAGCGCCGTCGATCGATCTGCTTGACAAGGCCGACCACTCCAAGGACGACGAAACCGATTCACCGGAAGAAAAGGCGCGCATCCTGATTGAAACGCTGGAAAGCTTCCGCATTTCGGCAAAAATTACGCATATCGCCGTTGGCCCCGCGCTGACGCGCTTTGAAATTCAGCCCGCACCCGGCGTGCGCATTTCGCGCATTACGGCGCTGACGAACGACATCACCATGGCGCTTGCCGCGCCGCGGCTGCGCATGGAAGCGCCGATCCCCGGCAAAAAGGCCATCGGCATTGAAATTCCAAACAAGAAATCTTCGCTGGTGCTGCTGCGCGACATCATTGAAAGCAAGGAGTTTAAAAACAGCTCCTCTTCGGTGACCATGGCACTCGGCCGCGAAGCCAGCGGCAAGATCATCGTCGCCGACCTCGTACGCATGCCGCATATGCTCATTGCCGGCGCGACCGGTTCCGGTAAGAGCGTATGCATCAACGACATCATCGTTTCGATGGTGTATAAGAGTTCGCCCGCGGACGTAAAGTTTATGCTGATCGACCCGAAAATGGTCGAAATGAGCATGTATAGCTCGCTGCCGCACCTGCTGATCCCGGTTGTGACGGAGCCCAAGAAAGCCGCAAGCGCCATGCGCTGGGCGGTCAACGAAATGACACGGCGGTACAAAATCTTCTCCGACGAGGGCGCAAAGCACCTCGACCGCTACAACGAGCGCATGAAAAACGAGGTCGACCGCCTGCCGCGCATCGTCATCATCATCGACGAATTGTCCGATTTGATGATGGTTGCGCCGGACGAGGTTGAGGAAAGCATCCGCCGCATTGCGCAGCTTGGCCGCGCCGCGGGTATCCATCTCATCCTTGCGACCCAACGGCCGGATGCGTCGGTCATCACGGGACTGATCAAGGCAAACATCCCGTCGCGTGCGGCGTTCGCCGTCAGCAGTGCGACCAACAGCCGCATCATCCTCGACATGGGCGGCGCAGAAAAACTGCTTGGTCACGGCGACATGCTCTTCCATCCCGATGGATCGGCCAAGCCCACGCGTTTGCAGTGCGCCTACATTTCAGATGACGAGGTAGAGCGCATCGTTGCGCATTTCCGCGCGCAAACGCAGCACCCGAGTTTTGACGAACAGATTCTCGACGACGTGTCGAAGTTTGAAAAAAGCGGCCCGACCGGCGGCGCCTTTGGTGAAGGCAAGCAGGAAGACGATCTTCTCGGCGAGGCGGTCAAGGTCGTGCTTGAACACGGCCAGGCCAGCACGAGCATGCTCCAGCGGCGACTCCGCGTTGGTTATGCGCGCGCGTCCCGCCTGATCGATATGATGGAACAAAAAGGTTATGTTTCCGGATTTAACGGAAGCAAGCCGCGTGACGTGCTGATTAAAAAATCGCAGTATATGGAACTCTTTGGCGACGAAGCGCCGGTTGCCGATCCGCCGGAACGTGAGCCGAACCCGATGTCCAAATTTTATACGGACGAGAATTAAGCGGCGTAATTTTAGCCGCATAGTGACAATTATAAGAAACGGAGACAACGAAATCCTATGTCGAACGTCGGCGTCATCTCGCTTGGATGCGCAAAAAACCAGGTGGACACGGAGCGTATGCTCGGCCTTCTCACAAACGCCGGTCACACGCTGACCGGCGACCCTGCTGAGGCCGATATCCTCATCGTCAACACCTGCGGGTTTATTGAACCCGCCAAGCAGGAGTCCATCGACGCCATTTTGGAAATGGCACAATATAAGAAAACCGGAAAATGCAGGCAGCTCGTGGTAACCGGCTGCCTGTCCGAGCGTTATCGCGAGGAACTCAAAAGCGCGTTGCCGGAGATCGACATCCTGCTCGGCGTACGCGAATATGAGACGCTCCCCCGTCTGCTTAGCGACAGTGAAACTGACGCGCCGACGTGCGGACCGCAGTCCACGCGAATATTGACTACGCCGGATTACAGCGCATATCTACGCATTGCCGACGGCTGCAACAATCGCTGCACCTACTGCGCTATCCCCTTGATTCGCGGCAATCTCGTCAGCGAACCCATGGAAGCACTTGTGGACGAAGCAAAGCGCCTCGCCGACAGCGGCGTGAGCGAACTGACGCTGATTGCGCAGGACACCTCCGGCTACGGTGTCGACCGCTACGGCAAGCCGATGCTTTCGGAATTGCTTGCCCGGCTGGAAAAAATCGACGCGCTGCACTGGCTTCGTGTGCTGTACACCTATCCGGACACGGTCACGCCGGAGCTGATCGACCGGTTTTTAGAAAGCGACAAAATCGTGCCGTATCTTGACATCCCGCTGCAGCATACCGAGGACGAAATGCTTAGACTCATGAACCGCCGCGGCGATCAAAAGCATATTATTCGCGTGCTGGATTATGTTGAAAAGCATGCGCCGGAGTTTATGCTCCGCACGACGCTGATGGTCGGCTTCCCCGGAGAAACGGACGAACACTTTGAACACATGCGACAGTTTATCGCCGACCACCCGTTCGACCGTATCGGCACGTTTACCTTCTCACCGGAGGACGGAACAAAAGCCGCGTACATGCCGGATCAGGTGGAAGAGAGCGTGAAGCTGCAACGGCTCGAAGCGCTCATGGAGACACAGCAGGCGATATCGAAACAACGAAACGGGCGGCGCGTCGGCTCTACCGTCGAGGTGCTGATTGAAGGATATAAAAACGGGCGCGCGTTCGGACGCTCCTACGCGGAAGCGCCGGACGTGGACGGACGGGTCTACCTTGAAACCGGCGCCGCCCTGCCGGTCGGCAGTTATACACAAGCAAAACTGACCGGCGCGCTTGAATACGACATGATCGGAGTACCGTTAAAATGAGTGAAACCAACCAGAAAAAAAGTGTTATCAACCTGCCGAACCGGCTGACCATCTTCCGCATGATACTCGTGCCGCTGATGGTTGCTGCGTTCTCGTTCGACCATTGGCTGTCGTGGTGGAATTATCTTGCCGCGGGCATTTTCTTTGTGGCGGATATGACGGACATTGTGGACGGCTATATCGCGCGCAAACGCAATTTGGTCACAAACTTCGGAAAGTTGATGGACCCCATTGCGGACAAACTGCTGTTTTGTTCGGCGTTTATCATGATGACGTGGAACGGCATGCTCAACCCGATTCTATGCATTATCTTTGTCGGACGGGAGATCATCGTTTCCGGTTTCCGGCTCGTCACCGCGTCCGGCGGCAAGGTCATTGCGGCAAACTGGCTCGGCAAACTCAAGTCCGCGCTGCAGGTGATCGCGATCCTATGGACACTGCTTGGCAACCCGATTTTCTCGCGCTGGAATTTTGCGTTTGATTTTGGTGTGATGTGCACGGCGGCGGTGTTTACGATTTGGTCCGCGGTGGATTACATCATCGCCAATCGCAACGCCGTCAGCTGGGATTGAGTATCCGACCACTGAACAACCAGTTTTTCGGCAGGTAAATATAAAGTTCTTTTGCATGCTTTTCTTCTAAGAAAAGTATGAGACTGTTTGAAGGAAGTGCAGAATACATGATAGCGGAAATCGTATCAGTCGGAACGGAACTCCTCATGGGACAGGTCGTTAATACCGACGCGCAGTTCATCGCGCAGCGCCTCGCGCCGCTCGGTTTTCAGGTTTACTATCACACGACGGTCGGCGACAACGTTAAGCGATTGACCGCCGTCGTCCACCAGGCGGTGGAACGCTCCGACGTGGTCGTGTTCACGGGCGGGCTCGGGCCCACCGACGACGACCTGACCAAGGAGACCGTCGCCGCCGCGCTCGGACTGACCGTGGAACCCATACCGGAAGAGGTCGAGCGTATTACGCGTTACTTTGAATCGCGCGGCTACGCCTTTACGCCGAACAACTTAAAACAGGCGAGCTTCCCCAAGGGCTCCATCATACTCAAAAACGACTTTGGCACGGCGCCGGGCTGCATCATGCGTGCAGAAGACAAAATGGCGATCCTGCTGCCGGGGCCGCCGCGGGAGCTCTTCCCCATGTTCCTAAACCACGTCATGCCATATCTTGAGCGCATGAGCGGCAACAAACTGTATTCCCGCGAATTGCGCATCTTCGGCATGGGCGAATCAAGTGTAACGTACCAATTGCGCGACATCATTGAAAATCAGACGAACCCGACCGTCGCGCCGTATGTAAAAACCGGCGAAGTGACACTCCGCGTCACCGCTCTGTGTCAAAACGAAGACGAAGGCGCGGCGATGGCGCAGCCGATGATCGACGAGATCATCTCCCGCCTCGGCGATATCGTATATTCCACCATGGGCGAATCGTTGCCGGAGACATGCGCGCGCATGCTCACGGACGACGAAAAGACGCTTGCCGTTGCCGAGAGCTGCACCGGCGGACTGGTCACAAGCCAGATCGTCGACGTTCCCGGCTGCTCGAACTTCTTTAAGGAAGGATGCGTCACCTATTCCAACGAAGCGAAGATGAACCGCCTCGGTGTAAAGAAGGACACGCTGGAAACATTCGGCGCGGTCAGCGAAGAATGCGCCCGCGAGATGGCGGAAGGATTGCGAAAAACGTCCGGCGCGGACTACGCGCTGGCGACGACCGGCATTGCCGGGCCGGACGGCGGGACAGAAGAAAAGCCCGTCGGAACGGTGTACATCGCGCTGGCATGCGCCGGAAACACACAGGTCAAGCGGCTAAATCTGCATGGTGAACGCGCGCGCATACGCGGGGTTGCCTCGCTGCATGCGTTCGATATGCTGCGCCGCGCTCTCTGCGAATAAACGCTGTACTTATGTCGACTTGCCGTGCTATAATGATTCGAGTGGATGCGATCATTTGTTTCCATCCGATGTTTCGGCGAATATGCCGCTGCATTAAAAATTGATACAAACGCAAATTAAAATAGACTGAACAATGCGTGTTTTATAGAAAATACGGCAAACAGCACACAGCAAAGAAAGCCACATTAAAATAGACTGAACAGACGAAAGGATTACAGTGATGGTCGAAAAAGAAAAAGCATTGGAGATCGCCCTCAGTCAAATTGAGAAACAGTTCGGCAAGGGCGCGATTATGAAGCTCGGCGATGCGGGCGCGCGCGTTGCCGTTGCAACCATATCGACCGGCTGCCTGCCGCTTGACTACGCGCTTGGCGTCGGCGGAATTCCGCGCGGCAGAGTCGTTGAGATCTACGGGCCGGAATCTTCCGGTAAAACCACCATCGCGCTGCATATCGTAGCGGAAGCGCAAAAAATCGGCGGGACTGCGGCGTTTATCGACGCAGAGCATGCGCTCGACCCGGTCTATGCCGAAGCGCTCGGCGTACAGGTGGACGATCTGTACGTTTCTCAGCCGGACACCGGCGAGCAGGCGCTGGAAATTACAGAAGCGCTCGTTCGCAGTGGCGCGATCGACGTCGTAGTCGTGGACTCCGTTGCCGCGCTGGTACCCAAGGCGGAAATTGAAGGCGATATGGGCGACGCACACGTCGGCTTGCAGGCGCGGCTGATGAGCCAGGCGCTGCGCAAGCTCACCGGTGCAATCAACAAGTCCAACACGATCGTCATCTTCATCAACCAGCTGCGCGAAAAAGTCGGCGTCATGTTCGGCAATCCCGAAACAACGACCGGCGGCAAAGCGCTCAAGTTTTACGCATCCATCCGTTTGGACGTGCGCCGTATCGACGCGCTGAAGAACGGCACCGAAATCGTCGGCAACCGCACGCGTGTCAAAGTCGTCAAAAACAAAGTTGCGCCGCCGTTTAAGATTGCAGAATTCGACATGATCTACGGCGAAGGTATTTCGCGCGAAGGTTCGCTGCTCGATATGGCCGTCGATAAAAAGCTGGTCAGCAAGTCCGGCGCGTGGTATGGCTACGGCGACATGCGCATTGCGCAGGGTCGCGAAAACACCCGCCAGTTCTTAAAGGACAACCCGGAACTGACGCAAAAGCTGGAGAAGGAACTCCGCGCCATCTTTGAAGATGAGCGCAAAAAAGCCGCCACCGAGCAGGAAGCAAAGCGCAAGGCCGCAGCCGCCGCATTGGCAGGCGCAGGTGCGACCGCGGCAGAACCCGCAGCGCCCGCAAAGGCTCCGGCGAAGAAGTAACGCGAATCTTTTCGTAAAAGAAAAGGATACAAAAGAACTTGCATCCCGTACATTCAAGAAACGTTTCAACAACACAAAGCGCCCGCTTTCACGGGCGCTTTTGATTGTCGAGAAGTGTACTTTGGAGTGAATCAATCCAGTGCAAACAGCGTCATATCCGTTCCGGTGTCGCGCACAAGCAGCTCGCCGCGCGTTTTACCGATCTGCGCGCCAACGTAAAAATCGCCAGCCGCACCGGAGATATTGACCACCTGCACAATGTAGATCAGCCAGAAGTCCGTCTCATAAAACGCGATGTTAAGCCCCAGCAGGATCAGCCCGAGGATGACGACCGGCGCAAACGCAATGACCAAATACTGCCTGCGGTCAAACAGCGCGTCGCTGCCCGCGTAAGCATACAGCCCGGAATAACCATAACGCGGCTTTACGCCGGAAAATCCTTTCATAAAGACGCCGTGCACCATCTCGTGCAGAATCATGTAAACAACGATGCACGCCACAAGCAGAATCATCGTTAACAGCGAGTTGACGCCAAACGAAAAATTCGTAAACGGCGGACAGATGATGAAACCCAGCGCCAGCATGAGCAGCGTGATTCCAAACGACAGCACATTGACGATGACCGCCTCGCGTTTGTTGCGCATCAGGTCGATTTTTCGTATCTCGCGATACCCTTCGGGGAGCGTCGTCATGCGTCCTCCTGTTTCTTCTCCGGGTTCTTCCAATACTTGCTGCCGTCCGGCAGACGTTTGAGCCAACCGGCCTCGATCAGCCCGCGCCGCAGTATGAAATAGTCGTTGAATGTATGCCAGCTGGAAAGGATGCCGTTCACGTCGTGTTCGGAATAGTCGTGATCGAGTTCAAACTTACCCGCAAGATACGCATATGCTTCTTCGCGCGGCGCCTGTTTGCGCGGCAGTTGTTTGAGCTTTCCGTCTTCGTCTAAAAATCGTTCGATACCCTGTGCCATTCTTTTTTTCTCCCGTTTCCTTGTCCCGCGCCGGTGCGCCCGGCATCAGGAAAGCAGGGCGTACTGGCTGTTGTAAATTTCGGCGTAAAAGCCGTTTTTCTTCAATAATTCTTCGTGTGTCCCCTGCTCCACGATCTTGCCTTCGTTGACGACGAGGATCGTGTCCGCATTGACGATTGTCGAAAGCCGGTGCGCAATGACGAAACTTGTGCGGCTCTCCATCAGCTCGTCCATCGTCTGCTGGATGAGGATTTCCGTGCGCGTGTCCACATTGCTCGTGGCTTCGTCCAGTATCAATATGCTGCGGTTTGCAAGGTATGCCCGCGCAATGGTGAGCAGTTGCTTTTGCCCGCTGCTGACGTTGGTCGACTCTTCGTTGATCTGTGTTTCGTATCCGTCCGGCATGGTGTCCACAAAGAAGTCGATATGCGCGCGCCGCGCCGCTTCCATGACCTCTTCACTGGTAGCGTCGGCTTTCCCATAGGCTATGTTCTCATAAATCGAGCCGGAAAACAACCATGTATCCTGTAAAACCATTGAAAACATTGCGCGAAGATCGGCGCGTTCCATGGTTTTTGTGTCCACGCCGTCGATCGTGATACGTCCCGCGTCCACATCGTAAAAACGCATCAATAAATTGACGATGGTCGTTTTGCCGCCGCCGGTCGGGCCGACGATTGCAACCTTTTGCCCGGGCAGAACGTCGATATCGAGGTCCTGAATCAGCGGTTTTTCCGGCACATAGGAAAAGTCCACATGCTCAAAGCGAATGTGCCCGTTGCCGCGCGGCACAGGTCGGCCGGACGGTTGCGCCATCTCGTCACGGTCCAGCATGTCGTAGACGCGCCCGGCGGACGCAAGCGTATGCTGCATGGTCGAAAGACCTTGCGCAATGCTCTCCAGCGGTCCCGCGAACAGCTTTGCGTACAGCACGAAGGCGACCACGTCGCCGACGTTGATCGTGCCCGCAATCGCCAGCGCGCCGCCAAGGATGCAGATTGCGATATAGGCGACGTTGTTGGTCAGCGTGACGATTGGCGATACGATGCCGGAAAGATAAAAACCTTTTTGCAGGCGTGCACGCGCTTTGTCGGTCACGGCTTCGTGCGCACGGCGCTGGCGGTCTTCCAGATGGAACGCCTTGACGGTCGCAAAGCCGGTGAAGTCCTCTTCGTTGAGCGCATAGATATTGCCGATGGACTTACGCGCCTCTGCAAAATGCTTTTGACTCCGCTGGGATATCCGCGACGCCATGGTTAGCGAAAGCGGCAGCAAAACGACGACCGCAAGCGCCATGACCGGCTGAATCACAAACAGGATCACCGTGATGCCGATGAGCTTTAGTATACCGGAGATCGTGAGGTCGAGCACGGTATGCACGGTGTTCCCCAACACGGAGACGTCGTTCGTCATGCGGGAAATGACCTCGCCCTTCGGTGTGTCGTCCACAAACTTGACCGGCAAACGCTTGATCTTGTCGCTGATGCGGATGCGCAGTTCACAGGTGAACAGCTTGGAAACGACGTTGTTCATTACAAACATTGTCGCAAGGCTGCAAACGCCCGCAATGAGATATATGCCCGCAAGCACGACGCAGCGCCGAATGAACGACGGCATATCGATTGCGCTGCCGTACGCCCAGTAATTATAGAGGATGTCCGTTTGGCTGCCGAGCAGTTCGGGGCCGATCAGCACCATTGCGACCGACAGCATACTGATGCTCGACGCAAGCAGAAGCCACCCGCGAATCGGCCTTGCCTCGGCGAAGATACGCTTCAGCGTCTTTCTGCTCTTCGCGCGTTCGGTCGCGCGCTCTTCCTTTGTCTTTATGACTTTTTGCTGTTTGGTCTGCTGTTCCATATGCTTACAGACCTCCGTTTCCGTCCGAAGGCTCGCCGAGCTGGGACACGTAAATTTCGCGGTAGATCGGGCAGTTTTCCATCAGCTGTGCATGCGTTCCGCTGCCGACGAGCTGCCCGCGGTCGAGCACGTAGATCACGTCGCAACGCATGGCGGTCGCCGCGCGCTGGGTGATGATCAGCTGCGTTTTGCCGCGCAGGTATACGTTGAGCGCACGCCGCAGCTTGCTTTCGGTCAGATAGTCCAGCGCGGAAAAGCTGTCGTCAAACACATAAGCGCAGGAATCCTTGAGAATCGTACGCGCAATGGAAACGCGCTGCTTTTGTCCTCCGCTGATGTTTGCGCCCGCCTGCGTGAGTTCGTAATCGAATCCTTTTTCGTTGCCGCGCACAAAGTCGAGTATCTGCGAAATTTCGCAGACGTTCTCCATCTCCTCCTGCGTCGCTTCGGGTTTGCCCATCTTCAAGTTCTCTGAAATCGTCCCCTGGAAGATGCCGGGTTTTTGCAGTGCGATGGAGATGTTATCGCGCACGGTTTCCCGCGCGAGGCTGCCACAGTTCCGGCCGCCGAGCGTGATTGTTCCGCCGGTCGGTTCGTGAAAGCGCAGCAGCAGCTTTGCCAGTGTGGATTTTCCGCTGCCCGTGCCGCCGATGACCGCCGCGACCTGTCCGTTTTGAATGCGCAGATCGATATGTGAAAGCGCGGGCGCGTCCGCGTTTTCATAGCGGAAGGACACGTCCTTGAATTCGATTTCGCCGTTTAGCTTAATATTCTCCGACGCGCGCGCCTCCACGCCTTTGAGCGCAAGCACCTCGGATATACGCTGAATGCAGACCTTGATGTGCGGCATGAACGCAAACGTCCAGCTCAGCACCAGCAATCCGTTCATGATGAGCGCTACATATTGAATCGTCGCGATCACGTCGCCCGCGCGCAGCATTGGTTCCGTTTGCAGGCGAATTGCGCCGATATAGAGCATCGCCACCGTCGAAAGATTGAGCAGCAGCAGCGACAGCGGGTTAATCATATTGGTCAGCACGTTGGAACGGATGATGTTTTTCGCCATCTCGCGGGTTGCGTCCGCCGCGCGTTCGTGCTCATAGTCCTCCTTGTCAAAGGAACGGATGACGCGAATGCCGCCGAGGCGTTCGCGCACGACCTTGTTCTGGAGGTCGATGTATTTATCCGCGTTGACCCAAAGCGGGCCGATGTTTTTTGTAACAATCCGCACAATGAGCAGCACCAGCGGCGCAAGGATGAGCAGCACCAGCGCAAGCAGCCAGTCGCTCATAAACGCAAGCACCGTGCCGCCAAAAAACAGCACCGGCACCGTTACGATTGCGTATACGATTGCAGTCGCGGCTTCCTGCAGGCTGAAGATATCGTCGGTCGAGCGCGTTAAAAGACTGGACGTGCCGATGGTTTCGTATTCTTCAAACGTCAGCGAGTTGATCTTTTGAAACACCCCGCGCTGCAAATCGGCGGTGAATCCGCTTGCTATTTTGGAGTTGATCTTCGTTGAAAATATGCCGCTGACGAGCATAGCCACGGCCAGGCCGAACATGATAATCCCCTGCCTGACGATATAGTCCATGTCGCCATTTCGAATGCCGACGTTGACGATATCGCTCATCAAATACGGCATGAACAGCGAACACAGCGTGGCGATCAGATACAGCCCGCCGTCGGCGATCAGTTTCCTTTTATATGGTTTGATAAACGGAAAAATTTGTTTCATTTCAGTGCTCCATTCAAGGTTGCGCGTGGCGTTTTCGCCATAAAAAAAGGCCGTTGGAAACGGCACACGCACAGTTTCTCCGCGGCATTGTCATATAGCGCGGCGTATGTGGTCGTCCGTTTCGCCCTTGCACAAGAAACAGCGTCCGCCGCGGCAACCGCGTCGGGCACCCCATGCCTGTGCAAACTGCAAATGCCGAATCGGCGTTAACGGATACGCATACGTCCAGTAAAGACCTTCCTTCGAAACTGTTGGTATCTTATCATTTTTCACTCGGTTAAGCAATAGCCCGCCGGTTGCAATCGCTATGCGTTGGTTGATATTCGCTCAACCGGACGATGCGTACAAATTTGCGTGTTTTCTTGGTCCTGTCTGCGTGGGTGTGGTAGAATGAAGCAAACGAACGGAAAGGACGAAAGCATGGTCTGTCCAAATTGCCGCAATATCATAGCAAAAGATTCGAACACCTGCATCTTCTGTGGTAACGTTTTTACGAAAAAAGGAAAGGCGGTCGTGCGTTATGAAGCGGGCGTAAGGAAAACCCGCCGCACGTTTGCCGGTAAGGCGCAGCGCTTTCTCCTGATCGTCGCGCTGTTTTTCGGCGCGGTCACATTCGGCGTGATTTTGCTTTCGCCGGAGATTTCGTGGTATACGTCCGCCGGGCAGCCGCCGCAGGTTTTAGAAACGCCCGCGCCGACCCCGCTTGAAACACCGGAGCCGACGCCGACACGCACGCCCGTACCAACACCGACGGCAACCCCGGAAACGACCCCGACGGCAACGCCGGAGCCGACGCCGACGCTCACACCCGAACCGCCCCCGACCGTTACACCACAAGCCGTCTCCCCGACACCGGAAACAACCGTGGAACCGACCGCAACGCCGACGCCCGGCGTGGATGGTGCATTCTACGACGTAAACGGCGATTATCCGATCGTGGTCTTCCTGTCGGAAGTGGACACGGACGATCCCGATACGCAGCAGTCCGCGGGCGCGCTCCTTGGCGAGCGGTTTGACGGGACGATCACACTCAACGTGGATGCAAACGGCGACGGCACGATCATGATCGACCAGGGATTCTTTCCTCCTGACGAGATCGCCGTTTCCGCCTTTGTCGGAAGCGACGGCTCGGTGTCGACAAACACGCTTTACGGAACGACGATGGACGGCGGTTACAAGTTGACCGTTATTTGCGTCTATTCGGGGCAGTCGGTTTCCGGCTTCTTTTGGATGGACGACGAACTGACGCACATTGAATTTTTGTATTTCGGATAAGCCGTTTTACGCACACACAGCGTGACCGCCCTGAATGGGCGGTTTCGTTTTTTAATGTAATATGATATACTATTTATAGAATCCTGCAAGGTTTTTGCAGAGACCGAAACGGAGGGAACAATATGAAACTGCTGTTCGCAATCGTACAAAACGATGATCAGAGGGCGCTGACAAACGCGCTAATCGAACGCAGCATCAGCGTTACGCGCATTGCCAGCACGGGCGGTTTTCTTCGCGGCGGAAACTCCACACTGATGATCGGCGTGGAGGAAGACAAGCTGGAAGAAGCGCTGGAGATCATCAAAAAACAGTCCAGCCGCCGCCACATCGTAACGGTGCCCGCAACAGGCATCCCGCACAACATCGACAGCGTTGCAATGCCGATGACCGTGACCGTTGGAGGCGCAACCGTGTTTGTTCTTGAGGTGGAAAACTCCTTTAAATTTTAATCGGGAAAAAACTAGTTTTTTCCCGTGAACAACCGATCTTTGCCTTTCGCCTTTGGCTCACGAGCGGCAAAGATCACAGTGAAACCGCCCTTTGTAAGGGCGATCCGTTGCACCGGATGAACCGGTGCAGCCGGAGAAAATGGTAAATGTGTTGCACGGGGTTTCCCTCATTATGCAAAGATTGACACCGCTTTCCATTTTTAATGGCGTCAAGCAGGTTTGACCTAGTGTACCGGGAGCCTTGGCTCCCATAATTTTTTAGAAACGCATTGATATTATGAAACAGACCCCGGCCTTTGAGCGTCCGTTGTTTACACCCGCGTCGCTCAGGCAACTGATTATCCCATTGATTATCGAGCAGATGCTGGCTATGACGGTCGGCATGGCCGACACCGTTATGATCGCCTCCGTTGGCGAGGCTGCGGTGTCCGGCATTTCGCTTGTAGATTCTCTCAACAACCTCATCATCAGTATTCTTGCGGCGCTCTGTACGGGCGGCGCTGTTGTTTGCGCGCAATACCTCGGCAGGCAGGATTTTTTGAACGCGCGCAGTTCGGCAAAGCAGCTCGTCTACGTTTCGCTGATTTTTACCGTGATCGTCGGTGCGGTGCTGCTCAGCTCGCGTAACTTTTTCATCCGCGTGCTCTTTGGTGAAATCGAGGCGGACGTACACACAAACGCGTCGACTTATTTGCTGTTAACGTCACTGTCGTTCCCGTTCCTTGCGGTGTACAATGCCTGCGCGGCGCTCTTCCGCTCCATGGGCAATTCCCGTGTGTCGCTGTTTGCGTCGTTCATCATGAACGTCGTCAACATCGGCGGTAACGCGCTGCTCATCTACGGCTGCGGCTGGGGTGTTGCGGGCGCGGGTACGGCCACGCTGGTTTCCCGTGCGGCTGCGGCAATCATCATGCTCGTGCTGATTGCAAATCCCGGCAACGTCATCCACCTGCACAAGGTTTGGAAAGTGCGCCTGGACGGTACGCTGATTAAGAGCATCCTCTCCATCGGCGTTCCAAACGGGTTTGAAAACGGGTTGTTCAACTTTGGCAAGCTCATCGTGCAGTCCATGGTTTCCACGCTCGGCACCGCCGCCATCGCCGCAAATGCGATCCTGGGCAGCATCGGCAATATCGTCTTTGTGCCCGGCATGTCGATGGGTCTTGCAATGATTACAATCGTCGGGCAGTGTGTCGGCGCGGGCGATTATGCGCAGGCAAAATATTATGTGAAAAAGATGATGCTGCTGACGCACCTTGTGTTGATTGCGGTGAATGTACCGCTGCTGTTTTTAAATCAATGGGTGGTCGGCTGGTTCCCGCTGAGCGCGGACGCCGCCGCCATCTGCCTGGAAGTCCTGCCGGTGCTGTCGATTTTACTTATGACCATCTGGCCGTATTCGTTCGCTCTACCAAACGCGCTGCGCGCCGCGGGCGACGCGCGCTTTACCATGATCGTTTCAACGATCTCCATGTGGACGCTGCGCGTTGGACTTTGTTATGTTTTTATCCGGTATTTCAACCTCGGCGTCGCCGGGGTGTGGTATAGTATGTTTATCGACTGGGTCGGCCGGCTCTCATTCTTCATTCCGCGGTATCTGCGCGGAAAGTGGCAAACGAAGATCGTGATTCGCTGACCCGCTGAAACCAAAGGAGAAAACACCGCTTGGTTGAATTGTTTGCCGCCGATATCCGGCAGATCCAGCCCCGCGCGGATCAACTGATTCATCTGCTTGACGAAGAGCGGCAAGCCCGCGTTCGGCGACTCGGCGCATCCGACGATGCGCTGCGAAGCCTCGCCGCCGGGTTGCTTTTGTACGACGCATTCGGCGAAAACGCACGCAACGCAAAGTTTGTGCACGGCAAACGCGGCAAGCCGCACCTGCCGGACCGGCGCCCGTTCAATCTTACCCATGCAGGCGATTACGCCGTGCTTGCGTTGGCCGGCGAGGCGGTCGGCGTGGATATTGAGCGCATTCGCGATATCGACTGGCAAAAAGTTTCCAAGCGCTTTTATCATCCCGACGAACAGGCGTTTTTAGCAAAAGCGGACGATCCACGGGCAACGTTTTTCACGATTTGGACGCTGAAGGAAGCGTATCTCAAGGCGGAAGGTCAGGGTTTTTCCGTTTCTCCCGCGAGTTTTTCGGTTTTGCCGTGCGGCGGCGAAACCGCCGTGCTCTCCGGCACTACCCGTTACCATTTTCGCCGGATCGACGCATTCCCGGGCTATCGGTTAAGCATTTGCGCGCGGGAGCAGCTGATCAGCGGCATCGTTGAAATGCGCACGTTTTAGTTTTTGCCATCGACAAAAAATGCTTTTGATAGACAAAAGAGCCGCAAATTTGCGGCTCTTTTTGTGTGTTTTTCGTTAGTTGAGGTTAAAGCGAAAAATGCAATGCGCATCACGCAGACCTTCTTTATAAAGCCCGGTGTAGGACGGGGGTTCGCCGGTTTCCAGCAATTCGCCATCCAAATGCTCCAGCGTTTTTCGCGAAGCATCGTTCGTTTCGGAACACGACACGGTCACATACGGCATTTTGTGCATTCGCGCAACTTCAAATACCAACCGTGCGGCCTTTTGCGCATAGGCGTGTCCGCGATACTGCTTTTGCACGGCATAACCGATGTTTCCGCCATAGTAAGTGTTGCGCACATAGCCAAGCCGTAAATCAATGGAGCCGACTTGCGCGCCGTCGCTTTTTCGCACAATGATGAAATGATAAGCCGGCACAAACCCCGTCTTTTCGTCCGCCTGTGCCATGCGATCGATCACCAGCGTGATTTCGCCGTCGTCCGGCATGGCAAGGTTCTCTTTTGGCACATTGTCGATTACGGGATCGTCGCCCGCTTCCCAATCCTTGCATACGTCGATCCATTCCTTTGCGCCGCTGTGGCGGAACAGTTCTTCGCAGGTGAATTCAATTGCGCTGTTGCCGCTGCCGCAGGCGGGAAAAACCGTCGAAAAGCGCTGCAGCGAACGGTCAAGGTAAACAGGCACACCTTCCGGCAAAGCAAACGGACAAACGCCGCCGACCGCGCTTCCGGTATATGTTTCCACCTCGTCAAAGGCGAGCATTTTCGCCTTCGTGCCGAAAAACGCCTTATACTTCGAGTTGTCGATGCGCGCGTCTCCCGCGGCGACGATGAGCACGCAGCCGTCGCCAACTTTGAACGACAGCGTCTTTGCAATGCGCGCCGGTCGCACGCACAGCGTCTGCGCCGCAAGCTCAACGGTTGCCGAAGATGTTGCAAACTCCCACACGCGTTCTTCCATGCCGCGCGCGGCAAAAAACTCCTTTACCTTTTGAATGGACATGTTCTCCGTTTCCCTTTTCGATTGTGATTTGCGTTATTGTAAAAACGTATTGAGGCTATTGTACCACTTATGGCGCGCGCGGCGCGATTTTTTTTACACATGCACAATAAATTATGCAGGCAAATACAAACACCGCCGCCTGTTACAGCGACGGTGCTATCTGTTTCAATGATATTTCTATTGGAGTTTGTACTGTTCGGAATACATCTTGACGCGCGCTGTGAATTCCTGGTCCCCGCCGGCGGCCTTGACGGACTCGAGATAGCTATGCATATCGAACGCGTCGTTCTTGGTTTGAATCAACGTTGCGGCGATGTTCGAGCAGTGGTCGGACACGCGCTCCAGGTTGGTCAAAAGGTCGGAAAGGACAAAGCCAAGCTCGATGGTGCAGGTGCCTTCCTGCAAACGCGAGATGTGCCGCGCACGGATTTCCGCCTGCAGTGCGTCGATAACTTCTTCCAGCGGCTCAACCTGCTTGGCCTCAAGCAAATCCTCGTTGAGGAATGCATCCACGGAGATGTCGAGGATCTTCGTCAGCGCCGCCGAGAAGACCTTGATGTCCGATTTTGCTTCGTCCGAGAAGCCGATTTGCTTGTCGTGCATCTCCTGCGCAACCTCGGTCAGATTGACGGCGTGATCGCTGATACGCTCAAAATCGCCGATCATATGCAGGAACATGCCAATTTCGTGGCTGTCCTTCGGCAGGAGTTTGCGCGTGCTCAACTGCACAAGGTAGGAACCGAGTCGGTCTTCGTAACGATCGATGATGTCTTCATTTTCAATGACAGTTGCGACGACCTTTTCATCGTAATGCGAAACCGTGCTGAGCGCCATCAATATCGTCTCCTTGGAGAGCACCGCCATACGGTCGATCACGTTTTTGCACTGTTCAAGCGCGAACGCAGGCATATCGAGGAAACGTTCGTCCAGCGGCCATTCCTCCTGCGGTGCGGCCTTGTCGTGAATGGTCATCTTTGCAAGCTTCACCAGCAATGACGAAGCGGGCAGCAAAATTGCCGTTGAAACGACGTTGAACGACGTATGAATAATTGCGATATGCGCCGGGTCGAGCGGTGAATCGAGGAACGAAAAATGCACAAATGCATTGGTGATATAGAATCCTGCTAAAAACAGCAGCGTACCGATCAAGTTGAAATACAGATGGACCATTGCGGTGCGCTTCGCATTTTTCGACGCGCCGATGCAGGAGATCAGCGCCGTGATGCACGTGCCGATGTTTTGACCCATAATGATCGGAATCGCCACGCCATAGGTGATTCCGCCGGTTAGCGACAGCGCCTGCAAAATACCGACGGAAGCCGACGAACTTTGAATGATGCCGGTGATCAGCGCGCCCGCGAGCACGCCGAGCAGCGGATTTTTAAACGCGGTCATGAAACTGACGAATTCCGGCATGTCCCGAAGCGGCGAAACCGCACTGGACATCATATGCATGCCGTACATTAAAACGGCAAAACCGGCTAGAATCGAACCGATCGTGCGCTTTCTTTCCTTCTTCGCAAAGAGGATCATGGCGACGCCGATTGCCGCCAGCACAGGCGAGAACGACGTCGGCTTGAGCAGCTGAACGAGCAGCGAACTGCCTTCCAGTCCGGTCAGGCTCAAAATCCACGCCGTAACGGTCGTTCCGATGTTGGCGCCCATGATCACGCCCGTGGCCTGCGTCAGCGACATAAGGCCGCCGTTTACAAAGCCGACGGCCATGACGGTCGTCGCGGATGAGCTCTGGATGATCGCCGTAACCCCGGCGCCGAGCAGCACCGCCTTTATGCGGTTATTCGTTGTACGCTCCAGCGTGCGTTCCAGCATTCCGCCGGACATGCTTTCGAGGCCCTGGCTCATAATGTGCATGCCGTATAAGAACAGCGCCAGTCCTCCGAAAAGTGACAACACGTTAAAAATCGTCATATCTACACCTTATCCCACAAATTATCACAATTATCATTTTATCAGAGAAAGTGCTAGACAGAAAGACATTTTTGAAATTAATTTCATCTTTTCTTGACGGGATATTGACATTTTGTACATTATTACATCGTAACTGATTGTTTAGGCAACGTGTGTTGCGCAAACGCCTTATTATATACAGGCAAATGAAAAGAGCGAGGATCCCCCGCTCTTGCATGCAAATGTGATTTTTCTGTTTAAAGTTTTTTTACGGCTGCGTGATGATTTCAAAGTCCCACTCGACCAGGTTTTCGCGGATTTCCGCAAGCGGCGAATAATCCTCCACCGGATTCCCTGCAAGGGACAGCCGCGTCAGATTTGTGAGGCTGGCAAGCGGCGAAACGTCCGTGATTTGGTTGTTCTCCAAATCCAGATAAGTCAGCTTCGTCAGGCTGGACAGCGGCAAAACGTCCGAAACCAGATTGTCGCGCAGCGTCAGCGCCTCCAGATTCGCAAGATTCGCCAGCGGTGAAATGTCCGAAAGTAACCCGTCGCCCCAAATTGTCAGGCTCTTGAGGTTTGTGAGCGTCGACAGCGCGGAAACGTCTTCCAGCACGACGCCGCCAATCTGGAGCGACTCCAGCTTGGTCAGGCCGGACAGTGCGGAAAGATCGACCGCCGCGTTCGGGTCGGCTACGTTGGTAACAGCGGAACCAAGCCCGAGATAAGTCAGATTCGTAAAATATTGCAGCGCGTCCAGATTATGGATCGTCTGACGGTCGGGCTCCGGATTATAAATCTGAAAGTCCAGCTCCGTCACTGCCTGCGCGTCCGAAACGAGAATATCGCCGTCGGGCTTGTTCATCGCCTCGCGCACAAGGTTTTCGAGCATGTCGTCGTTGAATACGATCACGCCATCGACGGCTTCCGGTTCGGCTTCCGTAATTTCAGCTTCCGTGGTCTCTGCCGGCTGTACATCCGCCGATTCGGAACCGGCGGCGCAGGCGGTCAGACAAAGCGCCGCAAACAGCGCAGTGGCGATAAAAACGATTCGCTTTTTCATTCTATTTCCCCCTTGAATCCACGCGTGTGTGGATCGCCGGAGCGACCGAATTTCACATGCGTCTCCGGCAGTATACACCTGTGCAATCGACAGATCAAGAATGCATCATTGCGCTGTTTCGTCAAGGCGGTTCACAGGAAGTTTCCGCTGTTTTTTCATTTTCTGCCATACTGGATCACGCGTTCATTTTTACGCAAAAAAGAGCGGATTTTTTTCCGCTCTCTTGTTTGCTTACACATATTCTTTATAACTTGCCTTTTATCGATTGAAAGAAGCAACAAGTCGTTTTGCTTGTTTGAAAGCAAGCCAATTACTTCAGGTTCCGTTTCGCCTTGACCTTGGTGATGAAGAGCACCAGCGCAAGCCAGTATAAAAACACGATGCCGCAGGTGACATAGAGCATCAAATCCGACTTGGCGGCCATGCTGATGAAGATCAACATGGGGATACCAAAGACAATGCCCGTGCCGCTGCCGGTGACGAGATTGTTCGCCGCGGGTGTTTCAAACATCGGGTCGATTTCCCTCAGCAGCAGGATGCCGGAGCTGATGGTGCCGGTCATCATGCCGTACATGGAGGTCAGACCTTCATAGTAATAATCCGGATAGAGTCTTCTGCAAAGCCAGCGCAGATAGAACAGCGTTGCAACGCCGCCCGCAACCGCCATCAGGATGAACGGCACCCACAATCCGGAAAGGTCGCCAATTTCGATGGACGCGATACCCGCGACGATCATCATATCGAACGCGACGCCGGAGATGCGGCTGAGCAGATAGTTATTCTGATACTGCCGGGTCATGAGCTTGACGTTGCGCAGCTTTTTGAGAACAAAGCGCAGCAGCATGGCAAGCGCGGAGCCGATGATGAAGTTAAAGCCCCAGAGGATGGACGACAGCGAATCGGAAAGTCCCGGGCTGATTGCCGCAAGGCCGGAGGTTACGCCCCAGGTGACGAGATAGGTTGCAAGATAGACGATGATGACCAGCGCGACCTGCATGGAAAAGCGGTCGATCGACTCCGCAACCGGAATCTCGTTGTGGTCCTCAAACGCGTCCACATTGACCGAACCGGAGATTTCGCCATGGCTGACCTTCTCCAGCTTGCGTCTGCGCGCGAGAATGTTGATGTATATCACGCCGACGATGCAGGCGCAAAGATAGCCCGCCGCGGCAAGCGCAAGGCCGAACGAGCGCCCGCCGGCAAACCCCAGCGCTTCATATGTTGCGCCGACGTTGTTCGCCTGACCGGGGCCCTGACCGTAGCCCATCGGAAGCAGGATGCCCGCCGCCTTAAACAGGCCGGGCATAAGCGTGTAAGAAAGCGGGATGACGATTGCAAAACCGATCAGCGCCTGCATGAGGTAACTGCTTACGATCAGCGCGCCGGATTTCACGGCGGTCATGTTGCCTTTGTCGTCGTTTTTCGCCTTCGGGATGCGGAGCGACAGCGCGATAAAGCCGATTGCGATGCCGTGATAGGTCATCGTTGTGAGCATATCAATGTCCAGATTCAATACGCCGGTGCTGCGCAAAAACAAAAGTAAAAAGCCCGCGAGCACAGCCGTCGGCACGAGACTTTTGCGAATGAACGATATTTTCCTGCGAAACAGGTTCGCGACGAGAATTGCCGCCGCAATGATACCGAATTGAATGATGATGTTCCAAAGGGATTGGTTGGCAGCCGAGAAATCCATGCGAATTCACCTCTCTCATTTTGGTTTTAATAGTGTCGTTCCTTATATTAGATTCCTGTTATTAGGATTGTTTTTTTAAGATCGCCCGTTACAAAAAGCGTTTGAAGATTTTTAGATGTATTTTCACGCGGTCGGCAGGCTTGTTTCAGCCTGCCGACCGTGTATATGTTACGCTTGCTCGTGCAGCATTTGATGGAAGGTAAAATATTTCCTGCCGCAGTACATGTCCTTTGCCGAACGCAGCTCATAGGATACGCCGTCCACGGAGAACATGATTTTATATGTACCCATCACGCCCATACTGGTGACCTTTTCCATCGGGAACGCCGTATTGCCGACCTTGAGTTCCTTTTTGGAGACCGACAGCGTGCCCTGATCGACAATGCGGCTTTTGTGCCGCAGACCCACGCCGATGAGACGCACGTTTTCGTCCGAAAACGCAATTTCGTCGTCCTTGAGCGAGTCGGCGTATTCCTTCAGGCGCTGATCCTGCCATTTGTCCCAGTCGCGAACGGTGGTAAACGGAACGTCCTCGCCTTCGAAAAAGCCGGTGTCGCCATAGCGCACGCTCATGCCGCAGTCGCAATAAAAGCGGTCGCCTTTGCTGTGCAGCGTGCTGTGCCGCCCGCACTTCGGGCA
The DNA here is from genome assembly GCA_963665515.1 of Christensenellaceae bacterium. Lineage (GTDB taxonomy): Bacteria > Bacillota > Clostridia > Christensenellales > CAG-138 > UBA7703. The sequence continues at coordinate 3,201,634 of OY762278.1, forward strand.
AAAATAAATCGCGTTTTCAAGTCCTTCGGCAAGCGCCTTCCCCTTGTAGCTGTAAGGCTCCATGCTCTGGCGCTCAAACGCGTCCTCATAGATATCTTCGCAGATATGCTTGTTGACTTCTTCCGGCGTCATCTTCTTGAGCTCTTCCGGCGTGTAGACATTGACGCAATAGCCGAGCATGCGGCCTTTGCGGATGTTATGTCCCCAGCGCGGCATAGTCAGATATCCGCCCTCAAAGCGATAGGTCACAAGTTTTGCGCCGGTGGCCTTGGCGAGCTTCCCTGTCGCCGGGAAAATCGGGCCGGTCACGCCGTTGAACGAGCGGTTGCCTTCCGCAAAGAGACAGACGTTGTTCTTTTTGCGGATTGCGCGGATCACGCTGAGCGCGGCCGTCGCGTCCGTCGTTCCCTTCATGCGCGAAATCGGTGCAAAGAAGTACTTTAGCAGCCAGGAGATGAAGCCTTTGCGGTACACATGTTCGCTTGCGACGAAATACATATGTTCCTGAAAGCTCATCGCCAGCAACGCCGGGTCAAGATCGGTGTTGTGGTTTGCAAGAATCAGGTACGGCCCGTCGCCCGGGTCGGCCTTTTCGCCCTCGAACTGATAGATGTGCTTGATGATTCCACCAAGCGCGCCCTTCAAAATAAACCAGGTGTTCCGATGCCGTCTCAATACTTGTTCCATAGCAATTATTCCATTTCAACAAATTTCGACGCTACCATTATACAATAGCGCTTCGATGCGCCGCAAGTCGCGCAAACCCAGTCAGCGCGCGTAAGCGGCGATTTCAGGCCGCATTTTCACAGCCACGCCGGAATATCAGCGCAATCGACACCGCCGCGGCAAGAGAGAGCACGCTGCCGAGTAAAAACGGAGCGGAAGCGGACACATTGTCCCATAACAATCCCGCAATGATCGACGCGGGCAGCAGCGCAACGCCCGTGAGCATGCCGTGCAGTCCCAGCACCGCGCCTTTGTGTTCCGCGGGCGAAAGCCGCGCAATCAGCGCGCGCTCTACACCCGCCGTCGCCGCGGTGTATACGCCGTACAGCGCGAACAGCAGCGCAAACGCAAAACCGCTCTTTGCAAACGCAAAGCCGAGATACACGACGGAAAACACGCCGTAACCGACAACGAGCAGTCGCTTTTTACCCGTCCGGTCGGAGAGCTTGCCAAGCGGCAGCGCAAGCAGCGAGCTCACGACATTGTAAAGCAAGTACAGCAAAATGACGTTCACCGCGTCGAAGCCGACGTCATACGCGCGCAACAGCAAAAACGTATTGGACGAATTGCCGAGGTTGAAGACGAACGCCGTGATTAAAAACAGCTTGAGCCGGGCGTCCAGCTTGCCCCAGGCGGCGCGCAGCTCCAGCTTTTTCGCCGGTTCGCGGGGCTGTTTCTTTTCGCGCACCATGCTGAGCACGAGAATCCCCAGTACGGCGGGGATCATCGAGTAAAAGAAAATCTCCTTGAAGGCGACGATGCCGCCGGTCGCGTTCATAATGAGGAACGCAATCAAAATGCCGATTGCGCTGCCCGCCATGTCCAGCGCCTTATGCAATCCAAACGCTGTGCCCTGCTTTGCCGCGACCGCATTTTCGGAGACGAGCACGTCCCGCGGGGCAACGCGGACGCCTTTGCCAAAGCGGTCGATCACGCGCGCAGCCAGCACGCCAACCCACGACGTGGATAAAATCAGCATGATTTTATACAGCAGCGCGGTGCTGTAGCCACCGATGGTCAGCGCCTTTTTATGCTTATAACGGTCGGAGATGTGCCCGGAAACAACCTTCAACAGGCTCGCCAGGCTCTCCGCAATGCCTTCGATCACGCCGACCAGCGCGGGCGTCGCGCCGAATGCAGAAACGAGATACAACGGAATGAGCGGGTAGACCATCTCGGTGGACATATCCGCAAACAGGCTCGTTAAACCCAGCAGGACGATGTTGCGAAAGCCCTGCTTTTCCCCGCTTTTTTGCTCCGACGTGTTTTCCGGCTGCGCTTCGTCCTCCGGCGGAATCACGATGCAATCCGGGTCGGTCACTCTGGTTTTTTCGTCTTCGTTCATATCCGTTTTATGGAGGCGCAGCCTCCAAACCTCCGTTTAAGGGAAAATCCCTTAAAAGTCCGATTATTCAACAAAAGTGTCGTTCTTACGAAAGCGTAAAGTTCCTTTGCCTACTTTCCTTTCAAGGAAAGTACGGTCTTTTGTCTTGCTCTTCTTTTAAGAAAAAGAAAGACGAAAAGCAAGCGTACCCTACGCTTCTTCGGACGTTTCGTCCGCAGGCGCATTTGCCGGTTCTTCCATCAGCTTTGCGTTGATGGCGCGCACGCGCTCCACATCGAACTTGACCACCTCGCGGTCATAGGTAACAAAGCCGTTCGTCTCCTGCTCCACGTCCGATAACTGCGTGTAAACGCAGGCGCAGAGTCCCTTTTGCTTTGCGGGGATCACCTCGTGTGCATAGAGCTTTTCAAACGCCTTGTTGAGCGCGTCCGTCGTTTTGCAGCGCTTGTAGCCAAACTCCAGTTCCGACCAGCAGTGCTCTTCCACGCGGTGCCCGTAGCCGCCGAATTCCGAAAGCACGACCGCGCGGCCATTTTTGTCCGGCTGGAAGCGATACGGCTTAAAGTATACATGCAGGCTCTTAAAATCACCGCCCTGCTGATCATGCCAGCCGCTGGCGTGGTCGATGACCCGCGTGTTGTCGATGGCGCGCACCATCTCCACGGCGCGGTTTGCGTCGAACTGCCCCCAGCCCTCGTTAAACGGCACCCACGCCACGATACACGGCGTGTTGTAAAGCAAATGCACCATGGTTTGCAGTTCGCGTCCGTAGGCTTCCCGCCCGCGCACGTCCTCCCGCGCAAAATACGCATAATCACTGTCGGGATGCGAATTGCCGAAGATCAGCGGCGTTGTGATCGCCGTCTTTTTGTATTTTCCGCCGCCGTTGATCATATCCTGCCAAACCAGCATGCCGAGCCGGTCGCAGTGATAATACCAGCGCATCGGTTCGACCTTGATGTGTTTTCTGAGCATGTTGAACCCCATGGATTTCATGAGCTCAATGTCATAGATCATGGCCTCGTCGCTCGGCGCGGTGTAAAGCCCGTCCGGCCAGTATCCCTGGTCGAGCACGCCGGTTTGAAAATACGGCTTGTTATTCAAAAAGATGCGCGGCTTGCCTGCTTCGTCCGCGGCAATCGCGACCTTACGCATGGCGAAATAGCTCTCCACGCGGTCTTTTTCCATCGAAAGCGAAAACCGATAGAGTTTTGGCTCCTCCGGCGACCACGGCGTGAATCCCGCCATGTTGAGCCGCACAGGCACGCCGTCCGAAAACGCGGTCTCCGTGCTGTTGAGCGTGATTTTACCCGTGCCGTTGCAGTTTGTCCAGGCGACGATCTCCACCTCCGCCGTGTCGAACAGCGGCGTGATGCGCAGGGCTTCTATGCGGCGCTTCGGCACGCGCTCCATCCAAACCGTCTGCCAGATTCCGCTCTGCGGCGTATACCAGATGCCACCGGGCTTGCTGCTCTGTTTCCCACGCGACCAGCAGGACGCGTCCGTTTCGTCGCGCACGCGCACCAGCAGCTCGTTTGCGCCGCCGGGCATGAAATATTCTGTTATTTCCGCGGAAAACGGCAGGTAACCGCCCGCGTGATTGGCCACGGACATGCCGTTGACGCGCACCTCGGCAAACTGATCGACCGCGCCAAAATGCAGGATCAGATCCTCAGTATTCGGGTCGTAGCCCGCGGGCGATTCGATATAGCGACGATACCAGAGGCAATTTTCCGCAGACAGCGTTTTGCCGACGCCGGAGAGTTCGCTTTCCGGCGAAAACGGCACAAGGATCGTCCCCTCAAACTGCGAAGGCGGCGTCTGTGCGCCGACGGGCGCAAAGGCATACTCCCAGTGCCCGTTGAGGTTATAATAGCTCTGCCGCTGAAACTGCGGGCGCGGGTACTCCGCCAGTATTTCGTTCGGGTCGATCGCTTTGCCCCATTTGGTTCGCATGTCGTTCCTCCTCGCCATTGGCTGCTTCATTATCATAACATTGCAATGTTTTTATTTAGTCAGGGATTTATCAATTTGCACGACGGCGAAACAGCCGTCCTCCTTTTCCTGTACGCGGGACTGCACTTCTTTTCGCACTTGCTCGTCCGTCATCTCAAACTCATACGGAACGACCACGTCGAAAACAAGGTTTGTGTGCGTCTTGCCCGGCACGGTCCGAAAATCGTGCACGCTCAGCCGCTTGTCCAGTTCCATGACGGTCTCTTCCACCTCGGCGCGCAGGCGGTTCGTCTCCGCGTCGTTCAGCACGACCGGGTCCATATGAATGACCGCTTCGCAGCCGCACTCGCGCTGCAGCTTGCGCTCGATATTGTCCACCGAGTCGTGCAGCAGCAGCATGTCGCCGTCCGCAGGAACTTCTGCGTGGAGTGAAACCATCAGCCTGCCCGGGCCGTAATCATGCACGACAAGATCGTGCACGCCGACGATTTCATCGTCCTCCAGCACAATCCCGATGATCTTCTGCACAAACGCTTCGTCCGGCGGCTGACCCAGCAGCGGGCTGATCGTCTCCCTTGCCGCCATAATTCCGGAATACAGGATGAACAGCGCGACAGCAAGGCCCGCCCAGCCGTCCAGCGGCAGGTCCGTCCAGCGCGACGCGATTGTGGTCAGCAGAACCGCACTCGTCGCAACCACGTCCGAAAGGCTGTCCAGCGCGGTTGCGCGCATGGTCGCGGAGTCGATTTTTTTGCTGATGGAGCTGTTGTAAAAAAACATATAGAGCTTCACGAGGATCGACGCGACAAGGATGACCACCGTCAGCATGGAAAACGTGACCGGCTCGGGTGAAAGAATCTTGCCGATCGACGTCTTTGCCAGTTCGAATCCCATAAAAAGAATCGCAAACGATACGACCAGTCCCGCAATGTATTCGAACCGCCCGTGTCCAAAGGGATGCTCCTTGTCCGCCTTGCTTTTGGACAGGCGGAAGCCGATCATGGAGATGACGGAACTGCCCGCGTCGGAGAGGTTGTTAAACGCGTCCGCGGTTACGCCGATGCTGCCGGAAAGCGCGCCGGCGATGAGCTTTCCCGCAAACAGCAGGATGTTGAAGCCGATGCCGACCGCGCCGCAAAGCACGCCGTAACCGATGCGTACGTCCGGCGAAGAATAATTTTTATTGTCGTGTATGAGCCATTTTGAAAGCAGCGAGATCATATTACCTCCGTAAGATACAAAGGCGCCGCCGTCCGCTGATAAATGCGGCGGCATATCAAACGTATGCCGCCGCATCCAATTTCCATCTTGGATTCATTGGGCGCCGCAGATCATGTTTGCTACGTGCGCAAACGATCCGCTTATTCTTCTACGATTTCGGAGTCTGCGTTGCGCTTGACGCTGTCGATACCGTTTTCGCAGGAGGCTTTCGACTTGTAGCCTTCGGAAGCGAGGATCGGTTCGCCATTCTTGGCGCGCAGGCGGAAGCGATACTGTCCAGCTTTATCCTCGTAAAGTTCAAACACAGGATTGCTCAAATTCTTCCAACCCTCAACGGTCTGATCTTCAATTTTCGCAACCGATGCATTCTTTTTAACGCTCTCAATGCCGTTTTTGCAGGCAGATTTCGAGGAGTAAATCTCCGACTTGCCGATGATTTCTCCGTTGCCCGCTTTCAGCACGAAATACGGTCCGGTTTTTCCAGCTTTGATTACAAATTTACCCATAAAATAACAGCCTCCGTTTTTTGTTACAATAACATTTTTGCGGCATGATTGCAAGCATACCGCAGCTATATGAACCGAACATAAACTCGGTTTGATTCTGCGTTTCAAGTGCTTTTGTTCAAATTCGCCACGCGTTCCACATTTTTGTATTTTAGGTTCACTCATTTGTTCCCATATGGGATGTTTTTGTCTTCACGGTGCGCAAAAACACGCCGCACAAAGTACTCATTTGGGATGTTTTTGTCTTCACGGTGCGCAAAACACGCCGCACATTGTACTCATTTGGGATGTTTTGTTCATAGTTTGTGTGTGGAATGCAATTTGTTCCCATTTGGGATGTTTTTGGCCGTTGCGCATGTACCCTCTCCCAAAAGTACTCATTTGGGATGTTTTTTCATCCAGCACCCCGCGCTCTCACAGCACTTTTGCAAAATATTACGCTGTATGGTAAATTGTTCTTGATTTTTTCGTTCCGGGTGGGTATGATTGCTTTGTGACGCACCATTTGTGTGTGTGTGATCCGGACTTATCTATGATTTTCGAGGTGGTTTCATGACAATGACGGAGAAGCTCGACGTTCTGATGGAGGAGCGTAGTATTAACCGTTCGCAGTTGGCGCGCCTTTCCGGCATCCCCTATATGACCATTGTCAATTTTTATGAAAAAGGCACGGAGAATACAAAGCGCTCCACGCTTGTTCGACTTTCGCAATTTTTCGACGTGACGGTCGACTATCTCGTCATTGACGAAGAAACCCGCCGCGCCTATCCTTCCACCTCGCCGCAGCCGAATCAGATCACGTCGCTGCCCAGCTCCGTTGTCAAGCCGCGTCTGTATCGCGCCATTAAGGGCGTCCCGCTTTTGGACGAACAGAACATCGCCTGTTACGACGAAGTGCCGCAGAATATCCGTTGCGACTTTACGTTCCGCTTTGCCGGAAACAGCATGGAAAAACTCAACATCAACGACGGTGACATCGTTTACGCGCGCATGATGGAAGACGTGCGCAGTCACGAAGTTGCGGTCGTCGTGCTCGACGGCGCGGTGACGCTGCGCCGCGTATACAAAAACGACACGCAGATCGTGCTCATGGCGGAAAACCCAAGCTATGCGCCGGTCGTTTTACACACCGGCGGTAACATGCGCATTCTCGGCAAAGCCGTCGCTTTCCTTGACCCCAACATGGCAAACGCATAACGCACTAATTAATCCGCATATCGACTAAAACCGCATTATTTTATAGGAGGAACGCACCATGGCAAAAAAGATCACGGTCACCTGTCCCGAATGCGGCTGCGAAATGCAGCATGATTACACGCTCGACGACTGCAAATGCAACACGCAGTTGGAGTTTGTCTGCGAAGAGTGCGGCAGAAAGCACATCATCAGCACGCAGAAAATTCTGGAAGATTTGGAACATTCCGCCATCGGCGACGTGAAGCACCGCTTTGATCGCCAGTAAGGCTTTTCTCCCTTACTTTTCTTAAAAGTTAGCAAAAGAACTTACATCTTCTTTTGAACAAAGAAGCAAACTTATACTTTTCATGAAAGAAAAGTTAAAAAAGAACTTCGCTTATTCGTTTATAAGAAATTGAATTTAGAAGCATAAAAACGCCCGCTTCCGCGGGCGTTTTGGTTGTATATTCACTAGCTGATCTTGACGCAGATGATCTTTGCGCTGTCGCCGAAGCCGTGCTCACGGTTCGATCGCCGTGTTGAGTTCTTCATTGATCATGACGATGACGACGTCCGGCTGATAGTCCTGCATATACGCCGTCACGCTGTCCGTATAACGATCAAAATGCGGGTCCAGATAGTGCAGTTCGCTGCAAAAGAGGCTCAAGTACATCGCCATGGGACGACCATAGGAATGCGCGATGAACAAAATCTTCAGCTCGTTCGGCGCAAGGTCGTTCGTGATCACGCTCCTGCAATGGGCGTAATGCAAGCACGCGTTGTATTTATTGTAATAGTCGGGATTTTCGAGCAAGTTCATGTCGATCAGGCATTCCTCAAAAGCGCCGCTGCCTTCATAGGTGAGCTCACCGTGATAATAATTCGTTAGTTGCAAGCTGGTTGCAAACATCGGTACCAACACGCTAAAATCGTCTTTCCCAACGTAGAAAACACCTGTTTTGATTCCTGTGCTGCCGGTAAAGGACGACGGATACGTCAGCGTTTGATAACGTTCCTCATCAAAAACGCCGTCTGTTGAAATGCGTCCGGGCATACTTTCGTTAAGCGCTGCTGCCGTCTCTTTCGCCGCTGCAAACGATGCGGCAACCGTCCAGTGATGGTCCGTCTTATAATACTGCACAACCGCGGCTTTTTCCCGCAGGTCCAGCGTTGGTATGCCGCGCTGTGCCAGCTCGTCCAGCAAGTCGCTTTCATTCTGCCACGTATAGTCGTAGGAATAATCAGATAACTCCTCTTTCAGCGAAAATGATTTATACGGACACTGCACAAACAGAAACGCCGCGCCTGCGTCCTGCGCAAAGGCGCACGCTTCTGCAAAAGACTCCGCAATGTTTTTAATCTCCTCGGCGCTTTCCTTTTCAACCGGTGCTCCATATAAAGAATCCTGCATGTCCCGCAGAATCGTAAAGTCTTTCATTTCGTGTTTGCCAATCAGTCTTTCAAAATATCCGAATGCATTCACCCATATCCGATCGTTACCCATCCGACTGTCGAGCTGCTTTCCATAAGCGGTGGCAGCATACGTGTCCATATGCAGCAGTCTGGACAAGGTCGATATTCCCTCATCCAGCTGGAAGGGGATCAGGCGGGCCGTAATGGCCATAATAAACAGAGCGATCAGGACCGCGGAGATGAGACCAGGTTGACGCCAAAAAAATTTTTTCATACCGCGCTCCTAAAAATTAAAGTAGATGAATGGGTTGTATGCCCCCTCCACCAGCGAACACACACTGAGAAAAAACAATACGGTAAGGGTGAACGCACCTGCAATTTTCAATACGCCGCCAACTCGCCGATGCGACTCGATAAACTTTGCCAGCCATGGAATGACCGGACAGGAAAACACAAGTCCCGCCGTCATGAACACCCAGTATTCCCGTAAATATACAAAGAACTTCCCGTCCGCCGCGATCTTTCCGAACGAAAACATGTGCACGATGTATTTTGCCGCGTCCCCGATCGAATCCGAGCGGAAAAACACCCAGCATAGCAACACGAGAAGCAGTGTTGCCGCCCGGTAGAAAGCCGCGGCCGTTTTGTTCAGCTCCGCCGGGTGGATCAGGAACCGCTCTATGCATAGAAATATGAAATACAGCAATCCCCAAAGAGCAAATGTCCAGTTCGCGCCATGCCATATGCCGGTGAGCAGCCATACGACGAAGAGGTTGCGCACGATCAGCATTTTATTTGATACACGCGAACCGCCCAGCGGAAAATATACATAATCCCGGAACCATGTACTCAATGAAATATGCCATCTGCGCCAAAAATCTGTAATGCTTTTTGCAATGTATGGATAGTTAAAGTTTTCATCCAGACGGAAGCCGAACATTTGAGCTAGACCGATTGCCATATCGGAATAGCCGGAAAAATCGAAATAAATCTGCAACGCGTATGCAAGCGCACCGAGCCAGGCCATGGCGGCGCCGAGTTCGCTGCCGGCGGCATTCAACGAAAAAGCCTTATCCGCTACAACAGCCAGATTGTTTGCCAGGAGTACTTTTTTACACAATCCAACGGCGAAGCGGTTGGTTCCCTCAAGAACGCCTGTCAACGAATGTTTGCGGTTGGATATCTGCTCTGCGATAGAATTATAACGAACGATCGGTCCCGCGATAAGCTGCGGGAACAGCGCAATATAGAGCCCGACGTTCAGCGGGTTCGTCTGCGCTCTGGACGTTCCGCGATATACGTCGATCGCATAGGACAGCGCCTGAAACGTAAAGAACGAAATCCCGATCGGCATGACGATGTCCCACGCCGGCAGGGACGAATGCAGCGCGCCGTTGATTGTTTTTATGGTGAAGCCCGCGTATTTATAGACGAACAATAGTCCGATATTCGTCGCAATGGCCGTTATAAGCAGCGCTTTTCTTGTGCCGGGGCGTTCCGCGCGCGAGATCAGCAGTGCGATCAGATAGTTGAGCGCAATGCTTGCGAGCAGCACGAATACGAATTTCGGCTCCCCCCAGGCATAAAAAAAGATGCTGACCGCAAAAAGCCAAAAATTGCGAAGTCTTTTGCCGATTAGATAATAACCGATGACCGAAATTGGTAAAAAAACAAAAAGAAATACGTTACTTGAAAACAGCATCGTGAAACCCCAAATCAAATATCTATTAATCATATACGCAATCGCTCGATTTTACAAGTCAACCATGTTTCAGACAGTGGACGGCGCTCTTTCCTTTCTTAAAAGAAAAGAAGCAAACTTATACTTTTTTTGAAAGAAAAGTTAAAAAAGAACTTCGCTTATTCGTTTATAAGAAATTGAATTTAGAAGCATAAAAACGCCCGCTTGCGCGGGCGTTTTGGTTGTATAAAGCCTTCGGGATTGTTAAGGGTCGCAACCCTTAACTCATTGATTCCGGCTGTATCGGCCCTGCCGATGCAACGGATCGCCCTGTCAAGGGCGGTTTCACTGTGCGTTTGCCGTCCGGAAGCCCGAAGGGCGAGAGGCAAAAAGCAGTTGTCCCCGTCAAAAAGCAAGCTTTTTGACGGAAGCGTCAGCTGATTTTTACGCAGACAATCTTTGCGCTGTCGCCGCTTCCGCCTTTGCCGCGGGTGCCGACGATTAGCATGTTGTTGAACACAGCGGGCGTGGAATCGATCCGGCTGCCGAGGTCGAGCTGGTTCAGCTCCGTTCCGTACTGCGCGTCGTAAAGGGTAATATACCCGCCGCGGTCGCACTGGAGCAGATACCCCCTGCCCTGTTCGTCATACACGACGACCGGGCTCGACCAATAGTCGTTCTCCTGCTCAATCGACCACACAACCGTGCCCGTCGACTTGTCCAGCGCAACAATGCGCCCGCCGACTGCATAATTTCCGTTTTCGTCCGGCACAGGCACCGCGGCGCTCTGCGTCGCACCTTCGGCATCGTCCGCGTCCGCATCGCCGTCCGCCGTGTCGGTCGCGACCGTCCCATTCGACTGCGCGGCAAAGCTGAACGAATAGATCACCAGATCGGAAATCTGATACTTACCGACATGCGGCGTTGCAACGATGCCGCCGCTTGACGTGTCGTCACCGATGGAGCAAATCCAGCTCTGCTCCCATATGACCTCGCCTGTCAGGCCGTTGATCTTTCGCTGATAGCTGTAGCCGTATCCGTCGCCGAGTCCGCCGTTGGCGGTTTTCACCTCGGAGCCGGTATACAGATAGATCGTGTTGTCGCGATAGCTTTCCTCAATGACCACGCTCGCATCCGTATCGTCCGTTACGTCCACAACATACTTGAGCTTCATGGTGTTGAGGTCCACGCACTGCAGCCGGCCGCCGTTATCGGTGAAAAACGCATAATTGCGGAACGCCGCAACCGAACTTTCTATTCCGTACCAACGGCTGCCCGCCGAATCGCTGCGGGAATATCCGCTGCCTTCATAGCGCATCTTGACCAGCCGTTCGGGATCGAGCGAAACCGTCCCCTCCACAGGATCGAAAGACGCGTTGAGTTTGGAAGTGTAAAGAACGCCGTTTTCTCCGGCATAAACGATCGTGTCGTCCGAGATGATCGGGCTGGAATCATACGCCTGCCATGTGCGGCGGCTGAACCAGTCGAACCCGCCGAAGCGGTAGATTTCCTCGCCGGTGATCAGCGAATACACCCGCACATACGCGGCGTTGTTGCCCTGGTCATTTTCGGTTGGAATGCCCTGGCCGACATACAGCAGCGGATATCCGCGCGGGTCTATGCAGCTTGTTCCCTTTTGCACCACGCCGGTGTTGATTGCGTTCCGCGTTTCGCTGCCGGATTCAAGATCAAAGAAATAGATGTTGCCGTCCATCGCCGGATAGATGACCTCGATCAGCGATTCGCCGGTTTTATACGCGTCCTTTACGTTCATGACCGCGACCGTATCGGCAGGCCATTCGACGATCAGCGGCTGTCCCGTCCATCCCGTTCCGGACCAGTTGCCGAGCGCGCCGATGGTCTTGCTCCACTGCTGGCGGATGCGCTTTTCGCTGATGCTCGCCACGCCATAGGCAAAGGTATCGCGATAGTTGTTGCCGCCAAAGGTCAAAATGCCCGGCAGGTCGGAATAGTTGATATTCCGGTCAAACGAAATCTTGCTTTCACGCGAATAGCTGGTTGTGTCGTTGCCGTTTGCGGAGATCGTGCCCTTCATTCCATAGCTATTCGGATTTGCGCTGTCACTTCGTGTGACCGTCACATCCTCCGGCAATGCGGGATCGGGCGTCGCCGTCGGCGCGAGCGTCGCGGTCGGCACCGGCGTCGCTTCGAGCGCCTCGGTGCTGTCGCTGTTCACTTTTTTAACCAGCAGCAGTACGACGATGATGACTCCAAGTATCGTAACGAGTACGAGAAAGAATCGCGGCTGCATGCGGATGCGTTTTTTGCGCCGTCTTGCCATCGTTCTCCCTCCTTCTATGATTCGCTTGACGCAAACGTAATTCGTCGCGTCAAATATTTTAGTTTGTGCAAAGCGGAATTTTGCTTGCCTACCCTATTGTAAACAATTTTTCCGCGCGGTTCAAATAACGGTTCTGTAAGTTCAAATAAATGACATAATTCAATTCGGTAAAAACAAGTTCTTTACTATTTTGCATCTTCAACTTAAAAGAAAACTGTAAGCTCTTTTGCCTGCTTTTCTTTCAAGAAAAGTAAGGGCGTGCACAGCGGGGCTTCCGCCATGCACGCCAAAGAACAATCGTTGTTTTGTGCTTCGTTTGGCCGCTAGCTGATCTTGACGCCCCAAATCTTCATGCCGCGCGTGCCGAAAACGATCATGTTCCCGTAGACCGCGGGCGAGGCTTCAATATTCTTCTCCGCGTCAAACGTGCTCAACAGCGTGCCGGTCTGTCCGTCCAGCAGGAAAACCTTGCCGCCGGTGTCGCTGCCTTCGCAAACGACGATATACGCGTTGCCGGACTCGTCATAGACCGCGACCGGAGACGACCATGTGTATTTCTCCATGTCGAACTTCCAAACGACGGCGCCGGTCTGTTTGTTCAGCGCAACGAGCACGCCGCCGTCCTCGTTTGGCGTGCGCGCAAACGGAACGATCACGAGATTGTCGATGCTCTTTTCGCCAAGCAGCGCAGTCGCCTGAATACCGCCGGACACGCCGGACTTGGTGTGTACTTCCTGCCCGTATTTCCAAACGATCTCGCCGGTGATGGCGTTGATCTTGTAGAGGTAGACGGTGCCCATGCTTTCGCTGTTCTTGGTGAAGTGCAGCGACGAACCGATGTAGATATACGCCGCGCGGTTGGCAAAATCCGTCTCCAGCACGGGTGAACCGTTCGTATCGTCCTGCACGTCCTGCACCCAAACGACGGACATCGTGTTCAGGTCGATGCACTGTAAAAATCCGTCGTTCGTGCCAAGGTAGCCATAGCCGCCGAGGGTCGCGATGCTCGTTTCATACCCAAGCCAGAAGAGGTTGGACGAGCTCGCCGGATAAGTGGAGCGCGACGCGACATAGCGCATCTTGACGACTTCGGTCGGGTTGACGGAGATCGTTCCGGCGGTCTCGTCAAACTGCGTGTTGAGCTTGATGGTGTAGAGAATGCCGTTTTCGCCCGGATAGATCAAGGTGTCGGTCTCTGCGTCGACCAGCGGGGAGCTATCGTAGGCGTGCCAGTCGCGCAGTGCAAATTCGTCGTTTTGCTTGCCGAATTCATAGAGCCGCGTGCCGTCGATGAGCGAATAGATCATCGCGCGGGACTTCATGTCGTCCCCCTCGTACATATCCCCCGAGCCGATGTAGAGCAGCGGGTATCCGCGCGGATCGAGCGCGCCCGCACCCTTGAACGGCATGCCGACGTTGATCTTGTCGCGCGTGGCCTGCCCGGTTTCAAGGTCGAGGAAGTAGATGTTGCCGTCCATAGTGCCGAGGATGACTTCGACAAGGCCTTCCTTCTGCTTGGCCCAGTCGTACATGTTCATAATCTGCTTCATGCTGTCCGGCCACTGCACGATCAATGGCTGCCCGACCCAGCCGCTTCCGGTCCAGGTGCGGTCGCTTACGCCGCCGATGTCGCTGCGCATGAGTTCGCCGGAGTCGACCGACCAGGCGCCATCGAGTCTGCGGCTCAATACGCTGGCGATGCCGTAAGACGCGCTGTCGCGGTAGTTGCTGCCGCGGAAGGTGATGATGCCGTTGACGTTTGTATACGCTTCGTCCGGCAAAAACTCGATCGGGTCTTCACGCGTATAGCTGTCCACGACCGTGCCGTTGACTTCCACCGCGGTGGTCAGGCCGAAATCGCCCGGCTGCGTTCCGTCCACCGCGTGCGGCGCGTCATATGGCGGTGTTGGCGTTGGCGTCGGCGTCGGCGAAGGCGTCGGCGTCGGCGAAGGCGTCGGCGTTTTAAACAGTTCCGCAATGAATCCGCCGGAGCTTTTTTCGCTTTCAACGCTCTGTACGTCGTCGTTCGTTGCCGACAGTGCCTTGATGACCACGACCATCAACGCGATGACAACGATAAAAATGGCGAGCAGGAAATAGAATCGCGGCTGAATGCGCACGCGGTAGCGCCGTTTCTTCTTTCTCTTTCTGCTGCTGCCGGAATAGTTTCGGTTTGAACTCGGACGGTTCCGGTTGCTCGGATAGTTCCGGTTCGGGTAGTTTGAATCCATGCCCATCGCCTCCAGGTGAAAAGAGCGCCCCCGCTCTTTGGAAAAATTACAATGATTGTGTCAGCAATCTTTTTTATTATAGCATCCGATGTCAACAAGAATGTTGTTATATTGTAAACATATGCCATTTGAGCACAAAATATTGTGTTGTTTGCCCACCCGCGTTCTATTACCGGGTCTATTTTTAAACAGATCAACCACCGGATGTCGAGGCGCGCACGCATTGGCACATTGCGGTCGTCGGCGTGCCGGTTTCGTCTTTACGCAGCGGCAAAAAGCATGCTAATATAAAAACAGATAAGCGGAGAGAAGGAGAAAAACGTAATGATATAGAAAGGGATGATCGCAACGTGAAGACGGGAATCGTCGTTTGTTTTCCGGGAACGGGTTACACATGCAAAGAACGGCTTTTCACACTCTGCGCGGACAGCTATGCAAAGCGCGGATATGATGTTGTTAAGCTGGATTTTTCACACATCCCGTTCAAGGAAATCGAAACGCTTGAAGAAGCTGTTGCTATTGCTATGCGCGCCGTAAGGCGGCAACTTGGCGATGTGGATTTCACCTCGTATTCCGACGTCGTGTGGATTTCCAAGAGTCTTGGGACCATCTGCGCGGCGATTGCGGAAAAGGAGCAGAAAAAGCCCCCGCGGCAGCTGTTTCTGACCCCGGTTTCATTTACCCTTACGGAAATGAAGCCGGATTCAAACGTGATTGCCATGGTACTTGGCACACAGGACCGTTTTTTAACAAGCGAAGCGATTGCGGAATTCTGCAGCGACAGAGACATCCGCTACTGCATCATCAACGGCGTTGGACACAGCCTGAAGGACGACGCCGACTCTGAACGGACGGAGCGCATCAACGAGCAAATCGTCGCGCTCTGCGAGTGAACGCGTGCTTTCATTATAAAAAGCACGCAGCGGTACTTTACGAAATAAGGAGAGCGAATAAAGATATCGCTCTCCTCCTTCTTTTTTGTGGCGCGGCATACGCCGATTATGACATGCTTTTCATAAAAAGACGCGCTTTCCCGCCATTTGTGAAAATAGCGAACAAATAATGTCGAAGCGGTAAATATTGTCGTTTTCCCGTCGACGCGTATAGATCGGTATGCTATACTCGCCTCGTTACTAAGGAGGGATTTGATTCCATGAAACGACTATTTGCAGCGGCGCTTGCACTGGCGGCCTGCTTATCCATTCCGCTTCACGCGGCGTTTGCCGAGGATGAAAGCGAAGAGCGCGTCACCATGGGCGCGGATTTAACCGAAACCCAGCGTCAGGCGGTTTACGCTGACTTCGGAATCGAAGAAGGCAGCGTGACCGAGCTGAGCGTGACCAACGCCGAAGAACGCGTTTACCTCGAAGACCTCGTGCCGGACGGAAAGATCGGCAGCGTCGCGTTGTCGTGCATCTATATCAAGACGCTACCGGAAGGTTCCGGCCTCACAATTGAACTGCACAACATCAATTACTGCACCGAAAGCATGTATAAAAGCGCGCTGACCACGGCCGGTCTTTCCGACGCGGCGGTCATCGTCAGTGCTCCGTTCCCGGTCTCCGGCACGGGCGCGCTCACCGGCGCATACAAGGCTTATGAGGACATCACCGGCGTTTCGCTTTCCGATATTGCCAAGTCCGTCGGCGCGGAAGAGCTGGTCGTCACCGGCGAGCTTGCCGAATACATCGGCAGCGACGACGCGACCGAGCTGATCAACGAACTCAAGGGCATGCTTGACCTCACCGTGGACATGACCGACGCCGAGGTGCGTGATGAAATTGAAAACCTTGCGGACATGTACAGCGTTTCTCTGACGGATGCGCAGGTGGATCAGGTGCTCAAACTCGTGCGCAGCCTTGAAGGGCTTGACGCGGACGAACTGCAAGACAAACTGGTCGGCATTGCCAAAGCCGCACAGACCGTGAACGCGGCCGGCGAAACCGTAAGCGAAGTCATCGACAGCGTGAAGGGCTTCTTCTCCTCCGTCGGCACGTTCTTTACCAACGTATTTGGCGGCGGAAACTAAGCATGACTAGCAGCATCGGATGTCCTGTACTGTCATTGACAAAAAAATAATTAAACCATATAATTTGAGGAGACAATTGTAAGAGAAAGGAGGTATTGTGATGGCAACCAGCACGTTTAGCAAGAATTTTGTCATAAAAGAGTCAGCCGCTCAAAAAAAGTTGCTTGATCTTCTTTCGTCCGACAAGCCGGTTCAAAAAATCTCAAAACCTTCTTCTAAGGAAGTTGAGAGGAGTGAGCAGCTATTAAATCAGGTCTGCTCCCGCTTAAAGGACTGATTGACGAAATTGGAGAAGACGAAACGCGTATTAATCGTGTTTTGTCTTCTTTTTTGTGCAAAAAAGACCCCGATATAGAAAATTTTCTGAAAGAAAAATCAGTTGAATTTGAGAAGCTCGCGAAATCCCGAACATATTTAAAAATAGATTTAGACGCATTGGAAAGCAATGGCGCTGTCAATGTTATTGGTTATTTTTCTCTTGCGATGCAAACATTAAAATTGCCCCAAGATTGCTCCAACAACAAACGCAAGAAGTTGGATGGTTTTGGCTCAAAGCGAAACGGTAAAACAATAGAGAATATCCCTTGTTTCTTAATAGGTCAGCTTGCGCGCTGCTCTTCTGTCGAAAAAGACGCCCTGCCCGGAACTGAATTATTGAAAGATGCGTTGAGCTATATTGCCTTGGCACAGGAAGCCGTCGGTGGAAGAATAGCGCTTATTGAATGCAAAGAAGACCCAAAGTTGGTGCAATTTTACGAAGCGAACGATTTCGAGACGTTCACACACATCGGCGACGGTGACCGGCCGATGATTCAAATGATACGACGTATTAGCTAGCACATAAGTGTATGAAACACAAATCGCTTTCATCCACACTTTGGGTGAAGGCGATTTTCTTTTGTAAACGCGTGTTCTATGATATATTCGTTATAGTCTGCAAACCATTTCTTTTGCAATCTGCGAAAAAAAATCGGGAGGTGCCGAATATGAAGCGCGAACGAATCCTCGGCTGGGTCGGCGTATCCATCACCGTGCTGATTTCCGGCTTCTGGGCATACTGGGGTGCGTTTGAAAACTTTCACGAAGGCTGGTATTCCACTTCATTTTGGGAGAACGTCTTCATGTTCGTCTGCCAGTACCTGCTCTTTGCCATCGTGTTCATGGTGCTTGCGCTTGTCATCCTAAAGTGGAAAAAAGCCGGCCTCATTCTCCACCTGCTTGCGGGCGCTTTCTGCGTTTGGTTCTTTTCCGGGGCGAATTTCAGCGTGCTGTGGCTGCTGATCGTGATTCCGTTTGCGGCGCTCGGCCTCGTCTACTATTTCGGCAGGCCGCACCCGATCAAGTGGGCTTACCGGCTGATTATATGCGTGCCGCTGCTCGTCGTGCTCGCCATCTCTATTCCGCAGGGAATCAGGGTTGCAAAGCGGGTCGACGACGGCGATTTCGGTATGCAAACCGTTCAGGGAAACGGCGTTTCGCTCGCGTGGGCGCCGCGCGGTCCCGGCTGGCCCGACGACGGCGTAACCTGGGACGAAGCGCAGGAGATCTGCAAATACCTTTCGGAAGACGGCCTGACGATTATGGAGACCGAGCAGAACATCTGGCGGCTGCCGGGCGTTGACGAAGCCGTCCGCTCCATGATGCTGCACGGCGAAAACGCGGGCGGCGTATGGGACGCGTCGGAAGCAATCGCCACATACGAAAAAACGCCCGACAAGGAGTCCCCGCTATGGGACGTGCACTCCAAGGTCATCTACTATTGGACGGGCGACACGTCCGCGCAGGATATTGAGCGCGCCTACATCATCGTGTACAACGGCGGTGTTTTTGCGCGCAGCAAGACCTCGCGTTACGGATATCTTGCCTTCCGCGCGGTCAAGGACGTTGAAGCTAACGCGATAAGCCCGTGATATGCACAAAACGTAATTCGGCATGTACAACACAAAACGCTCCGCAGAAAAACGGAGCGCTTTGCTTTGTTGGGTATCTTCGCCTGGAGGCAAAGATTATACACTGTTTCCTTTACTTTTCTTGAAAGAAAAGTAAACCAAAAGAACTTACTTTTTGTCGGCGTTTGCCATCTCTTCTTTAACAATCGCTTCAAGCTCTTCGTCGCTCATGGCGGTCGTGCGGCAGGCTTCATACTGCATGTCCACGCGATCCTTGATCGCCGCGATCACGGGGTCCTTCTTGTCGAAGTCCGTACCCATGTGCGCGTTGACCCAGAAGGCGATGCCCGCGGCGCCGCTGTGCGCGTTGATCATCACGTGAGAAGGCCGGTTCAAAATCGCGCCCGTGTCGAAGATACTGTAGATGCGCTCGTCCTTCATCAGTCCGTCGGCATGGATGCCCGCGCGGGTCATGTTGAAGTTTTTGCCCATAAACGGCGTCTGCGGCGGGATTTCGTAGCCGATGTCCTTTTCGAAATACTCGGCAATCTCCGTCAGCGCGGCAAGGTTCATGCCGTCGGTACGCCCGCGCAGCGAGCAATACTCCATGACCATGCCTTCGATCGGGCAGTTGCCCGTGCGCTCGCCAATGCCCAACAGCGAGCAGTTGACGGCGCTTGCGCCGTAGAGCCACGCGGCGGTGGCGTTGGAAACCGCCTTGTAAAAGTCGTTGTGGCCGTGCCACTCGATGAGCGAACTCGGCACGTTTGCATAGTGCCGCAGGCCGTAGATGATACCCGGGACGCTGCGCGGCAGGCTCGCGCCGGGATAGTTGACGCCGAGGCCGAGCGTATCGCAAACGCGAATCTTGATCGGGATGCCGCTCTCTTCGGAGAGCCGCTGCAGCGCGTTTGCAAACGGAACGACAAAGCCGTAGAAATCCGCACGGGTGAGGTCTTCAAAGTGGCAGCGCGGGCGAATGCCGCGGTCCAGCGCCATCTTGACGATCTTGAGGTATTTGTCCATCGCCTGCTTACGGGTCATGTTCATCTTTTTGAAGATGTGATAGTCCGAGCAGGAGACGAGGATGCCGGTTTCGCGGATCTTCATCTCTTTTACGAGGTTAAAGTCCGATTCGGTCGCGCGAATCCACGCCGTAATTTCCGGGAAACGATAGCCGCGCGAACGGCACATTTCCAGCGCCTGGCGGTCCTGCTGGCTGTAAACAAAAAACTCGCTCTGGCGGATCAATCCGTGTGGGCCGCCGAGATCGTGCATCAGGTCGTACAGCCGCAGAATCTGCGCGCTCGTAAACGGTTCGCGCGATTGCTGTCCGTCGCGGAAGGTGGTGTCCGTGATCCAAATTTCCTTCGGCATGTGCATCGGCACCAGTCGATGGTTGAACGCAACCTTCGGCACTTCGTCAAACGTGAAGATTTCCGGGAACAAATTTGCTTCCGGCACGTCCTGTACTTCATACTCGTAATAGTTCTCGCGCAGCAGGTTCGTGTGGTCGTCAAATACGATCTTGCTCATTGTTCCCTCCTCTATCATACGTTCGTTGTCCTTTACTTTTTTGTATCACAGCGTCCGTTGTGTCCGCACGCATGCGTGCATGCTTGTATACAATCCAATTTAGCGTTTATTATAACAGTCCCTTATTCGCTCTGTCAAGGTGATTTTGTCAGCTTTTTTGCAACTTCATGCAAAATTTTCGTATAATATCACGGTGTTTCGCGTCTTGCGTCAATCCACCGCCCCGCAAGCGGTAAACCCGGCGGCAGCAGCGCCAATCGTGACCACAGCGCAAACAAGACGTGCCGATTTTCGCACGCTGTTGACAGGTGTTTAGGATTCTATTTATACTGGATTTATGAGATTTTGCGGCACTTTGGCCGCTTTTTACAAGGGAGGGACGTAAAAACATGGCGCAGGAAAACCGACCGGACGCGAAGAAGCTGAAAGACGAGAAGCGCAGCACGAAAGTGCGCGCCGAGGCCGAGCGCAACCACAGGGACTATTCCGACGATTACGACGACGATCACCGTGAGCGCAGGCGGCGCAGGCCGCACACATGGCGCAGGGTCAAATGGATACTGCGCATTGCGGTGGTGCTCATCGTAGTGCTTGCGGTGCTGTTTTTGATTCCGCGGGTGCGCGCGTTTTTAACGCCGAACGTCGAAATCAGCATACCGGAATCGCTCTCCGACTTGCTGCCCGACGAAGAAATGGGCTACAACCGCATTGACTTTTCCAACGCAATCCTCGGCGAATCGCGCGAGAAAAGCGACTTTGTCGTGCTGGAACAGGATGTGAGCGTGACCACGCGTGTGTCCCAGGCGCTTGCGAACCTTGCGCTATTTGAAAAATATCAGATCATCCGTTCCTACGGCACGGGGGTCTACACGGTCGATCTTTCCGCGCTGAGCGAAAGCGACGTGAGTGTGGACGAGACGCTGCAGGTTGTCACGGTGTCCATTCCGCACGCAAAGCTTGCGTATGTGACCGTGGATATTGAAAGCACGGAGTATGAGGAGACGGAAAAGGCGCTGTTTGCCTTTGGCGAAATCAAGCTGACCAACGAGCAGCTCAACCTGCTTGAGCAGAGTGTGGACGAAGCGATGCGCTTACAGTTGGAATCCGACGAGATGCTGGAAAAGGCGGACGTGCACGCAATTTCGCAGGTGCAGTCGCTCCTTGAGCCGATTGTGCAGTCGCTTGCGCCGGCGTATGTGGTTGCAATCGAGTTGCAGGACTAGCGTTTTAAGCAAACATCAGAACAAACAAAAAAACTGCCTGATAATAGGCAGTTTTTTGTTGCGCGATCGTTTGTATTACGAGTCGAACGATGCCGGATAAAAGATATTGCCGCGCTTTTCAAACGAAACGCTTTGTCCATCCGTTTGCTCGCTGCCAAGCAGGGTTTCGATCATGCCCTGCGCATTCTGCGTCAAAAACGTCTGCTCGTCCTTTTCGCCGCGGTCGGCGCGCGTCCATGTTTTGTAATCCCGGCAGTCGCCTTCGCAAAACGGGAACAGAAACCCGCGGATGCCGGAAATGTACATGCCCGTAAAAAACGGCCGGAACGAATAGCGGCAGAGCGTAAACACGCCGGTTTCGAATGTCCCGGTTTCAACGGAAGGCTTGAACACGTCGAAGAGGATATCCTTTGCGGAGGTCATAACATAAAACGCCGACCCGCGGCGCAGCGCTGCAAGGCCGGTTTTTCGGATGTAGCAATCGCGGCAGGCGGGCGGAATCTGCGCGCCGGGGTCTTCGGCGCAGCGCTCCAGATAGTGACAGCCGTGCAAATCACGCCCCGAAGGGCAGGGCGTGTCCTTCGGCTTCATGCAAAATCCCAATCCGACGATGCTCTTGCCCGCATCAAGAAAATCCGGGCTGCACGTTGCGGAGTGCGCAACAAAATCGCCCTCCCGCTTTCCGCGCGAGCGGCGCATTGCCCGTATGGTTTTCACAGGGTGCGCAAGCGCGATGTGCCACAAAAACAAGCGGCCGTATTCCGTAAAAAAACTGCGTAAGCAGAACCAGAACATCCAATAAACCTTTCGACTATGTCGTCTTGCAAAAGCAAATCGTCATATCCATATAATAGCGAAACTTCTATGCTTCCGCTTTCGCTTGCAATTTTATCAAATGAACAACATCACTATTGAATGGTGATGTTATTCAATATTCAGTGTCAGTCAAGGATTTAGTCAAACACATCTTCCGCCTTTGTATCTAAAAATACAAAAGCAAAAAACATTCATGCACGCGCGTCAGTCTCTTATATTGTCAAAAGCATCTTCTGCTGAAGGTTCCGGCGGCCGCTTTTTGCGCGGCCTGCGGGCGGCGGCCTGATTCGCTTCTTCCCCGTCGTCCTGCGCTTCTCCGTCTTCCGGCTGCGGGCGCGGTTTCCTGCGGCGCTGCTTTTTCGGCTGCGGCGCTTCCGCTTCTTTCGGTTCGCCGGGATTGAGCGAGGCGCGTTCCTCGCCCGCTTCCAGCTGCCGTCCGTCCTCGTCCAGAAGCACCACCGGCTCCAGCCGGAGCAAATAGGACGCAATTCCGCACACGACGATGCAGATGAGCCCGACCGCCAGCGCAAAGAGCGCGGCGTTTCGTGCGGCAAACACGTCGGAAATATCGCGCGCGGCAATCAGCGTAACATCACCCTGTGTTTTGCGCAGGCAAAGGTTGCCCGAGTCGTAAAAATACCCGTCCACACCTTTGGAATTCGCCGCAACAAACAACACATCGTTGCCGTAGGCAATATCCTCTACCAGCGCATCCGGGCCGCTTTGCTCCACCGCGCTGTCCACAAACGGATCGTCCCGCGTGAGCAGCACGAAGCCTTCGATGTCCGAACGTGCGACGCAGCAATAGATGATGCTCTCGTCGTCGGGTTCGGTCTGCACAAGCTCGGCTTGCGGATCGTCGATTGCGCCCATCGTCCAAACAAACGCGTCCTCCGCGCCAAGATCGACGCCGATGCGCGTTGCGTTGGACGAGGCGATCAGCACGCCTTCACCGTTTGCAACGTCGATTTGATCGGTGCCGAGTTGATCGCAAAGCGTGATCAGCGCGTCGGTTTCCAGCAAATTATCGTCGTGCGCAAGGAAACGCACGACTGCGCGTGTTTTGTCGAGCAGGTTCTCTTTTTCCGCGACGACGACCGGATCGGCCGCCGATTCTCCGGCCTCAATTCGGGCAAACGCCGTGTCCAGCATTTCGCTCAGGTCGGCCTTTGCCGCCGCTTCCTCACGCTCGGTGAGCGGCACGAACGCAAGCGCGATGCACACGATCATCAACGCGGCTAAAATCGGTACCAGCCATTTCCGTAAAAATCGCACCAAAACCTGCCTGCCTTTCGGAGTTTCACGCGTAACTATAGACTTGGAGGCACCGCCTCCAAACCTCCGTTCAAGGGACGAATCCCTTGAAAATTCCTATATGAAACGTATAAAGCGAAAAAGTACGAATTCTTTTGCATGCTTTTCTTCTAACGGAAAGCATGGGGAAAGCGCGATTGCCCCAATCAAAAGCGTGCTTTTGATTGGATTATGTTGCCGGTATGATCGACAGCAGGAAGTTCGCCTGATAGAAAAACTCGCCGAAGAACGACTCGCTTAAATAGGTGTACAGCTGCGGCAAAACGGTCAGCGCCACCGGCACAAGCATGAAGATGACGAACATCATCAAAACGCCGTGGATCAGCCCGAGCCCCGCGCCAATGATCCCGTCGCCATGGGCGAGCACCGGAAAACCGCCGCGCCCGTATTCCGCGCCGCGAATGAAAAAGCCGATCAGCAGCCGCACGACGACGAACACCAGCAACAGCGCAAGGATATTGATGACCACGCAGACGATGGTCTGGTTAAAATAGTCGCCCAGCGTCGTGACGCCACTGTCGCGGAACGCTTCCGACGCGATGTTTTTGATGACGCAGCGGTCCATCGGGATCGGCATGTCCGCGTTTTCCAGCACCGTGCGCAGCTGTTCGGACGAGATGTTCGCAATCGACGCGCGGGTGAGTTCCACGTCCGTCACGGCGACATACTCCGAACCTTCCGTGTAATACAGCAGCATGTTGAACAGATTCTCGCTGCCCTTGACGATGCCGGAAACAATCGGGATGCACACGCGCGCGATAAAGATCGACACCGCGGTTGCGCCGATGTTATAGACCGTGCTGATAAAGCCCCGGTATAATCCACCGAGGATTGCGATTGCCAGCACGAGTAAAATTGCAATGTCTACAAAATTCATCTTGAAGTACCTCTTGCTTTTCCTAAAAGAGAAAGCAATAAAAAGACGTTACACTTTGCTTTTCTTAAAAGAAAAGCAACAAAAGAATTTATCTGAGGCGAAGTGTGCAAACCAACAAAAAGTTGTGACTTTTTGTTGAATGGCTTAGCCTACGTCCGCCGTATAATACATGCCGTTGCTCGAAAGCAGCAGCTTTCTGTCGGTCAGCTTCACCGCCTCGTCGACCGCCTGCTCAAAACTCGCCGTCGACGACAGCTTGCCCTTGAGCGTGTAGGTATACACCTGCTCGCGCGAAACGACGATCAGCCTGCCGTTCATAATAAACGCCGCGACGCCTTCGGTCGGCAGCTGCAGCGTGGTTTCCACCGCGTTCGGGCTTGTGCCTTCCTCCAGCGTTAAAATCTTGACCGTGTGGAAGTCGCCGCCGCGCGTGGTCAGAAGGAACGTCGGGTCGTCGGACGCATCCGAAAAGTCGACCGCCTCGTATCCGTAGATCATCGTGCGGTAGATTTCCTTGTTGCCCGCGTGGGTATAGCGGATGATCTGGTTTGTGCCGACCACGAAAAAGCTGTCTCCCGTGATGTACGCCTGATCGATCAGCTGGCTTTGCACGCGCATCATGCCCGTAATCTCGTTTTGCACGAAATCATAGGTGGATATCGTTGTGATCGGCGTTCCCGTGTTGACGTTGAGCGCCTCGATCCACAGCATCTCGTTTTCATAGGTATAGAACCCGAAGTCGAGCAAATACTGGTCGGTAAACGGCAAATCGGCGATCTGCTCGCCGTCTTTTGTGATGATGAGCACGCTCTCGGTGCCGTCTTCCGCCCGGCGCAGAACCGCAAGGTGGTTCACGCCGCATTCAACTTCCTGAATGTACCCGGTGAACGTCAGCGGCGTTTTGTCGCCGACGACCTGCAATTGCGCCTCGTTAAACACGACCGTCATGGATTTGCTGCCCGACATGCGGATGTTGGACGCGCCCATACCGTAGGTGTAGTTCTTTTTGCTGTCGTTCAGATGATAAAAATGGATCTGCCCGTCGGTTTGATAAAGCAGTCCGTCGCCGGTGTTGATGTACGTGTCCGTCGTCGCAATCGGCGTTAAGTCCATGGTGACGGTCGCTTCCTGCTTATTGAAAATGATCTGATAGATAATCAGCGCCGCGCCCAGCGCAGCAAGGATCAAAATCGAAAACAGGAGCGTGTTGTTCTTTTTTTTCTTTCGTCTGCGCTGTCCGCCGCCGTAGCTTCCGCCGTTGGAAGGATACGGTCTCGGTGCGCCTTGTTGTATTGCCATGCGGTTACTATTACTTCCCCTTAATTTATGCAACAGTCTATCAGCCGCGGCCGACGCTGTAAAGCAAACTTTCTGTGTACTCGCCGCTTATTGCGGCACGGCGACCCAGATCGCCTTGGGCAAAATGCGGAAGGTGACGGGCGTTTTCGGCATAACGTCGCCGTCGACGTCCAGCAGTGACGACGGCTCGCATTCCGCGGTCAGTTCGGTGGTGCGGAAATACGTTACGAACTTTGTATCAAGGTGTTTTCCCTTTAAAAATTTGGGCAAAAGCGTCAGCGCGTCGCGCTTTTTCACGCCGTGCATAATGCAGATATCGAGCAGCCCGTCGAACGGGTCCGCCCGCGGCGTGACCATCATGCCGCCGCCAAAGTGCGTGCCGTTGCCCGCGGCAATGATCAGCACGTCGTCCTCCATGCTGCCCTCCGGCCAGGTGATCTTCGTTTTGCGGCTTTGCAGATTTGCAATTGCGGCAATCAGCCCGCGCAGATATGCAAGCGAGCCGTTTTTCATCTTCTTTTTGTAGATTTCAACATAGTGCAGCACGTCCACATCGAACCCGAAGCCCGCAACGTTGAAATACAGCTGGTCGTTCGCCATCGCCGCGTCCATCTGGCGGCGTTCGCCGCTGAGCGCGACTTCCAGCGCCTGGATCGGGTCGTTCGGAATATGCAGCGGGCGGATGATGTCGTTGCCCGTGCCGCAGGAAATCATGCCGAGCGTCGCGTCCGTGTTGATCACGGCGGTTGCGACCTCGCGTATGGTGCCGTCTCCCCCGACGGCGATAATTTTCTTTGCGCCCGCCTCAACGGCAACCTTCGCAAGCTCCGCCGCGTGCCCGGGGTATTCGCTCTTTGCCGATGAAAACGGGACGCCGCGGTTTGCAAGCTCACGCGTGACGCGTTCATACGCATCCAGCGCCGCTCCGTTGCCTGCAACCGGATTCCAGATCAAATGCAGCTCCGACACCATTGTCAAATTCCTCCGTATCCTTTTGTAAAACTGGCTTAAAGTCAGTATAAAGCATTTACGCACGTGCTTCAAGGTTCCTTGCTTTTCTCCGTCCTTTTCTTAAATGAAAAGTAAGATAAAAGAACGGGCATTGATATCAAAAGCCGCTTACGCACAAAAAGTCTTTGCTTGATACCCAAAACACCCGAATATTACAGAAAAAAATTTATTTTTAATACCCCTTGCAATCAATTTTTAATGAATTTATGCTTCTAAGCAAGGGACGTCCTTTCCACACAAACGAAAGGAACAAACACAACATGAATGCATCACAAACACATACGCTGGAAGAAACCATAGACCGCGAGCACGCCAACATCGCGGGGCTGATCGTCGCGCAAAACGGCGAAACCCGCTGCGAAACCTATCGAAACGGATATGCCGCAGCCGACGCGCTGCACGTGTTTTCCGTGACCAAGAGCGTGTTTTCCGCGCTCGTCGGCATTGCCGTCGATGCGGGACTGATCCGGAGCGTGCACGAACCCGTGTTAAGCTTCTTTCCGGAGTTTGTGCTCCCCGCGGGCGAAACGACCGCGCAGCACGTGACCATCGAGCACCTGTTGACCATGACCGCGCCATATAAATACGACGTGGAGCCGTATCAACAGTTTTTCGCGAGTGAAGACCCGGTAAAAGACGCGCTGAACTACCTCGGCGGCGACAAACCGATCGGAGAATTCAACTACTCCGCCATCGGCGGCACGCACATCCTCTCCGCCATATTGACGCGAGCCGTCGGCATGCCCGTGCTGGACTACGCGACGAAGCA
Organism: Christensenellaceae bacterium; assembly: GCA_963665515.1. Lineage (GTDB taxonomy): Bacteria > Bacillota > Clostridia > Christensenellales > CAG-138 > UBA7703. The sequence continues at coordinate 3,228,954 of OY762278.1, forward strand.
TCTGTTCGGCCCGCTCGGCATCGACGTTCCGGGTAACATCGTTTTGCGCAGCGAGGAAGAGCACATGCGCGTGATGAACGACAAACGCACGCGCGGCTGGGCGGTCGATGCGCAGGGACGCAACACCGCGAGCTGGGGTTTGTTTTTGACCCCGCGGGACATGGCGAGGTTCGGTCGACTCTACCTTGATGGCGGCGTTCGGGACGGCAAGCAGATCGTGCCCGAATGCTGGATCACGCAAAGCACCACGGTGCAAAGCCGCTTTGGCGACCTCGGCTACGGATATCTTTGGTGGGTGATCGACGAAAACGAGCGCTGTTTTGCCGCGCTGGGCGACGGCGGGAACGTTATCTACGTCAACGGCAGCCGAAATCTGGTCGTTGCCATCGCCGCGACGTACGCGCCCGCCGTGAACGACCGGATCGGTTTGATCAAAACGCATATAGAGCCTTACTTTTCTCCTTGCTTTTCTTAAAAGAAAAGTAAGATAAAAGAACTTACATCTGTACCAAAAGTTTCCGGCCTTAAAAGAAAAGGAGACAAAAGAACTTACATTCATACCAAAAGATTCCAATCGCATAAAGCAAAAAATGGAGAGCGCCAAAACAACGTTCTCCATTTAACTATAAATTTCCTTGTATTACGTTGTTTTTGAAGAAAGCAAAGTTTTCATCTATTCAAAAGAAGATGTAAGTTTCTTTATTTTGCTTTCTTTTTAAAGAAGGTAATAGAAAGCAAGCTATTGCTTTTTTCGCGTATTCCACGTATTCTCCCATTAGAGATGGATTTTGTTACAGCGCCATAATGACCGGCGAAAGGATGTTTTTTCGTATGCTCAACAATCAGGGGTTCGACCTTTGGGCCGATCACTACGACGACTCCGTCAAACAGGCGGACGAAAGCAATCAATACCCGTTCGCCGGGTATAGCGCGCTGATGAACGCGATCTACGCGACCATCATGAACGCCGCGCCCGCAAACGTGCTGGACGTGGGGTTCGGCACCGCGCTGTTGACCGCGAAGCTCTACGAAGGCGGAAACACGATCACGGGAATCGACTTTTCGGAAGAAATGATCAATACCGCCGCGCAAAAAATGCCGAATGCAACGCTGCTTCAGTGGGATTTTACGCTCGGCGTGCCGCCCGCAGTGCGCGAGCAGACGTTTGACTTCATCGTCTCCACCTATGCGCTGCATCACCTGACGGACGACGCAAAGGTCAGTTTCCTTTCGTCGCTGTTGAACCTGTTGGAGCCGAACGGCGCAATTTTAATCGGGGACGTTGCGTTTGCCACGCGGGGCGATATGCTTGCCTGCAAAGAATCCTGCGGCGACGACTGGGACGACGAGGAATCCTACTTTGTGTTTTCCGAGATTCAAAAACGGCTTTCGCTCATCTGCCGGCTGAACTTCCACCCGTTCTCTTTCTGCTCCGGCGTGATTGAGATTCGCAACAAGATTTGATTTTCTACCAATAACGATAGACCTTGGAAATAAAAACACAGAGAGCGCCAAATAACGCTCTCTGTTCTTTTTGCCATATGCGTTCTGCAAAGCGTCCCTAGATGCGTTGTCGCTTTCGTATGATGAGTATCGTCAGCAAAGCGCCTGCGTTTGCCAGCGCAATTGTAAAATACAGCACCCAGTTGGATGGATCGCCGGTTGCGGGGATGTCGACCGTACCCGCAACCGTTTCCGACTCCCACTGCGCGTAGAACGTCAGCCCGTTTGCCGCGTCCGTATCCGTAATTGTATAGTCTGCGCCGGCCATAACGCGCGTCCCGCTCCCGTCGGCACTTGTATTCCATCCGGTAAAGCGATAGCCGCCGCGCGTATATGCGTTCGCCTGCAATGTGACGGCGTCGCCGGAAATATACTCCGCGGTGTCGCTCACCGAACCCGTCGCGCCCGACGCGTTGGCGCTGTAATTGACATTGACAATCTTTGCCCACTGCGCATATAAACCCAAATACATAACCAAAGTACCCACGCCGACGTAATATCTATCCCCCGGCTGATACATTCTGCCCGTCCCGTTTGCCCGCGTATTCCAACCCATAAACCGATATCCCGCATTGGTATATGTATTGGCGCGAATCGTAATAGGACTGTTGCTGTATTTAAATTGCTGATTATTTGTGGACCCCGGCAGATTATCATAATAGTAAAAATAGTAGTCGCCCAGTGCATACGCCGAGCGATGCAGCGGCGCGGCAAGCCCACTCGCCGTTACAACCATCATGAAAGCAACGAGAAATACAATTGTTTTGCTAAAGTTACGCAGTTTGTACATGCCTTCCCATCTCCTTGTCGTAACGCTTTTTTCTCAGCGTAGAATCTATATCTTTCCCAAAATACTGCTTATGACTTTATGATAGAGTGCTTTCTAAATAATCAAAATCCCAAATGGGTCTTTGGGGGAACACAAAAGAGGGAAAGTGTTGAATAAATTCCTTTCCCTCTTTCCGTAGTTGATTCCGGTTGTCCCGGCGGAAAGCCTTGACTTTCTGCCGGTTACGGCGTGCTCGGGTACTTGCCCTGCAGTTGAATGTAACCCGCATACCCGACCGAGGCAAGCAGCTCGTCGCGATACTGCTGTCCCGCGGCACTTGAGGCCGTGTACACCTCCGCGCGCTCGTCCTTATTCAAGAGGCTCAAAAACCGGTCGCAGTTTTCCGCCGAGGTCGCGGTCACAGCGGCCGTCTTTTTGACCGACCCGCCGGACGAACGGCCTGCGCTTTCCTTGTAATAACCGAATAGCTTGAGCGCGGCTGAGTATGCCATCTCGTATGCGTCCTGCCGCATCTGCGCGTTTTGCGATTGCACCTCCAGCAAGCGGTCGGTCTCCGTCTCCACGCCTTCGGTAACGTACTTTGCCAGTGTGGAGCCGTAGTCCGACTCCAGCGAAAGAATGTCGCTCGCCTCGGCGTTCTGCTGGCGGTTTTTCACGTCGGTGACGTACGTGCTCGCGCCCATGCCGCGTGCAATTGCGTCCGCGTCCAGCTCCGCCTTGTAATAGTTCGTCTGCTCCTTGCGGTTGGCTATCGCCTGGTCGTAACCCGGCCGCAGCCACTCCGCAATGGACGCGCTGATCTCGTCCTCGCTCCTTGCGTCGTAGGTGAGCTCCTCCGGCGAAAAGCGGTCGTACATGTCCGCAACGTATGCGCTCAGCACGTCCGCGTCGCTCGGACCGGAGCTTTGCGTCCCGCCGGACGACGAACCGCCGCCGGAGGATTTCGGTTTGACGAAGCCAAAGTTGACCTTGCCGACGCCGAGGTCCCTCCGGCTTGTCGACAATCCACCCGTTTTTCCAATATTGATCGCCATGTGTCCTCCTCTATGATTCCTGTGCGGAAAGATATTCCTCGATCTCGCCGATCTTTTTGTAGAGCGTTTCGAGGTTTTGGTTCAGATTGCCTTCGTTCTGCGCCGCCGAAATATCGTAATCTTCGCGGGAAGCGTGCTTTTGCGCCATCCGCGAAAAATACACCGGAAACAGCGCCTGCATGCCTGTGCTATCATATGCCATGATTTCGTTTTTCCTCCCGGTTTGTTCTTATAAAACGCGGCGCTGCGCGTCCAGCAGAAGCTCCACGCCGCCGTCAATGGTGAAATGCGACCCGTTGACGTTTTGAAACACCAGCCGAAACGCGCGTCCTTCGCCGCTTAAACGCAGTTCCAGAATGCTTTCGTCCGCGCCGGGCATCAGCCGCTCGTCATAGACCGTGCCGCTCTCGGTCACAGCCTCGACGGACAAAATGCCGCCGCTGCCGCGCAAAAACAGCTCTTCAAGGTGCTTGCTTACGGCCTTAGAGTCAAGGTCGGTCATCGGCGTTTTCCAGTATGCCTCGATGCGCGCGCCGTCGTAGGTTTCGCCTTCGTTAAAGCGGCAAACGCGCCCGTTTCCGTCGAGGATGTACAGCGTGTTGCCCGCGGCGCACATGCCGTGGACGATAAACCCCCGGCGCACCATATACGTGCCGCGCGCAAGGTCGTAAACGAGGATCGCGTCGTTGCCGCTTGCGGTCGCGTCTTCCCTGAGCGCAAAATACAATTTGTCCCGGCAGGCCGCGGCGATGCACGCCGAAAGGTCTGCGCCCGCAAGGAAATCCTGCACCTTGTCCGCGTCGGACTTCCTTTGCACGTTCTGACCGTCAAAAAAGTACATGCCGCCCTGTGTGAGGAAAAACAGCACGTCGCCAACGCGCGTACACGCCGTGTGCACGGGCTGGAGCAGCGAGCCGCCGACCGGCTGAATGCGATAGTTGCTCGGCCGATCGCCCAGCAGGCGATACAGCGAATCCCGCTTGAACACAAGCAGCTGGTTGCTCAGCGCGAACACGCCCGTCACCGGGTCGGAATCCGTGCCGATCTCCACCGTGCCGCCGCCGACGTTTACGCTCTCCTCCGCGCTCGTCCAGTTTTCAATGGTTCTTTCGTCGCCCGGGGCCTGGCTGTAATACAGCCTGCATGGGTTTTGCGCGTCGCCCGCGGAAAACAAGCGGGCGTAATACAATTCCACAAAGTTCACCGCAGTGTCGCTGAGCGCTTCCGCGCTGCCGAAGGCTTCCGCCGCTTCGCTTTCGCCGTCCCATTTTGCCATCTGCGAAACGCCGCTTGCCACGATGAGGTATTCCGTGCTGGCGATTTTGACGACCTGAAAATCGTATTGCGTCGCCGCCGCGCTCGCGGCAAAGGTGTACAAAAGCGTCCATTCGCCCGCCGTTTCGTCCAGCGCGTAGAGTTGGCTGTCCGTCGCCAGCAGATATTTTTTGCCGTCGGCACGGTTCCAAACGAACAGCCGCTTTGCGCTTTGCGGCGCATTGAACGCCACGCTGCTTTGCCGCACATACCCGCTTGCGACCGTCAGCCGCCCGCCGGACGTGTCCATGTTGCATGCGTCCGGGCTTTCGCCGTCGTTGATGCGGTCTTCCTGCAATCCCTGATGGATGCCGTAAAACATCGGGATGCGGTATTGCCTAAGCGCCATGATCCACGCCCTCCCTTAAAACCGGTTTTGAATCGCGTATGCGTCCAGCTCGCCGCGGTGCGCGCGCATCACGCGCTTGCTTGCGTTGTAGAGTTCGAAGCACGCCCGCGCGGCCGCAATGCTTGCGCCGTCGCCCGCCGCGCGTTCCCGGCCGACCGCATAGCTGATCAGCGAACCGTGGCACCACTCCGGTAGGTCCGGCACGTCGGTGTCCACCTTCAGCGCCTCCGGCATATAGCGGTAGGTCACGTCGATCTCGCCGTCTTCCACACAGGGCACGCGCAGCCGATCGCTCGCGAGCCCGTAGTAAAACGGCAGCCGCACGTCGCCGCGCGTGAGAGCGAGAATCTTGATTGCCGCGCGCGGCAGTTCGCTTGTTATCAGCGTGCCGTCCGTCAGCGTCAGCGTGTCCGTGCGCCGCGGCTGAAGGTCGCCGGTGAGGTCGATCATCGCGTCGTTGAGATAGCGTGTGAGCTTGTCCCGCCAGGATTCCAGCGTCTGCGCGTCCGTGCCGCGGCCGAGCTGCAGCAGCGCGCCGGTGAGCAGTTCCTTGAGCGTCATTTGTCATCCTCCTCACGAAACTTTTTTGCCGCCGCTTTTGCGGTATGCTTTCACGCGCGCTTCGCTCTGCACCTTGATTGCCGCGCTCTGCGCAATCAGCGTCGCAAGGCTTTTGGGCACGGCGACGGGTTCGTTTGTGCGGATGCGGAAGAAATGCCCGTTGATGCCGCCTTCCCAGTATTCCTCGCCGCTATCGGGCTGTATGGTGATGGTCACCTTGGGTTCCTTTGCCAAATTTTTCCCGGTTTTAGACGTAATGCCGTCGATCTCGTTTTCCGTGATGTATTGCATGGTGTTTCTCCTTCATATTTTTATTTGGGGAGGGAGCGACCCCTCCCCTGATTTTTGTACTTGGAGACGCTGTCTCCAAACCTCCGCCAAAGGGAATTCTCCCTTTGGAATCCCACATTTTAAATGCGATAAACGCACTAAAATGCAAGTTCTTTTGCCTACTTTTCCTTTAAGAAAAGTATGGTTAGATAGAAACCGTGTGCTCAATTCTGACAATCCAAAGATTGTTCAGAATTTTTGCGGTGTAGGCCGCGACCTTTGCGCCGACCGTGGCGCGCTGGTCGAGCGGGTCGCTCGCGCCGCCGCTGCCGCAGGGCTTTACGATGGTCTGCAGACAGCCTTCGCCGTCCACGTCGATGACCCCGTACGAATCCGCGCCAAAGACCAGCGTCGCATGAACGTCAAGACCCTTTTTGCTTTCGTCCAGCATGCCCGCGTCCTCGCTGTAAACGAGTGTGCCCGCCGCGATGGCCGAGGCGACGGTTTCGCTCAGCGTGATGGTCTTTGCGGCCTTGTCGCAGGAGGCGACGGTGTATTCCGTTGCGCCGATTTTGATGCTTGCGCCGGACACAAGGTAGAGCGCCGCCGCGTCGGTGATCGCGTTGACGGTGACGACCGCGCTGCCCGCTTCATGGGCGGCGACAGCGGTCAGCACGCTCTGCGAAAAGACCTTCGCTTCCGTGCTTTCAACGAAGACCACGCCGAAGAGTCGGCCGATCTCGCCGGAATAGATCTGCTCTACGTCGGAATACTTGGATACGTCCTGCCAAAGCGCGTCGCTCTGCAGGTCGAAGGTTGCGTCCGGCGAGCAAATGCACACAAAGTGCGGCTTACGCACCTGGCCGTCGGCGGTTGCGTTAAACATGCGCGCCTTGGCTTTTTTGAGGGAGCGGACGGCCTTGCGGATCTCCGTGACCGTCAGCTTGTCGCCGCTTTCCAGCGAAAGGCGCGTGGTTTTGCCGCCCGCGTACTGCACGTTGGTCCCGCCGCACATTGCGTCGCGGGTGATCCATTCGACAACGGTGCCAAGCTGTTCGCCGAGCAGTTCCGTGCTTTCGCTGAGCACGGGATCGAATCCCGTGAGGTCGAGCATGTCGCTGACTTCGACATATGCGCCGTACTGCTTGACTTCGGCTTCAACCTTGCTCTGGGACAGGCTCTGTCCTTCGGGGGTCACGCCTTCTTCGAGGACGAGTGCGTTGGTGTCCGGCGTAAAGAGTTCGTAGCGGCGGAATTCCACGCGCTTGCCGGAGTTTCGGGGGATGCTGCGCTTCTGGCCGTAGCCCGCGTGGACGAGTCGCGTTCTTGCGATCTCAAGCAGGTTGCGGTCATAGAATTCCTTGTTGGTGTAGGTGGATGCCGCCGTGTTGACGGTCGTATTGATATTGCTCATGTGTTCTCCTTCTTATAAGAGTTTTGGGAAATTATTTTGGTATTCATAAAATACCGGTATGATTGCAAGTAATAGTTTTGTGTGTAATTGATATTTTCAAAAATACCAATTAGCATTTGTGCACCAGACTTACAGTCTTGTGCGTCCGCCGTCTCTGGCAGTCTTTTTCATCTGCTGAAGCAGACTGCGGAACGCTTCGCTGCTCATGTCCCTGTAATTCGGGGCGCTTGCCGTCGTGCTGCCGCCGCGCGAACTCCGCGGAAGCGCGTTTCTGGAGCGAACCTGTGCGCTCACGCGCTGCATGGCGGCCTGCTCGGCCTTGTTTGCCCGCTGTTCCGCGGCGTAGATGCGTACGCCCGCCTCCGCGCCGTAATCCTGAATCAGCTCCATCAGCGCGGGATCGTTTGCCGATTGCTGAAGGTCGAAACCCTCCGGCATCTGCCCGTTTTGATACATGGCGGTCAGTTCCTGCACCACTGTGTCAAACGCCGCGTCCTGCGTTGCGCCCTGCGGAATCCCGCCGGAAAGCGCCTGTTCGATCTTTGTCCTGTTCTGTCTCATTCTAAAAACCTCCGTTTTTATTCACCCGCGCCATGCCGCAATTTTTCTCACTGTACAGCACGGATGTTTGCTGAAATTACTTGCCCGCCAGCAGCGAACGCATGGATTTTGCCTGCGGCTGCGGCTGTTTTGATTGCGATTGCTGCATTTGCTGCTGCTTTTGCTCCTGCTCTTTTTGCTCCTTGAGCTGTTTGAGCAGTTGGTCCTTGCCCTCGAACACCATCATTTCCACCGCCTGCTCCGGCTTCATCATTCCGGATTGCAGCATCTTCATGGCGAGTTCGTTCTGGCTCATGGCGCTGTATTTGGTCTCCTGCTGCGCCTTGACCGAAATGCAGAACTCGACCGGCAAAAACACGTTGCCCGGCGCGCGCCGCATGAGCATTGCGCTTTCAAACGTCATCTCTTTCAGCTCGCCGCCAATCGTTACATTGACCGTGCGCGAAAAGAAATTGAACTCGCGCTCGATCTCAATCTCCTGCCGCACCGCGTCGCGAAACGACTCGTGCAGCATCCTTGCAACCATGCGCGTGCGCTTGTTGCTCATCTCCTGCATGGCCGCAATGGCCGAAGCCGCGGTGATCCCGCCGTTTGCCGACCCGCGCGAAAATTCGTCCGCACCGCTCTCTTTCTTGATGCTCTCGCGAATGCTGTTGATGTAGCCGATGATGTACGCCGGCAGCGGCGGTGTTGAAAACCACGTCACGCCGTTCAGGCTTTCGCCGCGGTGCACTTCCTTCGACCAGTCGCGAAGGTCGTCCAGGTCAAACCCGCTCGCCTCGGTGACGAGTAACTTGTTGTGGCTGGCCATCAGCGCGTTTTTCAGCACGATCTGGTCGAGCTTGTCGGCGTACTTCTGCTGCGTTTCAAACATGTCCACAACGCCAAGTCCGAGACACGAGCCTTTGCGCTCATACAGCGTGGTCATCACAAACGGGTACAGCCCGTTTTCAAACAGCCCGTCGGGCTTTTCATCCCGGCTGTCGGTGAGCACGCGGTTGCCCGCAATCTGCGCCATGTGGACGCTGTAGCGGTCGCTCTCCGCGTCATAGTCGCGCCACCAGTACTCGATAAAGAGCATGGCGTTCGTCCGGTCGCCGTGGAGTATGCCGTCCTCGACCGCGTCCGGCGTGCCGAACGTGTCCGCCGACAAAAACGGCGCGGACTGTGGAAAATGCGTGTGGATGTACTCCCGCGTTTTCAGCGAAATCTTGAACACGCCGCGGCTCTCCTGCAAGCTTGAAGCCAGCGGGTCGAACAGGATGCTCCGCGCGTCCACATGCCGGATAAACGCGCCGCCGAGACCGCCGTTGAGCGCATTGTCATAGCCCGTTTCCTGCACGCAATAGCCGCCGACAAGCAGGTCGTGGACAAGCTTTCGATATTCCTTGGCATAGCCGTCCACATCGTGGTTTTGTTTGATGATGGCTTCAATCACGCTTGCAACCTCGCCGTCCGCCGGGCTTTCCGGCGCAATCACGGCCTCCGGTATGCGGTCGAGCAGTTCGGCCTTCATGTTCTCAATCGTGCTCTGGATCACCGGCGTTACCGGGCGCGGTTCGCTCCGGTCGGTGATCGGCACGTCGTGCCAGTGGTCGCCGCGGTACATCCGCTCGCAGTTCTCAAGCCGCCGCCACTCCGCGGCATATGCGCTGCGGAATTCGGAAAACAGCCCGTATGCCCGCTCGCAAAGGCGGCGCTTCTCCTCCGGTTGGTCCTTTTTTTGTTTGTCCTTCATCGTCTTCCTCCTATGGGATCGCCCCGTCTTTTTACAGCGCCGTAAAGCCGTCCGCAAGCGGCGATTCGGCCGAAAACGGGTCGTAAACGCGCGCCTTCGGCTTTTGCTGATCGCGTGCGCCGACGGGACGCGACATCAGCCCGTAGCGCAGCGCCTCCGGCGCATGGTCCTCGCAGTTGCCGGCAACGTCTTCGGCATGGTTCTCGTCAAACGTCAGCATCGGCAGCGTGCGTATCAGGTTTGTGCAGCTTTCAAAGATCAAAAGCCGCGGCAATCCGTCGTCCGCGTCGGCAAGATATTCGCGCACGCGCTGCCAGCCGGGTATGCGGGTGTTGTCCGCCTTAATCAGCGGCACGCCGCCGTGGGCGAACACCTCCGCAATGCTCATGCCGGGCAAATCGCCGCTCGCGTTCATGCCGCGGCACTGCCACGCGTCCGGCGAAGCGGCGGTGTACGCAATCGTCTCGCCGCCGCTCAGCGCGCGGACTCGCTTCGCCGTCTCGCTGGAAAGCACGTGCGTTTCGTAATACTCGCGGTAGGCATACACGCGGTTTCCGGGCGAAACGGCGAACCACAGCACGCAGCACGGGTCGTTGTAACCCCAGTCCATCGCGCGGAATCTCCGCCACGATTTCGGGATTGAAAACGGCGTTACCGCATGCCGCTGCCTCGAAAACTCGCCGAAGTACTGCCCCGCAAGGACGTCCCAGTCGCCATCGAGATGGGCGCGCCGTAGCGGCTCCGGCAAGTTTTGAAGCGTTGTGAGGTACGTCGCGTCATGCATCAGGTACGGGTTGTCCGTCACGCGCGCCGGAATAAAAACGTAGTCTTCGGCTGTTTCGCTTGCGCGGTACCGCCGGTCGATGAAGAGCCGCTTGACCCAGCCGTGGCCGACTCCGCCGGGATTGCACGTGTAGTACATCCGCGGTGAAAAGTCGCGCCGCACCGTGCGGTTGCAGGTCGAAATGAACTGCATCTGGCTTTCGGTAAAGCTTGTGGCTTCCTCCAGTCCGACCACGTCGTATTCCTGTCCCTGATACTGGTAGACGTCCTTTTCGTTGTCGCAGTAACCGAGTTTGATGCGGCTGCCGTTCGGAAACGTAAATACGCGTTGCGTTTGGCTGTATTCAACAAGCCCTGTTAATTCCGTTTGCAGCGGCCGCACGTGGTTCTCGTTCAGTTCCGGCAGCGTTCGCCGGAGCAGCAGGAGTGAAAGATTTGGATAGTGCAGCGCGAGCATCACGAGTTTTCGCCGCATGGCCCAGCTTTTGCCGCCGCCGCGCGCGCCGCCGTATGCGGTGTGCCGGGCTTTGGATCGGAAAAACTCCTGTTGACGTGGATTTGGATATCCCCTCAAAATGAATTTTTGTGGTAATTCCATGTCACTCGCTCCATCCTTCCTGGTCTTCCATCACGATCACGATTTGCTTTTCGCTCTCGTCCGGCGGCAGTTTTTCGCCGATGTCGAGTTCGTCCAGCAGTTTCGCCGCAACGCTGTACTGGAGTTCGCCCAGCAGCGCGCGTTCAACGATATACCGGCCAATGCGGCGCAGCGCGTCGGAAAATACCTTCGCATTGCTCCCGCTATCCGTCTTCGCCTGTTTGAGGATCTCGGATTGCGGGATTCCAAGGTGCTCGCTCAGGCCTGCCAGCGTGTACGGTGTGGGGCGCTCCGCCACGGCGCCGGTCTTCGCGTTGGCGCGCTCTTGCGTCCTGTCGCAGGCGGCAAAGTACGCTTCAACCTTGCTTTTGCGGGTATTCTTTTTGGTCGATTCCATCGCTCGTGCTCCTTTCGTTTTGCGATGGCGACGAGCGTTTTTTTCGCTTTCCCGCCGCCACAAATATGGTATCCCGAAAATTGCGAAATCTGCTCTTACAAAACCATTCCCATAATTTTCAACCCCGCGTTTTGCCCGTTTTCCCAGAGTTTATGCGGAAAACTTTTTGTTTTTCACGCGACCCGTTTGCGGCTTTTTGCACAAAAAGAGGTGGTCACAAACACGCACCCGTTTTTGGGAACGAGTTTTTTCGGCGTTTTGGGCGCAAAAAAAGAGCGCCGGGTTGGCGCTCTCATAGATAGTTGTTCGCATGATTTATTTATCTCGCATCCGTGAAATAACTTTCAAGCGAAACCGTATAGTTCTTTTATCTTACTTTTCTTCCAAGAAAAGTAAGGTCACGCCGTGGCGGCTTCGTCGTCCGTCTCACGGGATACGACGTTCAGCCGTTCAAACAGCTTTTCGTCCTCATGCATCAGCCCGATCAGCCGCCTTGCGGGTCCCTGCGGTTGGTTGCGTCCGCATTCCCATGCTTCGACCGCTTTTGCGGATACGCCGAGCACCATAGCAAACGCCGCCTGCGTATAGCCCGCTTCCATGCGAATTCGCCGTATATCGTCCCCGGAAAATTCGGGGACTTCTTTGATCGTCCACTTGCTGACCCTTGCTTTTCCGGTTCCTTTTTCGTACTCGATCGCCTCGTTCAATCCGGCGATGATGCTTTCATATGCACTCATTTTGATACCTCATTTGAAAATTGTATACATTGATATTGCTGATTTAAATATGCTTTTTTAATTCCTGAAGCGCCTTTTTAATGTTGTTCTTTTCTGCGTCGCTCAGGTTTGCCTGTTCCTTCTTCGCAAAACATGTGATGAAGTAGACCTTTCCTTTTTCCGTAAAGTCAACATAACACACGCGTACCCCGCCGCTTTTTCCTTTTGCCGGCAATGCAAACCGCATCTTCCGCAATCCGCCGGTACCTTCCATCATCTTGCCAACTTCCGGATCGTTCAAAATCTCCCATTCCAACCGAATCGTATCGCGAAGCGTGAACCCAAGCGCTTTCCATTGCTTCTCAAACGTCGGCGTGTACACAAACTCTCTTGTCACTTCATTCTCCTCTGCCAAGTTGTTTGTATCCAAATCATTTTGCATCTTGTTGATACAAATACATGCTACCCTATTGTATAGGGTTTGTCAATGATCGATGCTGTAAAAAAGAGCGCCGGGTTGGCGCTCTGATGGATAGTTGTACGCATGATTTATTTATCTCGCATCCGTGAAATAACTTTCAAGCGAAACCGTATAGTTCTTTTATCTTACTTTTCTTCTAAGAAAAGTAAGGTCACATCTCCTTCTGATACTTTGCCATGTAGTACACGCTGGAAAACACCACGAACAAATACGACGCGACGAACGCGAGGATGACGTACATCTCCACCTGCATCAGCGCAAACGCCAGCATCAGTGCCCCGAACACAAACACCATCAGGTCATATGCCTTTGCCTTGGCGCGGTTGCGCACGGCGATGTTGCGCTCGTCTTTTTGCTCAATCTCAATCTGCTTTGCCGCCTTCGGGTCGCTGCGAATCGCAAGCTCCTTTAGCAGCGAGCCGAGGTTTTGCCCGAACACGCCCGCACCAATGCCGATGCAAAGATACGGAAGCGTACTTCTCAGTCCGTCCGCGCTCGCCCAAATTTTCATCAGCACGAATCCCGCGGCCAGCAGCAAAAGACCCACTGCGGAAAACAGGATATATGATATCGTTTTGCTTTTTTTCATCGTCTTTCTCTCCCTAAAAACTCAAATAATTACGCGTCGCCCGAATCTTCGTCATAGATAAAGATATCTTCTGTTTTTCTAGGACGGTTCGTTTGACTCTTCGTCGTAAACAAAAATATCTTCTATCTGCAATTCAAAATACCGGGCAATTTTGAACGCCAGCAGGATGGACGGATTGTATCGCCCGTTTTCAAGCGAACCGATGGTCTGCCTCGACACCTCAAGCGCCGCGGCGAGGTCCTCCTGCTTGATCCCGCGCTGTTTGCGCAGTTCTTCCAGTCTGTTTTTCAACACGTCACCCCGTTTCGTTATGGAAAGTTTGCTTTCCATGGATAGAATAGCACCGGATTGTTAAAATGTCAAGCTAGCTTTCCATGAAATCATATTGATTTGATGTGGCAACATAAAGCCGCCCAAACATCATTCGGTAAAACTGCAAAGTTCTTTTGCCTGCTTTTCTTTTGCAAAAGGCATGGAGGCTCCGCCTCCAAACCACTGCCAAAGGGATTTCTCCCTTTGGAATCCCTCATTTTCTACGAAAGAGTTTTGAAAACGAAACTGTGCAGTTCTTTTGCCTGCTTTTTTTTCAAGAAAAGTACGGTGATCTCCTCACTTTCGCATTTTCGTGCGTTGTGGTATGATGCACGGGTACGCAAACGTACATAATACCCGCAAATAATCCGCCCGCAACCGGGCGTTCTCTATGGAGGAACCCTTACTATGCTCAAAAAAGTCCTGACAATCCTCAGCGCAGTGGCGATGATCTTCATCTTCGCCTCGTGTAAGCAGTTTGTTTCTGCGTCGGACGGCGACGCATACGCATCCTACGGCAATGCCAGCTATGGCAACGCGTATTATTCCACCTATGGCGACGCGTATTTTTCCACCTATGGCAACGCAACATACGGCAACGGCACATATGTGTCCTATGGCAACGCAATCGTGACCGACGGCAACGCGGCGGACGAATCGGACCTAATTGCCAACCCGATCGTGGAAGTGACCGGCAGTGAAGACTTCCTGCCGCTGGGCATCACGCTCTCCGTTACGGACGATGCCGAGCGCACGGACTACGGCATCATTTCCGATACTGTCGCGCAGATCCTATTCATGTATGGCGAGCGGGAGTACACATACCGCGCGGCAAAGACGATCGAGGACATCTCCGGCGTTTACGCAACGTTTGACGACGAGACGGACTCCATCGAGCTGGACGCGGGCGACTTCATCGCCGAGATCACAATTTCGTATATCGACGGCGGTTATGGCGGCGCGCTGGCCCGCTGGTATTATGTGGACACGCAGTATACGCTCTTCACGCCTTATCCGACGGATTACGACGCGATGAGCGACGTTGTGCTGCCGCTGGTCTATGGCGATCTGCCGTTCCCGGCGTGTATTGGCTGATTCGACAAACAGCTGCGTTTTTTGTCGGTGAACCATGTTTTGCCTCGCGTTCTACGAACGCACGGGCGGCAAAACACACAGGGTAGCCGCCCGAAACGGGCGATCCGTCGCGGCGGATGAACCGCCGCAGCCGGAATTTATTTGCTTCTCCTGAAAAAAACGTAAAACAAAAGAACTTACATCCACACAGAGCGGAGGTTTTTGCCTCCGCTCTTTTTTTGCGTGCAAAGCGATTGTCCGGGCAAACCCCGCAGCCAAGCCGGGCGGAAGTTTGCCTACTCCCGCTTGGTTGGGTTCGCCCAGAGGATCGACGTTTGCGCTTCCCGCTCTTCTTTCTCCCGCGCAATCTCCTGCATCAGCAATCTTTTGAACGGGTTTCCGGTCTCCATCTCCTCTTCTTTTTTCTTCTCGGCTTCACGTCCCGCCCAGGTGCGCACGGCGGCCTGCCAGTTCTTCATGGGCGAACTCCCGATACGCCATCCCTTGGCCTCGTAGAAGTCGTAGAAGCGCTGTGCGTCGATCTTGTATCCGTTCTCTAAGCAATATGTCTTTATCTCTCCAAGGGTGGGACATAGAGAGCGGCGCGGCTTGTCCGCGCTGGGTGCGACAGCACCCTCTCTCTCTTTTCCCCCTGGGAAAGAGAGATTGTTTTCTTTTTCCTTCTCCGTTGTCTTTGTTTTCGTCTTTTCCTTCTCCGTTTCCTTCTCCTTCTCCTTTTCTTTCTCCTTGGCAGTTTTCGCAGACGTTCGCATGCGATCGCTTTCTTTCGCATACCTACGCTTAGCATTTTGACGGTTCGCTTGGCAACGCTCATCATAGTTTTTCTTATCCCGCTCAATCTGCGCGCGGATCGTCGGCCAGATGAACCGCTCGTTTCCCTCAAGTTTCGGTTCTGCGCCCGACTTGCTGTAGCCGAGGCAAGCCGCAAACAGCCGCCCGCGCTCCGCGTCGTTCAGTGGTTCAATTGACTCCAGATAGCTATGGTACGCGGCAAAATACTCTCTCGCCATTGTTACAATTCCTTTCCGAAACGGTGCGTCTTTTTTGCTCCGTTTTTCCAAAATATTTGCCCCACCATTATGTTAAACCCAAACCATGCACTTTTTTTCTTATAATAAAAGAGAATTTTTTATAAGAATTTGCAACAAAAAAGAGCGCCGTTTGCGCTCCGGCAAAACCCTTATTTTTATGAAAAAAACTTCTAAACATAACCGCAAATTCTTCTGCCTGCTTTTCTTTTAAGAAAAGTACGGAAGAAAAGCAAGCACGAAAAAAAACAAGGACAGGCAAAACCCGTCCCTGCTTTTTTGTGAATCCTGGTTTTTTACTCCGGCTTCGGAGCTTCCACCGGGCAAACATTGGCGCAGTTGCCGCAGTCGATGCAGGCGTCCGCGTCGATTACATAAATGTTGTCGCCCTCGCTGATTGCTTCTGTGGGGCATTCGCTTGCGCATGCGCCGCAGCTGATGCATTCGTCGGAAATCTTATATGCCATGATGCGTTCCTCCGTATCAAAATTTCTCTAACATTATAGCACAGCCAAATCGTTCGTCAACAAACGAATGGTAAAAATTCGCTTAATTTACGCGATTTTCATCACTTTGCAGGCAATGTGCCGCATTTTTACGAATCCTTTTGCGGCGTACCCTGCTGCTGTGGCTTCGGCCTGCCCTGTCCGCCGCGGCGGTGGCTGCTGTTGCTCCGTGGTTTGGATGCGCCCTGCGGGTTGTTTTGCTGTCCGCTTTGCGGCTTACCCTGCCGGTTGTTCGGCTGGGCGTTCTGCGGTTTTTTGCGCTGTCCGCCCTGCGGGTTTTGCTTTTGCTGGTTCTGGCGGCTGCCGCCCTGCGGGTTTTGCTTTTGCGGCTGGCTTTGCTGCTGATTGCCGCCGCCCTGCTTTGCGCCGCTCTGGCCGTTTGCGGGCTGCTGCTGTGCGTTTGCGCCGCCTTTGTTGTTCCTGCCGCGTCCGCCGCGCCGACGGCGCTTCTTCTCCGGCTGCTGTTCCGGCTTGCTTTCTTCCTTCGGCTCAAGCAGCGCGCGCGCCGCCTGCTCTTCCGCGGCCTTGCGTGCTTTCAGCTCAATTGCCGCCTGCGGCAGCGGGTCGCCGGGCCTTGAAAGCAGCGAATAGTGGAACTCGCGCACGTCGATCGTGCCGTCCGGCATCGGTATGCGCACCTTCGTCTTTTCTGTGATAATGTTGTTGTCAACAACCATTCCAACACCGTCCGGCGTTTGAATTTCCTTGTTGACGCGCGGCATCTTATGGCGCATCTCTTCATAGGCCGCCTGTTCGTATTGCAGGCAGCACATCAGCCTGCCGCACAGTCCGGAAATCTTCGTCGGGCTCAGCGACAGATTCTGTGATTTCGCCATCTTGATGGAAACCGGGTGGAAGTCCCGCAAAAACGTCTTGCAGCAAACGGGCCGTCCGCAGGAGCCAAGCCCGCCGATCATCTTTGCTTCGTCGCGCACGCCAATCTGCCGCAGCTCGATGCGCGTGCGGAACTGCGAAGCAAGGTCCTTGACCAGCTCGCGGAAGTCCACGCGTTCGTCCGCCGTGAAGTAAAACAACAGCTTGCTGCCGTTAAACGAGTATTCCGCGCTCACGAGGTGCATGTCCAGCTTGTGCTTTTCAATCATCTCCTGACAGACGTGGAACGCGTCGCCTTCCTTGGCGGTGTTCTGCTCGCGCATGCTCGTGTCCTTCTCGGTCGCGGGCCGGACAACGGGCTTGAGCGGGGCAACGATCATCGTGTCCTCAACCTCGGTAACGCCCTGCGCAACCTCGCCGAACTCCTGTCCGCGCGCGGTTTCTACGATGACGCCGTCGCCTTCGTTAAATGTATACTCCAACGGATCGAAATAATAGATGCGTCCGCTCGATTTGAATCGTACGCCGATAACTTTCATTTTGGTTCTTCGTTCTCCTTTATAAACAGCCCCGCCAGCGTGGTGTCGAGCGTGAGGTACACGTTCGCGCCGCCGGAGAGACGCTGCTGCGCTTTGGCTAATAGATCTATGATACCTTGAATGCGTGCGCTTGTAAAGCATTCCGATATCCGTGCAATCAGCGCGTTTGCGTCCGAATTGCGCTCGTTTTGCGCGTTCAGCTTTCGCATCAGCGCGTCGCGGAACACACTCATCCAAACCGACAGCAGTTCCGTGGCGAGTGCCGGGTCGCCGCGCTTCTTCTTTTTGCCGCCTTTTCCGCCGTCCGGTTCAGTGAAACTGCCGGAGACAAGGTCGGCCGCCTGCTTAAACGGCGCGTATTCAAACACTGCCTGTTCGAGCAGTTTCAGCGCGTCCCGCCGAAAAGTCCGCGCTTCGTCTGTGGCGTATGCTTTTGCGCGGCCGGGTATGCCGTCGGCAAGCGTCGCGTAAAAGCGCGCGTCGCTTTCGTCAACGCCGCTTTGCGCCAGTTCGCGCGCAACGTCGCCAATTTGCTTTGCGCCGAGGCGGACAATCACGCAGCGCGAGCGGATGGTCGGTAGCAATCCGAATTCGTTTCCCGTGAGGATGAGCATCGTGCCCGCGTTGGGTTCTTCCAGTGTTTTGAGCAGCGTGTTTTGAATCTGCACGCTCATGTTCTGCGCGTTGATAAACACAAACGCGCGGTTTCCGCCGTTAAAGCCCTGCATCGCCGCGGTGGAAAGCAGGTTGCGCACGTCCTCGACCTTGACCGCCGCAACGCCGGTTTCCGTATAGTTCGGGCAGCTTTCAAGCCGCTGCGGTGCGTCTTCGCCGAGGCAGTAGAGCGCGGCGACGCTGCGCGCAAGTTCCCGCCGGCCGCTGCCTTCGGGGCCGGAGATGAGGATTGCGTGCGGTGCGCGCCCGCTTTGAATTGCGTTCAATAATTGATCTTGCATGGTTTCCTTATTATTTATGCACACGATGTGCGCATGATTTCTTCTCTTTATTATATAGGATTTTGGGAGAACACTCTACTGTTCTTTATTGATAAGCACAAAGCAGATATTTTAAAAATATCTAATACACTCTACTATTCTATGACGACAAGTAAATTATGGTCTCGCACGCCAAACAGTGCGCCGCCGAGTGAAGCTTGCTTTTGCAAATATGCAACGGCACTTTTTGTGATGCGCTCGCCGGGCATCAATCAAGCAAATACTTTCTCAAAAAGTATTTAAAAAACTTTATTGCTTTTTGACGACAAGCACATCATCGTCTCGCACGCCAAACAGCGCGCCGCCGAGTGAAGCTTGCTTTTGCAAATACGCAACCGCGCTCTGCGTTATCTTTTCCCCCGGCATCAGCAGCGCAATCCCCGGCGGATAAACGCCCACAGGCTCCGCGGCAATTCGCCCCGCGGCATCTTTCAGCGGCACGCGCTCGCTGTCCGCAAACGTCGCCGCGCGCAGGTCCATCGCCCGCTCCGGCTGTTGCGTTGGCACATCGTCCGCCGCATCTTGTTTTTTCAGTTGAGAAAACGGCAGGCTCGAAAGCGCGTCCAGCAGTCGCGCGTACCAGTCCGCGTCGTCGCTCGGCGAGGTGATGAGCACCAGCCGCCGCAAATCCGCCATTTCGATATATATGCCGTGCGCTTCCAGATACGATTGCGCGGCATATCCGCTCTGCCCGCGTCCAGTCACGTCGATCACCAGCCGCGTTTTGTCGCGGTCGAACACGCCGTTTCCAATCGGGTCGCGCGGCGTCGCATATCCGCCGAGCGCTTCAATGCGCTCCGCAAGCGCACGCATGCGCGCCACTTGCTTTGTCCAGTCCCTGCGCTTTGCCATAAAAATCGACCAGCTCAGAGAAGCCATCAGCAGGTACGACGGGCTCGTCGTCTCCGTCATCGCCAGCGCGCGGCGCACCTGTTCGGGTGAAATGCGGCACTCGCCAAGGTGCAAACTTGCCGATTGCGTCAGTGCGTCCATCGTCTTGTGCTGGGAATGTGAGAACAGATCGGCTTTTCCGCCGAGTCCGTCCGGCAGCGCGTCCGAAAACGGGTAATGCGCCCCGTGTGCGCCGTCTACAAGCAGCAGTGCGCCGTGCCGGTGACAAACATCGGCAAGCGCCGAAATGTCGGCACAGAAGCCGTACGCGTTCGGAGACGTGACAAGCACGGCTGTTGCGTGCGTGCGGGTCAGTTCGCGTTCAAGGTCGTCCGCCGTGACCATACCGGGCAGTGCGGTTTTCGTGTCGCAGCGCGGCAAAATATAGTCCGTCTCGATCCCGCGCAGTGCCGCGCCGGAAACCGCGCATCGGTGGCAGTCCCGCGCAAGCAGGAGTTTGTCGTCACCGGAGAGCGCAAGGATCATCGCCTGCACCGCGTTGGTGGAGCCGTTGACCACAAAAAAAGAGGCGCGCGTGCCGTAAGCCGCCGCCATTTCACGCTCGGCCGCGAGGATTGCGCCGGAGGGATTGTGCAGATTGTCCGTGTTGGAAAGCTCGGTCACGTCCCACTGAATCAGCGCGTCCCGCCAGAAGCCCGCCATGCCGCGGCCTTTGTGCCCGGGCATATGGAAGCGCGCGCAGTTTGCGTCTTCATACGCACCCAGCGCCTGCTGTAAGGAGTCCTGTTCGGTTGTGTCGCGTTTTTTCGTCGCGTCGTCGTTTTTCTTCAATTAATATGCTCTCATTTTGTATGCATTTGCTTTTATAAATATCAATATGCGCTTATCTTGCGCACGTTGGTTTTTATAAAATCAATATGCTTTTATCTTGCGCTCGTTGGCTTGCATAAAAAATCAAATCGCGCGTTTATTTCTTGCGCGCGGTCTTCCATTGATCCGCAAGCTGCCCCGCAAATTCGTCCCCGGGGCTGATCAGCAATATGCGCGTGCCTTTTGCGTCCCGAACGGTGACGGCAAGCGAAGATTTTTTTGCCCGCGCGGAAAGGTTTTTCACCTTCACGCCCTCGGTCTTTTCGCCGTCAAACGGCTGAATCCGCGTGATTTCGCCAAGCCGGACGCACTCGTCCGCGCGCTGTTTTCTGCCGACGATGCGTTCGATTGCAAACATCCGGTCGGTCAACGTGTAGCGAAACGACGTGAGGTAAAAACGGTAGACGTACCAACCCAGCGCAAGCAGGATTGCGTACATCGTCAGTTGGATGAAGATGCGCGGCACGTCCCAGTGCGCGCTGAGCAAGTTGCCCGCGGCGATAACGCCGACGACCAGTACGAGCATGACCACATAGAGCGCGCCGAGCGAGCGGATCGGCCTGCGCTGCGGCTCCACGGTCTCGGTGCCGATGAGTGAATGTACATTGTTTTCTTCCATAGCAACATTATAGTGACCGGGGCAAAAAACGTCAATCAAAGTCAAGCAATTTAAAGATTGAGTGAGATTAAAGGTAATATTTCACTCTATTTGCCTGTAATCGCCCACGCCGTCCATTGCAAGTGTATTTAAATTCATGTAAAATCTCTCAAGTACCGATCCTCCTTAGCTCAGTCGGTAGGACAATGTAAGGGTTACATACCGACGTCGGCAATGGGGAACCAAATTTTCGGGATTCTGAAATGTATGTTTTAAACCCGAAAATGCATAAAATTCATACCGATCCTCCTTAGCTCAGTCGGTAGAGCATGCGGCTGTTAACCGCAGTGTCGTTGGTTCGAGTCCAACAGGGGGAGCCATAAAAGCCCGTAAACAGTATGTTTTCGGGCTTTTCTTTTTGTCCCTCTGCCCGTAGTTGCTGTGTCTTGTCTATCGTCTTACAAAATTATCGATTTTTATTGTCAAAAGTTACCGGAAAATTTCTATCCTATTTCACTTTTTATGCATTCCGGCTTGCTCCATTCTTCGCAGAACTGCCGATATGTCATGTTGAGTTCGCATGTGATCCGATACCCGCGTCCAATCTCGATTCGATTGAACAGTTGGCAGGCAATCATCTTCCGCTGCTCATTCGTCGCGGTTTCGAACTCATCCGCCCAACTTTTGAACTGGTCATACACAGAATCCGCCGATAAGAGCGTCTGTTTTTGTTGGAACGTGTTTTGCTCCAACTCGTGCTGTTCCGCGATCGTCGCATTCAACCGTTCCCGAACACTACTGATCGAAGTCGCAAGATCATCCGTGGTGAATATACTTTCCCCCGCCAGCGCCTTGCCAATTTCCGCTTGCAGCTTCTCTAATTGCTCTTTCTCTTTTTCAATCTCCAGCGCAAGTTTATGCTGCACAGCCTGAATTCCCGCCACCTGTCGCTTATATGCCGCCTTTAATCGTTCCTCTTCGGGTGCACCAGACATATTCTCAAACAAATCACGCATGATTTGCAGGATCACTGCGTCTACCCGTTCGGCCAGATAGGTCGTCTGCCCATCACACGAACAGAGTTTATGGCTTTTGTGATAGCATGAGTATTTGATCTGATCGACGGAATACTCAGTGCCATCCTTGCGTGTATATCTGTCCCGATATCGGATCGTTGTTAAGCGTCCTCCACAGTGTGCGCAATAGACATTGCCGGAAAGCAGCGCCTTCCCTTTTGTAGTAAACGCTAACTTGCGCTTATTCGCGTCCTTCTCGGCACGTTGATTGAGTATATGCTGTGCTTTGTCAAATGTCTCCTGCTCGATGATCTTCAGCTCCTGTAAAGCCTGCGAAGTCGCGGTTCCGGAAACGATGTATCCGCAATACAAACGATTTCGCAATATGCGAAGGATAGAATTGCATTGGAATTTGCTTCCGTTATGTGTACGAAGTCCACGTCGATTCAGCATGTCGGCGATACGGTACGATCCGTAGCCGTCGACAATTGTCTTTTGAAATATCTCGCGCACCAGCATCGCCTCTCGCGGCTCAATAGCAAGATCGTTCATTTCCACGCCCTTTTTATTTAGTCGGCCTTTCTTGACGAGCTGGTAGCCGAGCGGCAGCGGGCCACCCGTGTAACATCCTTCCAGTGTCAGTTGTTCCAATCGCGTTTTGATGCGCATGGAGGTTTTTTCGCTTTCGCCGGACGCTTGCCAGAAGCGGATGTAATTCGTGAGCTTATCCACGTGACTGTCAAATCGTTGTTCGCCTTCCTTCACGCTCCACACTTCGATTCCGTGTTTCACAAACCACTCCACCACAAAGGGCGTTTCGTCGTCGATTCTGCCGATCCTGTCAAACATGAATACAAGCAGGACGTCAAACTCGTGGTTGAGCGCTTCTTTTTGCAGAACATCGATTGCGTCGCGCTTCTTAGCCGATACTTTATATCCGGATACACCTTTTTCCTCATGTTCACGCGTGATTACCCAGCCGTGCTGCGCCGCAAATTCCTGGCAGGCCAGTCTTTGCATCGGGATGTCGTCTTTTGTCTTATCCATCTGTTTTTTCGTGGATACCCTGTATAGCGTATGGATTCGTTTCATTTTTCTCCTCCAAAGCTGTACACAGGATTGCGTTGATTCAAAAATTCATTTTTCAAGGTGCCGGATAAGGTTCCCCTTGCGATCACTATATCCTGTGCCAATTCATGACGCAAATGTGCAAACGCGCGCACCTAGCTTTCAGACTCCGCGGTAGTATTTCCCGATAGTACCGGAATCCTGCTTTCCCACGCCGTGGTGAATATCTCGGTCATCGTTTGTTTTAGGTTTTCAGAAGCCTTACCGCAAAAATATATCTTCACCGGGCATCCGCAAATCGTATCCGAAATAAACGGTCGATTGTTCCATTGTTCTATCTGATTCATATGCTCCTTTCAAGCCTGCCGCTTTCGTATTGTATATAGCCATAACCATCACAAAATATTGAGCACAAAGCGGCACCCATATCCGAGGTGCCGCTTCATTGGTCCATCCTTAATTCTTTTTAGTAATAATATAGTCAACCGCGCTGTTGGGTTTTCCGCAGATCATACAGTTTTCTGCTGCGACACGTCCGCCTTTCGCACGGCGGATGTTGAATTTTCCGCTGTCGCGATAGGCCGCAAGGCAGCGCGGACAAAGTGTGCGAATATCTTCATTGCAGGGCTGGTCATTTTTCATTTTTCCAAACCCACGCTGATTGCAAGTGCATTGTCAACTGCTTTCATCTCCGGTTCGGTCAACATGCCGATGCACTTTCCCAAACGCCTTTTATCCAATGTGCGGATTTGCTCCGTCAAGATCAGCGAATCCATCCGCAGTCCACAGCCGGTGCCAACCGGTACATGGGTCGGCAAGGCAGGCTTGTCCATTCGGCTGGTAATTGCTGCAATAATGACTGTTGAGCTGTGCTGATTACCGGCATTATTTTGAATGATTAACACGGGCCGAAACCCATTTTGCTCTGAATTGACTGTAAACCGCAGGTTGGCCAAGTAGATTTCACCGCGAAGTATGTTTTGTTCCATGAAGGTGTCCTCCCTATTTATAAGTATGTAAGCCGTGCAGTCATGATTGTTTCTCGTTAGTCTTTAGTCTGCACGGCTGATTGAGTTGGGTCATTCTTCGGCTGACAGCAGATCAGCGCCACAAGTTCTCACTTCTCCGAGGTTCGCTCCGAGCCGCCCCCACTGCGTGCGACGGTTTTACCGCTCAAGCTATGGCTGGACGTGTGTATCCCCCAATGTTCATCGTCACCGCGCAACTTGCTTATTTGCGCTTTAAAGCGGATGTAACTCGCTCGCTTCCTGCACAGAAGGTTTTGGCGCATCCATTTTCAGCTTTGAATCATGGGAACGTACAAAATGACCCATATTTGGTTTTCATAGTGAAGGGCGCAAATTGCTCCCTTCACTATCCCGCCGAAAAAGCAGAAGAGTATCAACCTTGCTTTTCCAGATTTTCAAGAATATTTTTGAGTTTTGTCAGTATCCGCTTCCGCTTTTTATAGATGCTCTGAAACGATACCCCTCGAAGCCGGGCGAGCTCATACGGTGAAATTCCGTCTTGAAACAAACACCGGATGAGCGTCAACTCATCCGGTGTCAAGCTCGCCAACGCTTCCGCCAGAAGCATATGTTGCCTGTATTGTTCTTCTTCCGATATGGATTCTATGTAGTCGCTCTCAGCGCTCGGTGAAAAAATCCCAACTGCAAGCATAAAAAGAGGCAGTCCGTCTTCTTCCGCACGCAGGAGTACACCGCCGTCATCTGCATGGTGGTCGTTTCATTTACCAACTTCCCGCTCGACGTGCCGCCGAAGAAGAAGCTGTGAAAACTGCTACTCAGGTAGTTCTTCGGCTTGTCGCGAGAATGTAAGATCGATCTAAAGAATTCATTGATGCCCTCTCTTGCAAGATAAAGATTGACTTCTTGCAAAGAATAAGATATAGTTGCATCCGCGTGGTTCGAATCAGCATCACGCAATATTTATTTAGAGGTATTTAATGTACAGCGACAAAACCATCGTCTGCAAAGATTGCGGACAGGAATTCACCTTTACTGCCAGCGAGCAAGAATTTTACGCCGAAAAAGGCTTTACGAATGAACCACAGCGCTGCAAGGCCTGCCGCGTTGCTCGCAAGGGTAATGCCAGAGGCAACGGCTCCCGGGATAACAGCCCTCGTCAAATGTATGATGCGATCTGTTCAGAATGCGGGAAACCCTGTCAAGTTCCGTTCCAACCACGTACCGACCGACCAATCCTGTGCAGTGACTGCTTCAGAAACAACAGGTAATTTCAAAAGATGCATCCAATTATGGATGCATCTTTTTTATATCAACAACTTCGATCCAACATTGCTCCCAGAACTTGTTACTGCTCATGCCGAAAGCGCAGGAATATTTAAAGCAACTCATAGCATATTCCGCTGCATAAGGGTGAAAAAAACAACCTTTCGGTTGTTTTGTTTTCTGCGTTGTATTATTTCATAATCGCCTTTATCACAACGTATAATATAAGAAGCCATATGAGAACGAACGGAATGGCGAAATACCATTTCTTTGGTTTTCCATTTGCCCACATATTTTCTGATTCAACTCTGCACTTATCAAGAACGTCCGTAGGGATCAATCGAACTGTCAGCGTGACCAGCGCAGGCAGAATGATCAAATCGTCGAGATAACCCAACACTGGAATAAAATCCGGTATTAAATCTACCGGCGATAACGCATATATGATCGTTATACCCGCTGTAATTTTCGCTATCAAAGGTGTTTCCTTCTTTTTCATTGCTAGAAACACAGCGGGTATATCTCTCTTTAGTTGCTTTGCACGTGCTTTTAGATCCATATCGTCTCCTCTATTAGGTTCCCTTGCGAAGGATGTCAAGGTATTCCTCATATGAGAATGTCCTGTTTCGCTCCCTCTGGTCATTCTGTTTCAGAATGCCTAGCTGAATCAAATTTTCTATCGCTTTCGATGCAGTATTGAATGTCACACCCAGAGCCGTGGCTGTCTTTTTCACTTCAATGATAGGATTCGCTTCGAGGTAGTGAAGTAACTTCATAGCAGACTTCGCCGACCGACCGAGCTTTTCAATCTTTGTTTCGTTCGTTTTGTTCAATTCAGAGAGAAGATCGATCGTCTCGACCGCATCAGCCGCAGAGTCACGAACAGCTTCAAGAAAGAAGCGGATCCACTGTTCATAATTACCAGTCCTTCGCACTTCACTCATGCGATCATAATACTCGACACGATTCTTTTTTAGCGTGTACGAAATGTATAATGCGGGGTTCGACAGCTCTTTTTGTTCCATCAGGAAAAGCGTAATCAAAAGCCGCCCGATCCTCCCGTTACCATCTAAAAACGGATGGATCGTTTCGAACTGGTAATGGATCAACGCCGCTTGGATCAACACGTCCAGATCATCGTTGGCATTGAGATAGTTTTCCAGATTCGACAGCGCAATGTTCATATCCTCGACTGCCGGTGGAATATATTTCGCCGTTTTTATTGTACTTCCCGCTGCCCCAATCCAATTCTGAGATTGACGAAACTCTCCGGGGTTTCTTTCTTGTCCGCGCACCCCTTCCATAAGAATCGCATGTGTTTCGCGAAGCAGCCGGTTACATAACGGCAGTTCTGCCATCCGTTTTAAGGCATATTCCGTTGCTTTGATGTAATTGATAACATCGGCAACATCGCGATTCGCATTCTCTTCCACCATCGGATCAAGCACATCTTCCAGCGTCGCCTGCGTACCCTCAATTTGCGACGACATCAGCGCTTCTTTACGAACGTACATGGAAACAAATAAACTCATATTCGGAATTCGCTTTGCTAAGTGCTCCAATAGCGTAAGCTGACGGTGTGCGTTGATCAACGCAGCCGTTAACTCTCTGTCCAGTTGAATAGGTGGGTTTGGAGGAAGCGGTGCAGGGATGAATGACTGATACGCCAGCTCTCCAGTTAAATTATTCCGGTACGATCCCGCTTTCGTTTCCATGGCCTTCTCCTTTGAAAATGAAATAACATCTATAATTTAGCATCCTTATTTTATTTTCGCAAGTTTTATTGAAATAAAAACCGGCGTCGCTCCTTCTTATTAAAATTTGCTAAAGTATCAGCATTATCATTACCAAAATAGAATCCAAACCTTTGCAGAATCCAGTAATATGCGCTGTATGTTTTTTTCTGAAGGGTTGTATTTTATTTAAACTACTTCTTACTTATTTTTTCCAATCCGCATATGGAGGTGATACTGTTCCCACCTTCATTCCATTTCGCAGAAACCTTTTTATCATTTTCGTTTTCAAGAGTGGCCATTGCTTTTACCTCCTGAAGCGTTGTGATATCCAGGTAGATCATAGTTGCCTGCAGTTGGACATAGCTACTCAGTTTTATACTTGCAGTCCTTTCGATATAATGCTTCCTTCTTAATTGATGCAAAAAAGGACCCAACCACAGCATTGTCACACGGTCGCCCGAAAGCAGATAGCGATTACGTAGATGATCAAAACACCTTTGACGCTTCGACATGCTTGAGCATGCTTATAGGTTGAAGTAACTAATTGAGTACTGTTATTTGAGAAATTCCCGCCTGTTTACATCATGAATCTAATTTAGTCTGCAATTGTTACATCCGTTAGCAAACGATTACGCGTTCTCTATACTTGTAAGGAATCTCTGAAAGCGCTTCAGGTCTACCTTTTTGCACACAATATAAAACGTCATCATCGCCTCTTCGTCAGAAAAGGGGATATTGACGCGATTGTTCTGTCTGGATCGCAATTCCGCCAATGTGACGTTCGTGGAAAAAGATGGCAGATCCGAGTTGCTTGCAAGATCGCCGACGGCTTCAATATCTTCCTGCTTATAAAATTTGGCACGAGGCATCTTGGTTCGGACAATATCCTCCCATACGCCGACATGCGCATACATAATGAAGTTCTGTCCATCCATCTGATCAAACCGTACGGAGTGACAGGTTGCAGCCGGATGGAAGTTGTTAACTGATAAAAATAGCTGTTCCGTGATGTATTTCTGACAATAATATTCGTCCGAATAGATTGGTCGGGAGAGAATGATGAGTTGATAAACAGATTCTTGCAGACCTGTCAGCAAAGCTTCTTCCGTTTCAATTTCTGACGATACCTTTAAATCCGTAAAAAATCCAGTAATTACGGGAAGTGCTTTAATGAGCGGTCCCGGCGCGCAACTACCGATCGTAAGCGTGTGCAGACTTTTGTCAAACGCGCGTACTTGCCTCTCCATTTCGTTTTCACTCTTCAGAATCCTAGCAGCGTGTTCTGCCGCTAGCTTCCCTGTTTCGTTTAAGAAAATCCGGTTTTTTTGACGGTCAAAAAGTGTTACGCCAAGCTCCTCTTCCAGCTTCTGCATGGAGCGTGAGAGCGATGGCTGCGAAAGATGAAGTTTCTCGGCAGCCACCGACAATGTCCCGAATTTATAAAAAGCGTCAAGCTGCTCCAATAAATACATTTCTATCATAATGAACCCCTCACAAGAGTTAGTATACGCTAAATGCATACTGCTCTGCAATAACGATATTGTACAAATATACCATTTACAGATACTATTGTCGTGTAATCAAACGGATCGAATATCAGTGATACGTATAGTGATATCAATCCACAATAATAGAATGGAGAAAATAAAAATGCACAGTATGAAATTAAACAACGCAACGAGCATTCCCGCCGCAGGAATCGGAACATTCCTGATGGAACCCGACGACGCGCAGAACGCGGTGTTATCTGCCCTGCAAAACGGATATACCATGATTGACACAGCGAACGTCTATATGAACGAAAAGGCGGTCGGCCGCGGCATGAAGGCGTCCGGGCTGAAGAGAGAGGAAATCTATTTGTCAACCAAGCTTTGGCCAAGCGAATATGAAAACGTTGATCAGGCTGTCGAGGAAACGTTGTCCCGGCTTGATACGGACTATGTCGACCTCCTTTTTCTGCATCAGCCAATCGGAGATTTTGTTGGAGCATATCTGGCAATGGAAAAGGCCGTAAAAGCAGGCAAAGTAAAATCGCTCGGCCTTTCGAACTTCTCTGTCGATCAGGTGAGGGAAGTCGTCGCGGCGGCGGAAATCATGCCCGCAGTCGTTCAGTTGGAGGCGCATCCTTACTTTCCTCAAACCGAGCTGAAGAAGTATTTAAATGGTTTCGGCGCCGTCATCATGGCATGGTTCCCGCTCGGTCACGGGGACAAAAACCTGATCAACGAGCAAGTCTTTGTTGATCTTGCATCCAAATACGGCAAAAGCAATGCCCAAATCATTTTGAAATGGCACACGCAGGCAGGTAACATTGTCATCCCTGGTTCCAAGAACCCCGCGCATATCAAGGACAACATCGATATTTTCGATTTTACCTTGACGCGCGACGAAATGGAGCGGATTGCGAAGCTGGATAAAAACATCCGATACTATACCGCAACAAAGGAAATGCTGGAAGGCTATCTTGCATTCGCGCCGGATTTCAACTCGCAGAAATAACCGCAAGGTGACATTGAGAAAAATGAAGAAATGGATTCTACTGCTATGCGCAGCTTTGGCAATACTGCTGAGTACGGGATGCGCAAGTAACCCCGGCAGTATCTTAAAAGAATATGCCCAAATAGATATTTCGGAAACAATCGCGAAGGAGGAGCCGACGATTATAAACGACAGAACCCGCTTCGAATCGGTTACGCTCGATACGACCGTTGGCGAGGTGATCCATAATCCAGTGTTTCGCGGCTTCGGCAGGCTTCTTTTTCCAGTGGATTTGGCGGTTGATGAATCACTGACTATGAAAGAGATCAGCAGCCCGAATACCTATATTTGGTATTCCGATATCCAACCCGCGAAAACGGTGGAAATTATTAATGATCTGAAAAACCGTGCGGAAAACGGTGAGCAGATTTTTTACAGTATCTATTCTCAGGATGAAATTGCTGGCGATCCATCCAAAGCAAATACCGGCTTGTTCTACTTCAAGGGTACTCCTGGAAAGGAATTCGCGATCATGAATGCAGGTGGTGGATTTATGTATGTGGGTGCGATGCACGACAGTTTCCCCCATTCTCTTAAAGTCAGCAAGCTTGGATATAATGCTTTTGCTTTGATCTATCGGCCGGATTTTGCATATGACGATCTGGCACAGGCTATCGGTTTCATTTACGATCACGCAGACGAATTGGAAGTGAAACGGGACGGTTATTCTCTCTGGGGCGGCTCTGCCGGTGCGAGAATGGCCGCCAGCCTCGGCAGAAAAGATGCGATGGAGCAATATGGCAGACCAGATATTCCCCCGGCTATCGCGGTGATCATCCGCTCCTATTGTTCCGTCCCGGAGCCAGGCGGGCGTCAGCCGGTCGTTCTCACCCACAGGTTCTATCGCCTCCCTGCTTCCCGCCGGGCCGTGCTCTGGGACGTTATCCGCGACTGCACTGGAGTATCTTTCATGTGTTGACTGATGCGCCGGATATGTAATTGTCAAAGTGCTAAAAAATTAACCCCTTCACCGTTAGGTCACGGGAAGGGGTCAACCTCTACAGTTTTTCTAAAAGTTTTTTTAAAGTATTTTTCGCGCGCCATGCATTTTGCCAAACGCTCTCCTCGCGAACGCCGAGCCTTGCGGCATATTCTGCCTGCGATATCGGTCGGTCGGAGAGGTAAAGAGCATAAAGTAAATCCTGCTGTTTTGGTTTCAGTCTGCGAAAAGCCGTCCAGAATTTCTCCGCACCAATCTTACCGATTGCAATCCGTTCAGCATCCGAGTTCTGGTCAACAAAACACTGTCCCTCATATTCCATAGCGCTGAGTAGAGTATGCCGCCGCGTTTCCTTTTGCGTGTTGTTGTATTCCTGCCGATCCAGTTCTTTGAGCGTTTCCGCGATCTCTTGTTCCACCTCCATCTCCTCGACGTGTCCATCTGCAAAGCGATACGCGATTTTGACCAGTTACATTCGTTCGGCTCCTTTCGTTCAGAGCCAAACGGTCAGCGCGCTTTTGAGCGCACGAAAAAAAGGACCCGGCGGCGCGGCACAAAAAGCGCCGCTCGTCGGGCCCTTTTCAGTTGTATTGTGTGCTATATCCTAAACCCCTGAGGGCGGCAGCCGGAAGATCAGTTCACGAGTTCCGTCAGCCACGGCGCAACCGGTTTGCCGATCAGCCGCGCATTCAGATAAGCCATGTCCAACGTCAGGCAGGTATGGCCAAGATAGTATCCGTCCATGGGCGTCAACGTCATGGCAAGGTCCGGATGCTCCGTGTCCCGAAGACAGAGGGGAAGTAGAAACTGTACTTTCCCCTGGTACCTTTGCGGTACGACGATACCGGGTTCAAACGACGCCTTCCGCCGCGCCAGTTCGATGGCCGTTTCAAGCAGCAACGTAAGATTCTTCGTCCGCTGTGCCTCGATTGGTAACCGCGCGAAGTTGTCCGGATCGCAGAGGATATGATCGACGTTCACGCGAATCTCCCAGCCGGGCAGGTATGCCATGCCGCTGGTCGGCAATAAGAACATTGGCTTTTCCGGCAGCGGCTGAACATACTTCATATCCGGTGCAACGTCGTTGAAAAAACCTCGAAAATACCAATCGAGCATGGTGTCTTTACGTTTGTTCCGGGTGAAGCATCCGAAGATACTCTTGTAGTTTCTGGTGTAGAGGCCTGTGTTAAAACATGCTTTTTCATTGCGTAGGTAAAAAATCTTATCCCCATATTCGGGATCGGTTTCATATGGAAAGTTGTTGTAATCGATGACTTGTTTCTTGAACACGTAGTTGACATACTTTTCGAGGATTGGGGTTTCCGCGTTCTTTGGCGGAATCCTTGGATTGGTAAACCGCCACGACTCTGGCACGGCCATCTCAGTCAAAGTGCTGAGATGGTCAAACCAATTGGGTACATAGGCGAATTCAAATAGATCCGGTAGTATCATTTGCTGGGCTCCTTCCATTTTGGAATCTCTTCCATCAGTTTTAATTTCAGCATTTGATAGGCATCTTGAGAAAAAACCTTCTCTTCATGTCCGTCCTTATCCCGGCGGACGATGATTGAAAGAAACATCGTATAAGGTTCGTATTCGTTCAAAACCTCATCCATCGCTTTTTTATCGCCGGAAACAGCGGCTTTGATCGTTTCGTATTTTAGATTCATGTCGTACTCCAACCAACGCCGTCGACAAAGCGAAGGCGAAGACGTATTATTTACCAGGTCGATTCACGAATCAGCGACAACCACTTTCTTATCTTTTCGAACGCACGGCTGCGGATATTTCTTACAGTCCGGTCGGTTACTTTCAACTCCTTGGCGATTTTCAAATCCGTCCATTCAAGCCAGAAACCAAGTATCAGAACGCCTAGTTCGCGTTCCTGCAAATTCTGCATCGCTTGCTGTAAGAGTTCATTGTCTAGTTGATAAGATCGGTTCTTATAAGCAACATAAAGATGATCACTCTCGTAGTTATCCCGCTGCGTGTTAACGTTTTTCACATAGGTTTCCGGGTAGTCTGCCAAGAATTCATATTTCTCCTGGAACGAAATATGTTTCATGTAATTACGAATTGCTTTGCGAAGGATCGTATGGCAATAACTATCAAAAAGCGCACACACAGACGCCTTTTCTTGTTCAGAAAGCATTGTTTATCCTCCGTAATATGCAATTTTCAAGGTCCCTGTTTTCCCCTCTATATAACAAGAACAATTCAGCTTGCCAAAACCGGAAAGAAAACTTCTATTTTCGTGAAAATATATTATTCTGTGTGCTTTCTGACCTATATTGAACAAAAATGGATTGCGATTTCGTTCATAGCCTTTTTCAACCCCATTACTTAAAATCAATCCTCGAAAACATCTATAAGAGCAAAGAATGACCTATTTTCAATCTTCGAGGCTGTGTTGCTTAGCAGATTTCGATTCCGTTGTTTATTTAAAACCATCACTAAATCTCCAAAAGAAAATCCCGCAGATTCTGCAGGATTACAATTAAATATTGTTGTTGCGTTATCAAATCGGATTGTCCTTTGCTGGATCTCAAGAAATTCCCTCCTCCAACAGTTCCCTGCATCGCCAAGCGTAAGCTTCAATTTCTACTTAAACCATAACGCTTTTATCCAGTTCCTACAAAACAATCAGCTATGAAATATCTCTCGATTGCAGCTTGAGGGAAGAGTAACAGAATATGAACTGGTTAATGTCTCTGGTGGATACCAGAGACAAGATAGAGCGCTGGCTAAGGGGCTACAACGAGTTCCGTTCGCACAGCGCACTAGCACACTCGACGTAGACCGAATTTGCCCTGAAATCGAGCCTAAGGCTGATAAACATCGATATCATTTGATTCTCTTAGTTTATCTGCCCCAACTATTGGCGTAGAGCGATTTGAAATGAAGGCTAGATTTTGAGGTGAATGAAGTAATAAACGAGATTAGACAAGAAAGGATGGGGATCCTTCCACCTGTGGGCCGCTAGCTTTTTGAGGTTCATGGCAGCATATTTCAGCTTAACCCAGTTTGTCACCGCAGTTAAGCCTCGGTAGGGGGTATAACGCATGGCGTATTTTTCTTTGGCATCGGCGAAGACCCGCACAATCGTTCCTTTTCGCTTTTCGTAGGTCTTTCTTTCCCTAAGGCGTGTGCCGTATCTCTTCTGCCTATTCTACGAAATCGCGCCATATGTGAAGGGAAACCAACTTTTGGCAATTCTTGCTTGCGGTACAAAGGTATCGAGTCGGACAGTTTCTGCAAACATTGGGGTCGCTCTTGTATTCTCGATAGCCGTTTCGATTGGTCGTTGAATAGTTTAGGATACTGTATTCCGGGCAAATGACGCAATCATAAAATTCATCATATACATATTTCCACCAGTCATGGTTTCCCCTTTTCGTCATTGGGCGTTTGTACGGCAAAGACGGGATGCGCCGATCCTCAAGGATTCGTTTGCAGATCCACGGTGTTTTGCACCCCGCATCCATCGTAACGACGCTGATCTCGGGGAAACGCTGCGCCACCTGTTCATAAATCCCGTCAAACGCGACGCTGTCATGCATGTTCCCCGCGTGAACGTCTACGCCGAGAATATAGTTGTGCTGGTCACACGCCGTCTGCACGCTGTACGCAAAGCACTTTTTATGATCTCCCTTGTGAAACAGCTCACAGTCCGGGTCGGTTTTCGAAACCACGATCTCTTTTTCCGTTCCTCCCGCCGGCACGTCGGGCGGATCGTCGTCAAACGGCTTTTTCTCGTGTTCTTTCCGATCTGCGTTGACTTCCTCGCGTAGCTGTTTTTCGTATGCTTTGGCTGCAACCGGGGTCGCTTTTCTGACTTGTTTCTTCAGATTCGCATTAGCCTTGACGTGCGTTCCATCGATAAACACTACTTTCGGCGAAAGATAGCCCGCACGGTTCGCTTCATCCAGTATCCAGCAGAAAATCTGTTCGACCGTGTCGCTGTTGAATCGGTGTCGAAAGTTATAGCTCACCGTCGCGAAATGCGGGATCGGTTTGCTGATGCGATACCCCAGAAACCATCGATACGCGATGTTCATTTCAATCTCCGAAACCGTTTGCCGTAGCGATCGAATCCCGTACAGATGCTGGATCAGTACGATCTTGAACAGCACCGCCGGATCGACGCTCGGTCGTCCGTTGTCGCGGCAATACAAATCGCCGATGATTTCGTAGATTCGCTTAAAATCCACCGCTACGTCGATCTTCCGAAGCAAGTGCTCTTTCGGCACCAGCATCTCCGTATACATGATTTCCAGCGTATCCCGCTCGATTGCTTTCTGCTCTGTTAACATGTCTCTATTATGCCAAAAAAGTCCCAATAACGGGGCTTTTTTGACAGTCTGAAGGCACGACATATGTCGTGCCTTAACCCATAAATTGATTACTCTTTTAGAAAGCAAAGTATGCAAAGGACAGAATCGCCGGGAAGGTAAACACCGCAAGATTGACAAGTACGCCAGGCAGTGTCGCGCCGGTCTTTTTGTAGAGATTGCGATTAATGATGGCGGAAACAAACAGCATTAATGCAAAGAACGGCAGGTTATAGATGGTTGCGGAAGTGCCGGGTACCGTCGGCAACACAGGCGATCCCTTGGCGAACAGGCCAAACAGTATCTGAAGGACTGCAAGCAGCAACATTCCGCTGCAGTTGATCGCTGCAATAACGAACATATTCTTCTTTTCACTCATATTCTTGAAACGCGCGGAATTCGTAACCATCGCGTTAATCATATAGAATGGGAAGAAGTATAGCGCATATAAGAAATAGCTGTAATACTGGGATCCGGAAAGCGCTACGAATTCGATTTTCCCAAGCGGCGTGATTCTCATTTTTGCCTGAGCAAACGCATAGTAGAGAACAAGCAAACCGGCAATGCTGATAAATATGATCAGCGCAAGTCCGATGCTCTTCAGCACATTTGTTTTGTTGATCTTCAGCCCGTACATATCGCTAAACGAAACGCCAAGATGCTTTTTGTCGTAAGCAAAATACTTTACTACGACAAGAACGAAAATCATGGCTGCCATAATGAAGGACCAGAAGGCGGTCTGCGTAGCGATTTGAATCGTAGAAAACGGACTTGCTGCCGCATTCTTAAGCCAGCCTACCCCTTTCGGATACAAGAGCATCGGAACAATGGTAGTGATGAGCGCAAAGATAATCAGAACAGGCGTAACCTTTGTGTTAACGGGTTCGATGGGTTCGCCATTCAAGCTGGCGAACGCGCGGCTGTTCAGCAGCATGCGCACAAACGGAAGGATCATGCTGATTAGAGCAAAGAAAGCTATGCCGCTTACAATCTCCTTAATTTTCCAGCTGCTGGTGGTCGCAGTTGCAGCCGCGGTTGAACCGGAGTTTGCCACAATATTTCCATTGTCGAAAGCCATAACAGTTGTGAAGAACTGAACCGCCGCCGTCGTTGTTTCTCCTGAGATGTAGGTGAAAGCGTGCCAGCCTCTGGGCTGAACAAGCAGTCTCAGGCTGTTTGTCGAAGCAACGTCTTGAATGGCACTATCAGAACGGTCCGCAAAGAATTCCCCGACCTCTGTGCTTGTTACCCTGTCTGCACTGCTTGATAGGTTCAGTTTGTACCATGTGTTGCGCTTTACGGCTGTATCCTGGCTAAGCAGCTGAAGAGTAGCATCGCTGGATAAGCAATAGTCCTTGTTAGAAATACCCTTCGAAAGCCCGCCGCTGATGTTTGCGAATAATGCGAAGTTGGCCTGCACATCACGCCATACCGTGTTGCCGGCAACCTCAACGCTTTTCGGCGAAGAGAAACCGACGCCCGCGTCGAGCACGATCATATTCCGGACTCCCATATCGTACTTCTGCGTTAGTTCAGCCTTCTTCTGCTCGTATAACTGGAGATTCAGCTCATCGAGATTTGCATTGGCAATCGCGTCCGCGTTTTGTTCCGCAACCTGCTCGGCGGTAATTTCGATACCAAAATCGTCATGGAGCATGTTCAATAAAGTATCTTCACGAGTATAAAATCCGGCGGTAGTTGCTGCCATCGCTCCAACCGCGCTTCCGCCGAGCGAGTGTCCCACCATGCCAATGCGAGACTGGT
Organism: Christensenellaceae bacterium; assembly: GCA_963665515.1. Classification (GTDB taxonomy): domain Bacteria; phylum Bacillota; class Clostridia; order Christensenellales; family CAG-138; genus UBA7703. Next base: position 3,265,326 of record OY762278.1, read on the forward strand.
CAATGTACCCGAGTGTTCTTAAATAATCAAGCACGTCATATGCACCAAGCAGCGACATATCCGCGCCGAAGGGATCTGGAACATTGCCGTAGCCGCGCGTGGTAATGACATCGCTGTGGCCGTGACCGTACATATCGAACTGCGCTACGACAAATCCCCTCTTGGCCAACTCGATAGAGATATTATCAAGACAGGAGCGATCTTCCGTATATCCCGAGTTTATCATTACCGCGGGATAACTGTTTGCGTTGACAAATTCGCCGGATTCATCTGTTTCCAGCGCGCTGTCAGGCATATACATCGTCAACGAAAGATCCGCTCCGTACGGAGAAATTGTTACTTCTTTTACCTTAATATTGCCATTATCGGTTTTTATGACCGACGTAATAATCCCTGTGACAAGAATGAGACACAGACATATAGCAATTATTGCTATGTTCCTTTTATTACCCTTTGATTCCATCTTTCCTTTTCCTTTCATGACACTACTGATATGTTCGCATATTATTTAGTGAACTTCAAATGTAAAAACCTTATTACATAATAGAAAACCTAAAGAATAGACGCAACAGCTTTGTCAAATAACCCTGTCTTGATATGTTGTTATGTATTGGGCAGCAACACACATTTAATAGTCTCTTCCCCCTTTTCTTCAGCTTCAAAGGCGGTTTTCCACGCAGACAAAGGATACGTATTGGTAACTATTTTGTCCACATGAATAACGCCTTTCTCGAGAAACCCTATTGCAGTTGGATATCCGTCTAGCCCGCTGATATGAGACCCCTTAATATCTAGCTCCTTTCGATCACCGATAATACTCCAATCTACGGAAGTTTCATGCGAAAACACACTGAATTCAACAAAAGTCCCAAGCTTTTTAATCATTTTAAGGCCATTGATTACCGCGGAAGGATTCCCCGAATTTTCGATATAGATATCGCATCCGTATCCATTTGTAAGTCTTAACACTTCTTCGGCCACTTCGCAGCAATTGAAGTCGAACACAAAATCTGCGCCAAGTTCTTTAGCCAGATCCAGTCGCGTTCTTTTTCCGTCAATGGCAATTAACATCCGCGGATTTTTCAGCTTCGCCAGTTGAAGCTTGCATAAGCCTATCGGCCCCATGCCGGCAATTACAACAACATCATTAAACCGGATATTTGCGCGCTCAATAGTATGGACTGAGCAGGATAAAGGCTCAATCATTGCCGCCAGTTCAGCAGGCAAAGCAGGACTGACCTTATGCACGATATCCTGTTTGCCAAAGCGAATATATTGCGCCATACCGCCATCCGCTATATCCTTCTGATGCCCGTGTATATGTGCCTGTTCGCACATCCAATAGTGTCCGTTTTTGCAGTACAGGCATTGCCCGCAGGGGACAATCTGTTCGGCAATCGCCCGGTCACCAAGTTCAAGCCCCCATTTCCTCGCCGCATTGTCTCCAATTGCTGCTACACGACCTACAAACTCGTGCCCCGCCACGCAAGGAACATCATTCCAAGGTGGAAGAACCTTTCCATCGCCCCAAAACATTGCCGCCCCACGCCAGCTTTTAATATCGCCAGCGCAAACGCCGCACGCTTCCACTTTTATAAGGATATCGTCTTCACCGATCTTTGGCGTAGGCACCGCCATGTAGCGATAATCATTGGGACCGCAGCACATGACCGCATTCATACATTCTGGTATCTTCTCAGCAACTTGCATTGATTTCACCTTTTTTCAGGATTCATTTAAGCAATTCCATCGCTCTGTGCGTTATTCCCTCGACATTGAGGCCGTAAAAATCAAACACTTCTTTTGATGACCCCGTTACAACGGGCGTATCCGGCAAGGCAAGATTGATAACGCTTTTCGGGCAGTTAGCGGAAATCACCTGGCTGACAACTGCTCCAAGTCCGCCGAAGGAGGAATGCTCCTCAACCGTTATAATCGCTTTTGCTTCTCTGGCCACCTGAAGAAGCGTTTCTATATCCACAGGCTTAACACAATACATGTCGATCACCGCCGCGTTAATCCCATTTCCCTCAAGCAATCGAGCTGCGCCAAGCGCGGGAAGCGTCATTTCCCCGCAAGCAACGATCGCAAGATCGATCCGCCGCGAATTTCGCATCACTACCGCTTTGTTGAGCTCAAACGGACATTCTGTTTCTTTGTATATGTCCTCGACAGCATTTCTTCCTACGCGAACATATGCGGGCTTGTCATCCTGAAGTAAGGCTTCAATTAAACGCTTTGTCTGATGACGGTCACTCGGCAGGTACACGCGCATATTTGGCAGGGCAGATAATGCCGCAATATCCTGTAAGGAGTGATGGCTCATTCCAAGCGCGCCATAGCTAATTCCGCCGCTGATGCCGATCAGCTTTACATTCGTATTAGAATAGGCACAGTCGATCTTGATCTGTTCATAACTGCGCGTTGTCAAAAAGCAAGCCGGTGAAAACACAAACGGCTTCTTGCCGCATCTGCCAAGCCCCGCCGCAATACCAACAAGATTCTGCTCGGCAATTCCTGTCTCTACCGCCTGTTCCGAAAAACGCTTGAAGAACGGCATCATGGAAGCAGATCCGCGCGAGTCGCTGCAAAGTGCAATGATATCGTGATCCAAAGCCGCATATTCCATCAGTGTTTCGCAAATAACACGCCTGTTCTGTATCGTGTTGCCAGATTGATTCTCTTTAGGAAATACTATCATTTCTCAACGCCTCTCTTTTCTGCAGAAGATCGGATTTGATATTCTGATATTCTTCCTGTGTCGGTGTTTTATGATGCCAGTTAGCTTTATTTTCCATCACTGCCGATCCACAGCCTTTCGTAGTATTGGCAATTAATATTGTCGGACTTCCGACAGTCTTTTCAGCGGAAGACAAAGCCATATCCAGCGCAAAAACATTGTTGCCTTTCTTGCAGGAAATCACATTCCATCCAAAACTCGCCCAGCGGTCTGCCAGCGGATCCTGCGACATAACATATTCCGTTTCGCCGGATATCTGAAGCCGGTTGCGGTCAATCACTGCAATCAGATTGTCCAGTTTGTAGTGACCCGCGGACATTGCTGCCTCCCAAACGGATCCTTCCGCCAATTCTCCGTCACCCAACAACGTATACACGCGATTTCCGCGCCCCCGCATCCGTTCCGCAAGCGCCATGCCTACCGCCACGGAAAGACCATGTCCCAAGGATCCGGTATTCATCTCGATGCCCGGAAGTTTGTTGTTCGGGTGCCCCGTAAAAGGCGAATCAAATCTTGATAGTCCCCGAATGACTTCGTTCGCGGAAAAAAAACCTTTCTCAGCCAATACTGCGTAATAAGATTCCACAGCATGTCCTTTGCTGAGAATAAAATGATCGTGATCAGATGAAAAGAAATTCTCAGGCGTAACGTTCATATGCAAAAAGTAAAGAACCGTCAGGATCTCCATCTCGCTCATGTCTCCGCCTATATGACCACCGTCCGCTCCCATAATCATTTCGAGAACATTCAGTCTGAGGTCGTAAGCCAGTACCGCAATTTCATTAATATCTCTCATTGAGTTATTCGCCTCTCAGATATTCGTGAATGGATTCCTCGATCGGATCATATAAATCCGGCTTGATCCCGATGTATTTACAAGCTTCGTAAAGCGCCGGCACGATATCCTTGTGAATTCCAACGCAGTGATGAATATACGGCCCTTCAACTAGTTTTGCTTCAAGCCGCTTTAGATTATCTACTTCAATCCAGACATAAGTTCCCTTGGTATAGGGGCCTTCTATACCTCTTGCTCGTCCCAGCAAAAGTGAGTATTCCCCATTGTCGCCATCGAAACGAGCAAGCGTCATCTCGCCCTTCTTTGCCTGCGCCGCCATAGATCCGGGATAACGGAATGCCAGCGGATAACAGATCTTTGGCTTGCCTTCCGCAACGGAAATGGGCCATGGACCACAGTGCTGCAAAAGTTCTCCGTTTTCGTTGTCGGGATGCCGCACCGTCCAATCTGCAAAAAAGCTTCTTGTGTCATCTAGTGCCGCCGCTTCCACAAGAAGGGCGGTAATTGCGCCATGGATGTCCGTTTCGCAGACGGTAGGTATCCCTTCCTCATTCAGAAGTGAATTTGCCGCACAAGGCATAATTCCCAGCTCACGCTGCAGCGCGTCCCAGCATTGTATGGCAATCGCATTGCAGCCATACTTCTGCGTCAGGCGTTTCATTGCGACCTTCATAGCCGCTATGTTTTCTATTTCCTGATCCGCCACTTCAATGTTCATGCAGCTTTGGCAGTAGCTTATCGTCGCGCGCACTTCCGTGCCGTCTGTTTTCGCTTTCAACACTTCTTCAACAAGCTCAGTCATCGGAATTGGAGAGAGCTGTATATTAAAACGCTCCAGCAACTCGCCTTCATTGCACATGGTCGACCAGAAATCAAACGGACGTGGCGCAATTTGTAAAATGCGACTCTTACGAAACGTCTTTACGACGCTGCAGACCGAAAGAAAATTATAGATGCCGCGAGTAAACGCCTCATCCGCGAGTCGGCAATTCGTCATATAAGTAAAGGGCACCTGAAACCGGCGAAGCACTTTCCCGGTCGCAAACAAACCGCACTGGCTATCCCGCAGGCGAATTCCGTTTTCGTCGGGGCGCTCATCCCGAGGCCCCCAAAGCAGAACGGGCACTCGCATTTCGCGAGCCAGTCGCGCAATTTCGTACTCGGTTCCAAAGTTGCAATGCGGTACGAACAAGCCGTCCACTCCTGCCGCCTTGAATTTCTTTTCTATCTTCTCTCGATCCTGTTCGTTATAAAGCAGGCCTTCTTCATTGATATCTTTGATATCAACGAACGCTACGCCAAGCTCATTGAGTCGTTCTCTGGTCAGATCGCCGTACTTTGTCGCGTCTGCCGCACTGAAAAGATTCCTTCGGGTGGGAACAAAGCCAAGCATGATTTTCTTCATTTCATTCTCCTGTCTCCTAAGCTTTCTGGGTCAGCGTCCTCGCGATTGCTTCCTTCCACCCCGCGCGTTTCTTAATCCGGTCAGCATCGCACATTTGCGGGGTATAGGTTCTTTCTTCTCTCATAGCCAGACTGTTCGCAAGAAAATGATTCCCGCTGTCGGCCAGCAATATCGCGCCAAGCGCAGAAAATTCTTCCGTGTCCGACACGCGTATGGGCAAATCGATCAGATCGCTTTGAAACTGCATTAGGAACGCGTTCTTTGTTGGGCCGCCATCAACATGTAATTCAGAAAGCAATGCGCCGGACTCCTGCAGCATGGCCGACAAAATATCGTCAACCTGATAAGCTGTGCTCTCCAAGCCGGCGCGCACCAGTTCGTTAACGCCCGTAGTTCTCGAAACTCCACAAATTAAAGCTCTTGCGTCGTTATCCCAGTGTGGAGCTCCCAGTCCCGTAAATGCTGGAACAAGGTACGTTGTATCCGCAGGATTCGCCAGTCTAGCGAGGCTTTCACAGTCTGATGAGCCGTTAAAAAGCCCCAATTCCTTCTGCAGCCAGGTAATCACTGCGCCTGCGTAGTTAATGTTTCCTTCCAACACATAGTTAACTTGTCCGTCGATTCCCCACGCAATCGAAGATATCAATCCCGTCCGGCTGTTCACGACAGTCGTCCCCGTGTTCATCATGACCGAAGATCCCGTTCCGTATGTTGTCTTTGCCATGCCTTTTTTAGTGCATCCATGCCCGAATAGTGCGGCATGCGAATCTCCAAGAACCCCGCAAATTGGAACCGGTGTTGAAAAATATCCGTCTAGCGTAGTTTCTCCGAATAAGGCATTCGAATCGACAATTCGGGGCAGCGACTCTCGCGGAACATGAAAAACCTCTAGAATATCCTCGTCCCATTCAAGCGATTGCAGGTTCAGTAACTGCGTGCGAGATGCATTTGACCAGTCCGTGTAAAATTTCCGGCCTTCTGTCATTCGGTAAACGAGCCAACTATCTATCGTGCCTAGACACAGCGTTTTCTCTTTCGCCCACTCATAAGCTTTTTTGCTGTTCTCAAGCAAAAACCGCATTTTTGCTGCCGGAAAATATGGTGAAAGCGGTATACCCGTAGCTTTGCGTATCCGCTCTCCAGCAGCTTGTTTCTCGAGCAAGTCTGTTATGCCGCTCGCTCGCGCGCACTGCCAGACAATCGCGTGATCCGCCGTCTCTCCGCTTTGCCGGTTCCAGGCAACCGTTGTTTCACGCTGATTGCTGATTCCCAGCGCTATAACATCCCGCTTATCGACTTTCGCCCGTTCAATCGCCTGAATAACCGCTTTTTTTGTGTTTTCAAAAATCTCGTTTGGATCGTGTGAAACCCAGCCATTCGTCATTATGATTTGCTTGTGGCTAATATAGGACCTGCCACAGATTTCACCATCTAAATTTACTAAAATTACTTTAGTTGCTTGAGTACTCTGATCAATTCCAGCTAAATATTTCAAAGTTCCCTCCGAGAATTAAAGATGCAAATTTGAATTAATTTGTATTATATAGAACCGTATCTAAACATACGTAAATACTTCAGTTATATTTGACTTAATTTACTAAATCGTCTATTCTGTTTTTATGCTGCAAGGAGGAAGAATATGTCAATCACAGCGAAGGAACTGGCAAAAAAACTTGCGCTTTCAGAGGCGGCTATTTCACTGGCGCTCAATAATAAACCCGGCGTCAGTAAAAAAACGCGCAACAAGGTTTTAGATGCGGCGTTAAAATACGGATATGATTTTTCGAATCGAGCTTTATATGCCTCTAATAACAAGAATGGCACAATTTGCTTTGCTATATACAAAAGAAGCGGCGCTGTCGTGGCAGATACCCCGTTCTTTTCGAGTCTTTCCGAAGGCATCAGCAACGGATGCAAAACAAGCAATTATAATTTGAACATCATTTACATTTATGGCAATGAGAATCTCGAAAATCAATTGCGTATGTTAGAGTCTTCCGGCTTCAGCGGCATAATTCTCCTTGCAACGGAAATGCATCTCGACACACTGCAAAACTTTTTCGCCATCCCGCTTCCAATCATCGTACTTGATTCCTATTTCGAATCGCTTCCTTACGATTCGGTATTGATCAACAATATTCAAGGCTCTTTTTCTGCCACCAGCTACTTGATCTCACAGAGAAAATCGCAACCCGGATATCTGCATTCTTCCTATTCCATAGGGAATTTTGAAGAGCGGGCGGACGGATTCTTCAAAGCGATTCGTTCCGCTGGATTATCCACTTCAAAATCAATTGTGCACCATCTCGCTCCGTCGCAGGAAGGAGCCTATGCGGACATGGCACAAATTATATCAACGGGGGAAGAGTTGGCATCCTGCTACTTTGCGGATAATGATCTTATCGCCGTAGGCGCTATACGCGCATTAAAAGAAGCCGGATATAGGATACCAGAAGATATTGCCGTCGTCGGATTTGACGACCTGCCGATTTGCGAATATTTTGATCCGCCATTAACCACCATTCACGTTCCAAAGCAATATATGGGCAGAACCGCTTTTATGCGATTGGTTCAGCTCATCGAGGAAAAAGGGCAGCAACCGCTAAAAATTGAAATCAATACAATGTTGATTAAGCGAAAAAGTGTATAATTTATAAACACACAGTAATTTCAATTCCATTCGGGGAAGTACGTCATGCCGGTAATCGGCAAAAGAAACCCTGGCTTATCCGGAGGTGGTTGTACAAATTTCATGTCCGGCGCAATATTGTCAAAGAACTCGCGAAAGAACCAATCGAGCATCGTGTCTTTACGTTTATTTCGGGTGAAGCATCCGTAGATGCTCTTGTAGTTTTTGGTGTAGAGGCCTGTGTTAAAACATGCTTTTTCATTACGTAAGTAAAAAATCTTATCCCCATATTTGGGATCGGTTTCATATGGAAAGTTGTTGTAATCGATGACTTGTTTCTTGAACACGTAGTTGACATACTTTTCGAGGATTGGGGTTTCCGTGTTCTTTGGCGGAATCCTTGGGTTGGTAAACCGCCACGACTCTGGCACAGCCATCTCAGCCAAAGTGCTGAGATGGTCAAACCAATTGGGTACGTAAGCAAACTCGAATAGGTCAGGATGTATCATTTACAGATCTCCTTCCATTTCGGGATTTCTTCCATTAGCTTCTCTCTTAATATCTGTGCCGCATCTTGATCTAATCGCGGCGCTTTTACTCCGGCTATTTCCGAGGGTTTGAACGTGGCAAGAGTCCTTATATATGGCTGGTACGCTTCAAGAATTTCTTCCATCGCGTTCGTGTTTCCTTTTACTGCGTTACAAATTGTTTCGTACGTTACCTTCATGCCTGCATTGCATCACCGCCGCCGGTATGGCGGCCTTTTCACTCTTGTTGTGAGTGGTACCCAAGATCGACTTTATTATCTTGATACCACCCTTGAATCTGCAAAATTGCGTTTTTTCGCCAGTACCGGACAGTTCGTTCACTAATATGAAAATGTGCAGCAATCTCCAATTCGTTCATCCGATGCCAGTATTTCAACAAAAGAACGCCGATATACCGTTCCGATAAAGTGTGCAGCGCTTTGTGCAACGTTTCGTTTTCCATGGGGTATGGTATGATTGTCCTTCGAATTCAATGAATAATGGGGGCTCCCATTATCGTTCGGAAAGCTCATATTCCGTGTTCATATACGTGTCCATGTCCGCCGTTGAAACTTCGTGTACGTTGAGATAACTCTTTTTACGCATATAGTCCGCCAATGCATTGCGCAAAATATGTTTGCAATAAGCATCGAACATCTCGCATGCCACTGCTTTTTCATATTCGGTTTTCAATTTTTAATCCTCCTGAATTGCCTTCAGGGTATTAAATTTACTTTCCCTTCTTCTCCCCCTACTTAAATAGAACGTTTTGACTTTCCAAATCCGGCAATGTTTTTGCATGTTTCTGAAAATATATTTTTCTACCATATACATATCCGTTGCAAAAGGTTGCAAATCCATCTGGTCGCAATATTTGTGTAAATTAATTTTCTGTTTGATCGAATCCACTATCCGTAGTTTTGATCGAACGTTATTATAACTTGACTTATGCCCTTCGACATCACAATCTTTATTTGTTGAGTATCAACTCGCGGATAAAAAAGAGGTTTGTATCAGAATCTGATACAAACCTCAGCATTGGCAAATCTGTAAAAAGTAGCTGCTAGTAATTCCCTAGATTTGCCATTTTATCCCCTCATCAATGTGATTACCTTCATCCTTTACCCAGTCAGATAAGATTGCGTTTTGAATGTTAATCCTTTTTTCACCTTGCTTGAAGGTATTATTCTGCACCGTAATATTTTTTACCTCGTTGTTCTTAACAAGACAGTGTCCGGAAGCAAATGCTCCAGCTATTACATACTGGTATTTATATCCAATCACAATATTATCTTTACAGCTTATATCTTTTACGCTGTTGTCTTTTGATATAGCTGTCATTGTTTTGTTGTCTTCTACAAATTCAGTCCATATCACATCCTTAGGCGGAATGCCAATTTTATAATCATATGCTCTGCCTTCCATCCATGTTCCAAAAAACTTAAACGCGTATTCCACATTACTGATATGATTATCGGAAATTTGAACATTTTGAACAATACAATTGGTCAACTCACATCCAATTCCATCAACCAACGAATCTGATCCCGTTACAATCATACCGGTCGTAACATCTTTGATAATGTTGCCTCTGATTCTGACATTCTCCATTGTACAATTCTTAACGGACGATTCGGAAAAATAATCCAATCGTCCTCCCATAACCGCTATGCCATATGAGGCTTCGCCAGGGCCACCTTCCCTTAGCGTTATTTGGTTGTTCTCGATCACTACGTCTTTTATATGAATATTGCTGGCGGAGGAAATCAGCGGTTCACCTGCAATCACAAATATACCCCAAATGCCTTGTTCTACAATGTTGTTTTTGATAATTAGGGTTTCAATATATGTATCATCCTGATTTCCCATTGCCGTTATAACGTTTATAGTAGCATCATAGGAGCCATGAAAGTCATTATCAGCTATGATGATGTTTTTCATTATCAGATTCCCTGTATGGCCATACTCATTCTTTTTTAATCCATCCGGCATATCCGTACTTGTCGCCCCGGAAATCCAAACAGCGCATCGGTTATCTCCTTGGCTTCTACACCGCTGGATTGTCACTCCATCAACGCTGCAATTTTCGATTTCATTCTTGTCTTCAGCCCGTGCCACTTGCAGCATAACGCCGTACATGCCAAAGCATTTATCATCGGACTCCCAGAATCCGTCAGGCCCGTTGAAAAAGCAATCTGTAATAAGCAAATCTTTGATATGACTTTCCGATTTTGTTGATGCAACGAGTATCGCATCCTTTTTATAATCCTCGAATGTACAACCTTCAATACTAATATTATATATTTCCTTCCCTTTGGCATCGATTCTAAAAACATCAAAAAAGTCTCTGAAAGTAACATTCTTGAATGTCACTTCAGAAGCTGAAATTAGAATTTGGTTTCCCCCGTTTCCTGTTATCGTGGCGCCACAGCCATCTATGACTACAGGCCGTGTTATTTCAAAACCATCCTCCTCAACATGAACTACTTCGTTTTTCTTCAAATATATGAAATGATTTTCACTTTCGTTAATGATATCGCTTAACATCCGCATATGCTTTACTCCCTAAACAAAAATACTTTCTTAATATGATTTTTACAATAAGTCTGCTGGCACCCCTCCGATGCTGATGTGCAGCAAGATATTGATTGAAGCCGACATACTCCAGGTTTGTTACCAGTTGTAACGAAGGTTGCTAACAATTCCTGCGCCATGTACGCTTGAGCAAAATCCACGATCATTTCCTGCATATCGGCTTTACGACTGGTACACCATTAATCTCTCACTCGTTAATCGGTTGATGCACGAATCGCTTCTTTTCTTTGCCACTTGAAGAAGCCTCCGTTGTCTATGGTATTATCCGGCTATTTGATGCTCGCCAGTGCTCTGCAGAATTTTCCAGTTTACTATATCTTGAATTTCATATCTTCATCCACACGATTGCCTTCGTCGTGAATCCAATCTTCACTCATGGTATCCGCAACACAAACATGGTCTTCCCCACCATTAAATATGTTGTTTCGTATCACTATTTCGTCGCAGAATTCATTATCTTTGACCACGCAGTGCCCTCTGGCGAAAGCGCCTGCCGCAATCAGCCTGTAGCGGAACCCGTTAATGATATTCTCCTCACAGCAGAGGTCTATAATTTTATTTCCGGTGATCTTAGTTGTCACAACGGTATGGTCTGTTATCGCTTCCGCCCAACGCTTATCGTGCCTTGGAACTCCGATATTCCAATCGTTCAGCCTTCCTTCCGCATAGGCTCCAAAGAACCGGAACGGTTCATCAGCACTCGTGATTTGGTTGTCTTTTACGGGTACGTGGCGCATGATATTGTTCGTCATGGCACCCGACGCTCCGTCCAATAATGAATGTGCAGCATCAAGCGTAATTCCACGCTCACTGCCACGAATCATATTGTTATGGATTTCGATGTTTTCAATTATGCAGTTTCTGATGATGCACGGGAAATAATCAATACGGGCGGCGTTAACACCTATTGCGGCTGCAGGTTCGCCTGCTCCCAACGGATTCGGCCATAGCTCGTTGTTTTTTATGGAAAGGTTGCTGAAAACAACGCCGTTGATTTCATCGAGTACCGGTTCTCCAGCAGCGGCAAATATACCCCAGCATCCGAATTCTACTCGATTGTTCGATATATTTATGTTTTCAATGCTGCTTCCTGCACACGGTGGTAATCCTGATATGACATTAATCTGCGCATCCCAGGCCCCAACTAACTCGTTATCTACTATATTGATATTTCGGATATTGCTGCGCGAAAAGTCATCCTTTCGATCGATTTGGCTTAACGGAAGGCGGCATGCACACATGGTATTAACAGACATGCGGCAACCACCGTGGAAATGGCATTCTTTCACGAGCACGTCTTCGAGTAATGTGTCCGTGGCAATTCCGCCGTCTTCCGAAGTTGAAGCATTGAGCATGACTGCAATCGTCATTCGATCAAGTGATTCTTCTTCACCCCCCTCTTTGCCAACGAATTCACACTTGGTTATGTTTAATCGTCGAATTATGCCGTTACTGACACTGGATCCCCCGCATATGCAGAAAGAGCCATATTTGGAAAACCGACATTTTTCGATTGATATATCTTCAATCGTATTACCTTTACTGTCAATGCGGATCGCAGTCATATCAAATCAGGAGAATTGAAGCTTTCGTATCTTTATTCCCGAACCTGCCAACGTAAAACCTACTTTGTTTTCATCCGAACCAACAAGCAGCGCATTGTTTCCTTCAATTATAATTGGTTTTGTAATAAAGATCGGCGCTTTGAGTGTGTACGTTTTCCCTTCTTCAAGTTGAATCGTGTCTCCATTCGTTTCTTGAAACAACTCATTAACAGATAGATGTTCGTTTGTATTTCCCATTTTTTCTCTCCTATTACAATTATTTGCAAATTTCGGAAAGTCGATGCATAGGATTAGTAAGACAACATAATACTGCCGAACTTGATATGTTATCTTGTTCAATCATAAGGTATTTAGGAGACAATCAGCGAAAAACAAACTCTGTAACTGTTCTTTCATTCCTGCCGCCGCAAATCATAGCATTTGGGAACATCGGCTGATTGACAGCATCCGGATAGTGTTGGGTTTCGAGGCATATCCCGCCATGAGTGGTATATTCGTGCCCATTCTTCCCCGCAACCGGTGTTGTTACGCCATTCATAGTGAACAACTGTAATCCCGGGCGATCCGTCCAAACTTCCATTTTGATTCCGCTGTCCAGGCCTTTTAATACAGCAGCCTTACGCATTCCCGAGCCATTGATGCAGAAATTATGATCAAATCCACCAAGTTGAAGCAGTTGTGAATCCTGTCCTTCGAGCGAAAGTCTTATATTTCTTGCATTTCTAAAATCGAACACCGTGTTTTCAACAGGCCGTATTTCACCGGTTGGAACACCATCCGGTGTCGACGGCAGGTAATGATCCGCAAAAATCTGCAGCTCGTGATCCTTTTTTATTCCAAAACCTGCCCCGTTTAAATCAAAATAAGCATGGCTTGTTGGATTCCACGGAGTAGATTCTGCAGCAACCGCCTTATATTCGATTTGCAAAACGTTGTCGAACAGGCAATACGTCGCTGAAAATATCAAATGCCCGGGGAATCCGCCCTGCCCATCGTCTAATAATTGCAATTCCAGATAAATTGCATTTTTTTTCCGGAATACATTCGGTGACATCACTTTCAATGCATAGCATCCGCTAGCGCCATGAATGCAATGCGCTCCATAATTTTTTTCCAGCTTGACTTTTTTCCCGCCGTCTACGTAAGCAGCGTTACTGATTCGATTTGCAAAGCGTCCGATAATGCTGGAATTGCATAATCCATGTTTTAGATACTCCTGTAACGTTTCCTTTCCAAGAACAATGTCAGTTCGTATTCCACGTTTGTCAGGAACGACGAAACGGTGTATTGTACCCCCCAGCGTGAGTACTTCCAGTGTTGTTCCGGACGATGTCTCAAGCGTTATAATCTGGATTTTCGTGCCGTCGGGCATTGTTCCGAAAGGTTTAATAGAATATGATCCGGATTCTTTCAAAATTACCACCTGCTTAAATTTCGAAAGAACTTGAGGCTTTCGGAATTACCGAAAAGCCTCAAGTTCTCTCGATTGGTTCTTGTTTTACTTATCCAAGCCCAGAGCAACATAGTTGGCAATCAGTTCATCCACGTTGCTTTGATCAACAAAGCTCGCCTCAAAGACCTGATCTTCGTAGCAATACGCATCAACTTCTCCGCTTTGCAGCGCTTTAATTCTCGCAATGAAAGCTTCCGCATAAAAATCTGCGGATTGGAACGTCGAACAGTCGATCAGACCATCTTTAATCGCAATACAACCTTCATAAAGACCATCGATTCCGGTTATAACAATCGAAGGAACATCCACACCTGCAGCATTTAAAGCTTCAATCGCGCCAAGGGCCATTGCGTCGTTTTCCGACAGAATGCCGCTTATATCGTCGCCATACGCAGTGATCCAGTCTTCCATTTGCGTCATGGCCTTTGACTTGTCAAACTGTTGATATTTTTCATCCAAAATATTAATGTCGGCTCTATTCGCCAGTGCATCGGCGAATCCCTGACCTCTGAGGATGGATCCGGAATAACCTTCATAGCCACGAAGAATCACAACATTTGCATTTTCCGGGAGAAGTTCGGCAGCTTTCGTGGCGGCCATAAAGCCGAGATCATATTCAGAGCATACAAACGTCGATATGACTCCTTTGTACCAATCCCACTCAATTGCATAGCATATCACATTACAGCCCGTGTCCTGAAGCTGCTTAACAAGCTCTGTATCGTCAGTCAAGGTTGAGTAGATGCAGAGGTCCCAATCACCCTCCATAATCAGCTGTTCCAATATCGATACGATTGCCGCTTGATCGCTTTTCGTATCAAAAATGGTGACCTCAACATTTTCGCATTCCGCTTCCATTCGTTGTTTTCCAACGATAGAACACTGGTGGTGCCACTGATCGGAAGCGTTGGTCATCCAAGCCACTTTAAACGGTTCTGCTGCGGCGGTGTCCGTTGCGGTTTCCGTCGTCGCTTCCGTTGCGGTCGTTGCTTCCGCGACCGGTTCTGTCGTCTCGCTTGCGGTTGCCGGGCTGCACCCCGCTAAGGCACCGAGAAGCATTGCAGTGCATAAGAGCGTTGCTATAAGTTTCTTCATTATTTGATCTCCTTTTCTGTTTTGTTTATTGCGACACACGTAACTGTCTGGTGTACGTGTCAAGCCCAACGGCTAGAACTATGACCATACCATTGATGATCTGTTGGATGTAAGAATCCACACCAAGCAAATTCAAGATATTATTGATAAGGCCCAGAACGACGGCGCCAACAATAGCACCCCAAGCAGAACCGCTGCCGCCCGCAAACCCAATTCCGCCGATAACAGCAGCAGCAATGCCTTGTCCCTCATAGCCTAATGCTCCTGTCGGAACGCCTGCGTTTACACGGGATGCGTACATAAGCCCAGCCATGCCTGTGAAAACACCAGCTACAATAAACGCATACATCGTGTGCTTTTCAAGATTAATACCACAAGCACGCGCCGCTTCTCTGTTTCCGCCAACCGCGTACAGATTTCTGCCCAATACTGTTCGATCCAAGATCAACCAGAGGACAAACCCGGCGACCAACATAATGATGATCGAAACCGGGACAATGTCCGCAATGAAGCCTTGTCCGATATAACGGAAATTTTCTCCCGTTTTCGAGATTGTCGTTCCATTTGTAACAACGTATCCCAACCCACGAATCGCCATCTGCATTCCCAAGGTAGCTACAAACGCCGGAAGCTTAAAATACGCCACAATTACACCGGACACCATATTGATGACAACGCCGCAAGCCATCGCAGCAATGGACGCTACAATCAGAGAGCCGCTCCAAATGTAGGCATATAATCCAACAATGCCCGTGAAGCAAGTCGTAGAACCTGCCGCCAAGTCCAAATTACCAGAAATCAGAAGCACAGACTGGGCAAAAGCGATCATAGCATAGACGCAAATTTGCCGAAGAATGTTGATCAAATTCGTGGACGATAAGAACCTGTCATTCAGAAATGCGCATACTATCATAAAGACTACAGTGATTAGATAGATGCTGTTTTTCGCAATAAAACCTTTGATTCGCTGTTGATTCAGTGCCATATTATCTGCCTCCAGTTGCGTAAGTCATCACGCGTTCTTGATTAATTTCTTCATTTTCCAGCTCGCCGGCAATTTTGCCTTCAGCAACAACATATATGCGCTTGCACATTCCTAATAGTTCAGGGAGTTCCGAGGAAATCATGATTACACCCATGCCTTGACATGCCAATTCGTTAATGATTTCATAAATTTCATGTTTGGCACCAACATCAATGCCGCGGGTTGGTTCATCCAGAACCAGTACCTTTGGTTGCGCCATAAGCCACTTCGCTATAACAAGCTTCTGCTGATTACCCCCGGATAATGTATATGCGCATACGTTGGAGGAAGTCGCTTTTATTCTCAAGCGATCAAAATAGATTTGCACCTTTTCTTTTTCTTTCTTGCGATCGACAAAGCCTCTCTTCGACAAATTCCGAAGATTTGGCAACGAAATATTTTCCTTTATGCTTCGTCCGCCGATAATTCCGTATTTTCTGCGGTCTTCACTAGCCATAACCAGTCCATTGCCGATCGTATTTTTAATCGTTACCGGTGCCAGTTTTTCTCCGGACACTTCAATCTCGCCGCTGTCGAATGGATCCATGCCGCATACAGCCCTGACAATTTCTGTTCGTCCAGCTCCGACCAATCCAGCAAAACCAACAACCTCACCGGCACGCACATGGATATTTACATTTTCAAAGTAACCCTTGCTGTTTAAATCTATTACCCTTAAGACATCCTCGCCCAGCTCTACTTCGCGATGCGGGTAAATGTTATCAACCTCTCGACCCACCATCATGGATATCACATTTCGTTCTGTGAATTCAGAAAGCGGACCTGTTTTTATGCTCTTCCCATCTCGCATAATGGTGACATAATCACTCAGCTGAAAGATTTCTTCCATTTTGTGCGAAATGTATATAACTGCACAGCCTTGTGCTCTAAGCCGCTTAATTTTGTCGAATAAGCGATCTGATTCGTGATGTGTCAGCGACGACGTAGGTTCGTCCATAATGATAATTTTCGCATTGTGATACGTAGCCTTAACAATTTCAAGCATTTGTGCATCAGAGATTGATACATCGCGCATCATTGTGGTTGGTTTTGCATGGATCTCTTCCAAATCGAGAATTTTCTGGGCATTCGCGTTCATGGTCTTCCAATCTACCAATCCCAGCTTCGTCCTAGGATGTGCCCCAAGACATAAGTTCTCTGCCACTGTTAAGTTCGGGACATAAACAAGTTCCTGGAAAATCATGGAAACCCCGAGTGTCTTTGCTACTTGCGGGGACGTTATGTCAACCTTTTCATCATTAATGAAAATTTCGCCCTCGTTCGCGCGATACATCCCATTGATGATTTTCATCAATGTTGATTTCCCTGCTCCGTTTTCACCAACAATTGAATGAACCGTCCCGTAACGCACTTCAATGCCAACTTTGTCCAATGCTTTTACACCAGGAAAAGTCTTCGTAATACCTTTAAGTTGAATTGCAAAATTTTCTTTCATGTGTTCCCTCACTGTTCCATGGTGAAAATTACCTTATATGCTTCACGTTTTCGCACCATATCGACGCCTTTTTGTGCTTCATCTATCGGAAGGACATGGCTGTAAAACCATTTTGGGTCGACAACGCCGTCTTTGATAAGCTTCAGAACTTCACTATGCACACGATGTTCACGATACGGCCAGTTAAGAACCTGAACCGTCACATTATTCGGCAACGCCAGCAGATCAATCGTCGAGTGGTTTTGTTTTAATACGCCGTATACACCTAATCTCCCGCCGGGAACCAGATATTTAGCACCCTGAATGACGATTTCCGGACTTCCGGCGGCATCAATGACAACATCAAATTTCCGATCCTGTAGGCATTCTTCCACATCCTGAGAATGCGAGTTGACGATATGATCTGCGTGCGCTAACTCGACAATGCGTTCAAGCCGGTCATCATGGTGACCCACAACGACGACTTCCTGTGCGCCAAGGTGCCTGGCAAAACAGGACAGTCCGAGAGCGACAGCCCCGTCGCCAAAGATAAGCAGTCTCGTTCCTTTCGTTACTCCGAAATTCTTCAAAGCGCTGTAGTTCTCCTTCATGGTCAAAATCATGACCGCATCAGGATCTGACATTTCGTCCGGAATCGGCTTCCCCAAATAGTCCTGCTCGCTCATCTCTGCAAACATTGGATGATTCTTATTCGCGCCGTCCTCTGCCATTGCACGGAAATCATGCGTAATAGCATAACCGTTCATACCACCCCAATTCAAATGGTAGTCTTTCGTGTCAGTAAGACCGATGGGGCATATAATGCGATTGCCCCTTTTCAGGTAACGGACTTTTTCGCCTAGTTCTTCGATCACACCAACACCTTCATGACCAATGAGGGTTGGATATTCAACCGGCATTTGAGCGATGCTACCGTTAGAGATAATCTTTAAATCGGTACTGCTGCATAATCCGCAGGCTGTTACGCGAACCAGGCATTCATACGGGCCATAAGTCGGCTTTGGGACCTGAACCAATTTTACTGTTCCGTCGCCCATCGCCGCGACTGCTTTCATCATTTCCAAACTGCTTCCCCCTTGCTTTTTATGCAACTTCATGAATTGTTCTTTCGATAATCTCGCTCTGTAACCTGTGGTCGAGGTTTACGAAATATTCGCAATACCCTGCGATGCGTACGACCAAATCCCTGTGCTTTTCAGGATGGATCTGCGCGTCCATCAAATCCTTTGGATTCTGATAATTAATCTGGATCTGCGGTCCCATCTCCTTTAGATAAACACGCAGCAGAGTGATTAACGCTTCATTGCCCTGCATGTCTTTAACAAGCGAGGGACTGATTTTAAAGTTCAGCGCATGGGCGCCCGTAACATCCGCACAGGAAAGCTTGATCGCGGAATTCAACAGCGCGGTAGAACCTTCGCAGTCGCGTCCCTGGGACGGTCCAGCGCAGTCTGAAATAGCTTCGCCTGCCAGTCGGCCGTTGGCGGTTGCGCCCAGGCTTTCGCCAAGCGTAATGTGCATATTGTAACTGAAAACATTGTTCACAAATCGCGTTTTTGGTAAACGGTTTTCATTTTGTTTCCGTACAGCGGCAGAATACGTATCAAATATCGTCTTTGCCAGCTCATCCACATAGTCGTCATCGTTTCCGAATGAAGGCGCATTATTCATGAACTCCAACCGTTGAAGCTCATATCCCTCGAAATTCTTATCCAACATATCACAAATCTGAGCAAGATCGTATTTTTTTTGCTCAAACACATACTTGTGAATAACGCTCAAACTATCGGCTGCCGTGCCAAGTCCCTGCGCCATGATTGAGCATGGATCTCCGTTGCAAGAGCCGCCCTTGAAATAATCAACTCCATTTTCCAGACACCCATCAATGAGAGCGGATGCAAACGGATCGCAATTTATGCGGCGTTGTGCCGAAATTGCCTCTCTTCCGTTTTCAGCCGATTCGTCACACTTCAGCTCCACCAGCTGAAGGTATACATTCAGGAAATCTTGGAAAGAATCGTACGTTTTGCCAGTCTTAACCGCTTCGGCAATCATGTTGTTCAGTATAAGCGGCAATAACAGCAGCCCGCCCGTAGTCCAGTTTGAGTCTTTGCCCTGGATCATAATCTCAGTGCATCCCATGTTATAGTAGTCTCTTGCCCATTCTACCGGCATACCCAAGCTAGTGAGGTTTGGCACCCAAACTTCATCGTTTAGAATCATAGGTTGTCCGCACCCGGCTTTTACAGTACGGACTATTTCTTCATAAAACCATTCCGGTGTCTGCCTGTAAGAAATACGGGCCGACATGTTCGGGTATGGCAACTTCAACATCGACATCACTTCAAGACAAATTTTCGACAAATCGTTGCAAGCATCCGATCCATCCTCGACATGAACACCGCCAACACACAGACTTTGCACGGTACGCATTTTTGGCTCGTTGAGTTTGAGATACAAACTACAAACCAGTTCGCGAACACGGTCCACAGTGATTGTGCCGGCTTCGATATCACGCTTATAGAACGGGAACATATACTGATCAAATCTCGCTAACGATAACGCCGAACCGCCAAAAAGATTGCCGATCATCTGGAACAGCCAAACTAGCTCAATTGCTTCCGTAAATGTGGCGGGCGCTTGTACCGACACTTTTTTCATAACATTCGCCATCTCTGCCAGTTCATTTTTTCTTGTCGCATTCTTAGATGCTTCGGCAGCCTGCGCGGTGGATTCGGCGTATCTCTGAATGAAATTTGACACGCCCTCCATAACTATTTTGCTGGAGATGTAAAAATCACGTTTAACCTGCGGAATTTCTTCTTTCAGGTGTCCTTCGATTTCCGAAAGAATCCCGCTAATTCCCTTTTTTACTAGACCTTGATAATTCAGATTGGTATGGTTTGCGGCATTCCAACCATTCTCCCGCAGCAGATTCATCGTCTCTTCGCCATAATTATATTGAAAATGCTGTTCTATTGCGGCTCCAATCTCCCAGTTTTCGAATGAATAACGGCCGGTATAATGCTTGGTCATATCGTCGATAATCTGTTGCATATCCTGAAAGCCTATGTTCGCATCGTAATGGTCTCTTGCCATCAGGGAGCCAAAGCGAAATTTGGAAGATTTGGCAGACTCTTCAAATGAACGACCTTCTTTATAGCCAAACCCCACTTCGTTTTTGTCAACATCTTCGCGTCGTGCAAAATAGTTGTCCAGCAATTCAATGGTTTCACTTTTTAACTGCTCATACGTTAGGTTGCTGTTGCGTTCTTCATCTACCGGCCACATGCCCGTTACAGAACCGATTACCTGTTCTGCCTCAAACACCGGCATACCAATATGCTCAAGATGATAAACAAGCGCCTTTGCCCTGCGAATATTTTGAGGTTCGCCCAAGGTAGCATTCAACGATTCGGCCATGTTCGTGTATAACAGCGTTTGCCTCAGACCTGCGTCGTTGAGTTCTTGAACGACATTTTTCATTTTTCCAATGCGCGGCGTCATAAGCATTTGTGGAATGTCTTCTATCCCAATGAATTCTTCTAGCTGTGAAGCTATGAATTGATGTGACATAATAGATCCTCCTTAATCAAATCATAAAGCGTTGTTAACAGTTATCTTCCTAACAGATGCATCGTTTCATTCAATTGTGGATACAGTTGTTGATAAGCCTGGTAATTTTGAGAATAACGCGAGTTCGGTTCTGCAGGTTCCAATATGCTTTTCACACGTATGTGTGCCAGTGCTTCTTGCATGTCTTTAAATATTCCTGCGGCTAATCCTGCTATCGCCGCCACTCCCAGAGACGTCGCGTCTGCCGCCGGAACCGTCAGTTTCTGCAGACGCAGGCCGCAAACATCGGTTATGATTTCGGGTAATAGCGGCGATTTCATTCCGCCGCCAATGGCACGGATCTCAGTCATGGGTTGATATCTGCGTAAGATTTCGGTAATGTCTTTTAAAGCATAAGCAACGCCTTCTAAAACGGCTCTGGTAAAATGTCTTGCATCGTGATGCTGGGATATACCAACAAACACACCTTTAGCCGATGTATCGAACACAGGAGATCGCTCCCCGTCCAGATAAGGCAAAAATACCAAACCGTTACAACCTGGTTCAATTTGCGCGGCCATATCGTCGAATGTTCTCAAATCGGATATACTCAATAATCGCTGCGCCCAGGTAATGGAACTACCGGCAGATTGCATGGTGCCAAAAACCGAAGTAGTCTCGCCGTCAAGGTTCATAATATTGAATACCCGGCTCTCCGGATCAATCGTCGGCTCATCGGACACTCGAGCAATCCATGCGGTCGAGCCAAGGCTTAAATAAGCGTCGCCGGCTCGAACATTACCGGCTCCGGCACTTCCACAGGCGCCGTCACCACCGCCGGCTATCACAGGAATACCACATGGTATTCCGAGTTCTTTGGAACTTTGGGACGTAACCTTTCCAACGATGTCGCGTCCGCGATGCAATGCCGGAAGTTTGCTCATGTCAAGTTTTAGTTGATGGTATATTGTCGTATCATACTGCTTCTTACTAATATCCATCAATTCGCCGTGGCAGGCGTCGGAATAATCTGTCGTATCGATGTTCCCAGTGAGTTTCGCCACGATAAAATCTTTGCTCTGCAAGAATTTTGCGGTTTTCCGGTATATTGTAGGTTGAGTTTCTTTTATCCAAGCGATTTTGCTCAGCGAGCTTCGGGCGTCAAGAATGTTTCCAGACATCTGGTACAGGTATGTTGCGCCGACTTCTCTCGAAATGGTTTCATACTGTGAAACGGCTCGCGCGTCCGAATGAATCATGCATGGAAGAAGCGGCGTAATGTCTTCCGACACGGGAATACATCCAAGCATGTGCCCGCTAACTCCAATCGCAGCAATTGCGTTACTAAACGATGGATTTCGCTCAATAATGCCTCTGGTCGTTCTGCAGATCGCATGCCACCATGTAAGTGGATCCTGTTCGGCAATCCCGCCTTCGGCATACCGGGTTTCGTATGGCTCGGTTTGCGAATCGACCACCTGGCCCTTTGAAGAGATTATAGAGGTTTTGACCCCGCTGGTGCCGATATCATATGCCAGCATCAGTTCAGCTTGCATTTTCGCCACTCCTCATTCTATTTCGCGTTGATCAGTTTCCCGCCATGTTCCAGAATATACTGTTTCCAACCGTCGCTTACCGAAGTTGGGACCATCTCAAACTCTTGATAGTAGGTATCGATCCTTTTGGCTTTTGAAACACCCAGTTTGTGATATGGGAGAATTTCCGCTCCTACTAAATCCGGATATGTCTTTGTCAGTTCGATGATTGCGTTAAAGTGTTCCTCATTGTCGTTTACGCCATGTATGATTGGGCACCGGATGAGGATTTTTGCCTTTTTGTCATATAAGCGCTTTATGGTGTCCAGAATTTTCTCATTGCCGCATCCAACATATTTTCTGTGTGTTTTCGGATCGGTCGCTTTATAATCCAAAAGGAACAAGTCTACATAGGGTAACACCTCTTCATATGTTTCAATGCGATGTACACCGTTCGTTTCCAATGCGCAGTGAATCCCCTCGGATTTGCAGCGGCGAAGCAATTCCAGAGTGAAAGCCTTCTGAAGCAACGCTTCTCCGCCGGAAAGCGTTATACCGCCGCCTTCTTTGTAATAGCGTTTGTCCTTCCGGACGGCCTGCATTACTTCGTCCACAGTCAATCTTTTGCCGATGAGTTCCAGCGCACCGGTCGGGCATGCATCCACGCATTTCCCGCAGACTATGCAGTTTGTGCGGTCAAAGCTGTGCCTGACATCGCGAATTATATGGCACTCGTTCGGACATGTATTGATGCATTTGCCGCAATGCACACATCGCTCTAAATTGAATCCGATTATTGGTTTCAAGGGAATCCCTTCCGGGTTATGGCACCATCGGCAGTTAATGTTGCATCCCTTTAGAAACACGGTGGTACGAATTCCGGGTCCGTCATGAATGGAGAATCGCTGAATGCCAAACACAATCCCGCTAATCGAATCGTTTTTTTGCATTTTAATCACCCGTCAGCCGATGTCGATCAACAATTTTTCTTCGCCACCCAGTTGCACGATTTGAAGGTCAGTTGCAAAGGTTCGTTCGGGCAGCATGACAACGACCGTAGCCTGTTCGTTCTCTACCGGGAATTGCGTCCCATGTAAAACCCCGGGGTTCAATTTCACAATTGTGCCTTTGGGAACAATAAAGGCTTCCAGCTCCACCGGCAGAATAGGCGGAAATCCGTAGCCAGCAAATATCACGATATCCGCATCTAGCGGCAAAATGCCCTCGCATCCGTTATTGTGATACTCATAGCTTTCGATCACCATGTCCCTCTTCGTCACCTGGCAAACACAAGCCGAGGCATTATGGCCCGTCCCGAAATCGAAAGACATCACATCCGGGTAAAAAGCCGAAGGCGATCCTTTGCCGATACCCATGGTCGCCGGTTGATATAAATTCTCGTAAGAGCCATATTTGCTGAAACTTTCTTTCGTCATTTTTTTTGCTTGAATTGTTTTCATATTATAAGTCCTTCCATTTCAACCTGCGCCTACAGGCCTTTCGGACCATCGGCGTCCGGTTCGTCAAACGTTATATCCAAATACCTTGCAGCCTCTCTCAGAACCGACACATACTTACCATACATACCGCCTACATGATGAATGTACGGGCCGAAAACGAGACGTTCTTCCCACTTCTCCCAGTTTTCTGCCTCAAACCAAACATAAGTACCGGTTGTTTCCGGTCCGTCGGTCGTCCGGCCTTCGCCGGCAAACAGGTAGAACCGTCCGTTAATATCATCAAACCGGCAAAGCGTTATATCGCCTTTTTTCAATTCCCACCGTCCCATGAAATCGATCATACGCGCTTTGGAAGAATCTTTCTTCAGTGCATACGGGAACGGTCCGCAGTGCCACAGTAACTCCGCATTATCGTTGTCGGGATGCCGAATCGTGAGGTCTGCGAAAAACTGCGAAGTATCGCCCATTGCGCATGCGTTCATAATTGCCAAAGTCACTGCGCCGTTCAAATCGCCTTCGCAGGAAACGGGAATCCCTTCCCCCGTTAGTTCGCCTATCGCAATGCACGGCACCGCTTTTAACTGTGGGAACGCCGTCCAACACTCCATGGACGCCGCAATACAATCCTTTTCTTCAATCAACCGCTGCATCGCCACTTTCAGTCCTATTGCGCGCTTTACCATATCCTCGTTCATTGCGGAGCAATCGATACGACTTTTGACGTCCTGAAGATAATCCTGAAATGCTTGATCGTTTTCTGCAATAACCTGATCCGTAACATTAACAATTGCATCCAGAGAAACCGGTACTGCGGTAATCCCGAACTCTTCCTGTAAGCCGCCTTCGTTCGCTACGACGCTCATAAACGGTTCCGGTCTTTGCCCAATTTGCGCTATCCGGGCATTTCTGATTGCTTTTACAACGTTTGCGACCCGCAGAAACCGCTCAAAACCTTTTTTGAACTGTTCGCTGTTCGACGGTGAATTGATGATATAGCTAAATTTCACTCCGCTGCGCGACAGGACCTTTGTGGCGGCAATAATACCGCACTGGGTATCGCGGCCGCGGCTTTCATCGGTGTTAGGCGACGTATCGCGCGGCCCCCATACTAGCACGGGAACCTTAAATTTCGAAGCGATTCCTGTGGCAACACTTTCTTCTCCAAAGTCGCAAAAAGGAATAAACAATGCGTCAATATCATGCTTTCGAAATTTTTCAACTACGCTTTCGACGTTTGAATATTCGTATGCAATCCCGTTATCACAGATATCATCTATATTAATTATTTCAACGTATTCGCTTTTAATAGACTGGATAATAGGCATGAATTCATCTTTTTGTGCCTTTGCTACATCCATCGGTAAAAAGCTTCTTTTCACCGGTGCAACAGCAAGTTTTAACTTTTTCATTTTCCCCTCCAGGTATGACGATTTGTCCAAATATTGAGATTTGAGGCCTCATGATTTATTGGCATTATAATATCTTTCTTTTTGTTTGTCAACTTTGTTTTCTAACTTAGTTGTTTTTCAATCGTTTTTCGGCATTATCCCCAATTTATTCTTCTTTTTTGATGTAATTCAGAATTGTTAGCACTATTACTACGAGCACATTGACAGATACATTTTGTTGTTAGATAATATAGTATAATAACTAAATACAGAAGAATGTTTAGTAATGGAGAAAACAATGACGGGCACACCTGCAAATGAAACAACTTTCAAACCCAAGACCTTGAGACACAGCAATTACAGAACTATTATTAATTTGTTCCGAAATGCCAATGAATTATCGATACGGAATATTTCTGATTTAACAAGGCTAAGCAAAACGTCCGCAACTAAAATCGTAAATCTCCTTGTGGAAAAGAATATTGTGCTGCCCATTGGAAAAGGAAGCTCTACTGACGAAGGCGGGAAAAAGCCTGAAATGTATTCTCTTAACCCCGATTATCATTACTGTCTTAGTCTTACTTTCGACGGCTTTTCCTGTATTGGTAGAATTCTAAATGCCAACCTTAAAGTCGTTCATTCATATTCGTTGGATAGTAACTACAGAAGAAATTATAAAGAGGCGCTCGATGCAATCATAAGAACAATAAACGAGTTAATGAAGCTTTCCAACTTGGCACCAGAAATGCTTTTCGGCATTACACTTTCGTGTTCTGGTGTAGTAGACGTGCATCAGGGGCTTTTACTTGAGCCCATTCGCGATACGCATTGGGGGCACAATATTCCCGTAATGGACGATGTGAAACGATTACTTCCTTTCAAGACCAACTTTTACCTGGATAATTTATGTCGCTTCAGCGGTTATTTTGAGTTGATCGGACATCCCACTAGAAATGAATATACGTTTATTGTTATTTCCACTGGGGATACTACTGGCGGGTGCATTATCCAGCAGGGAAACCTTGTACAGGGCAATCATGGCCTCGTTGGCGAATTTGGCCACGTTCGAACAGACTACAATACAAGCAGAAAATGCAGCTGTGGAAATGTTGGCTGTTTTGAGGCGATGGTATCCTCGTCCGAACTCATATCCGAAGCAGAACGCAACGCCCCCGCCACATCTTCTTTATATGCCATCTTTCGGCATCGCCACTTAGAAATGGGTGATATATTTGATGCCGCTAACGAGGGAGACCCATTTTCCCGAACGATTCTGGATAATGTAATTCATCAGTTCGCAGTGCTGATAAACAATGTACGCTTTATTTGCGATCCAAAAGAAATTATCATACAGGGAATATATGCTTTTGCTGGTTCCTATTTCGAGGCCGAATTGCATCGACAAGTCTCGTCCTCAACTTTTTATAGTATATCGACCGAGGCCAATATATCATTATCACGCGACAACATACTTGACACCATTCATATTGGTGCAAGCAAATACAATATTGATTGCTATTTTGAATCCGAAATTATATAGACGGGAGTGTGCTAAAATATCGAACAGCATGGTAAGGGAGTGTGCTAAAATATCGGACAGCATGGTAAGAGAATATAATAGGGATTAGGAGGACGAAACCATGCTGAAACAACGAACCCAATACGACGATGAATTCAAGAAAAATGCGGTCAAACTAAGTTATGCAAGTCCAAAGCCGGTGCGAGCCGTCGCAGACGATCTGGGCATAGCAGTAAACCTGTTGTACAACTGGCGCAAGAAATATACGGCGTCAGGCGAAAAAACGCCAATGGCTACAATGGAAGAAGAACTCAAAGCGCTCCGGCTGGAAAACGCAGAATTGAAAATGGAGCGCGACATGCTAAAAAAAGCAGCGGCCTACTTTGCGAAGCTCCAGAAGTGAAATACAGCTTTATCTTTAAGCATCCCGAATACCCGAAAGCAAAGTGGGCCACGCAAATGAACGTATCGCGAAGCGGGTATTACCATTGGAAACGAACGTGGGCTCAGCGAGAGAAGCGCGAGTGCGAGTATGCCGAACGAGTTCGGCGCGTATTCATGGCGGGAGAATGGACATATGGCGCGAGTCGTATCTGCGGGAGGCTCAGAACGGAAGGATTCTCTTGCAGCTTTTACAAGGTGCGCGACTCCATGGACATGCAAGGGCTGCGCTCGATCCATCGTAAAAAACGCCGGCGATCCCTGACAGACAGCCGGAAAGCACGTGGCGACGGGTATGCAAATCTGACGAGAAACCTTCAGATAGATGCACCGTTTCAGGTTCTCTCGAGCGATATCAGCTATATACGCACGGATGAAGGATTCGACTATCTGTGCCAGATCAAAGACGTGAAGAGCGGGATTGTCCTGGCGGAGAGCATGTCTGAATGCATGAAAGCAGAGCTGGTCGTGAAAACGATCCGGAAAGCGTTACGACGTTGGGATATTCCAAATGGATGCATCTTTCACAGTGATCGTGGGAGCCAATACACATCGGAGAGCGTAATGAAATTACTGGCTAAAGAAGGCTTTCGGCAAAGCTTCTCACGCGTAGGCATGCCGGGCGATAACAGCTGGAGTGAAAGCTTCTTTGCAAACCTGAAGAAGGAAACGGTTCATTGGACCCATTTCCGAACGCGGGACGAAGCCCGGCAAAAGATATTTGCCTATATTGAAGGATTCTACAATACCAGACGAGTGCAAAAACGTCTTGGGTATTTAAGTCCTATGCAATGTCTAATGCGCTGGAATCGAGGCATTCAAGAATCTGTTGCTTAGCATCCTGTCCGAAAAAGTGTTGCATTCCCTATCTGTGCCAGATCAAAGACGTGAAGAGCGGGATTGTCCTGGCGGAGAGCATGTCTGAACGCATGAAAGCAGAGCTGGTCGTGAAAACGATCCAGAAAGCGTTACGACGTTGGGATATTCCAAAGGGATGCATCTTTCACAGTGATCGTGGGAGCGAATACACATCGGAGAGCGTAATGAAATTACTGGCTAAAGAAGGCTTTCGGCAAAGCTTCTCACGCGTAGGCATGCCGGGCGATAACAGCTGGAGTGAAAGCTTCTTTGCAAACCTGAAGAAGGAAACGGTTCATTGGACCCATTTCCGAACGCGGGACGAAGCCCGGCAAAAGATATTTGCCTATATTGAAGGATTCTACAATACCAGACGAGTGCAAAAACGTCTTGGGTATTTAAGTCCTATGCAATGGCTAATGCGCTGGAATCGAGGCATTCAAGAATCTGTTGCTTAGCATCCTGTCCGAAAAAGTGTTGCATTCCCTGCCTGCTCTGTCTAGACTTCCAAACCAGCTTCGCAATGATAAAGACCTGCTTATCGCGCTCAATACACTATTTCGAAAAGCCATTGAGCCAGCGCATGTACATCCAATATTTATCGACCGCATCAGCACCAGGTTCGCTGTGCGTATCGAACAGCTCCGTTCCTCGGACTCCATTCCGGCCTTTCGGCGAGAAATGGCAAGAGAATACTGCGAAATGGTCAAACGATATTCTTTAGCCGACTATTCGCCTACGATTCGTCGCGTCATGGAGTACATTCACTTTAACCTGTCATCTAAATTAACGTTAACAGGTCGCGCAGAAAACATAAAATGAATCCTAACTATCTGTCAACACAATTTAATCGCGAAGTAAGACAAAGCCTCCCCGAGTACATAACTAATTACCGCATTTCCGAAAGCTGCCGGTTGATGCAAAACACCGAAGCAACCATTGGGCAAATTGCTGCAGCTGTCGGCATTTTTGATACAAATTATTTTTCGCGTGTGTTTAAAAAAACGCTGGGAATAACCCCCAGCGAATACCGCAAACTTGTAGATATCCACGACCCTACCTGGCTTCCAAAAATCTTTTCCATTCAGGATCCGTTGATGTCATCGAGCCTATAAAGCTAGGACAGTGTCTTTCTGGTCAATATCGGAGAAAGAGAGGGGTTCAGCCAAGAAACCATTGCGGCAAATCTGGTGATTGACAAGGCAGCTATCGCCCGCTCTGTAAAAAGCATGGAACAAAAAGGGTTCCTGCGGACAAAGAAATCCGACAATGACAAAAGAGCAAAAAAGCTTTATTTAACTGACACCGGTAAAGAATTATTGCAGTACATGCTTCATCTGCAAGACGAGGCTAAAGCAGGTGCTTGCGAGTCTGACCTCCAGTGAAATCGAAGCTTTTGAAAAAATGGTCGATGACATGAGTGAAAAAGCAAAAAAGTGTAGTGTTGATTGATCTCATTCAGTCCAATTGATTATCGTTTTAAAGGAGATCTCACACTTTAACTTTTTTTGTAAACAATTTTATGCAAATGGGCTTACAAGTCAAATGGAATTACTATGTTTTTTGTGCTTTTGAAGAGAACAGACACTTTCTCGCTCCACCAGATGGACGGGAAGCATGATGTTGTGCTCCTTAACTCTGCCACCCTCAAGCAGGGTAACCATCAGATCTGCGGCAAGTTGTCCTTTACGCCGCATGTTTTGATGAATGGTGGTTAGGCCCGGGCTTGTGAGCTGGCACCAGTTGAGATCATCGAAGCCCACAATGGAGATTTCCTCCGGAACGCGCCGCCCGCCCTGGCGAATGCCCGCCATAATGCCAGCAGCCATCACATCCGCTGTTGCAAAAACAGCCGTAACGTCCTTATGCGCTGCAATGCTTGCACCAAGGGCCAGCGTATCCCGCGTTTTGAATTCGCTTTCGCACACAAGCTCCGCGTCAAATGGTATGTTCGCCTCGGCAAGAGCTGTCTTGTACCCCTCCAGACGTTTTTCGACGACGCCGCCGGCATGAATGGGCGGGCCCGCAAAAACAATACGCTCGTGTCCTTTCCGAATCAGATAGCGCGTTGCGAGTAATCCTCCCTGTACGTCGTCGAGGCCAACGTTGAACATACTGCTGTAATCGGACAAATAGGAATCCGCAAGTACAATCGGTTTTTCCATCTCCTTCAGCGCAATATACAAATCGTCGTCTTCAAAAAGGCCTGTAAAAAAGAGTCCGTCGATATTCCAGTTGGCAAGGAACTTCCTTAGGTCTTCTTGGCTTCCGATGGTGCGTAGCATGATGTAATAACCTTTTTCGCGCAGCGTGCTTTCCACGG
Organism: Christensenellaceae bacterium; assembly: GCA_963665515.1. GTDB lineage: Bacteria > Bacillota > Clostridia > Christensenellales > CAG-138 > UBA7703. The sequence goes on from OY762278.1 coordinate 3,295,690, forward strand.
CAGAAATGAAACGGGTCATAAAAGGGTCGTCCATAAAATCGCCGCTTTTTTCGGGGTCCATATGCGAAATAAGTGCTACAACTTTGGAGTTGCGCGTCGACAGCGCACGCGCAGACATATTCGGCGAATAGCCCGTTTCACGAATGATCGCCTGCACCCGCTTAATTGTAGCTTGGGACACACGCTTGGTTTTCCCGTTGATGACATTGCTCACCGTTGTCGTGCTGACTTTGGCCCGGTTGGCGATCGTGTCGATGGTTACCATTTGAGTTTATCCTTTGCTCTTTAATACGTTACATTATAACCCGACTAGGTAAAACGTGCAACGTACGATGATTCGGGCGATTATTGAAAAATCATAATCTCCGATGCCTGTCCTCCGACGGCACCGGTATTGCTTAAAAATGTAAACCGAATGTATGTAGCACTGACCGGATCAAACGTCAGCAGTACCGCGTTTCCACTCATTGCATCAAAGTCCAACGTTTGCTCCGGCATGGCCGATAAAAAGCGCTCCCCGTCCTCACTTGTTTCTATCAGTACCGTTTGTGTCCGCGCACTCCAAGCGCGCAACGGCGGCAGACAAAAAGCAATCTGCGTAAACGTCTTCTCTTCTTCAAACTTCAACGTCAGCGATGCGGGAAAGCCATCCCCCTCCCAATAGGTTGTGTTGCGTCAGTCAATCGCCTTTGTACCAAAATAGACGTCCGTGTGCCCGCTTTCGGTTAGCTTTGCTTGCAGTGCAATGTTTTCTCCATCGGGTGGAACGAATACTTGCATTTCTTCCTGAACGAATGCTTCCGGAGTTTCCGGGCTCATCTGCGGCGACACTGTCACTCTGCTTACAATCGTTTCCACATCATGCTGATGCTGCATATAGTATATGCCGGCGGCAATAAATCCCAGCCCGATTACCAGCAAAATTACGCATAAGACAATTGCGATCCGCTTCATTCCGTCCACCTCACTTCCACATTTCCGGCAAACTGGACGGTTGAGCGAATGTCGTCCAGCGAAGTTACCGGGCTGCCGTTAATCGTCAGATTTTCAATGGTAACACCTTCAATGCCATGTACTTCATCATAACCCAGCAAGCGGATTTCCTGCTGTTCCAGTCCATCCAGGACGGTAATATTTCGAAACGTTACATTTCGAATTGTACCGCGGGTTTTCGTGGTACTCCAGCTGCTTCCGGCAATGGTGAGATCGATCAGCTGCTTGTTGTCTTTTGCGTCCCCGTTACCCAAATCCGCATTTTCGACGGTAACGTTCTCCCAAGTTATGTTCTCCACAAGTGCATCGTCCGCATTATGAATTGACATCACCGGCTTGTGGAACGCGTTTACCACGGTGATATCCTTAAAGAGCACGTCGCTGATCGTTGCATTCTCCTGCTCACCCTTATTGGTTTCGTAACCAATTTCCATGCTCTGCGCAAGATCCGTCCAAAGCACCATGTTCTGAAAAACAATGTCGCTTGTGCTGCCCGCATAGTTTTTCACCACAAGGGAATCGTCCCACGTTCTTGCAAAACTGTTTTGAACGATCATGTTGTGGCAGCTCTGCAAGGTAAATCCGTCGCCGTTCGGACGTGCGGATATAATTTTGACGTTGTCTACCAACGCGTCTTCTGTTTCAAAGGCATTGAAACACCATGCGTTGGAATTGTTCAAAATGACGCCTTCAACATATACATCCGAACAGTATTGAAAATTGATTGGTATGTGGGCGTCCTGGCCTTTCCAGCTTTCCCAAATTCCGCCGTCAATCATACCGCGCCCGCGGATCGCGATGTTGCTGCCAAATTGTGCCGATACGGTGGTGTGAACGACGGCTCCCGCGGAGATATAGAGCGTCTGCCCGCTTTTCAGCTGTATTCCTTCCGGAATGGTCCACTCGCCGGGATCGATCCACAGTACATTCGGGTTATCTCGGTCCGGCAGGTCCTCCTCCGGTGCATTTACAAACAGGTGGAACGCTTCCCTTGCAGTATCGTTAAACTGCACAACGTACTGCCCCGGTTCCTGAACTGAAAACAGAACGTGCCGTCCTTCGATTTGCACTTTAATCCCTTCGCTTAGCGGGGACACCGTTGCCGACAGTACATCCTCAAACGAACTTTCGTCCGTCAATTCGATATCGATTTGCGCTTCCCCGCTGACAAGGTCAAAATAGGCCATCGGTGCGCGCGTGACGGTGCTAACGTCGTAGTCTCCGTTATTTTCCCGTCCCGGATTGACAAACACACTGTAAACGTAACTTTCTTCCCCGTTTACATAAAGCTTTGCAGTTTTGCTTGCCGTCAATGTTGACGGCGCATCGTAGAGGATCACTTCGGTAACAGTCTTGCCCATCTGCGCGTTTTTCTTTTCTGTCATTGCAAAGCCAACTGCGCCCGCCACGAATAAAAACAGAATTACAACCGGTAGAATCATTCTCTTCACGAGCGTCTCCTTTCCTGCGTTACACGTTTGTTAAAAAAGGCTACCTGGATTCCATTGTGATAGATCGTATATAATCATATCTGCGTTGGGCAAATTTTCGCGCGTTCCGACACCGACGGCATACATACCGCCGTTATGCGCGGCCTCGATGCCGGAAAATGCATCTTCAAACACCACGCAATCTTCCGCACGCAGCGCAAGATCACGTGCGGCAAGCAGAAATACTTCCGGGTCGGGTTTTGCGTTTCGAACGCGCGTACCGTCGGAAATCGCATCAAACAACGAAAGGATGCCGGTGGATTCCAGAATTGTTTTCGCGTTTTTGCTTGCGGAGCCAAGTGCGATTTTTACGCTTCGACGGCGCAGTTCCTGCAACGATTCGAGTGCGCCGGGCAATAATGCGCTTTGATCCAGCTTGGTAATATACGAAACGTACAGCGCGTTTTTCTCTTCTGCCATGTGCTCTTTTTCTTCGCGGGAATATCGATCTTGTTGGTTGCCAGTGCGAAGCACCACATCCAGCGCTTCCATCCTCGCGACGCCCTTAATACGTTCCCCATCTTCCAGGGTAAAGACAATTCCCAGTTTGTCCGCAAGATCTTTCCAAGCCAGGTAATGAAAACGTGCGGTATCGGCAAGTACGCCGTCCAAATCAAATATCGCCGCTTTATACTTCTTTTGCATCATGTATCATTTATCCCTTTCCGTTATGGATGCGCCGGTGTGCGTCGCCGTTACGCGGTATTTTTCCCCGCGAATGATCAAAGGAAAGCTGACCTTCGTAATTCCGGAAGGCAAGCGCGGCACGGCTGTTGGCTTTCCATCATGCAATTTCAATCCGGCAAAACCGAAAACAGCTATTTGCCACGCTCCCGCGGCCGCTGCAGGATGCGTTCCGCCAATATAGACGTCTCCAGCCCAAGCTTTCCCATTGCACAAAACATCAGCGCCAGCCGATTTCATAAACAATTCATACGCTTCCTTCGTTTTGCCGATGCGGCAAGCCGTCAGCGCATACATGCAGGCGGACAGCGAGCTTCCGTGCTCGGTACGGGGTTCGTAATAGTCCCAGTTCTTTTGGACTTGCTCTTCCGTAAATTCTTCCGCAAAGAGCTGCATAAGTGCAATGACGTCCGCCTGCTTGATGATTTGCGTCGGGTACGCCACGCCGCAGGGCGTCCCCCAATACTCACGCGGATGCTTCAGACGACTTCTCACCTCGGCAAGCGATACATCTTCATGCTGAAAATACCCTGCAAACTGTTCAATGATGTCATTCTCAATATGCATCCCGCGAATTCGTTGGCTAAAACGCTCGCGCGTAGTTTCGCTTGTTCCACGTTCGGCAGATTGTTCCAAATCCTGCGCTTTCTCGATTGAAAACTCCGCCATCCGATTAGTAAAAGCGTTATTGTCCACACGCTCGTGATATTCATCGGGTCCGATTACATCCGTAAACTCCAACACATCACTGTCCACCCGCCGATAGGCACGCGAAAGATAGAATTGCGCAATCGCCTTCACGGTATCCGCACCCGCGCCGCTTAAAACGGACGTATCGCCCGTAATGTTTGCGTAATTATAGAGCGCATAAACAATATCGCCGGAAATGTGGATCTGCTTGTCGCGAAAATATGTGCGCACCGGCCTGCCGGTAAAAACGTTTGTTACATTAAAGTCCGTGCAAGCTTCCCGGCCGCTTTCCTGACTTTCCCAGGCGTAAAAAGCGCCTTCGCAACCATACTCTTTTGCCTTCTTCATCGCGCCGGGCAAGGTGTCAATGCGATATTGAACGAGTTTTCTGGCCAATTCAGGCTCCGTATATGCGAAAAACGGAAGCAAAAAAATCTCTGTATCCCAGAAAACCGCTCCTTTGTACGTTTGCCCCGATAAACCGCGCGCGGGTATGCTTTGCCCGCCTTTTGCGTGCCGCGGCGCAATGCAGTGCAAGTGATAGAGGCTGTCGTTCAGATAGAGCTGCGCAAGGTCGTCGCCTTCCAGTTCCACTTCGGATTCCGCCCAAAGCGCTTCCCACGCTCTTATATGTCCCTGCAAAGACGTGTCAAAGTCTCCATATGCCGGCGCGTCGTTTATCGTAATATACCGTGTCAAAACCAGTTCGCCGCAGACAGTGTACACACGGAAAGCCCCGGTTTGCGATATTTCAATCGCATCCGGTTCACAATCGACCGTCTCCCGAACTGAGATCAGGTGTTTTTGCTCACCGGTCACGCATTCCACGAACAATACGCCATCCTGTTCGCCACAACGATAGTTATATAAATGCGGGCCGTTTAGATCCCAAACATCTCCATCAATCCCACAGCGTAGCGTAATAATCGCATCATTTTTGGTTCGAACGATGATTCTTTGGCATAGCAAATGCGGTCGTTCCATGCTTGCAAACCGTTCGATTTCAAGTTCTGCCTTTTCGTATTCTGTTTTTCGGCATTGCACCGCATGGCGCAAATCCAAACGCTGAACATGATTCAGCACCGTTCCTGCATCCGCCACTTGAGCAAAAAAACCATTCGGTGCGTTGACCGGTTCACGCCACAAACTTTCCGGATTCCGGTCATAAACGCCAGCCAGATTCCACGCAGGCATACGATCTTTTTGATATTCTTCCAGCGTTCCGCGGACACCGACAAAGCCGTTGCCCGTAAAAAAGCGGTTGCCGTTTTCCTCCGCCCGGTTCGGGTCGTATCCGTCCTGTTTCAGTTCCCAAACATTCATGCTTATACGGTTTGCTCTTTCCCATGAAGCCGAAGCGTTACCGGGTCTCCTTCTTCACGTACAATGTCGCAGTCATTCTTCGAAACACTTATACGCAACGTGGTGCCGCGCCAGTGCAGAGTAAACGAAAGCTTGCTCCACCCGTCTGGTAGATATGGAGCGAGCGAAAGCCCATCTTTACCGATGCGCAGCCCCGCAAATCCTTCCACAATATTCTCCCAGGCAGCTGCAATGCTGGTCATATGAAGCCCTTCACCCGTATTTCGGTTATAGTTATCCAGATCCAGTCGCGTGGCAAATCCGAAAAAGCGCAACGCATCAGGCAGCAATCCCAACTCCGCTGCAAGAATCGAATGGACGGACGGGGACAGGCTGCTTTCGTGTATCGTTCTGGACTCATAATATTCGTAATTTGCGCGCTTTTCCTGCATGGTGAAATCTTCGCCCCAAAGCAAAAACAACATAAGCGTATCCGCCTGCTTAATCATGTCGGATCGATAAATGCGGTCATAGCTCCAGTGATGATACAGTGGGAATTCTTCGGCAGGTATCGACTGGACATCCTTATGCGGCAACGTAAAAAAACCGTCGTGTTGTTCAATCAGCTCTCCATGTCTCGGCATATACATGCCCTGCGCAATTTCGCGCCAGTACGCGGTGTCGTAGCAATCCGCCTTACCCGCTTGCTCAGCTGTTTCCGCGGCAAAAAGAAGCGTCTTTTTGCCCATATAGTTGGTGTATGCGTTGTTATTAACCATCAGATGGAATTCGTCCGGGCCCATGACGCCGAAATATCCATATTCACCGGTTTCAGGATTTTGCTCTACTCTGGATGCAAGATAAATTGCAATCTCCATGAGCATATCAAACGCAACGTTATTCAAATAAGCCTCGTCTCCTGTAACAGAAACATACTGCCAAAGCGCATAAGCTACAGCAGTCGTCGGTTGCAGTTGCAAGTTGGCGTGCTGCCATAAAGTGCAGGCCTCTTCACCGTTCAGCGTCGCTACCGGATAGCAAGCGCCTTTACAATCCAACATTTCTGCGCGGGCCTTCGCCTGCGGGAGTGTTTTTATACGAAAATCGAGGAGCGATCTTGCCGCTTTGGGGTTCGTAAAAAGATAATACGGCATACAACAAATTTCCGTATCCCAGAAGGCATGGCCATTGTAAAATTCACCGGTCAATCCTTTCGCCCCGATGTTATGCCCTTCGCCTCGTCCGCCATATGTTTGGATCAACTGGAATATGCAATAGCGAATCCCCTGCTGGTTTTCCGGGTCGCCTTCAATCACCACATCCATCGTCCGCCACGCATTCTTCCAAAACCGGGCGGCGTGCTCTTCAATCTTCGAAAACACGGGAATTTCACCCGATATCGGCTTGGTATCAACGCCGCAAACCCGACGTGCGATTATAGGCTTTCCAGCGCTCATCGGGATTTCGCCGAATCCTTCGCAGCTCTGTCTTGCATATAGAGTAAATCCCGCATCCTTTGTGCGAACCGTCAATCCGTCTTCACTTTCGGAAACCAAATCCCAGAAGCGTACATCGTATAGTTCATGCGTCACATCCCAATCCAAACGCGGCGAAATGGTAATCGTTCCATCAAAATCAATCGGTGTTATGATAATTTCCTGGCAACCGAAACGAATGTCTTCCATATTAAGAAAACGACGGAACGTCATGCAGATGTCTTTCTCCGCTTGCGTATGCCATATAAACGTTCGCCTCAGTACGCCCGTCGAAAGATCCAGCTCGCGCCGAAACCCTGAAAAACGGCTCTTGCTCAAATCCAGCGCCTCCCCGGCAAAACGAATGAGCACCGACAGCCAATTGATCGAATTGACCATGAAATGCGTTTTTGTGACTATGCCTTTGTATGAATGCGGCATGCTGTCATCTATCGCATATACGCCGCTGACATAGCAGTCCGACATGCTGTCACCCGAATATCCTTCGTCAAAAAAACCCCGGACACCCAGATGTTCATTGGCAAGCGAAAATACGCTTTCACCAACGCGGCTATAAGCGGGGTCGAACCCTTGTTCCGTAATTTTCCACGGGTCGAGACCGAAATATCGATCGGCATACTTGCCCATTTTTTTGTAAACCTTTCTCACCCTCGCGCAATCATGTTTTCACATGCGCCCAAGGGACTTTTATACTGTAAAATATGTGGTCCGCGTCAGCCTTTGATGCCGCCGCCCGCGACGCCCTTTGTGATCTGCTTTTGGAAAATCGCAAAGATCACCATAGGCGGAACGATAGAGAAGACCACCGCCCGGACAATATCTGTCGGACGAACGTTGATAGTCGACTTAAAGTCAAACAGCCGAGCCATAACGGTTTTCCAAGGCCCGTTTCCCAGCACCAGATTTGGCAACAAAAAATCCGACCAGGCCGCCGTAGCGGAAAATATGGCGATTACGATTAAAATCGGCTTGCTCAGCGGCATAACGATGCGCCAAAATATGCCGAAATCCGAGCATCCGTCGATCCGTGCGGCTTCAAAATATTCCTTTGGAAGGTCTTCAAAGAACTTTTTAAACAAAATCAACCAAAAGGCATTTGCACCGTATATCAGCCAAAGCGGAATCATCGGCAAAATCGTATCCTGATAGTTGTCCACTTGAAACAGGTTTGCCGCCCAGTTTAAAACATTGTTGATGTTTACATACTGCGCCACAATCGTGGTTGTTGGCGGTATGAGCATGGTCGCCATTACCATTGCGAACACGATTTTGTGACCTCGCGGCTTCAGTATCGCAAGGACGTAGGCCAAAAGGCCATTAAACACAACCGCGCTGATCATTGCGCCGATAATCAGAACCGTAGAATTAAAATAGTAACGGGAAAACTTTAGCTGATTCCAAGTCTTTATATATGGCTCCAAAGAAAAGCTGGATGGAAGGATCGCGGTGCTTCGCGTGAACTCCTTTACGTCTTTAAACCCGGCCAGCGTTACCCAGATAACCGGAAACAGAACGATGGCAATCATGGCAAGGCAAATAATGAATATAACGATTGCCCAGAAGCGGTTGCCGCGCGTACGCATATCATATGCGCGCAGAACGCCGTCCTGCTTGTTTTTGTATCGATTGGCTAAGAATTGGGAATGCATCTTTCTTTTCATGCCTTGGCCTTTCCTCTCGAATCTTCCCTATGGACGATTTTATTGACAGCAAAATAAATAGCGGTCAGGAATAATAACGCTAGACAAATCAGCACACTCATAGCGGCTGCTTTGGGATAGTTTTGTTTATCAAAGGCATACTCATAAACAAGCATCATGACCGAAACCTGATTGTTATGTACGCCGCCGATCATCATTGGCTCGTATAATATTTGGAATACAGAAATAATCTGCAGAATAAACATTGTTGATATTAAGGAACCCAGGTTGGGAAGCGTAACGGAGAAAAAGCGTCGCACTGGGGTAGCACCATCAATCGTTGCAGCCTCGATAATATCGGGATTAATTCCGGAAATTCCGGCCATATAAATAAGTGCGGTTGACCCGGCTGCTTTCCACGTCAACATAACGATAATGAGCGGTATAGCCCAGCCGGGGGCGGTCAACCAATTGAATGGTTCATATGTGCTTCCGTTTATTTTTGCGACAAGTTCGCCTATAGGTTTGAGCAAAATGTTCAGCACGCCGGTATCGCCCGCGTTGAAAAAGAACTTCCAGATCAACACGACGGCAAGCCCGGGAAGAATGTTGGGCATATATACGGATACCCGTGTTAGTCCGCGTAAAAATGGTGACTCCGTGATCATCGCCGCCATAAAAATGGGAACGACAAATCCGATAATAAGTGAGCAGAGGACATAGACCGCAGTGTTTTTCCACGCTATCACGAAGTCCGGATTTGAAAAAAGGCCGATATAATTGTCAAGCCCCACAAAATCCGTGGTGGTATATCCCTTTGCGGCATATAGCGAAAGCCGTACGCTTTCGAGCAGCGGCTCCCAGATGAAAAACGCAAAGAGTATCAGCGCAGGCAGCATGATCAGCCATCCCGTGACGTCTCTTTTCCAGCGATCTTTTTTAATTTTCATGTACACCTCGCATCAATATCACACGAAGGGGCGGCAGTACGGCAGCACCACCGCCCCCTGTTTCAGATCAGGCAGGGGAATTCTCCTTTGTTAGCTTACTTCCCAAGGATGCCTTCTTCGTTCAGAATCGCAATATAGTTGGACTGTGCAACGTCCAGCAGTGCCTGTACGTCGGAGTCTTCATTCATGATCACTTCCTGAATGACCTTGCCCAGTTCCTTATACATCGCCTGCGTATCGCCCGGCTCTTCCGTGTGCAGATTGCCCGCGGTAGAGACCGCCGTGAAGTAATCCGCATAGAGGTTGGCGTTCACGTTTGTGTATTCAGCGAGCACCTCAGCTTCGGCAGCCTGAATTTCCGTCGAAGTCCAGCAGGGGAAGCGCATAATGTTCGGCACGCCGTTTTCAAGCTTGGTGGCAGCCTGAGCGCGAAGGGATTCCATGGTGGAATCGTCAACAACGGGCGCTTTTCCGAATGCGATCAGGAAATCCAACGCCGCATTAACTTCTTCGTCTGTCGCGTCCGCAGCAAACATGTAGGGCGTACCACCGGAAAGCGAATACTGTCCGCCAGGGCCTGCCGGCATCGGAACCAGCGCCAGTTTGTCTACAGCCAGCCCGTTGTTTGCAGTTGGTTGTTCCACAGCGTCATTTGCACCAATGTACATGGCCGCCGCACCGGTACCGATCTGTGTAAACCCGGACGCCCAACCTTCGGAGAAGGGATCCGCTGTCAAAATGTCATAGGTCCATTTCAAGGATTTGACCATCTCCATGGCTTCTACGACTTCCTGGCTGTTGAGATTTGGCGTATAAGTCCCGTCGCCGTTGTCGGTAACCAGCGTTGCGCCGTATGCCCAAGCGATGTTGCTAAAGTGCCAGCCGTCTGCGCCAAGGTCTTCCCCGGCTAGAAGAACAAAGCCGGCGGAACCTGTGGCTTCTTTAATTTTTACACCAACTTGAGCAAGCTCTTCCCACGTTGTCGGATACTGGATTGTTCCATCGTCGTTCACAAGACCTGCTTCTTCGAATAATTCCACATTGCACATGAGGCCCAAGGCATAGGCGTCACGCGGAATGCCATATACTTTTCCATCTTCATCCGAAAGCAGTGTGCGAATTGCCGGTGTGATCTGATCCAACCAACCACGCTCTTCCAGGATGTCGGTGATGTCACGAACATAACCGGAGCGAATCAGCTTCTGCGGTTCGGTAAACCATGTTTCAAAGATCGTCGGAAGTGTTCCGGCTTCCGCCATCGGCGCAATATTGTCCGTTGAATACTTGTAGTAATCGCGCTCCACTTCAACATTGGGATATTCTTCGTTGTATCGGGCAATTACGTCTTCCATAGCCTCGATTGCCGCTTCATCCGTGTCCGCCGGATAAATACCAAGTTTTAAAACAACCGGTTCTTCGGCCTCCGTGGTCGTAGCGGCGCTGTCAGCGGATGTGTCCGCAGGCGCTGCGGCGTCCGTAGCAGTGTCCGTTGCGCTGTCCGCATCTGTTGCACAGGCGGATAAAACGCCCATGACCAGTACGACTGCCAGCAGAATACTGAGTAGCTTTTTCAACATCTTCGTTCCTCCAATATTTTTTTTGCGTTTCGCCAGACAAATTAGGCTAGAAATAGTAAGATATGCTGTTAGGTTGAACGCTTAACCTTAGTTTAGCGGTAAACCTACTTGCTGTCAACACTTTTTTGAGATTTTTAAACCCCTTCTTTTTCACATTTCGCAAGCTTTGCGCTTAGCGTACTGTCCCCGGCATATCTGGCGTGCTGATTAAATTCCCATAGTTTTAAGTAATATGAATCCTGATTTTTAACGAGAATTGATTTCTAAAAAGTAAAACAAAGGCAGAACGGTTTAATCTAATTTGCCTTCAGCCTTTCATTTAAAATTGTCCTTCTCCTAGCATATAAAATCTTTGCAAATTCGGCCATAAACAAGTGCTAAGATCAAAATAAGACTTTTATTGTATCTTATCAAGATAAGATACTATAAATTGCGCAAATTAAAAAGGATATATAGTGGTCAAATGATAGAATAGGATCGCAAGAACCATTCATACAAAGAAGCCAAAGTTCATATATTGCTTTAAGCATAAGAATTGATTGATGAGTATATCGGCGATTACAATTTCAAACAAATTTAAACAAAAACGGTCTAACGCCATATGAACAACGCCAGTCTACGTACGCAACCTGATCAATGATCTGGAAGTGTTCTTGATCAATGATGCGATTGAGTGCAATTCTCCCTGTCCGCTGCCTTGGGTTCAGCACACAAAATTGTTTGCACCCACCTTAGTTGAATTACGTAATTGCATCACTTCGTGAAGGTTTAGCCAAAATACTTCCAAATTATCTTTGATTTAGAGTGTCTCAGTGCAGCTTACAGAACGAATGCCTGAACTTGAACCGTTCTATATCGCTGTAGTATACTGTGGATAAATTTAAGCGCTGGTGCAGGGACTACAACGAGCCCCGGCCGCACAGCGCATTAACATACCTGACACCGGCCGAATTTGCCCGAAATTCGGGTCCGTGGTCGTCTGAATATCGATTTTTCCTCATTCAGTCAGGGCTACTATTTGGGGGAAATTCTCGATCCCCTTTGGGAATCTATATTCTGATTCATCTCAAAATGTTTCTCGCAACTTGTTCCCGTGCCGAGCTTCCATCGATTTATTCCTTCAATCCTGAAGTAGTCATGCCTTTAATGAATTGTTTCTGGAAAATCAAGAAAACAATCAACATGGGTATCATGGTAACTACCGACATAGCCAGCAGCATCTCCCAGTCGATCGAATATTGCCCCGCGAAATTCGCAAGCGCAAGCTGCACTGTATATTTGTTTGGATCGCGAATAACGAGCAACGGCCACATATAATCGTTCCAGCGCCACAAGACAGAGAACACTGCAATGCACGTTGTGACCGGTTTTGCAATGGGTATCATGATGCGCAGGAATATCTGCGTTTCGCTTGCGCCGTCTATCCGCGCCGCTTGCATTAGTTCGTTTGGTACGGAAAGGAAATATTGCCTAACCAGGAATATGCCTGCAGGCGTAGCGGCCGGAGGGATAATCAGTCCCCAAAGCGAGTCATAAAGTCCGAACTTTTTTATCATCAGAAACGTTGGGATCATCTGGACTTCCAAGGGAAGCATAAGGGTGGACACAAAGAGTATAAAGAGCGCATTGTTTCCTTTGAAGTCGTACTTTGCAAACACATACCCAGCCATCAGGCTGATTACAACGCAAAGAATGGTGGACGTAATTGTAACAAACGTCGTATTTGCAAAATAGCGCACAAAGTTGCCTTCCGAAAATGCGTCGATATAATTTTGAAGTGAAAACTCCTTTGGAAATAACGTCGGCGGAAACCGGAAGATTTCTGAACTGGATTTGAAGGATGACAATATAATCCATGCAATCGGCGCTAAAAAGAGAATAGATATAATTACCAGAATCACATATGTCCAGGGTGAAACGGGCTTTAGTTTCTTGATTTTCTTAGTCATCGATGGCGCCTCCTTTGTTTAAACGGAACTGCACCACCGTAAACGTGGCAAGGATCAGCATAAGTATGATTGACATCGCGCTAGCATATCCCAGGTTGAGTTTCTCAAACGCTTGCTGGAAGATATACTGAACAGCGAAAGTTGTGGCCGTACCTGGACCGCCCTTCGTCAATTGCACGACCAAACCGTACGACTTAAACAGGTCGATCAGTGTCAAAATGACAACGAGGAACATTGTGGGTTTTAACAGGGGCAACGTGATTTTTATAAAGCGTTGAAATGGTTTTGCCCCATCAACTTCCGCGGCTTCGTAATACGACTGCGGAATGCTCTGCAATCCAGACATATACACGACCATCAAAAACCCCGTTCGAGACCAAATAGTCGCCAGAACTAGAATTGCCATTGCACCGACATCATTCGTTAAAAAACTGACTTTCCCAAACCCCAGTTGTTCAATAAGGAAGTTAATTACCCCAGTTGTGTCTCCAAATAGAAACCGGAACGAAATACCGACGACGATGAACGAAATCATAGACGGCCAGTAAAAAATAGCGCGAAACACGCCGCGCGCGCGAATCTCTTTTATCACTATCTGTGCCAGAAACATTGGAATAACTAGAACAAACGGCAAACACAGGACAGAGAAAACGAGCGTGCGCCACATCGCCTGCCAGAATTTCGTGTCATGAAGAAGCTTTGCGTAATTCGCAAAACCAACGAACTCCGCGCTTCCAATCCCTTTCCAATTGGTAAACGAAATGCCGAACCCGTAAACAACCGGGAGGATGATGAACAGCGTGAAAATTATCAGGTTCGGAAGCACCATGGCATACGGGAATACCCGCATTTCAAGTGAGACAATTTGCGTCTTTTTTTTCTTCATAAGCACACTCCATATAAGCGGGACACGATGGAAATACCCTTCGTGCCCCGCGCGTAACACATGCAGTTAGTTCGCGAGAATTACTTCATCGCACAAAGAATCAATGTGCGCTGCAAAGTCCTCAGGGGTCATAGTCCCGTTCAGTACATCCGCCCATTCATACGTCAAATCCGTAAAGAAGGCTGCGCTCAGTCCGGGGTAGCCCCAGTCAAACGCGGCGCTGAGAGGTGTGTTTGCCAGCTCGTTTGCAAAAACTGCGAACTCATCCGAGCGGTACGGATATTCCAACTCCGCGCAATCGAGGCGCGGTGAAATGAACAAGGATTCTTCACAATACTTCTTGCTCTGCTCTTTCTGTGTAACCCAAAGAATGAAGTCGACGGCTTCCTTTTCGTACCCAGAGCCTTGAATTGCCGCGATCTGCTTGCCGCCAGGCACAGAGGAACGCTGGACTTGAATGGGCATGTAGGTAACGCCCCATTCGAAGTCGGTAATGTTTTCTTGATAGTTCTGAATCATCCAGTTGCCTGCAATCTGAACGGCAACCGTGCCGGAGCGGAAGATGTTGTTCGGATCGTCGAACGTCAGCCAAGGCGCTGCGACAACCAGGCCCTCATCGAAAAGACTCTTTGTGAATTTTATCGCGTTCATGCTGTTTTCAGAACTCAGATTGCCGCCATTCTCGTTCGCGATGCTGCCGCCAAACTCGTAGAGGATGGTCGCCCAACGATGGGAAGCATTGTCAATTACCATGCCATACTGAACGCCACCATTCGCAACAACCAGCTTCAAATTCGCAATAAATTCATCCCAAGTCCAAATATCGTCCGGGCCGGTCGGCACGGAAACGCCAGCCTTATCGAACGCCGTTTTGTTGTAGATCATACCGTTAGCCGTCACGTCAGAAGGCACCGAGATGACCTTGTCGTTCTTGACATAATAGCTTTCAATCGAAGGGATAAATTGGCTGATCAGCGCGTCAGCCTCGGTATATTGACCAATGTCAACGTAGGATTCATAGCAGTTATTGGAGATGCCTTCCGTCGTTCTGGTCAGCGCCGGAGCTTCACCGCCCGCGACGGACATCATGATCTTGTTCGTCATGTCGGCAAAAGGAATCTCGATCAGGTTGATCTGGATACTGGGGTTTATGCCTTCATATTCGTCGATCAAACCCTGCATAACCTCGCCTTCGCTGCCATCCGACCACCAGAAGAAATCCAGTTCCTTCACCTCTGTGGAAACAGTGGTTGTGTCTGCTGTCGGTTCGGTAACAGCTTCGCTCGCCACAGCCGTATCGTCAGACTCAACGGCTGGATTCTGCGCGCAGCCCGTGAATAACGACGCCACCAGCAGAACAACAAGTAAAATTGTCCAAATCTTTTTCATTCTCTCATCCTCCTTTTGATATGCGGGGATATACCCTTTACAGATATGCGGGTACGTGACCCTATATTTGATTCTAGCAAACGAAAGAAGTGATAAGGAGATGAAGATTTTTGATATACAGGTAGAAAGTTTTTACTTCACTGTGCCGCCTTTTTCATTGCTTCCCGGTATTGTGTTGTCGTCATGTTACACTTCTTTTTAAAAACCTGAGCGAAATAACGCTTATCCAAAAAACCACAGCGTCTTGCAACTTCCGCATTGCTGAAATTGGTCGTAACGAGAAGTCGCTTTGCTTGTTCAATTCGTATCTGTGATTGATAATCGCAAAAGTTCGTTCCAATCTCGCGTTTGAATACACGGCTTAGGTAAGCGCAGTTTACCCCCAACATGTCCGCCAGCTTTGTGAGGTTGAAATCCACATCAAAAAAAACGCCTTCGTCAAGCATTTGCAGTTTGCCGACGAGATCGGACGTTCTGAGAATATAACGGCTAACCGCCAGTACCGCTTCGGACAGTTCCCGAAACATACAGTTGAAATTCTCATTATAGAAATTCCGTTCGTTCGTTTCTTCCATCTGCATACCGGCTCTGGAAGCGATCATATTCACTTGGTGATGCAGGCTGCGCATGCTGTAAACTGCCGTGCCTGGATCCAGCGAGAGCAAGTGTTCGCGGCAAACAGCAAGTTCGGTCTGGGTCAGCGCCGGATCACCACAATAAACGCTCTGCATCAGGCTGTCTCTGTTGGACGGAATCGCTTCCATTGACGCAGGTTGAGAAAGAAACAGCGTGTTGCAGTCTCGAAAGAAGCCGTAAGATGACCAGCTGCTGCAATAGGTAAAATATTCCCGTAAGTTCTCGATCCCGAAGAAGCAGTCACCAACGCCTACCGAGAGAATCCCGTCCTCTGCAGACAGCGAGAGCAGCGCTTGCTTGAAATAGTTCGTTACGTGCCGACGTGCCTGCTCAGCCGTTCCCCCTTGCTCATAGAGTAAAAGAAAAACTGCTCCTTTATCATAAGAACGTACGGCAAACAGGTTGCACAACGGCCGCAGTTCGCTTTCTATTCGTACAGCAGCGGATGGCGAAACGCCGTCCTTTCGGCACGGAATATTAAAAAAGTGTAGCGAAACCAAAAAGCCAGATCGAAACGGAACCTTCTGTATACGGTTGAAATCCTCTCCTGATTGCGGATAACCATTGTACGCGATTCCGAAGAGCAGATCTTCCATTTCACGCAGTTTCGCGTTTTCAGTATAGTGATATAATTCGCTTTGGCACGACAGTTGCGTATAAATCTCGTTCAGGTCTTTCTGGGCGCTCTGAATCGCATGCGTCAAGGCCGCAAAATCAATGGGTTTCAGAACATAATGTTCCACACCCCTCGCCATTGCCTGCTGCGCATAAGAAAACTCGTGATATGCGGAGAGCACGATCGCTTTGCAAGGATAACTTTGTTCCGCGCAGTAGGATACAACCGAAAGGCCGGTTTCGCCAGGCATCACGATATCCGTAATGACGATGTCCGGATGCCAGCGGTCGATGGCTATCCGCGCGGACGCAGCGTCGCAGGCCGATCCCGCCACTTTGCAACCCAGTTGTTCCCAGGGAACACTGCAGATCAAGTTCGACGCAATCAGTGGCTCGTCGTCAACGATGAGAACGGAATAACCCATTCGATCGGCCTCCTTATATCGTAGTTTATTCCTGCCCGTACGGAATTGTAATATGCACTGTAGTCCCCCAGTTGACGCTGCTCTGTATGCTAAAGGACGCAGCGTCGCCATACAGCAACTTGATCCGGTCGATTACGTTTCGTAGACCGAAGCCGATTTCTTCTTTATTCTCCTCGCCGGGATTTCTATAGTAGCTCAATATCGCCGCTACCTGATCGGCTGGAATTCCGCAGCCGTCATCCGAAACGAATAAGAGAATGCCGCGTTCGGAAAGTGAAACGCCGACATTCAGATGTCCCTTTCTCTGGGAAGGTTTTATGCCGTGCAGAACCGCATTTTCAATGATGGGCTGTATCATCAGCCGCGGAATCTCCACACTGGCAAACTCGGGATCCACCTCAAACGAACACACCAAACGATCTCCAAGCAGAACCTGATAGATTTCGATCAGTTCTTTTGAGTAATCGAGTTCTTCCTGGATGGTGACCATCTTGCGGGATGAGATGAGCGATTTCATCATATTGGAGAAAGCGAGCGTTACCCTTCGCACGTCTTCCTTACGTCCCATCTGCGCAAGAATGTTGATGCACTCCAGTGTATTGTAGAGAAAGTGCGGATTGATCTGCGCCTGCAATGCGATCAATTGCGCGTCCCGAAATCGAATCTCTCCTCGCAGATTCTGGTTGATAAGCACGTCCGTTTTATGGATCATACTGTTGACGCTGTCGGCCAGATACTTGATTTCATCGTTCGTTTCCACATCCGCGGGCGTGGAATAATCGCCCGCCTCTACCCGATGGACGGTATCCACAATCTTCTTGATCGGCTTTACAATTCTTCGGGACGTGACTGTTTGCACGCCCACTGCAATCGCGATGGACAGAATGCCCAGCAAAAGTATGAATTGCCGTGTCAGCGACTGCGAACGGATCAGCTGCTCACGCGCGACCACGCAGATAATCCGCCAGTTCTCACTCTTGCACAGATAATTACTCACAAGCGCTTTTCCAATACCTGTAACATTCAGCGTTTCGCTTTCGTTGGGTGCTATGGTAAGGCTTTGCTCAATTGCGCTTTGCAGCGTCTCCGCACTCTTGCCGTTATGCGCTATGACTTCATTCTCCTCGTTGAGTACGATGACAAAGCGCGTGTCCGTATTGATAAATGTGTTTATCTGCTTTTGAAGCGCATCCTGGTCGTAGATAAATGAAATATACCCTATGCATTTCAAGGAAGACTTATCACGAATCGTTCGATTAAAGGTGAGACGCGCCCCTTGTATGGCAGAGGTAATCTTTCCGTTTTCCGCAAACAGGGAACTGTCCATGTCTGACAAAATGATAAATGGATCGCCGGTTCTATAGTGCTTTTGCCAGAAGGTTATTAATTCTCCGTCCGTATCATAG
Source organism: Christensenellaceae bacterium (assembly GCA_963665515.1). Lineage (GTDB taxonomy): Bacteria > Bacillota > Clostridia > Christensenellales > CAG-138 > UBA7703. The sequence goes on from OY762278.1 coordinate 3,313,818, forward strand.
AGATAAGCGCCTTCCACCTCGCTCATAGCGAGAACTTGCAGCACCATAACGGAACGAAGATCGTTGATATGGGTCGATAAGCTTGCCGCGTCGGTCGGCACAATCTGAAGCTCTTCCTGAAATTCGGAGTTGTATGTTACGAAATTGATCTGCCGTTTGAAAGCATTGACAATGTTGTCGAAACTGGTCCCCATGGAATCGACCAACTCACGGTTAACCTGAATTGCGTCAGCATACTGCAGCTGCGTTACAACCGTTGAAACGCATATTTCCAGCAGCACAATCAACAGGAGAATGACGAGTGTGCTGCTGATAGACAGTTTTGCGCGAATAGAGTGAAACCTGCTCTTCCCCGCCCGCAGACGTTGGAATAGATCACGTAGTCGCTTCACCACAGGATGCATGTTCATGAAAGTACCGGTCTAGAAACCGAATGTATTGTTCCCAGTCGTAAACGCAGCATCCATGTTCTCCCTTTCTAACGTGATATGCGATATTCCCGCCGAATATTGGCGTATTCGGCTTCGGAAACGCTTCGGAGGCAAGCCCTTGCGTGCCAAGCGCGCGATAGGCTTCTCCCGCGCGCACGCAGGACTCAAACTCCTTCTCCGGGTGCGCCCATGCGTCCTCGCTCGCGCTGGAAACATAAAGCGGACGAGGCGCGCAGAGAGCTAACAGCATATGCTGGTCAACCGGCAGGTCGTCCTCACGCCCGGCAAACGAAGCATAGCGCTCACAAGTCCAGTAAGGAAACGCGCTAGTAATCTCTTGTATCCGTTCGCCCTGTTTACCACGCGCCATCGCCGCGCCGGTACAACCGCTCACAATGGAAATAACGGCGGCGATTCGTTCATCCTGTGCACCGCACCACAGCGCGGCTTTTCCGGCGCGCGAGCAGCCAGCTACCGCGATCCGTTTTGCGTCGAACTGCGCCGTTTCGCAAAGGAAATCGACCACACGGCTGGCCGCCCATGCCCAAACGCCAAGCGCGCCCCAACCCGTATCTGAGTTTCGAGGTATCAACTGCATTAGGCCAAATTGGAACTGCTGCGGATCATCCATGCATATGTCGTCCACGCTGACTTGAACGGCGGCATATCCGTGTGCAACAATTATATCATAAGGAAAGTACTCATGCGCACGCTCTTCACTGGCCAGCACATAAGGGTTCCTACTGAACGGATTGATCAGGACTATGCTAGGCAAGAGGCGATCCGTTTTTAACGGATAGTACACTTCAAAGCGCATGCCGCAATAGGTTTTGTCCTTCCGAAACCGGAGCATATAGGTGTTTTTACAGATGCCGCCGGTTGTCTCAAGATGTTGGATCAAACTGCTATTGACTTCGTCCAGCTCTGTTTTCGGAGTTTTACCATAAACATTCTCTTCGAACAGTTTCATAATTTCGCTGCGTCGGAACTTCCAATTCTCAGCATCCTTTCCGGATGTAAAAATTTGTGGAATCTGCATTTGTACGCTCCTCTCTATGACCTGCTGTTTATTACATATCGATTAAATTCTGAATGGAGTAGTCAATTATCAGTTCGAAATCGCCGGACGGTTGTTGAAACTTGATCTCAGCAATATTCGTCGCAAGTTCATAATAGTGACCCTGCCTGCATGCCATAAAATCGCTTTTATCCAAATATGCAGGGAGCGTTACGTCACCCGCCAAAACACGCAGGGGAGCCGTCTTTCTGCCGGTAAGCCACAAGGTAATTTTCTTTGTTATATCCGCAAGTTTACCGGTTTTCCGAAACGCGATTATGACTCGATCGGCGCATGGCTGCACGATAATTTCCGTCTCCCGAAAATCGCCATCTCGCCAGGCATTGCTCTCCCCATCGTCTTGATACAACGTAAAAGTCGACAGTTCGGTAGCTTCGACCAGCAGTGTTACTTCACACGTATCGCTCATTCGCAGGTGCTTTTGCGGAACAACCAAGGGAATGATGGAACCGCAGCGGTAGAACATAGGTATCTTCCCGAGCGGAGCGTCGACCGCTACGGTGGTTCCGCCTTTGTACCTTTGATGCGTGTGCCAGTCGTACCAATCGGTTCCCTGCGGTAAATATACTTCTTTACTAGTCGCGCCGGGTTCCAAAACATTTGAAACGAGTATGCTTGGGCCAAACAGAAATGCATTACTTTCGTTATTTACCGAGGCATCGTTCTCGAACTCATATATTAGTGGGCGCATCACCGGATCGCCAAGGCGATTACTGATTCGAAAGCAGGAATAAAGATAGAGCCCCAGCGAATACCGCAGTTGAATTGCGCTTTTGACATGCTGCGTATACCCTGTATAGCTCCAGGGCTGCGTTACCGTATTATCCGTATTGCAGCTGTGTATGCTAAATCGCGGCTGGAATATGCCATTTTCCACCCATCGAACAAACAGCTCTGCGTCTGGCGCCGAGCCATAGAATCCGCCAATATCGCAACCGTTGTTCGCCACACCGGAAAGCCCCATCCCCAGTACGGTTGCTATATTCCAACGCAGTGTTTTCCAGCTCGTCGTGTTGTCACCTGCCCAGGTTTGAGCATACCGTTGGATGCCGGCATATCCCGAACGGCTGAGAATATAGGGACGGCGGGAGGCGTCTGTTTCCTGGAACGCTTCCAATCCGCATTTTGCCATGAGGTTTGCAAATGCCGGCTTCATCGCAAGTGCCAATGCGCCGGATTCCGCGCAAACCGCTGCGGTTCCCGTCAGTTCGTATTCATTGTTATCATCCCACAGAGCGTCCGTGCCGAGCAACAGGAGGGATTCTTTCAGATATTTTTTCCATAACCCACAGCCCTCCGCCGACGTGAAATCAACCAGTGAAGCCATGCCACCCCAGTACTGCTCCAAATGTGGTTTCCCCGATTCTTGATCCACTAGAAACGCATTTTTATCGGCAAACACGCTGTATAACGGATGTGAATCCAGTAAAGCGGGTTTTACGTTTGGTGAAACAATAATGCCGTGTTCATGCATCCACGATAAAAATCGTTTTGGATCTGTAAACCGTTTTTTATTCCATTGAAAAACACAGCGCTTGCCATTCTGTGTTGTATAACCAGAGGAAAGATGAAATCCGTCGCATGGAATCTCCTGTCGTTCCAACTCCCGAACAAACTTCTCAATGCCCTGATCGCAATTTTCTTCCTGCTCCGTATAATACATCGTCGAAGCCATGTACCCAAGCGTCGTATAAGCAGGAAGCGCCGTCGTTCCCGTTAGTGTTGTATACCCGTGAACAATGTCGCGGATGCGTTTGCCGGTAATGACGTAGTATTCAATGTCACCGGAATCAAACGAAGCATAGGCATATGGTGGCCAATATCCTGAGCGCTCGCAGCCCAGATCGATGACGCCGGACGACATATTGTCATAAAAAATCCCGCAGCAGCGATTTCCATCCTCCGATCGCTTGATAAAAAATGGGATGTGTTTATAGAGAGGATCACTCTTCTCGGCATCATAACCGAGTGTATCACAGCAATACATGCGATATCTGCATTTAAATTTGTTTAACGGCCCCGTTTTTTCACCAAGGCCATAGAATGCAGAATAATCATCAAGCGCAAAATGATGGATCCTGCGCTGGTTGCCGTCCATTTTATACGCATATCCATAAATATCAGAATGATATCTCTTCCGATCGGGAGTCAGCACTTCTACTGCAAAAGGATCCTTCGAAATACGAATTGTTAAAAATTTACTATAAAGAATAATAGCAGTTTGAGTTTCTTCACTGTCCCACTCAACAGGTTGCAGTTCACGATATTCATCGCTGACTGCTTTGCATTGATTCGGTTCCTGCCCCGCAATAACAGCGAAAGAATGCAACGGAGACACTTCTTTCGAAAAACAATACTTCACTCGAACGATTTGGTCGGTAACAAGACCGATGAAGCATCCGCATCCTCGATTCGTTTGCAGCAGAATACCCTTCTTGATAGGTATAGCCGATGTTACGCGTTCTTCCATTGTTCTCCCTGTTTGCACGGTAGCTTAAATAGTTCCAGTAACTGAGTATCGCCCGGCTTTCGGTTCATCTGTGATATCGCTTGATTCAAGCAATACATCAATAGGTCATAAGAGTTGATACTCTTTCATACTTTATTTAATCATTCGGCATTTCTATCGTCAATCGATGCGACATGTGAAAATTTTGACTTCGAACGTGTGAATTTTTGATCTTATAGCTAAAAAACGTGTGCATGAAGAATGGTGTTCAAAATTTATAAAGCAAGTATACAAATCGATGTGTTAGCGGATGAATTTGGGACGATGAGCACTGTACATAACCATTAAATGATGTCCGTTTTTGCGTATTCACTTCCCGGATGCCACAGACATATGCTTGCACCCACCTTCAGGCAATCGCGCGATTGTATCACTTTGTGAGGGTTTATTCAGCTAAGTACTCACGAAGTGATACGATTCTTGAGTACTTTTTTATGCAAAAAGCCCAGACTTTTGAACTGAGCCCTGTTGATTAGACACAAAAAAGAGCCTCCTATCGTAGGATAAAGCGATAGGAGGTTTTAGTATGGGAAAGCAATTTGGAAAAGAGATCATGTAGCAGGCAATGGAGCTAAGAAGTCAGAGCTATACGCGGCAAATGATCGGTGATGAGCTTGGTTACACAAAAAAGCAGATAAAGAATTTGCTTTATCGTCAAAGAAAGAGTGAATCGGAAACGATATTTCTTTCGAGGAAGCGTGGCAGACCGCGAATGCATCCACTCTTAACGGAAGAAGGGTATCAGCAACGGATCATACAACTTGAGATGGAGAATGACTTGATACGGTCTTTTCTTCAAGCTGCTGGAAGGATGTGAGACCTGAGATTAAGTTTGTTGCGATTGAAAGGTGTCAAGACAGATATTCTATAGTAGCAATGTGTTCATTCTTCCAGGTTTCTCGAAGCGGTTACTATGCGTATCTACAGAGAAAAGAGAGCGCGAAGGATGACAGCCTTGTGCAGCTCATTCGCCAGTACCGAGAGGAAACCGATCGTACCTATGGTTACCGATGAATCGGGTTGTGGCTTGATCGGCGAGGAACCCATATAAATCATAAGAGAATTTACCGAATCATGCGAAAATACGGCCTGTTTCCAGACGTTCGAAGACGACGGAAATATCAGCAGATGTCCGATCAACTCCATCGCTATCCGAACCTGCTGAATCGAGACTTTAATGCCAGCCGACCGAACGAAAAATGGGTAATGGATATCTCATACAAAGGATCCCAATACACTTCACACGCATACTTCGCCCTGACACGAGAGTATGGCATTACGCCTTCCATGTCAAGAAGGGGAACTGTTATGATAACGCTATGGCCGAAACTTCTTTGGAATACTGACGTCCGAATGCTTGAGAAGGCATAAGCCGCAGTCCATTGCCCACGCCAAACAGCTCATTGACAATTTCATATATTTCTACAACAACGAACGGATTCAACTCAAAACAAAACTGACGCCGCTCGAAAAACGACGCCAGTTCATGCAATCTTAAGTATTTCTTCGATAGGGGCTTTTATTTGTGTCTAATCAACGGGGTTCAGTTCATTTTCGGTGGTCATTTTTGTTTGTCTTTTTCTGCAGGCTCAAACCAGCGAGATTGCTTTAACGGACGTATCTACGGTCTCCGCTACTGCCGAGAATCCCCGTATTACTAGCTAAACGCCCGATTCGGCTATTAGAGGGCAAACATCGCTACTCCAGTACAACACCGTATGCGTAGCTGCAAAGTATATGTAATATCGATTTGCTTTGCCGCAAACTTTACCAGAAAGCTTGATTACATCCCCACAATATCCATATTTATCCCGCACGCTTGTGCTTGATCACAGAGCTCTTGTGATACGTCGGAGTCTGTTATCAACGTGTGTTTCTCACTAAATCGCTCGAACACTACAAATGATTGTTTCTGGAATTTGTGGTGGTCTGCCAAAATAAATGTGTGCTCAGATTTTTCAGATGCAATTTTGTCCATTGTTGCAGTATCCATGTCTAACGCCATTATACCATCGCTTAAATCGATCCCGTCGACACCCATAAAGCACTTGTTAAAGTGTGTACTCATCAATGTTTGTTCTCCGATATATCCCGCCAAATCTCTCCGCTTAGGTCGAAATTCACCGCCGGTTAAAATAACGCGCGTCGTTGTACACAGTATTTCGGCATTTGCGAGTGAGTTCGTCATGATCAGCACATTTTTTAGTTCGTTGCTTTGTATACGTTCGATGAGGACTTTGACCATTTCATATACGGTTGTTCCACCCGAAACGTAAATGATATCGCGATCCTCAACCAAAGTAGCCGCATAAGCGCCAATTTTTATTTTCGCTGCAACGTTCTCTGTTGAACGCCTTTCATACGAATATTCCACATTGTTTTGAGGCGTTTGCCCAGGGGAAAGCTGCAAACCGCCGAACACGCGAATAGCTTTCTTTTCCTTTTCCAAGTCGACACACAAGCGACGCGCCGTCGACTCGGAAATCTGAAACAACGCCTGAATATCCGACATAGAGAGGCGCGTCTGTTTAACCAGTTCGCGTAGCAATTGTTCTTTTCGCAAGTCAACTCTACTCATGTTATATAAACCCCATAATCCAACATTCTCTTAATAATAATCTCTAAACCTTCTTTCGGTCAAGTTGTGATCATAGCAGGTTATTTCAACTAATACAGCATCGCGTTCTCTCCGTGTGTCAAAACGAAAAATGGTGAAAGTCGATTTTTAGTTTACACCGTTACCCATGCCTCGAAATTGTTTTATTTCAGCGTTAACCTTCACCAATAACCTGCACTTGCACGGTTCGTGTTCTCGCGCGGGTTTGATCAAAATCGATGAAATATAAAAATCCGAAATCGCCAAGATCGAGCGCCCCGTCGATCAATACAATCGTCTCACTTCTTCCAACCAGTGCCGAGCGCAGGTGGGCGTCCGTATTGTGACAGCCGCGCGCATCTTCGCCGTGTTCGGCGGCAAAGGCAAGCGCCTTGGGGCCGGGATGCAGATACGTTCCTTCTCTTCTTTGCATCGGAATTATCGTTTCAAACACGTCGACAAAGTCTTGCTGAAGCGTTTCAAGCCCAGTCATTGACATATCGAATGCACACTCCTGCGTGATTACACAGCAGGTCGTATGATGCGAGTAAACCGTAACAATTCCGTTTTGAATTCCCGAGCGTGCGACAATTGCATTGGTAGCTTCAGTTACATTATGAAACGTTGATAAGCCAGCATTGCTCTCAACTTGAAATGATTCTCTGTAAACCATATATACCTTCTTATAAATCTGTTTTTGTTTGACGCAAATCTTCTTTTGCTCTGGCAACAGCTTGAACCATCTCATCCAAAAGTTTCAATGGCTCTTTTGATTGTACGATACCGGAAGCTGCTCCGGCCGCCTCAGATCCCGCCATAATAAAATCGTAAACCTGCTGAGCTGTTGTAATGCCAGCCGCTTGTTCAACCATGATACTTGAATCGATCCCTTTAACGGCTTTGATCGTTTCATTAACATAGCTCATATCGCTTGCATTACCCGACCCAATCAACTCGGATGGTTCCGGGTTAATAATATCCGGGTGCAGCTGCGCCACCGCCTTTGCCTCATCGATGGTGTCGGCACAGACAAAGGATAGCATGTCCAGCGTATTTGCCCGCATGATTGATTGTTTAATTGCCGTAAGCGTCATGGGTCGTTCGCAATGATTGAGCAGTACGCCGCGCGCTCCGGCCGCTTTCAGAGCTTCCGGCAATACATCCGCAATTCCTCTCCCCGGTTGTAATATGTCCATATACGGCGCAAGGACGATTAATCTGTTTGTATGTTCGGAAATACGCCTGATTTCTGTGTAAGGCGCAATAAACAAAACATCAATTCCGTATTTTTCCGCAGCGCGATCGGCCGCTGTCGCCAGCTCTAAAACCGCATCTCCATATATATAATTCTTCACGCTCATTTCAAAAAACGGCGCATGTATGATTGGTTTCATATCAATGATCTTTCTGACGGATGTCCGTCATTCCCCCATTACGGTAACTTTAACAACTCTTTCTCTTGCACGGACCTGATCCCAATCAATAAAATAGGTGAAACCGAATTGCCCAAGATCGAGCTCACCATTTTCTACATTGATACTCTCCGAGCGTCCAAACAGAGCGGAACGGAGATGCCCATCCGTATTCAAGCTTGCCCACGGCCCAGGATCTCCAGCTTTTTCGCCAAATTCAATGTGGATCGGGCCCGGATGCATATATTGTCCTTCTACACGACAGGTGGGGATCATTCGCTCCATAAGATTACATAAATCCTGCTGTAAGTACTCAAGATCAAAATACGTTTTATCATGCGAGCATTCTTGAATCATCACAGAGCATGTCGTGTGATGGGAATAAATGGTCAACAGTCCGTTTTGAATACCTGACCGGGAAAGAATGTCCTTAACCCGATCGGTAATATTGTGAAACGTCGGATGCAAACCTTCCGATTGCACTGTGATACTCTCTTGGAACAATTTCATTGAATTTATACTCCTCTGCATTTTATTTATGAACAAAAGTTCTATTCAGCAATTCAATCTCTCGCCAACGGCTCCTCCAGGGTGAATCGATGCAAACTGTTCGTTTTGAAAGCCCATCTCTTCAATTAATGCACATTGCAGCGCATCAAACAAAACCGACATAATGGTAAAGCTGGTAGTACCCTGAGAGTTGTACCGATCAGCCTCACGGCCGAAGCACATTTTGAGTACGACATCTGCCTTTTGCGCAAGAGGCGATGAAACTACTTCCGTAACCGTGATCACTCGAACATCTCGTTTTTTGCATATCTCAAGGATCGGAAACAATTCCTTGCTCTTTCCTCCACGGGAAGCCAGGAGCATTACATCATTCATTTGTAGATAACCCAAAGCACCATGTGTCGCCGTTGCAGGCGCGATAAACCTTGCAGGCCGTTCAATACAACACATTAAGTGTGCAAAATGCTGGCAGGCAATTCCAGAGTGTCCACAGCCGCAAGCTGCTATTCGCTGGGCATCCTTTAACAACGTAACGACAGATGTAAGTGCATCTGAATCAATCAACGTTAAGGCATTTGAAACAGCGTCCGCCTCTATTGCAAACACATGGTTCGCTATCTCAAGAACTCGCTTGCTCATATTTAACACTCCATATGGTTTGTTGTCTGCATTTCCTCCACAAGAAAACAAAACGCTTATTGAACAAACCAGTCATTTCACGCACGATTATACCGTCATTAAATGACCATGTCAACCATTATAAATGACTGTTTTGTTCTTTTTTTTGTATTCAGAAGCTCGGTGTCTTTTAAAAAGATGCCTTTTCCTATCGGAATTGACAATCGACAAATATGTGATATAATTATTTTATTATCTGTTAATCATTTAATAATTATTTTATTTGGAAGTGTTTACATGTATTCCTATTTCAATAAGCAAGAAATCGATGCCGCCTTTTATCAGGCGCATATAAAGAATCGAATCCCCGTGGAAATTATCGATGCACATGCACATTTCAATCTGCCGGAGCATGTGAAAAATATAACGAAAGAAGAAATCGTAGCGGACTGGGCTCTTGAGTCCGGCCTGCAAATGAGCTATGAAGATGCTCAAATCTATACAAAAGCTATCTTCCCTGACCAAAAACTTCATTTTGTTTGTTTGCCTTGGCCGCTAAAGGATGCCGACACAGTTGGAAATAATGCTTATATCAAGAAGTTGATTGCGCAGCATGGTGAGCGCGGTTTGTTCACAAATCGCCCGGAATACACCGTTGAATACATTGAAGAGGCTTACCTCGACGGCCGATTCTCTGGTTTCAAACCATACCCCTACATGGCCAGCAGCGTTAAAGGCGCAGATGTAAGTATCTTCGATTTTATGCCTCATGAACAGTTCGCTCTTGCCGATCGTCTGAATGCTGCAGTATTAATGCATTTGCCGCGGGCAGGGCGTCTTCCCGATCCTGACAACATTCGGGAAATTCGAGAAATTCTTGACAGATATCCCAATGTTCGGCTCGTCATCGCACATTTCGGGCGGTGCTTTTACGACGGTTTCTTTTCCAAAGCACTCGATCTGCTAGGCGACGATATTCATCGTGTTTATTTTGACACTGCCGCCGTCATTAACCCAATGGTTTATCGTATTGCATTCGATCATCTTGACTACCATCGCATTCTATTTGGTACGGACAGTCCAATCATGTTATGGCATGGTAAACGCGAATGGAGCAATCAGAAATATTATAATATTTGTCGCGAAGATTTCTCCTGGAATACACATAAATACCCCGAAGAAGAAGACAGTTATACATATATCATTTATGAGCAAATCAATAATTTGCTCAACGCAGCGGGCGAAAACCAGGAGATGATACAGGCGATCTTTCATGATAATGCCCTTCAAGTGTACCAAACCAAATAATATAAGTGATTTGTTCTTAAATAGAAATTTGCGCAGCCAATATATTGGCTGCGCAAATTAATTAAGTACGTAATAGTTTTATTCACCCTCAGGCGTCACTCTTTTTCATCTTCATGTGCTCGTTTGTGCCCTGTAGCTTCCACTATGTCGGTCGTTAGCGCCAAGTTTTCAATTGCCCGTTCTTCATTATATTGGGCAACCGCAAGCACCATCGCTGAAACAACAGAAATCTGCTCCGGCACTGAATTGTTTGTCACCCGGAAAAATTCAGGGTTGCTGTATGTCGTCAGAATGACGCAATCCGCATGTTTAACCATGCTGGACTCTGCAAAGCTTGTTATCGCCATTGTTGACCCGCCACTTTGCCGTGCATTGTTTAATGCTTCAACCACGCTTGATGATTCTCCCGACGTTGAGAAGCCAATCGCTAGGTCGTTTGGTCCGAGAACGGCCGAACTCATCACTTGATAGTTTGGATCGCGATAAAAGGCCGTGTCGTATCCCATGCGACGAAGATGGAATTCCAGATACTCCGCCGCATGCGCAGACGAGCCGATACCGTACAATTCGATACGCTTTGCCTTCAGTATCATCTTGATGGCACGATTAAACGTATCCTCACTTATTAAAACTAATGTGTCAAGCAGGCTTTGCGACTTCTTTTTCAGCGTATTGATTAAAATATCATATGGGTTATCCGAATCATTTATGTCTCCAAGCAATAGCGCTTTTGACTGATTCATACCCAGTGCTAATGCTACTTTAAAGTCCGAGTACCCTTTATATCCGGCAGTTTTCACACAATTAATTACGGAAAATTGACTTACGCCAACCTTAGCAGCCAAATCCGTAATGCTGATCGTAATCACTTCCTGTGCGTGTGCAAATACATATTCTGCAACCAAAGCTGCTTTCGGGCTCATCATGTTGTAAACCGACCTTAGTCGCGCAATACACTCAGAACCGTTCATTATTTCCATTCAATACCCCCGAATACATGGTTTTAATATGATGTCCATTGAATAATGATTTTTTTGAAGTCGTTTACGTCGAATAACAGTAATATTATATATCGATCGTATATATCTTAGAAAGGGGCAAAATAATAAATTTTGCTTCAAATGTCCAACCCTGCATAAGGGAAGACTTGATCCGGAACCATCCTAAACTTTCCCGAGCTCTCGCATCTTTTTCAAATGTACATAACCGTCAAATAGGACAACCAATACAAGAGCTGCACCAACTACAACGCTCTCAAATAAAGAATTGATTTCGAACAAGTTGAATGCATTGTTTAATAGCGCTACAAAAGCCGTCCCGAAAAAGGCTCCTTTCATATCACCCTTGCCTCCCATCAGTGACCCGCCGCCAATAATACAGGCAATCAAAATATCCATCTGAAGCCCTTGACCAAGGTAACGGCTTGCCGACTCGAATCGGGCAATTGACAGTATGCCGGCAAGCGCGGATAACGTTCCGCTGATTACGAAGCATATTATAATTGCCGCTTTTACATTAAACCCCAGTGAGCGGGCACTGGTCGGATTCCCCCCAATATAATACAATTGCCGTCCGAAGTATGTTTTCTGAAGAACGATTTCCGCAATAATTAGTAACCCAAGCATAATCCACACCATCGGATACATCCCCAGAATCGTTTTGCTTCCAAAATCCAGAAAACTTTGCGGAAAGCCTCTCAACGACATGGCGAGACTGCTGGTCATTATCATCTCACAAAACCCGCGAAAAATATACATTGTTCCGATCGTCGTAATCAATGGAATGATATTGCATATTGCGACAAGTATGCCGTTGAGCAATCCGATCAAAGCGCCAATGCCAAGGCTTGCCAAAATCGATAACGTAACTGAAACGCCCTTGCTTAACAAAAATCCGCAAGTAATGCCAGCTAGTCCCATCGTCGAGCCAACGGAAAGATCGAACATGCCAATTATGACGACCAACATCATGCCAATCGCCATGATTGCGCGCGGCGCTATCAGGGCTTGCATGGAAAGCATATTGTTCTGTTGAAAGAAGTAGGGACTGAACACAGCCAATATAAGGAAGAATGTCATAGTGGCAACGATACCAAAAAAACTATCCTGCTTCTTAAATTCTTGATATATGTTTTTCAACATGACCATACCCCCTTACGCCTTTTTGCTGTTCATTCGAACGTCAAGAAAGACTGCAACGATAAGCACAATCCCTTGCATCACTTGTTGAATGAACGGATCAATACGATAAATAGTCATACCATTGGCAAGCATCGCTATAAAAATCATACCAAGCGCAGCCTTCAGGACGCTTCCACGGCCACCTGCCAACGATGCACCGGCTACCACAACCGCGGTAATGAGAGAAAACTCCAGCCCGTAGCCGGTCAGCACGTCCGAATGTGTTATCCGAGACGTCGCAACGATGCCGCCAATTGCCGCAGTCAGCGCGCTGATTGCAAATGCAATTCGTTTATATCGATCGGACTTGATTCCATATAGCCGCGCGGTTTCCTGTCCGTTCCCTATATAATAGAATTTCTTGAAAGCCGGCGTCTTCTTTAATAAAACTTCACTAATAATCATAATGATAGCCATGGCCAAAATAGTCCAATGAATACCGCCTACTTTGAACTTTGCCAATGACCTATATTCCGAATTATATGTAACGGCTGTAAAGCTATTGAACACGACCGCATTGATACCGGAAACCAGCGACAATGTTCCGAGTGTTACCATCATGGAATTTAGTCTAAACTGCGTAACCAACCAACCAACAAAATAGCCGAACATTGTACAAAGCAGCAATACCAATAGCGAAGACGGTAGCAGACTCCATTTCCAAACTGTCATGCAGAATCCAACCATTGTGCCCGACAACCCATACATGGACCCAACTGCAAGGTCAATTTCGCCCATGATGATCAGAAGCATGAATCCGATTACAGCAAAAAACTGAATCGATACACCATAAATCAAAGAGTAAAGATTGTCATAGGTATTGAATGTGTTTGAGGTCAAAGTTAAAAGCAGGAACAATCCAGCAATTAAAAACAGAATGGTATATTCGCCAATTTCAAATTTCTTATGCAGATAGCGATTCGAAATCTCTTTACTTCTCATTTGCGTTTCCATAATCAGCAAACCCCTTTTCCCCCAACGTCCATCGCCGCAAGACGCATGACGCTATTTTCGCAGATATCGTCGCAGTCAATAACGCCCGCAATGCTTCCCATGTTCATTACCGCGATACGATCCGATAACGTAATAAGCTCCGGCAGATCGGAACTGAAACAAAGAATGGAAATACCGCTGAGTACAATTTCATTTAACATATTAAGTATCTCCAGCTTCGCGCCAATATCGATACCGCGCGTCGGTTCGTTGACAATTAAGAACTTAGGATTCGTTCCAAGGCATAGGGACAGCATAACTTTCTGTTGGTTTCCTCCCGAAAGACTGTTGGGCTTATCATATATCGAGTGTAATACGATAGAAAACTGTTTAACATGGTCCATCGAATACATTTCAAGTTTTTCTCGCGATAAAAACCCATGCTTTGTCAGTTGATTGACGACTGGCGCAGCCATATTGTCCGCAATCGACATATCAAACAGTAATCCCGCATCCTTGCGGTTATTGTTCAGAAAAATAATCCCTTCTTCAATCATAGTTGTGGGCGTGATGTTTTTTATTTCTTTTCCTCTAAACTCAATATGTCCACTGTCTCTTCCATGCAATCCAAACATCATCCGCGAAAACTCATGTGTTCCTGAACCTTCCAAGCCAAAGACGCCCATTATTTCACCGCTGCGGACAGAGAGCGATGCATTTTTAACCGTCTTTCCTTTTGTAAAGTTTTGTGCGGAAAAAATAATCTTTGCATCCGCCGGAACATTCGTTTGCTTCTTTGAATAAATGCTCTTTGTGAAGTCTCTGCCGACCATGCTGCTGATCAATTGGTTCTCAGAGAGTGTCTCATCGTTGGCAAAGGTATTGATGTATGTCCCATCCCGCAGAACTGTCACACGGTCGGAAATCTCCATTATTTCTGAAATTCGATGTGAAATGTAAATAATCGTAATTCCATCATCTCGAAGTTTCTTCAGTATTCGCATCAAATTTTCCGTCTCCTGCGTGTTGAGGCCGGAAGTCGGCTCATCCAGGAGGACAATTTTTGCGTTTTCCGAAAGCGCACGCAAAATCTCCGTCATCTGCTGGACAGACAAGCGCAAGTCGCCCATCTTGGCACATGGATCGATTTCCAAATCAAACCGCTTTGCAGATTGTTTCACTTTCTCGATCAATTGCCTTTTGGGTATAAATCTATGATTCGCTTCCCGATAAGGGAAGATATTTTCATACACAGCAAGATTCTCAAAAATTGACAATTCCTGATGTACAACGGCAATGCCGGCAGCGCGGGAAACAAGCGGGTGAAAGTTTGTTATCTGTTCACCATCTACAAATATTTCTCCGCTATCTGGTTGATGTTCTCCTGAAAACACTTTGATCAGTGTGGACTTCCCCGCGCCGTTTTCTCCCAGCAGGGTATGGATTTCTCCCTTTCGTATGCTGAAACTAACATTTTTCAGCGCCTGTACTGCACCGAAATTTTTGGAAATACTCTTAACTTCCAAAATATTTTCGCTCTTTAGCATGGAAATTCTCCTTATATATAAGAATATGGCTGTCCCGGAACCGAATCCGGGACAGCCATCCCAGCGATGACTTATTCGTAGAATTCGTAGTCCTGCTGCGGCATATTGTCCGACATAAAGTTGTCGACATTTGCCTGTGTAATAAAGACGGTACCATTATAGCAAATCTCCGGAACGGCGTTTACGCCGGCAGCGGCATTGTCGCCGGAGAGCGGAAGATTCTGCATGCCATACTCAACCACACCATTGAGAATAAGCAAAGCAAGGAACGGCATAGAAGCAGTTTTGTTGACCAACGTGCAGTTGAGGTATCCGGACTGGATGTACTCAAGAGTCAGCACTTCTCTGTCGTGTACGATCGCGGTGATGGATCCGGGCGCTTTGCCGAGTTCTTCCATGGCAGACCCGATGCCTGCGCCGGAGCTGGAGTCCAGCCCAACAATAGCCGTCATGTCGGAATAGTTATTGAAAGCAGTTTTTGCTTGCTCGATCGCGGTTTCCGTAACCGCCTTATCGTCGAGCTTCGCAATGACTTCCCAAGTGGAATTGGCAGCTAAATAATCTTCGAACCCTTGAAGCTTTGCGTCGGTATTGGCTGCACCCCAGTTGCCCATAACGACTACTTCGCCACTATCACCAGCGTACTCGATCAGTTTCATGGCTGTCTTTTCGCCGGAATCATAGTTGTCCAAGCCAATATAAGATACGACGTTCGCTCCTTCCATGGTGGACTCAATGGCAACTACCGGAATTCCCGCTTCAGCGGCTGCATCCAGTCCGGGCAGGATCGAAGCATCAAATACCGGAACAATAATGCCATCGGGATTCTTTGTGATGACTTGTTCCAACGCAGCGGCCTGCCCCTGCGGGTCCCAGTCGTCTACACCCGCTTTGACAACCGTTACACCAAGCTGTTTTGCAGCGTATTCAAATCCTTGATGCACATCATACCAGTATGGATGATTGTTGTTGATTCCGACATAGTAGTATACTATATCTTGTGCGGTCTCGGCAGATGTGGCGGTGGTAGTTTCGCTTGCTGGGGTTGCTGGAGCTGCACATCCGAACATTGTGAACAGCATAACGGCAACACTTGCCAAAGCAATCCATTTTGAAAGTTTCATTTGACTCCTCCTCTAATTTTGTTTTGTTAGGCTTTGTTTGGTTAGGTTTTGCGTGGAAAATATTATTTTGAATTTGACAGTGTTATTATATAAATCATTTATTTATTTGTCAATAATAAAATAAATAATATTTGTTCGCATTTTATCAACACCAAAATGAACTGTTATGCTATATAATCGCTCTGCAATTTTACAATAAATATCTTTCTCTGTACTCTTGCTTGTTTGCAAATAATGTTGAAGAACGAGCGGCCCATATTGAAACTTTGCTATGAGTTGCTCGTAAAAAAATTTTTATCTCATTTTTTCCTTTATTTACTCGCCATGATTTTTTATTCCGTTGATTTTTACCTGGATTTAATAATATATTATTTTTAGCGTTCTCTTCGTGCAAGATTTATGCTATATTAACTTTACTTGTCCGTCTAGGCGTCTCAAATATCAAGGCGTTCAAGAAATCAAGCCATCTGAGAGGGAGCGGATATGTATTTCATAGGATTGGATATCGGAACAACTGGTGCAAAAGCGCTGTTAGTGGATAAAAACGGAACGGTCGGCGGAAAAGGATATCATGGATACCCCTTAATCTCGGACGGCGTAAGAATAGAACAAAACACCAATGACTGGGTGACGGCAGGCTGCCAAGCAATACACGAAGCAATTGGCAATGTTCACCTGAAGACATTAAAGGCTTAGCCTTGTCTACGCAAGGCGCAAGCACGGCGCCTGTATATTCCAACGGTGTGCCGGCCTGTAATGCTTTCACTTGGATGGACGGCCGTTCTCAGGCCGAATCAGACGAACTTGAGCGCCTGCTTGGTGGTAATCTGGTTTATCGCCACACCGGTTGGCGCATGACTCCAACGCTGGATGCGGCAAAGATCCTTCATATGAAGCGGACACTTCAAATCAACAAACCAGTTCGATACCTCTCCACTTCCGGATATTTCAATTTGTTTTTAACAGACAGGGCCGTAAGCGATCCTTCCAACGCATGTTCAAGGCAATTGTATAATATTAATACAAACCAATACGACGTCGAAGTACTCTCCGCCGTCGGAATTAGCTATGATGAATTACCTAAAATTCGCCCGACAGGTGAAAGAATTGGCAGCATAACAAAGCAAGCGTCCCAGGCTACCGGCCTTTCTGTAGGCACGCCTGTTTACAACGGTGCGCATGATCAGTATTGCGCGACAATCGGAGCTGGGATGCTCAACGCAGGTGAAGTCCTGCTCTCTGCCGGAACGACATGGGTTATAATGGGACTTTCGGACCATCCTCTTTTCTCAGAAACGTATATTGCGCCAGGCATCCATCCGATCAACGGCTTATATGGCAATATTGCTTCTCTAATCGGTAGCGGCGCTTCCATGCAATGGTTCAAGGAACGTTTTATCGACGAAGATTTTTTAACCATCAACGCCGAAGCAGCCCAACGCGCAGGTAAGACACGTGAATTGTTTTATTATCCCTACCCCGTCGGTGCAACATACCCACTCTGGAACCTGCAAGTTCGCGCCGCTTTTACAGGTATCGCATTGGAACATGATAAGTACGATTTTGCACGTGCAATTATGGAAGGTGTCTCCTTCAATGTGCGCCGCGCACTAGCCGATTTTACAAATAACGGGTTTTCTGCAAAGCATCTGCGTATTATGGGCGGCGCCTCAAAAAGCAGACTTTGGTGCGATTTGCTTGCCGCTTGTACGGGTATGGAGCTATCCGTGTGTTGCGAGCCGGATGCTTGCGCCGTTGGCGCAGCTATTATAGCTGCAGTAGGCTCAGGTGAATATGGCTCGTATCGTGAAGCCGTTTCGCATATGTCGTCACCCGCTCTGACGATCAAGCCTGATCATCTCTTGGCAGAAGAGCTTAACCGAAAATTCCTTGAATACGACCGCATGCTTGAATATATATTGAAGTATTATTAATATTGCCGTGTTCCCGGGGATGGGAGTGTGCTAAAATATCGGACAGCATGGTAAGAGAATATAATAGGGATTAGGAGGACGAAACCATGCTGAAACAACGAACCCAATACGACGATGAATTCAAGAAAAATGCGGTCAAACTAAGTTATGCAAGTCCAAAGCCGGTGCGAGCCGTCGCAGACGATCTGGGCATAGCAGTAAACCTGTTGTACAACTGGCGCAAGAAATATACGGCGTCAGGCGAAAAAACGCCAATGGCTACAATGGAAGAAGAACTCAAAGCGCTCCGGCTGGAAAACGCAGAATTGAAAATGGAGCGCGACATGCTAAAAAAAGCAGCGGCCTACTTTGCGAAGCTCCAGAAGTGAAATACAGCTTTATCTTTAAGCATCCCGAATACCCGAAAGCAAAGTGGGCCACGCAAATGAACGTATCGCGAAGCGGGTATTACCATTGGAAACGAACGTGGGCTCAGCGAGAGAAGCGCGAGTGCGAGTATGCCGAACGAGTTCGGCGCGTATTCATGGCGGGAGAATGGACATATGGCGCGAGTCGTATCTGCGGGAGGCTCAGAACGGAAGGATTCTCTTGCAGCTTTTACAAGGTGCGCGACTCCATGGACATGCAAGGGCTGCGCTCGATCCATCGTAAAAAACGCCGGCGATCCCTGACAGACAGCCGGAAAGCACGTGGCGACGGGTATGCAAATCTGACGAGAAACCTTCAGATAGATGCACCGTTTCAGGTTCTCTCGAGCGATATCAGCTATATACGCACGGATGAAGGATTCGACTATCTGTGCCAGATCAAAGACGTGAAGAGCGGGATTGTCCTGGCGGAGAGCATGTCTGAATGCATGAAAGCAGAGCTGGTCGTGAAAACGATCCGGAAAGCGTTACGACGTTGGGATATTCCAAATGGATGCATCTTTCACAGTGATCGTGGGAGCCAATACACATCGGAGAGCGTAATGAAATTACTGGCTAAAGAAGGCTTTCGGCAAAGCTTCTCACGCGTAGGCATGCCGGGCGATAACAGCTGGAGTGAAAGCTTCTTTGCAAACCTGAAGAAGGAAACGGTTCATTGGACCCATTTCCGAACGCGGGACGAAGCCCGGCAAAAGATATTTGCCTATATTGAAGGATTCTACAATACCAGACGAGTGCAAAAACGTCTTGGGTATTTAAGTCCTATGCAATGTCTAATGCGCTGGAATCGAGGCATTCAAGAATCTGTTGCTTAGCATCCTGTCCGAAAAAGTGTTGCATTCCCGATTTAGTTTCTTTGAAAATGAAAAGCTAAAAGGGAGAATAACAAAATAAAAGAATATGTTTACTGGAGTTTTGACCGCTTTTGCACCCACCTTCAGGCAATCGCGCGATTGTATCACTTCGGAAAGGATTAGCCAGCTAAGTACTCACGAAGTGATACGATTCTTGAGTACTTTTTTATGCAAAAAGCCCAGAGTTTCTAGGCTTTTTCAGGTTTTGGAGTTTCTATGGTCTGTACGGATATCGGCCGATGATACTTCTCATCGTAAAAGACAAAGAAATTTGCACCCACCCAGAGGAAACGCGCAGGAGTATAAAAATCATGTTTGAATCCGCGAGGGAGATGCAAGAGTGTGTAATATCTCAAGAAACTACATCTCTCACAAAAAATAATTGTTTACTGTGCAGATAAAGCGTTATGCCAGTTAATGAGTTTTTCAAAAAAAGATCCATGCTTTCATCCTCGAACTTTTCGCCAGAAAATACTTTGTTACATAATTGAACTAATTCTTCGTATGTTTATTGGGGTCGGATCAATGCATGGCTAAATGCCCCTATACACAACAAATTCAGTTTTATCTATCAGGCATGAAAACTTTTTTCTATTGCTCGATTGTTCGCCCGTCTTGTAGATAATAAACCCGGTCGCATACCTCATATACATTATCGCCTACCGGTGCGGTGTAAACAATTGCAATCCCGCGTTCTTTTGCTTCCGTAATAAAATCGCAAATGCAATTGTAAAGCAGAACATCTGTTCCTGAAAACACATTGTTGAGCAAAATTACCTTCGGTGACGCCAACAACAATTTGTAAAGCGCAACTTTCATTTGCGTCAGGTTGTCCGCTTTTCGCATGGGTCGGTCCAACAATTCCTCGGGAATGTACAGCTTTTTGATGTATTCTTTCCATACGAAACGCTCCATGCGTTTACTGATTGTCGCCCCCTTTGAAAGCTGATCCAGCGCGGCAATGGTAAGATTGTTCTGAACAGTCAATTGTGGGAAGATGCAGTTCTTGTAGTACTCAAGAAACAAAATGCCCTGTCGAACCATTGCGGCCGTACCGCAGCCGGTTGTAAGTGGATGATCATTGATAATGAGTTTTCCACCTTTCAGTGGCGCTCTTCCACAGAGCAATTCCACAATACCGGATGCAAATTTTGTGTTTTCGGGAATGAACCCGACGGTTTCACCTGCCCGGACGGTGAAGCTAACGTCCCGTAAGACATCCGTGCTCACATTTTCCGCTCTCAGACAGACAGGGCGTGCTTCGTTCGCATCTCTCCGAAGCGTCCTCACCTGAAACGACGCGCCGGCCAAGATCTTGCGGATCGTCTCTACGCTGCAGTCCTCCCGATAAAAAACGCCAACATTTCGTCCGTTTTCCATTGTGATAATCCGCGTGCATATGCGGCAAAGCGGCTCCGGCCGGGAATCAATAAAGATAATCGATATACCTTGTTTTTGCAGCTGCTGTAAAAGTTGTTCAAGTGACCGCTCTTCTTGCTCGGTATAGCTTAACAAAATATCGTCCAAAATCAATATTTTCGCACCGCAGAAAAACGCGCGGCATATTTCCGCATAATGACTCTGTGCCAACGTGAGCTGCCGCACAGGCCGCTCCGGTGGGGTTGGCATCTTCAATTCACGCAGAATGGTTTTTGCTAGATTTTGCAGATTCTTCGCCGGAAAATGTAGCGCGTTGACAACGCCGCAGCGCATAAGGCACATATTATCAAGAAGAGACAATTCCGATATCAACGTCGACTTGTGCCGAACGCAGAAGATTCCGAGTCGCTGCGCATGTTCGACATCGTTAATGCGTTCCTCTTTGCCATCTATCCAAATCGTTCCGTAGTTATATGACTGTAAGCCGGAAAGTATGTCCGCCAAAGTTGAACGACCGGAGCCATTGAGCCCCGCAAGCCCAAGTATCTCCGATTGGTATAAACGGAGTTGCATACCGTTGAGAATTTTTCTGTTGTTTTTCGTGCAAAACATTTTGTCCACACGAAGCGTTTCGATTAGCATTCAACGTCTCCATAAGGCTCGGTTTTATTCTTCGTTGCATGGCAAGGTAAGCTCAACCGTCGTACCAACGCCCTCCGTGCTAAAGATCCGAAGCCCGTATTCCGGGCCGAAATAAAAGCGAATGCGACGGCTGACGTTGATCAGGGCGATCCCCGCTTTTTTCCTGCTATCGATAGAAGAGAGCGTCGCGTCGTCTTCGTCACTTTCCATCGCTTCGCGGACTTGCTTCAACCGTTCTGGCGACATGCCGCACCCGTTATCCGAGATGGACACCACCATATATTGCTGCGTACGGAATGCACGAATTGTAAGCTTGCCCGTCCCGACTACTGTCTCCAGACCGTGATGAATTGCGTTTTCAACGAGGGGTTGGATTGTAAGCACCGGTAACCGGCAATGTAGCACCTCCGCGTCTTCTATGTGTTTCACAACCTCAAATTTTTCAGGAAAGCGATACTGCTGAATCAAAAGGTAGTTCTCTACGTTCTCCAGCTCTTGCGCCATCGTGGCCATATCCCCGGGCCTGCTGATGCTATAGCGGAACAGAGTTGCGAGTGCTTCCGTCATCTCAGCAATCTCACCGCAATTTTGTGTAAGCGCTTCACTGCGTATCGTTTCCAGCGTGTTGTACAGAAAGTGTGGATTGATTTGGCTTTGCAGTGCGTGAATTTCCGCCTGTGTCTTTAATATCCTCGAATCATAATCGCTCTTAATCACCGTTCGAAACATTGCAATCAACCGATCGATATCACTGCTCCCAGTCGGTGCGTTCCAACGCTCCAGCAGCGATGCATCGGAAATTGTTTCTCCCGTTTTCATGAATGCAGCCGCCCGTTCCAGCTCCCGGAGCGGATGATAAAACAGCTTTACTTCCAAATACAGCAGCGTCATCGAAGCGCAGCCGGCGGCGGCTCCAATCATCCAACAAAGCGCGGTTTGTTCTCCGCTTTGACAGAGATATCGCAGCAGTGCAACGGTAAATATTATTTTTATCAGGCAATCCGCGGCCAAAGTAGCCAACGCCCGATGGCTGAATCGCCCCATTTTGTTTTTCCCCATGATATACGGTTCCGATTTTACGAGTAAAACTTTTTATATTCTTTTGGTTTGATTCCAATGCTTTTTGCGAACAGTCTGCTGAAATACCGCACGTCGTGATAGCCGACCCGCTCCGCCGTCTCCGCAACGGTAATTGAGCCGGTTTTCAGCAGTTCGCATGCTTTTTCCATGCGCAGCTTCACAAGATATGCCGTAAAGCTGACGCCTGTCTCTTTTTTAAAAATCGTACTAAAATAAACGGGGTTTAAAAAGGATAATTTTGCAAGTTGTTCCAGCGTGATCGCTTGATCATAGTGCAGTTCCATATATTGCCGCGCCACGCGCACCGGACGACTCTCCCTGCTGTCGCGCTGTTCAACACAACTGGCGATTGCTTTTGATGCATAGTCGAGGCACACGTCCCTCAGCATTACGGCCGTCGAGCACAGGTCAAGTCGCACTAGGCTGGTGTCGGCTTCAGGCACCTGGCTATCCGGTAAATTATTTTGTAATTCCTGTTGAACAAGGGTAATGATCTCCCAGCATAGCTCATACAGTACGCTAGCTGTCCGCACGCCACCTCTCCAGTCAAGGAACATTTGCCGAATAAGTCCGCAGATTTCCTTTTCGTCCAGATTCGCAATATGCTTACAAATGGCAGCGAGCGTGTTTGCGTTTAGGGGGTCCGCCGGTTTCTTTACGCTCTCCGGCAGCAATGGATAATAAAGCGACCGTCCCGAGCCGAGGTCAATCCTGCTGCGCCCGACGACCACCGCCGTTTCCCAACTTTTCAATAGGTCCGCAGCGCATTCGACCACCTCGCCAAAGGCAACTGTAATACTGAAAAACTCATACTTATAGCTGTCGTTACTTAAGAGTTTGTTTAGTTCTTCGCATTTTTGTTCCGGCCTGCCCTGTTCCGGCGTACAGCAAAGATACAGCACGCCGGTCGATCGCACGCAAGCCGTTTCAATATCCAGGCAATCCTGCGCCAGTGAGCGTGCTATTTTTTGAAGAAGCGCTTCTATGATTTCCGTTGAAAATTCATTGCCGCCTTTCACGGGGTCGTCCAGCAAAACACGGCCGATACAGCGCCACCCACTGTTATCGGAAGGGAACGTTTCCTCCTGTTGAAACGTGTATAGCGCACGCTGCACGCGCTCCGGTTTGCCGCTGCATAAATCCTGAAGTGCGTTTTTTCGCAACAACCCTTTGTTTACGGAGAGTTGTCGTTCCATATGGTCATGCTGTGTTTTTTCTTCCGTCTCGTCGTCTTTTTTTCTTGCAAGCCGCAAAAGCGCGCTATTCAACTCATTCTTTTTGATGGGTTTCAGTAAATAGTCGGACGTGCCGAATTTCAGCGCAGCCTGCGCATATTCGAACTCCGGATATCCACTGATTACGATGAACGCAGTTTCGGGGAATTCCTTGGTAACTTGCTCAATTAGCTGCAACCCGTTCATTCCGGGCATGCGGATGTCCGTGATCACAACGTCCGGGCGCACCTGCTCGATTTTCCGATAAGCATCCTCTCCGTTTGTGGCCTCCCCGACTACGCAAACACGCACAATCGATGGATCTATTAAGTTTTTCACTAACTTGATAATGCCGCGTTCATCATCGGCGATAAGGATATTCAGCATATTACGCCGGCCGATCGGCCTGGCTCCTTTCTAGATAACAGCAGAGTAATTAGACAATTATACCATATGCAGTCTGAAGTGTTCACAGGACAAAACCGTATTAAGCTTAGCGTTGCCGGCACAAGGAACCGGCGAAATCCGAACCGGGAATCCCGGCTCGGATTTTCGAATAGAAAAATAGGTCGGTTAATCAGTTTTTCTCGGCAGAGCGCGTAGCGAAATAGTCAAACGCGACCGCAAACAGGATAAAGCCGCCGATTACGACTTGGTGCCAATAGGAGCTTATATTAAGCATGCTCATGCCGCTGCTTATGGTGCTCATCAAAATCGCGCCGAATACGGTGCCAACCATGTTTCCCTTGCCGCCGCTCATGCTTGTGCCGGCAATAACGGTTGCCGCGATCGAGTCGTTTACATAGGAGCTTCCCGCTTCGGGAATTGCCGCTTCGTTTCGCGCACAGAGAATGATGCCCGCAATCGCGCAAAGCGCGCCCGCATATGACATTACGAGGATCTTTACGCGGTCAACATGGATACCGACAAGCTTTGCGGCTTCCTCGTTGCTTCCGATAGAAACTGCGTACCGTCCCATTTTTGTTTTGTAAAACAGGTAACAACTCAATCCCAAAAGCAATAGAGTGATGATGATAGGAACCGGAATTACCCCGATATACCCTTGACCGAACCAAGTGAATTCTTTATATCGCAGACCGTAAATCGGCACACCCTTGGTATACACATAGATCAATCCTCGCAGTACTTCGCTGACGCCAAGTGTTGCGAGAAAATAGGCTATGTGGAGCTTTGTCACCAAAATCCCATTGATGACACCAATGCCAGCGCCAATCAGAATAACAAGCAGGATGGCAAGATAGATGTTCATGCCGCCGCTGATAAAAATTGCGACCAACATCGCACTGATGCCGGCGATGCTGCCGACAGAAAGATCGATACCGCCCATGGATATTACAAACGTCATTGCAAATCCGCAAAGGCAGATGAATACCGATTGTCGGATATTGATCATTATATTGCTAAAGGTTAGGAAATTCGGACAAGCAATACCCAGCGACAGGAAAACCGCTATATAAATGATGACGATTCCAATTCCGCTTATACTCAACATCCGGAATCCGGATCTTTTTGTTTTCATTGCCTTGTCTCTCCTTCGTTTTGCATGTTTTTCACTGAATACCGCTTGATCTCTGCCGTATCCGTCTTTTTCGCATCGAGTTCGGCGCTGATGTGTCCGTCGCGCATGACCAAGATACGGTCACAGATACCAAGCACTTCTTCCTCTTCGGAAGAAACCACAATAACACCTTTGCCTGCACGAACGCAGTCCGCAATTGCGGCATATACCTCGGTTTTCGCGTTTACATCGATGCCGCGTGTTGGTTCTTCGAGCAGGAACACGTCTGCGTCCGTCATAATCCATCTGGCAAACATGACCTTCTGTTGATTGCCTCCGGACAGACGGTTGATGTTTTGTTTTGGTCCTACCGCTTTCGTGTGGAGCTGTTGCATATAGCGCCCGGCATACTGCAATTCCAGTTTGTGGTTCAGTCCGCCAAACGTATGGATTTTGTTCAAGGATGCAATCGTTGTATTCCATGCCAAATCCTGTCTGGGAAACAGCCCCTGCACTTTTCGCTCGGCTGGAACAAACGCGAATCCATGATCCATCGCTTCCTTAACGTCCCGGTTTTGCATGGGCTTGTTCTTGAACGCAACCGTGCCTTCATCCGGTTTGAGAATCCCAAACAGCGAACGAATCACCTCATTTTTTCCGCATCCTTCCAGCCCTACAATGCCTATGATCTCGCTGCTATGTAATGTGAAACTCACATCCGAAAAAGCGCCTTGCTTGCTTAGACGTTCTACCTTGAGCAATTCGTTCCCGATGGTTACATCCTCGGCTTTCACGAATTGCGTCTCCAGCGAGCGCCCAACCATATAGGTAATGATTTTTTCAATGCTGAAATCTTGAACGCTTCCATCCGCAACCTTGTTGCCGTCCCGCAGAATCGCAATCTGGTCGCAAATTTCCATCAGTTCGTCAAGGTGGTGCGAAATAAAGATGATCGCTTTCCCGCGGGAACGTAGATCACGTATCACCTTGAACAGCTCCGCGCGCTCCTTTGCCTGAAGCGAAGCGGTCGGCTCGTCCATAATAATCAGTTGCGTATCCGCATAAACCGTTCGCGCAATCTCAATCATTTGCTTCTGCGCAAGAGGCAAAAGTCGTGCCGGTTTGTCCAACGGGATGTTTGTTTCCAATTCCTTGTGCAAAATTCGATCCGCAATTTCATGCATCCGTTTTTCATTAAACGGAGCAAGAAACCAGCGACCTGCATGCGCTGCAGTCAATTCACGATTGATAAAGATATTCTGCGCCGCGTTTAGATGCGGCATCACCGATAGTTCCTGATAGATGGTGCTGATTCCAAGTCGCTGTGCGGACATAGCGTCCGTGATATGTACTTTTTTGCCTTCCCAGTAGATATCGCCGGCGTCCTTGGTATAAATCCCGCACAGTATCTTGATCAGTGTCGATTTTCCCGCTCCATTTTCGCCGATTAAGCCCAGCACTTGCCCTCGTTCAAGGCGAATACTCACCTTGTCAAGCACGTTGACCGGGCCGAACGACTTCACGATGTCTTTCATTTCCAATAAAGGAACCGTATTCACAATTGATCTCCCCAAAAATTATTCATAATACCCTGCGGGCCAGAGACGCAGTTCGTTGCGCTGCTGTTCGTCGTGCCCAAAAAAGACCTTTGCGTTTGTTTGCCGCTGCAAAAGCGCGATGCGACGGATTGTTTTCTCATACCCCCGCGTATCGTAAGCCAAGCCGGGATATCGGATTGGCGGGCCATAGTTTTCCGCGGTGTTGATCGCGTCCGCCACAAGCAGGAATGTTCCGCTCTGCTTCAATTCCACCTGCAGGCCCATCATCCCAAAGGCGTGACCCGGCCCAAAGTTTAATATTGTAACCCCGTCCAGAAGCGGATACGCTTCTTCCTGCGCAGGGATTGTGTTCCAATTTAATTCTGCATCCAGCCATGCGCGAATGTCATTTCGGATATATCCGCCCATCTCTCTATTCAGTGCGTAAAGTTTAAGTGTTTGTGACAATTCATCGTCGTTGACAAATATTTTTGACTTTTTAAAGAGCTCGAGTCCGCCTGCGTGGTCTTCGTGCAGATGAGAAAGAACCACGAAATCCACATCGTCCGGCGTATAACCAAGCTGTTGAAGCTGAACTTCCAGTAAATTGTCCTTTTTGTACGTATAGGGCGTGCGCGTGCGGTTTCCTTCGTCCCAGCGGGACGTCATCGCATCCGGATGGCACCCGGTATCGAACAGCACAAGCCCCTGCGGATGTTCAATTAAAAACATCGTCACTGGAGACGGCACCCATATGCTCCTGCGCTCTTTCTGTTTGCTGTTACCAAGTCTTGGCATGGCAACCATGTTCGCGTAGTCGCATTCGAGCATTCCGTTATACAGGATGTAAAGTTTGTTTGGTTTCATATCGATTCTCCGTTACACGGCGCAGTCCAATTCCGTTTCGCAGTTAAAAAGCGGGAGGAACGGAAGCCATTTGGCGTTTCGGTGCCGTCCGGAAGGCTCCGTCTCTCCCTCTATTGTCCGTCCGGGGCAGATACCCCGGACGGTTTGATTATTCTTGTTGACTCGCAAAGCGATTATTTCGCGTATACGGCGTCGTCGTGTGTGTCCACGTTGGTCTGATCATAAACGACGGTTGCGCGGTTGATCACTTTATCAACCTGCTGTCCCAACACGCAATATTGATAGATCGTGTCTACGATGTCATAGCCGGTATAGTATTCCATCGCGTCTACCGTCGCCACCATTTCGCCATTGCGAATTGCATTGATTGCATCCTCGGTCGCGCCATAGCCAACAACGTCGATCTGGTCGAGCAGACCGCGTTCCTTAATGGCAACCAGTCCGCCAAGAACCATTTCATCATACGGGCCGTACAGCAACGTTATATCGGGATTGGCCGTTAAAAGGCTCTCCGTGACGCTCTGACCATCTGCGCGTGTCCAGTTTGCGCACTGGGACGCAACGATGGAAATATTGTCATATCCTGCAATCGCGTCGTTGAAGCCGCGCATACGCTCGTCGTTCACGATCCCCGGATACCCTTCCAGAACGGCAATCTTCGTCTCGGTGTCCTGATAGTTCTCGGCCACCCAAGAACCAATGTTCTTTCCGGCTTCATACTGGTCATAACCGATGGAGCTGACATAATAGATATCGCTGTCGTCAAGCTCTGTCATGTTAAAGAAGAAAACCGGAATGCCCGCATCGGCAGCTTCCCGCAGATACGGCAACATAGAAACGTCGCTCTCCGTTGCAAGCGCAATGGCATCGACGCCCTGCTGGATCATGTTCTCAATGATATTACCCTGTTCTTCAATGCTGCTGGTGTTCCCGGACGGAGCTTCCACAGTAAGGTCAATGTCGTACCCCATCGTTTCAATATGCTCTTTAGCACCGTTGATCGTCATGGTGTAGGACGTGTTGATGGTCACCGGGATCAATGCAACTTTGAGCGTGTGGTCCGTTGTGGTGGTTGGTTGCAAATCGTAGGTGTCAGTCTCTGTAGCAGTTGCATCCGCGGACGCGGTGGATTCGTCTGTGGTTGCCGTGTCCTGCTGGCTTGTCGTCTCTGTGGACGAATTGTCCGTCTGGTTGGACGTGCTGCAGCCCGCCAACAAGGACAGCGCCATCAGCACAACCATTACGATTGCGATCGTACGTTTCATACTCTTTCTCCTCCTGTTTTTCATTAAAAAGTGAATTAGAATGCGATACTGATCGAACTGAAATTTCACGAGATATGCCTGACCGGATGGTGCATTCCTTTTTCATTTTGATTTTATAGGGTTTCCGATATGGTCACAATGCGGTTATATTTAGATTTGCGTAGACATTTTTCATATATTTCCCCTTTCGTTCAGTATATGGCGTCCATCCATACTTCCCTTTGTTATGTTTTCCGTCTTTGTAGACGGGGAATCCCGCACGTAGCACACCGCGCCCGGTCAGTGCGACGGGTCTTACCCTACGTAGTAATTTACGGAGGTCGGAGAAGTCACGGTTGAGGATGCGGCTGCTCGCGGCAAACTGCCGCTCCAGCGGTGCGCGCCCGATCATGCCCTTCTTCTCCTCCGCAAAACTCACGGCAAAGCGCGCGAGCGAGATCGCGAAAATCGGAATCTCGTTGCCGTCCTTATCGAGGCCGAATTCGTGCCCGTAGAGCGGCAGCCCCGCCTCCATGCGCAGCGTATCGCGCGCGCCGAGGCCGATAGGTTTTGCGCCGCGCTTGACGAGTTCATCCCAAATGAACAAACCATCCTCGCGCAGCGCGAAGATTTCGTAGTCCACGGGTTCGCCCGCATAGCCGGTCTTTGCGATGTGCGCGGTCTTGCCGCAAAGCTTCACGGTGCCGATCGCGTTTTTCACGGGCTCGGTGAGGAATGCGCCTTCCGCCATGTCGCTTAAGATCTGGTTGGACTTCGGTCCCTGCACGGCGAGCAGCGCAACGGCTTCGGATTTGTTTTCGATCTCCGCATCAAACGCCTTGATCTCGCGGGTTAGGTGCGCCCAGTCCTTCTCGGCGTTTGCGGCGTTGACCACGAGGATATACGCGTCCTCGACAAAACGGTAAAGATACACATCGTCGATCGCACCGCCGTTTTCATTTGGGATAATGGCGTACTGCGCTTGGTTTAAGTCCAGCGCGGAGACGTTGCTGGTCAGCACATGCTGCAAAAACGCCTTCGCGTCGCTGCCCGTGGTGCGGAACCTGCCCATATCGCACGCTAAAAAGAGAGCTTGTCCAGGATGCCGGTTATGACAACCCGGAGCAAGCTCGCCATGAGATATTCCAATACATTGAACTCTATTACAACACAAAGCGAATTCATTCCGCTTTTGGCTGGTTAAGTCCTACGCAATTCGAAGCGCAGAATACATAATAACCTTATCTTTGTGTCCACTTTTTCTTGACCGTTCCAGATAGGGGCTTTTATTTCTGTCTATTCGACGGGGTTCAGTTCACTGCCTTGGCCCTTTTCCAGAAGGACTCTTCAAACTCAGTTGTAAAGCTTATCTTGTTTTCGGTAGCATTTTTTACAAATGGGTTATGGCATATTTCCGCCAACTCCTCCGACGAGAATTTTCTGTTTGCCACAATTCATACCCCCTTAAATAATAGCTTCAAAACCCAGATTATGAAAGATACTTCCCCGAATATGTTTGCTGTCCGTTCCAGATACTTTTGACTGTCCGATTTTGAATCGCCATATTTTCTTATGTCCGATTTTGGGGGTATATTTCAATCCGCACCCACCTCCAAACAATCGCGCGATTGTATCACTTCGTGAAGGTTTAGTCAAACAAAACAAATCCGAACCCGATTCCAATTGGAGATGGGTTCGGATTTGTTGTTTATATAGAATCTTACTAGCAAAACTTTTCACAACAATCGATATGTGCAAAATGAAATCGCACCTTTGGAGAGGCATTCGAACTACATAATGCTTCCGGTTGAAATAAGCATATTATGCCGGTTAATTTCTATTCGACCCAGAGTTTCTAGTCAAGAGCATGTTTTTGTTGTTACGGGCTCTTAGCAATGTTCTCTTGCTATTATTCAATCATGATAAATACAGCTCGGTAATGTTTTATTTCCAAGCTGATACGTGCATCGGCTCAATCGATCGATCCGGATGAAATCAAAGAAGCCAGCGCGATTGAATAAAACTTTTCTTCTGCGGACGATCCACGGGACGTCAGCACTACCGGTACTTTTGCTCCAACAATTACGCCACCCATCCGTGCACCACAAGTCACGGTCAGGCACTTGCCAAGGATATTGCCGCAGTTCATATCCGGCGCAATCAATATGTCGAATTTTCCGCAGTTTTCACTGATATATCCCTTGTGTCCGGCGATTTCGGCGCTCATTGCAACGTCGTAGGAAAGCGGACCTTCTACAATGCAGTCCGTGATCTCATAGTTCAGATTCATTTGTCGGAGCAAATCAGCCTCAACCGACTCAATCATCTTGGGATTGACGGTTTCAATTGCCGAAAGTGCCGCCACCTTCGGTTGATCGTAACCGATTGCGCGCAGTGCCCACACCGCATTTTGAATGATTTCCTTCTTCTCCTCCAGCGTTGGGTAGAGCACCATGCCGCCGTCCGAGACTACTAGCAGTTTGTTCATTCCCGGTACGCGGTCGAAAAAAACCACGTGGCTCATTGTCTTTCTAAGCCGCAGGTTATTCGCCTTGCTAACAAACGGTCTCAACAAATCCCTGGTATTCAGCGCGCCCTTCATCAGTACGGTTGCTCCTCCGTCGCGTATCAGTCCTACGGCGGCTTCCGCTTCCTTGCCAGCTTCGGCATGAAGAATGGGCCATTCGGTTTCGTCTTCACCAAGCGCGTGTAAAACATTGCAGATCGCTTGCCGTTCGCCAATCAAAACCGCATCGGCCAGGCTTTCCGTGCGCGCATGACGCACGCTCTCGATCACCGCGCCGTCAGCGGCTCCCGCGACGGCGATCGTCCGTTTGTCTCCGCCGACGCGTGTCGCCTGCGCAATTTCCTCAAAATCTTGATACTCCATTCCGTCCCTCCTCGTTTCATGCGTCGGTCGCGTTTCGACAGCGTTCATCGGTCATTCAGGTCGCATTTCGTTGCGATTTGCGTCAATTCCGTCGATATATCTTAGCAGCTTAACAGTTTTCCTGTCAATCACCACTTTGCTCTTGACAGAGCCTGCCACAAGCGAATATAATGAACGCATAAACAGTTAAGCTGCTTAATAGTTGTTCGAATTTTCTACTTCATCAACAATAATCAGGGGTTACACGACCGTCCGATCCTTTGCGAGCGACGGTTCTGAACCGTTAAGGAGTGATATTCTCATATGCACCAATACGCAAACCGCCTCGATGGGATTACAGGCAGCGCCATCCGTGATTTATTCTCGCTGCTTTCGAGCACGTCCATCCTTTCCTTTGCCGGTGGAAATCCCGCACCGGAGACCTTTCCAAAAGTCGATCTGGCGCGCATCGCCGAGCAGATACTCGCGCAGCGTGCGGATACAGTGCTGCAATATGGCGCGACGGAAGGATATCATCCGCTTCGCGAATCGATTTTGCAAAAAATTCTCCTTCCGAAGGGCATTCAAGCCAAAATCGGCAATATTCTGCCCGTATCTGGTTCCGCGCAGGGTATTGACCTTGTTGCACGCGCAATGATAAATCCCGGCGACACAGTGTTGGTCGAATCTCCTACGTTTTTAGGCGCCTTACAGATATTTCGGGTTGCGCAGGCCAACGTCGTTCCCGTTCGTATGGACGGACAGGGCGTTCTGGTCGACGAGCTGGAAGATGCGATTCGCCTCTACCACCCCAAAGTGTTTTACACGATTCCAACGTTTCAAAACCCGACCGGGCAGACGCTGTCCCTAGAGCGCCGCGAAGCCATCGCGCGCGTCTGCATAAATTACGGCGTTCTCGTTCTTGAGGATGATCCATACTGTGATTTACGGTACAGCGGCAACCCCTTGCCGCCGATTCAGCATTTCGATACCTGTGGAAACGTCGTTCTGCTCAATAGTTTTTCCAAGATCATCTCACCGGGTCTGCGTCTCGGATACATTGTTGCGAATCCTGAATTGCTCAGAAAACTTACGATCATCAAGCAAGGCGCTGACACGCATACATCCAACCTCAGTCAGGCGCTTGTGGATGAGTTTTTACGAGAAGATCTACTTCCCGCGCACATCGATCACATCGTGAACTGTTATCGGGAACGCCTGCAAGCGATGTCGAACAGCATCCGAGCATACTGTCCCGAGACAATTCAGTACCGCGAACCGGAAGGCGGACTGTTCGCATGGATCGATCTGAACGCGGATGTGGACACCAAGGAACTTCTCACGCAGGCGGTCG
Organism: Christensenellaceae bacterium; assembly: GCA_963665515.1. Classification (GTDB taxonomy): domain Bacteria; phylum Bacillota; class Clostridia; order Christensenellales; family CAG-138; genus UBA7703. The sequence goes on from OY762278.1 coordinate 3,346,987, forward strand.
ACAAAGCAAATGTAGCCTATATTCCGGGAGAGCATTTCTTTGTCAACGCCGCTGTCGGAAAACACTGCCTGCGCCTGAACTTTTCATCTTCAACGCCTAGCGAAATCGAGATCGGAATGGAACGTCTCGGCAGCCTGCTTTACAGTGCCTGTCGACAAACCGTATAAGAAAAGAGGTCAAACATGAAAGAAAAGATGTGCTTAACAGGAAATGAAGCAGTTGCACACGGCGCATATGAAGCGGGCGTCCACTTTGCCTCGGCATATCCCGGAACCCCAAGCACGGAAATTCTGGAAAGTATTGCGCAATATAAAGAAATCAGTTCCGAATGGGCGCCAAACGAAAAAGTTGCTGCAGAGGCGGCAATCGGCGCTTCCATCGCCGGAGCGAGAAGCATCGTATCCATGAAGCACGTTGGGGTCAACGTTGCGGCCGATCCATTGTTTACCTATGCATACACGGGCGTCAACGGCGGTATGGTTATCGTTTCCGCGGACGAACCCGGCCAACACTCCTCGCAAAACGAGCAGGATAATCGAAATTACGCTGCGTTTATGAAAGTCCCCATGCTGGAACCTTCAGACTCTCAGGAAACGAAGGATATGATCAAAATCGCCTTCAGCGTGAGCGAGGCCTTTGACACTCCGGTTCTCATTCGAATGACAACGCGTGTGTGTCATTCCAAAAGCATCGTCGAAATCGGCGACGCTCGAGAGGCTATCGATATTAAGCCCTATGTGAAAAACGCTGCCAAATATGTAACCGTACCGAGTCATGCCAGGCTTATGCGAAAAAAAGTGGAGGAACGTCTACAAAAACTTCGCGATTATGCCGAAGAAACGCCACTGAACTTCACGCAAGATCATCCCGGCGACGTCGGTGTAATCGCCTCCGGTATCTGCTTTCAATATGCGCGGGAGGTTTTTGGAGACAGTGCTTCCTATTTAAAACTCGGCTTCACCAATCCTCTGCCGTTGTCAAAAATCGCTCGCTTTTGCGAACGCATGAAAACCACTTATATTATCGAAGAAAACGACCCCTATATCGAAACCGCAGTGCGTCAACTCGGCTTTGCCTGTCACGGTAAGGATTTCTTTCCGCCGTATGGCGAGCAGACACCGGATGTTTTACGAAAATGCCTCTTTGGGAAAAGCACAAGCACTCCATCTGCCATCCGGCAGGCGGAACAAATGCCGCCGCGTCCGCCTGCGCTCTGCGCCGGCTGTCCGCACCGCGGTCTGTTCTATGTGCTTGGGAAACTGAAAAACATTGTCGTCTCAGGGGACATCGGCTGCTATTCACTCGGATTTGCGCCGCCTTATAACGCCATTGATTTCAATACATGCATGGGCGCTTCTCTTTCAATGGCTTCCGGCGCGCAGCGTGTGTTCGATATGCTGCCCGGTAACGAGCGCCGCGTCGTCGGCATTCTCGGCGATTCGACATTTTTCCACACCGGTATCCCGTCGTTGATCGAAACCGTCTACAACGGTGGTCGGACCGTCAACATCATACTGGACAACCGCATCACCGGCATGACCGGGCATCAGGAAAATCCCGGCAGCGGAAAGCGCGCAAATGGAGACCCGGCAAACATCATAGATATCGAAGCGGTCGTTCGCGCACTCGGCGTACGGCACATCGCCCAAATCGATCCCAACAACCTGACGCTAGTGAAAACCACGTTGGAGTGGGCGCTCTCCCTCAACGAACCGTCCGTGATTATCACGCGTTGGCCATGTGCGCTGCTTAAACACATGATTCCGTCCGATCAGGCGGAATTTGCTGGCGCATTTTCGTCGCGCTACGAAGTCGATCCCAACGCATGTATCGGTTGCAAGCGTTGCATCGACAGCGGCTGCCCTGCTCTGACATTTGACGCGGATACAAAAAAAGCATCCATCCAGTCATTTCAGTGTATGGGTTGTGGGGTCTGCGGGCAAATCTGCCCGGTAAACGCAATTTCTGTAAAGGATGGTGGCGCTGCATGAAGAGCATACTATTGGTCGGTGTCGGCGGGCAGGGTACCATACTCGCCAGCAAAATTCTGGTTTCCGGGCTCATTTCCAACGGGTATGACGTGAAGATGAGTGAGATTCACGGCATGTCCCAACGCGGCGGCGTGGTCTCCACACATATTCGCTTTGGTCGTGAACCGATCTTTTCGCCTGTTATTTCACACAAAGCGGCAGATATGATTGTTGCGTTTGAAAAGATTGAGGCCCTGCGCGCGCTCAATTATCTGCGGCCCGAAGGGCGCGTTTTGTTAAGCGATCAGGAGGTTTTAACCAGCTCTATGCAGACGGGTTCCGCCGTGTACCCGAAAGACGTCACCCGAACGCTGTCCGCCACAGTGAACACGATTGAGCTACCGATATCGTCGCTTGCCGCCTCACTCGGTAGTGCGAGAGCAGCGAACCTGATCCTTCTCGGCGCGGCGGTCGAGTTGCTCGACCTAGGTTCAATCGTCTGGAGTGACGCAATCCGCTCCTCCGTCAAAAAAGAATTCGTCGCGCTCAACCTCCGCGCGCTGGAACTCGGCAGAAGCCAGGTATCGTACTCATGAATCAGCAATCGTCCTATCACATCCTTTCCATCAATCCCGGTTCAACGTCACTCAAGATTGCTTTGTATCAAAACGAGCAGGAGCTGTTTCGTGCACAGTTGTCACACAGCGGCAGACCACCGCACAATCCGGGCGAAATCGTCGAACGATGTAATGAACAGGCGTCTTTGGTTCTTAAGGAGCTGCAAAAGCGCGGATATCCTATCGCAATGCTTTCCGCGGTGGTTGGCCGTGGCGGTTTGCTTCCACCAGTCAAGACCGGCGGATATCACGTTTCAAAGGAGCTGACCAACTGGCTGATCCATGACGCGCCGATCTATCACGCCTCGAACCTTGGCGCGCTGATTACCGATGTTATCGCGCAGCAGCAATGCATACCAGCTTATATTTACGACTGCGTATCTTCGGACGAAATGGTGCCGTTCGCGCGTGTCACCGGTTTTCCCGAACTCACACGCCGAAGCTTCTGCCACGTGCTCAACGCGAGAGCTGCGGCCAGAATCGCCGCAGACGGGTTGAACATCCGATATGAGGAACTTTCCGCCGTCGTCGCACACCTGGGTGGTGGTATCTCCATCAGTGCGCATGACCACGGTAAAATGATCGATGTCATTCCTGATGACTCCTTTCATTTCTCGCCCGAGCGCGCGGGCGGCGCACCGCTCTCCGCCTTTCTCGACCTTTGTTTTTCAGGACTCTCAAAAACAGAATTAATAAAAAAACAACGCGGTAACGCCGGTATGGCCGCGTATCTTGGCACTGCCGACTGTCTGGAAGTAGAAACGCAAATTGCGGCGGGTGACGGGCAGGCGCGACTTGTATACGAAGCCATGGCCTACTGGGTGTCAAAGGGTATCGCATCCCTCTGCGCTGCGATGGAGGGGCGGCAGCAGGCAGTTGTTCTGACGGGTGCGCTGGCAAAATCCCATCTGTTCACCGGCTGGATTAGAAAACGCGTCGATTTCCTCGCGCCGGTTCAGATCATCGCCGGGGAAAACGAGATGGAAGCGCTCGCACTCGGCGCACTGCGCATTCTGCGCGGTGAGGAACGGGCAGAGACGTTTGTCCAGCCCTGACCGCATTCAAACGACCTATTTTTGTGCTCGCAGGCACGTATAAAAACAACATGGGAGGAATCTAAATGGAACAAACAAAACCGTTCAAAATCTGGGACAAAATGGGTTATATATTCGGGCGCTCGGTCTTTGTGAGCGTGAACAATATGTTCATCCCCGTCTATATGCTCTATTTCTTCACAGAGGTCTTTGGCCTGAACATCGCCGTTGCCGGTGCAATGACCGCGCTGGTGCGCATTATCGGCTCGGCAAGCCAGATCTTTGCAAGCTATCTCATCGACCACACGCATTCCAAGCGCGGTCAGGCAAGACCGTTCTTGTTATTGGGTATCCCCGTGGCTATCCTCGTATTCCTGCTTTACTACGTGCCGGACCTTGCGGGCGGGCTTAAGACGGCGTATGCCTATGTCGTCTACACGCTTTTCACCGTTTCTTCCGCATTCTATGGCGCGGCGAACGCACTCATGCTGCCGCGCATGACGGACAATTCTTCCGAGAGACACAAAATCTCTTCTATATACGGCGTTTCCCTCGGAATATTGTCCTTTATTCTGACCGTTTGGTGTGTGCCGATCGTCACCGTGCTGGGCGGCGGCAACATTGCCGTCGGTTTCACCGCGTTTGCAGGCATCATCGGCGGGTTGATCTTCATCAGCACCCTGTTTTCATACCGCGTAAAAGAGCAGGTAACCGTTACGCCGCAAAAAGTCAATCTCCTTGAGGACACAAAGGCCATCCTGAAAAACAAATACGGCCTGCTCTATGCCGCGGGAACGCTGCTCTTTACCACAGGCATCAATCTTGTCGGCGCGCTGGTTGCGTATGTCGCCGCATACCTCATCGGCAGACCCGGCAGCATTGCAATCATCTATGCATGCGTATTTGCCGTCTATCCGATCCTTTCCGCGCTGTATGTACCGATTCTTAAGCGAATCAACAAAGCGCAAATGCTTATGATCTTCAGCGGGTTCACCATTATCGGCTGCGTCATTCGCATGATCTTTCCGACTAGTCTCGTCGTCTGCATCATCGGTCTGTGCCTGATGGTACTCGTCGACAACACGCTCATGTGCTACAGTGGGCTGATCGTTTCCGAAGCAACGGATAGAGTAGAGCTCAAGCATGGCGTACGCAGCGAAAGCACATTTTACAGCGTGTTCGCGCTGGTAAGCTCACTAATCTATTCCGGCATCCTCGCTCTCGCCACACATCATCTGGACGCCGCAGGCTACGTCAGCAATGCGCAAGCACAAGTACCAGCCGCACTGAACGCGCTGAGCTTCTGGGTCACCGCGCCCTTGCTTATCGCAAGTGTCGTGTGCATCATTTTCATGGTTCCGCTCTCTCGTTATGCCAAGGAATACCCCGGCATCAAAGAAATGCTGATCCAAAAGCGTGCTTCTGAAAAACAATCACAGGAAGCTGCACAATAATAAAAATCCACCATCACGCAGTATCCATCGATTGAACACCCCAACGTGAACAGTCCGCCGGTTTTCTGACCGGCGGACTGTTTATGTTCTACATTTTTTCACTGTCAGTGACTACAAAACAAAAAGACGGTGCTTTTTTGCATCCCGCCTTTTTTCGATTGTGTCGGAGCCGCTATTTCGTCAGTTCCAATATGCCGATGAGCTTCTCGTCCCGCATACGCAGGAGCTGTTTTGTGTCCGCCGCGCGGTAGTCATAGAACCCTTCACCCGTCTTGATTCCGTAATCTCCCGCCTTATAAAGCGACCGAATGATCTCGTTTGCATCTTTTCTTGTGTCCAGGTCGGCAAAAAGGCTGTCGCAGATATGAAAATAGGTGTCGACGCCGCCATAATCCGCAACTTCAAACGGACCCAGCACCGCATAGCGTAAGCCAAGACCATATTTCAGCACACGGTCCACGTCTTCCGGCGAAGCAAGCCCCTCCTCAACAATATGCAACGCTTCGCGAAACAGCGCGAACTGCATCCTGTTGCCGACAAATCCGCTGACCTCGCGGTTGATTACAACGGGCTTTTTACCGACCCTGACGAGCGTTTCATACAGACTATCAACGGTCTCGTCAGCTGTTTCGTCACAGCGCACCATCTCCACCAGCGGGATGATGTACGCCGGTGTCCACCAATTTGCACCGATAAACCGAGTCTTGTCTTTCAGCTTTGCACCGATGCCATTGATGCTCAGTCCAGAGGTATTGGTTGCCAGCAGCGTATCTTGCGATACAACGGATTCCAATTGCTCGAAAAACGTCTGCTTGACATCCATCTTTTCGATCACGCACTCGATCACAAGTTCCATACCGGAAAAATCCGCGAGTCTTTGCGTCACAGCAATCCGTTCGAGTGAGTTGTCCGCAGCCTGCTCCGTAAGCACGCCAGCATCTAGAAAGATGCGTTGATTTCTTTGAATTACGTCCTTTATCTTTAAAAGGCTCTCCGGGTTCACATCATAAACCGTTACGTCGCAACCCGCTTGCGCAAACACCTGCGCTATGGCGGAACCCATCACGCCCGCCCCGGCAATGCCAACTTTTTGTATGTTTCGCATAAATATCTCCCTGTTACATTTCATTTGGCGCGGTCGGCAATATCACACAGGATGCGCGTTCTCCGCCGCCATATACGCACCAATTCACGTCTCCCTCCGCGGGGCAGCGCAAAAAGCCGGAAGCGTCATGCCCGCCGAGCGCAATGCGCAAACGCCAGCCTTTTTTCACCAGCGCGGAAATCGAAAACAGCGGTATCATGACCTCGACAACGTTTCCCGCTGCGACCACACGCGCATTCTGTTTCAGATATGTTTCGCCGTCCGTTTCAGGCCGAACGATCCCCTCAGTGATATAGTGTGAATATCCCGTTTCGTCAATCGCTTCCAGATAGCCGAAATAGGCGTTATCCGCTACATCACATTCCACGAACATCCGTATTTTCGGCCGTCCAATGATCCGCAGGTCCTCCGAAAGCACTTCCGTGGTGTAGGTCAACAATTTGCCGTCCTGCTCCCGCCTGTCGCCGGGTTCGATTGCGGAACCGCCCAGCTGCGTAAACCAGCGATTTTTTTTGCCGGTCGACGCGGTGAAGTCCACCCGGTAATCGAATGAGAGCGCCTCGTCTGCAATTTTTTCCGACAACGCATGGTCTTTCGAAAAATACAGGATTTTATCCGAGCCGCCCTTTGGCGGGAACTCGTCGGAGTCTCGTATAATCCCTTCACCCATGGTGTAATAATGCACCATGCGCTCCGGCGGCCTGTCGCCGCCCTTTCCGAAATAATAATCGAAAAAGCGAATCATTTCCCCAATCAGGTGCGGGCGAAACAGACCGGGCGCCTGCGGCGTATGGTCCAGCAGCGTGTCCGCATAACGTTTGCCGCTGTGTGTCCACGGTCCGATAAAAACTTCCTGCGGATTTCGATAGCTTTGATAGCGATCGATCGCTCCATCCACCGTGTCGGCGTCCATCATGCCGACGGTAATCATCATCGGTACGTTTCCGCGCTCAATCGCCTCTTTGTACACATATGGGCTCGTCTGCATCAAGCTTAATCCGCAGGGCATCACATCGTCTTTATAACGCACGTTCCTGCATTCCTCATAGACGTTGCCGTTTTCGGCATGCCCGGCGATCGCCTCTTTCAGCAATCTCCTGCCTCGCAAACCGTCCACAGGTTGAACGCCCCGGTATATGCTTTTCAGCAAGAAAGCTTTCATCCCGCCAATGCCGTTCGCCGCGGCAAGGTCGCCGTCGTCCAGCGCGCGGTTCATCGTTTGCCAGAGTTGAATGAACGTTTCATTGAGCACGCCGCCCGGGCAGGCAAGCATATACGGTTCATAGTCGCTGAACATCGGAATGACCGCTTTGACCGCCGGATGCTCCAGCGCAGCCGTATACTCCGCCGTATTCCCGTGGTATGAAATGCCGTAAGCGCCCACCTGTCCGTCCGACCATGATTGCTGCGTAATCCATTCGACAATTTCCCGGATGTCCGCAATTTCGTCCGGCGCCCAGGAAACGCGTTGATGGCCAAAGGAAGCTCCCGTTCCACGCACATCCATTAAAACACCTGCGTAACCGCTCTTTTCCCAGGGTGCCATTTCGCCCGTCAGTGCGTTGCCCTGTCCCAAAAGCAACATCAGCTTACCCCAAAAGCCCGGTTCGATGCTCCTAACATAGCGAGTAGAACGGAGTACCGCAGGGATCTTCTCGCCTTTTTTCAGTGATGACGGCAGCCAAACGTCGATCGCAATGCGGACACCGTCGCGCATGGTCACATATTGCGACACGCACTTGCGGTCTCCTCCCGCCGTTCGCTTCAGTTTGTAGATCGGCGGCAACGCGCCGATGACGATCAGTGCGGTCAACAACGCCGCAATCAGCCAAATCAAAACCATATGTCTCTACACCTCACAATTTTCAGGTGGAACGTGTCCGCCGTATATGCGATCTTCACGCCTGTTTTTGAAACAGTACGCTCTCCACCGCGGGTTCAAACGGCACCCGGACTCCAGAAACGCGTCCTTCGTCGTCGCGGACAAACTCCACCATGACGCGAAACGACGAACCCAACGAGGCCAACCTTGTCGTAAAGCGGTCTGCTTCATAATGCGCAAGTTCAAATACACCCGTCTGACGCTCTTTCAGCAGGGCGGCATTGTCGTGGTAGCGAATCGCAATGCCGTTTCCGTCACGCTCCACACGAAGCACGCCGTATCCCTGTTCGAAATAGTCACCGAGATAATCCTGCGCGGGGCGTTTTCCTTCGCCGGTCCTGCCCGTCTCTATACGTTTCGTCTCTGCCGCGGTGGCAGTGGTCGCGCCTTGTACGTACTGCATCAACGCTTGACTCAGCCGCTCATGCCATTCGATCCTATCGTTAAAGAAAAGCAGGTCGATCATGTTATAAAGCAGATTAATCATGAAGAGGTTCGCTTCGTGCATGTTGACCTGCATAGTAATGCCAAGTCCCTCGTCCGGCAACACGATAGACATGCCCGAAAAGCCCTCTATATTCCCACCGTCGTAGTGCACGTTGATTCCGCGGTAGGGTTCAATCACCCAGGCAAGGCCATATTGAGCATATGGCGCTTCTGTAAATGTCAGCGGCAGAATTTTTGCCTCTGTGCTGCGCGGCGCGTGTATCGCGTGCATCGCCGCGTCCGAGATCAGTTTTTTACCGCCATGCTTACCATTATTTAGATGCAACCGTGTCCAGATATTCAGGTCCTCATTGCTCAGGTTGATCGCACCCGCCGGCGCACAGGCGATCACATCCAGCGGTGGGTTGCGATGAAGACCATCCTTTCCGGGTTGATACGGTTGCGCACGGTTTTCCGCTGCAAGAAACGCCGCTTTACCGATCGATGCATCTTGCATACCGAGTGGTTCGAAGATTTCTTCCCCTACCAGTTGTTCCCACGTCTTGCCATTTACGCGTTCCATGATCGCACCTGACACGAGATAATTCAGGTTTTGATAGTGCCAGTGCGAGCGAATGTCCCACTTGGGTTCGAGATAGCGGATCTTGTCAAAGAGCGTCTGCCGGTCGTCATAGGAACCATGCCAGAACAGGTTGTGACTCGGTAATCCGGAGCTGTGCGCAAGAAAATCCGAAATGGTGATGCGTTCCGTCGCCATCGGATCGCGCATGGCGAAATCATCGACATATTGCCGGACCGGAGCATCCAGGGAAAGCAGGCCCTTGTCCGCGCAGATGCCGGCCAGCGCCGAAGTAAAAGATTTTGTGATCGAGCCAACTTGAAATACCGTATGCGCGTCGTTTGCCGCGCCGGAATCCACATCCTTTGCCCCATACGTCCCTTGAAACAGTACCGTCTCATGGTCGATGAGCGAAACGATCGCACCGGGAATTTCCCATTTTTCTGCAATCTCGTCCAGAAGATTCTGCAATTTTTTTATGTTTTCGTTGATCATACAATCCAGCCTTCCTTACATAAACATTGTTGCATAGGTGAAAATCGTGATGATGATGCCAGCGCCGATCGAGATACCAGCGGCGGTATTTAGACCAAGATCATCACCTTTCTTGCCCCACTTTTTCGTTACAACCATCCGGATCAGACAGCCAATGCCGCCTGACGTCATGATACCCATACCAAGGTAAAGGCTAACGCCAAAGACGGGAGCAGGCAGACCCAGCAGACCCATCACGACGCCTACTACCGAACCGATGATCAGGCGCGGAACATTCAGCACGCCGCCCAGCGCACCGCTGGCGGTCTCCGAGGCCGCATAGAAAATCTGCGCCGCGGGATACGGAGCCTCTGCCGTGCCGATGCCAAATTTTGCGACCATGATGTTCACCAGAACTACGCCGAGAATTACGGCGGGCGCAAAGCCGATGAACTGGCTGATGAACTGCTCTCTCGGCTTCGCGCCGATAAGCTGGCCGGTCTTGAAATCTGAAATCGTGTCGCCCGACAGGCCGCCAATTACGCCGATGATCGTGATCGTTACCAGAGCGACAAGCGGGTCCTTGATTAGTAGGAGCGCAACAACGAACGTGATCAGTGTCAAATAGGATTGCACACCCATGCCCGTCTGCGCTTGAATACGCGTGTAAATATAGCTGATGCCGATACCGACCACCATTGAGACGAGCACCGAAATGATGTTCGAATGAAATACAAATGTCATCAACAGCAAAATGGCAAGAAGCGCCGCACCGCCAATGATGTACATGGGTTTTGTAGGCAACTCGTGATCCATCTCCGCATTGCCTTCTGTACGAACGGATTTAAAACTGATTTTTTTAATGTTTCTCAGCAAGAATGCAAAAGTGCCAAGCACCGTAACGCCTAAGAAAAGCGGAAGGTTGAAATTCGCCAGCGCGGTTACGCTGTCCTCGGCGAGATTCGGATTCGGTATCCATCCGAATGCGGTGGCAATCGGAGAAATAAGAAGGCCGGATACAAGCGCACCGCCAAGCATATAGAGCCCGGCCGGTTTTCCCATCAGGTAGCCAAGTGCGATCGCAAGCGGCATAAAGCCGATAGTCAGGTTGATACCGACGGAGAGTCCTTTTGTGAGCTGAATCGAACTCGGTAGGATACCCGTTCCGTCCTGTAAAAGCGTGAACACAACGCCGATCGCTATGCCGATCCATATGCAGCGAATCTGCCCCTTGTTCCGTTCGTCCGTCTTTTTCACCACTTCTGCAACATATGTTGCAATCGGGAATGGAAGCGTCGAGTCGTTGACATAGTGCTTGCGCAGAATCGTGTTGAGTACGATACCCACAACACCCGCCAGCAACAACAACACGATCAGCAGCAGATTGTTTACGCTCTCTCCGCGTTGCAAAACAACGACGTAGTATGCCGCGAGCGGAAATGCCATCGCGGCGGTTGCGGATGCGAGTGTCTGTGTGATATTGATCTCGTAACGGTTAGCCTTGCCGCCGAAGATCGGCAAAACAAGCATGCCGAACAGCGCCGAAAGGCCGGATACCTCGGTCGCGAATCCGAGAGCCATCGTCATATAGTAGATCGTCGCCTGCATGATGATGCCGATGACAAGCCCCCATATGATGGCGCGCGGGGTCAAACCAGAGTGCAGTTTCAGTATCTCTTTGGTTTCCATTTTCGTTTTTTCCTCCCAGTTTCTTTTTTTACCGAATGTATACCCGTTTCCAGGTGCGCCTTACCCCGTTGTCTTGCTTCCTTTTCCGAGACGGTTGCTTGTCTTTTCCTCTCCCGTTCTTATATTCAACTCTATTCGGTCAACACGCGTTATACCATGGTGCCGCCGGTTTAAGCATCAATGATTCCCACTGTTGTTCTTTCAATTTCGTCGCCCGTCACACAGGTGTATCCATGTCCGGTGTTTTTACTGACCGGTATACTTACCTGGATGTGCGAAGCCGGCAGATTAAGGTTAAACTGATTGCCAAAGTGCGAGGGGAATCCGCCTGTTTCCCCGCAGACATGGCCAATCCTGTAGTGCAGGACTGCCGCGGCAAACAGCGACGCAGTCGACATGGATACTTTGTTGACCAGTACCTCCACGTCCAGCGACGCAAAATCTCCTTTGGGTTTCTTTTTTTTGAATCCGATTTTAACGGTCTCTCCATCCTTTGCCCGAAACAGTCTGCCGTAAACGGGGATATACTTATGCAGCCCGCTTTTGACAAGCCAGTTCGGCAAAAACGCCTCAAACCCCTCGCGTGAAAGTTGTGAAATGTGGATTTCGGAATCGAGAAGCTGTGTATACGGCATTTTTGCGATACGAGAGAGAATCAGATCCCCGTATGCCGTTACGCCACCCTGGTTGTTCCGGATGTCGATCGAAAGTCTTGTCGCGCCCTTCTGCGCAATATCTGCAAACATACGCTCGATTGTTTCTTTGAACGTCTGCTTTTCTCCGGTAAAACTGCGTATTTTCAGGTGCGCAACGCCATTTTTCAATCCGTACTCCACCGCTTCAGCAGACTTGATGCCGGAAAAACGCAGGGTCACCGGCTCCCCACAGTCCAATTTCAGTTCGTCCGGATGGTCAAAATACAGCAAAAGCGCCTCTTCAAAATAGAAGGAAAGCAACGCGAGCCGCATTTCGCGCGATGCACCGGAAAACCAGTGTTCCATCTTGTTGATGAGTACGTCTGCCGATACGCCGTTGATCGCTGCAACGACCATTCCTTCTGAAAGCGAAGGATGCGTTCCTGTCGCTATGCGCAGTTCGCCGTCCTCAATCAGGAATGTCACCGGAAGCTTGTTTTCTTGGCAAAATTCCTCGGTTTTGGCAAACGGAATCTCAACATGCTCGTCGTTCAACGCGGTCACGAGTGGCAGCAAAAGCTTCAAAGCCTCGTGTTGTGTGAATTGCTCTTGTCCCTCGGCGCGCCAAATCGTGTCCTCGAAAACAGAATTGAACGATTCTCGTGTAATAAAATCAAAATTCGGGTTGAAGTCGTTGCTTTCGTGTAGAATTGAAGGGTGCGCACACAGCAACGTTTGTTTGAGCAGCGCGATATCCCGCGACAGTTCCGTTCCTTTCATACAAACCTCCCGTTTCAGTGCAGTTCGAAAGAATCGACCGTGTAGAACTCCAATCGGTCGGGATCCGGTTGTACGCCCAGACCGGGCGTATCGGAAAGCAACATGTAGCCGTCCGCCATATCAAATGATGCGTCCGTAATGTCCTCTTGCAGATAATCCAGTGGCGGGCGCAGGTCGCTTGGATAGCAAACCCCGTCCAACGAAGCGCAAGAAAGATTCAGCATGCGACCGATGCCTGTTTCCAGCATGCCGCCAATCCACGCACCAACATTGCGTTTTTTAATGAATTGCAGCATTTTCAGCACGTTGCTCGGGCCACCGACCCGCGGCGGTTTCAAGTTAATGATTCGACAGGCGCCCAGCGCTACGGCAGCCTGTATCTGGCTCATGTCATGTACGCTTTCATCCAGACAGATCGGCGTACTGATCATTTGCTGCAACTCTGCATGCTCAATCAGGTCTCCGTTACCAAAGGGTTGCTCGATCATTGAAAGTTGATATTCGTCTAGAGCGAGAAATACATCCTTTTGCTGAATCGTATAGGCTGCGTTTGCATCTACCGTCAGGTCAATGTCTGGGTAATTTCGCCGAATGGCTTCCACCACATGGATATCGCTGCCCGGCATAATTTTTACTTTAATCCGACGAAATCCATCTGCCAGGTATTCGTCAATCTTTTGAAACAGTTTGCTTTCGGGCAGTAAGCCGATGGACGTACCGACGGCTACCATGTTGCTGTTTCCTCCTATATAGCGCCAGAGTGGAACCCCCGCATTTTGTGAGTCGATATCCAAAAGCGCCGTATCGATCGCTGCCAGGCTCTGCTGATTCCCCTGAATATATGCAAGCTCGTCCATCAGTCCATCCGCCGTCGTCGCTTCGCTGCCGAGCAGCGCCGGCAGCATCAGCTCACGTAAAATTATGGAGGAAGTCTTCAGCGTCTCGGCTGAATACCACGGGGTTTCGAGCTGCACACTCTCTCCATATCCGACCACCCCGTCCTCCGAGGTCAACTTAACGATATGCCCAACACAGCTTTCAAACGTATATTTGCTGATATGGAACGGCTCCCGCAATGGAACCCGGATTGTTTTCATTTGTACTCTTTCAAGCTTCATATGTCGTGCTCTCCATCAGTGTAGTAATTATGTCTGTAATCTGCTTTAGCTCGTCGATTGAAATATGCTCGTCTGTACTGTGCGACTCGCGCATACCGGTACTGATATTCACGGCGGCAATCCCGTTTTCGTTGAAATAATTCGCGTCGCTACCACCATATGAAATTGCCGGTATCAGCTCAATGCCGCAGCATGCAAACGCCCGGACGAGCGGAGCAAACACAGGCGCGCTGCACTCCAACGAAAACCCCGGAATTCTCAATCGCTCTTCAACGGTCAATTCCGCCCCGTATTGCATACAGATTCCGCGTGCTTTCGTGCGAATCGATTCACCGAGTGCGGCTGCTCCGTCCGGTTCAAAGCTACGCGTTTCCATATCGAATTCTGCATAGTCGCAGATCACATTCGTTGCTCCTTCGGCTTTCAAGCTGCCCACATTAAGCGTGCTCGCCCCACCCGCGCGTCCCCACTCGACCGCACTGATGATTTTTGCCGCAACAACAAGCGCATTTACACCCAGTTCCGGATGTATGGCAGCGTGCGCGGCTTTGCCGCGGACACAAAAGCGATACTGCCGCATCTGTGGCGACTGGACAATCACACTGCCGAACGTCGCGCTGCTGTCGAATACATAGCCGCATTTGCTTTCTACCATAGAGTATTCGGCAAACCGTGACCCGGTCATTCCGGTTTCTTCACCAACGGTAAACAGTATTTCAACAGGAATGTGCGCTCTGTTTGAATCAACAATACGCGTCAGCGCTTCCAAGATAGCGGCGATCCCGGATTTATCGTCAGCTCCAAGTATGGTATCCCCCCTGGATCGAATGACACCCTTTTCAATAAAAGGTTCGATTTTTCCATCGTGTCGGACAGTGTCCATATGCGCCGAAAAGAGTATTGGTTCGCCTCTCCCCGGCAGTCTTGCGTAGAGGTTCGGCACCGTCAGGTCGCTTCCGTTTTGTAAACAGGGAGAAACATAGCAGCCCAATTCTTTCAGTTCTGATTCCAGCAATTGGTAAAAAGCCGCTTCGTTTCCGTTTACGCTGGTGCATTCAATATAGCGCATCATGCGTTCGACAACATTTCCGTCCATTTATAACAGATTCCTTTGTGTATTTCAGCGATATCCCTTTTAAAATAGAATATTTTCACTCATTCGAAGGATGTTTGACGCTCTTTACCCATCGAGTTGCAATGCGACTGTTAAGCAGATAATATTAAGCTGCTTAACTGTTTGTTTAAATCATATCATCTTCCGTGAAACAAAGCAACACTTTTATTTCCAGTAGTCGTATTGTAACAAAGACGGCACTATGCTATAATGAACAAAAGTGTTAAGGAGGTTAACATTCATGAGCAATCAACACGATTCTCTTCAAGAAATCGGAACGGAAGAAGATTTTGAAAAATCCTCCTGCCTGTTCCGGTTTTATCAGGCAACGCAC
The DNA here is from genome assembly GCA_963665515.1 of Christensenellaceae bacterium. Taxonomy (GTDB): domain Bacteria; phylum Bacillota; class Clostridia; order Christensenellales; family CAG-138; genus UBA7703. Next base: position 3,362,199 of record OY762278.1, read on the forward strand.
GCCTATCAGGGGATATTACGTGACTATGCCGAAAACGGCATCACTATGGGACAGTCGGAAGCACATTTGCTGACTGATATATCGGATAATCCGGGCATTACAACTACACAGCTTGCCCAAAAATGGCATAAAACGACAGCCGCTATTTCGCAAATGATCACGAAACTGGAGAATAAGGGCATGGTGGAACGTAAACGCCACCCTGACAATGCGCTGAATATTTTGATCTATCCGACCGAGCTTGGGGCAGATATGAGCGAAGCACATAAGCAATATGACGTCAAATCAATACATGCAACGCTTGAATACATGAAAAAGACCTGCTCGGAAGAAGAAATCCTGGCTTTTTTTAAGGTTCTGGAAGTTTACATCGACATCGTCTACATCAAGATGGGCAAACATCCGGAGTAAATTTATAGAAATCAACGATAGATGATGGAGGAGCAATAGTAATGAAAGCAACTTGTAATGCTTCGCAGCTTGTCATGCTGAGTGTAATGGGCGAGGTCCACCACCCTTTGGTGCGGCCGAAAGCCCCGTATCGAGTTTCCGCCGATGGCATACCGCTAGTATTACCGAGTATCGGAGGTATTACCTACAACGTGTTTATCGGTGACAGTGTGTACGGTCTTGCCGGTGATCATATTGAGCCAGGCGTTTCCCTGAAGCACCCGTCCGAAGTGGAAAATATGGCCCTCAATACATACGCCTGTATCGGGAATACGGCGATTGTTGTCAGCGGCGATGCGAAAGGCGCACACGGTTTCGTCACCGGTACGCACGGCGGCGTGGAGCATGTACTGCTATATTTCGATTTGGAAACACTCGATAAGCTCTGTGTGGACGACAGGATATTGGTCCGCGCATGCGGACAGGGCATGAAAGTCACCGGATTTGAAGACACGGTAAGTGCCATGAACCTCGATCCCGTTTTATTTGAGCGCATGAATATCAACGTGGAAGACGATAAGCTCGTCGTGCCGGTTGCCGCAAGAGTTCCTGCGCACCTGATGGGCAGCGGAATCGGGCATGTTTCCTGCAGCAGCGGCGACTATGACATCATGACGGCCGACCGTGCGGAGATTGAACGGTACGGGCTTGATAAACTGCGCTTTGGCGATATTGTGCTTCTGGAAAACTGTGATAATACTTTTGGCCGCGCCTATCGAACCGACGCTGTTAGCATTGGCGTGGTGATTCACAGCGATTGCGTACAGGCTGGTCACGGCCCGGGTGTTACAACATTGCTCGCTGCGCAAACCCCGGCCATTGTAGGTCGGCTAGACTCGAACGCCAATCTTGCGAATTACTTCGGTGTCGACAGAGGCGCCTGCTGCCGTTAACCGACGGTCGGCGTACCTATCATTCATACGGTTTCACAAAGAAAAGGAGCGAATTCGATGAACGCCTACATAGCAAGGGTACTAAACGATGTTCGGAAGAAAAACGCAAGCGAACCGGAGTTTCTGCAGACGGTGGAAGAGGTGTACACGTCGCTGGAAGCGGTGGTGAACCAACACCCGGAGTATGAAAAACTGGGATTGCTGGAGCGGATGGTGGAACCGGAGCGGTCGATTTCGTTTCGGGTGACATGGGTGGACGACGCGGGGAACGTACAGGTGAACCGCGGTTATCGCGTGCAGTTCAACGGCGCAATCGGGCCTTACAAAGGCGGACTGCGACTGCATCCGTCGGTCAATCTGTCCATCATGAAGTTTTGGGGATTTGAGCAGACGTTTAAAAACAGCCTGACGAGCCTGCCGATCGGCGGCGGCAAAGGCGGCAGCGACTTTGACCCGCGCGGCAAGAGCGACGGAGAAGTCATGCGCTTCTGCCAGGCGTTTATGACGGAGCTTTACCGGCATATCGGGCCCGACGTGGACGTGCCCGCGGGCGACATCGGCGTCGGCGCGCGCGAAATCGGGTATCTTTACGGCCAATACCGCCGCATCCGCGGCAAGTATGAGCCGGGCGTACTGACGGGAAAAGGCATGAGCTTCGGCGGCAGCCTGATCCGACCGGAAGCGACGGGATTCGGCGCGGTGTATTATGTAAACGAAGTGTTTGCGCACGAAGGCGATACAATTCAGGGCAAAACATTTGCGCTGTCGGGCTTTGGCAACGTCACATGGGGCGTTTCCAGAAAGCTGCAGGAGCTGGGCGCAAAGGCTGTGACGCTTTCCGGCCCGGACGGATACGTGTACGATCCGGACGGCGTGCTTGGCGAAAAGATCGACTATCTGGTCGAGATGCGCGGCAGTGGACGCGACCGAGTTCAGGATTATGCGGACAAATATGGCTGCGAATTCCACGCGGGCGCAAAACCGTGGGGTGTGAAAGCGGACGTATACATGCCTTGCGCAACGCAGAACGACGTGAACATCGAGAGCGCGAAACTGATTGCAAACAGCGGGTCGAAATACTACATTGAAGTGGCGAATATGCCGACGACGAACGAAGCGCTGAACTACCTGATGGGGCAAAAGCACCTGATCATAGCGCCGAGCAAGGCGGTGAACGCGGGCGGTGTGGCAACGAGCGCGCTGGAGATGAGCCAGAACAGCATGCGCTACAGCTGGAGCGCGGAAGAAGTGGACGCGAAGCTGCACACGATCATGAAGAACATCCACGACAACTCGGCAAGAGCGGCGCAGATACACGGGCTTGGCTACAACCTTGTGGCCGGCGCAAACATCGCGGGCTTTGCCAAGGTCGCCGACGCCATGATCGCGCAGGGGATTATCTAAGGAGCCAGACAAAATAAATCCGAACCCGATTCCAATTGGTGATGGGTTCGGATTTGTTGTTTATATAGAATCTTTCTAGTAAAACTTTTCACAACAATCGATATGTGCAAAAGAATCACACTAGCGAACTATAAAATCAAAATCTTCTCCGTAGCCAACTTGTTTACACACATGAAGGACCTCTTCGGGGAGTGTGCTAAAATATCGGACAGCATGGTAAGAGAATATAATAGGGATTAGGAGGACGAAACCATGCTGAAACAACGAACCCAATACGACGATGAATTCAAGAAAAATGCGGTCAAACTAAGTTATGCAAGTCCAAAGCCGGTGCGAGCCGTCGCAGACGATCTGGGCATAGCAGTAAACCTGTTGTACAACTGGCGCAAGAAATATACGGCGTCAGGCGAAAAAACGCCAATGGCTACAATGGAAGAAGAACTCAAAGCGCTCCGGCTGGAAAACGCAGAATTGAAAATGGAGCGCGACATGCTAAAAAAAGCAGCGGCCTACTTTGCGAAGCTCCAGAAGTGAAATACAGCTTTATCTTTAAGCATCCCGAATACCCGAAAGCAAAGTGGGCCACGCAAATGAACGTATCGCGAAGCGGGTATTACCATTGGAAACGAACGTGGGCTCAGCGAGAGAAGCGCGAGTGCGAGTATGCCGAACGAGTTCGGCGCGTATTCATGGCGGGAGAATGGACATATGGCGCGAGTCGTATCTGCGGGAGGCTCAGAACGGAAGGATTCTCTTGCAGCTTTTACAAGGTGCGCGACTCCATGGACATGCAAGGGCTGCGCTCGATCCATCGTAAAAAACGCCGGCGATCCCTGACAGACAGCCGGAAAGCACGTGGCGACGGGTATGCAAATCTGACGAGAAACCTTCAGATAGATGCACCGTTTCAGGTTCTCTCGAGCGATATCAGCTATATACGCACGGATGAAGGATTCGACTATCTGTGCCAGATCAAAGACGTGAAGAGCGGGATTGTCCTGGCGGAGAGCATGTCTGAATGCATGAAAGCAGAGCTGGTCGTGAAAACGATCCGGAAAGCGTTACGACGTTGGGATATTCCAAATGGATGCATCTTTCACAGTGATCGTGGGAGCCAATACACATCGGAGAGCGTAATGAAATTACTGGCTAAAGAAGGCTTTCGGCAAAGCTTCTCACGCGTAGGCATGCCGGGCGATAACAGCTGGAGTGAAAGCTTCTTTGCAAACCTGAAGAAGGAAACGGTTCATTGGACCCATTTCCGAACGCGGGACGAAGCCCGGCAAAAGATATTTGCCTATATTGAAGGATTCTACAATACCAGACGAGTGCAAAAACGTCTTGGGTATTTAAGTCCTATGCAATGTCTAATGCGCTGGAATCGAGGCATTCAAGAATCTGTTGCTTAGCATCCTGTCCGAAAAAGTGTTGCATTCCCGTTAGTATTATCTCAATAACCTATTGGCAGAGTAATGTATAGTAGTATGCAAATACTAAAAAGCAGCGGACTCTAGCCATATTAGTGACACGAAAGCATTCAGCAGCAAAACCCTTACTCATAATTGTTATATTAGGAACATTATTTCTGCCCCAGCAATAGAATCAATGCAATCCGTTGTACAATTCAATATTTTTTTGATTGTTTCCGGTATGTAACCCTTACAGCTCTAGAGCATGCGGCTGTTAACCGCAGTGTCGCTGGTTCGAGTCCAGCAGGGGAACCAAACAAAATAAATCCGAACCCGGTTCCAATTGGAGATGGGTTCGGATTTGTTGTTTATATCAACTGACCATCTTTATCAACAAAAGTTTCTGCTTCTATCGAAATGAAATGTGCCCTGAATACTTGCATTTTTCATACACTTATCAACTGCATGCGACGTCCGTCATGCCGGCTTCGGCTTATGGCAGCAGAAGCACGCCATCGATTTAACGGAGCTGATCGTTCCATCCACATACGAACCCATCAACCGTGTTTTCAGAGATTCCAGCGTTTCAAACGGGGGTGTAAAATATCCCTTTGGCACATAGAAGCGGCGTATCATCCAGTCAGTGCGCGCACATTCCCCCGCAATATAGAAGCATCCGCAGAAGATTCCGCCCGGTTTTAGCACACGGTATACTTCGCGATAAGCGCTTTCCTTATCAGGGAACGCATGAAACCCGTTCAGGCTGAGCACCAGATCAAGCGAATCGTCCACAAACGGCAGTGCACCAACGTTCCCCTGTATAAAAGAGACGTTCTTTAGTCCGCATGCAGCCGCACGCTGCTTCGCGTAGAAAAGCATATCTTCCGAATAATCCAGGCACTGCACCTCGGCATTCGGCAGTTCCTGATAGACCGGTATCGTAATTACGCCTGTTCCGACAGGCACTTCCAACATGTGCCCGGAAAAGTCGTTTGGTATCCCGCGCAGCGCTTCGTGCAGATAGAGCTCATTTTCCCGCCACCCCATCGCCCAAACCAAACGGCAAACGACCTTGCCTATCGGTGTCGAGCAGGTAATCATGCCGTCATAAAGGCGGGATGCATCAGCAACGGAATGGTATGCGCCGTGGATCTCCGCCGGTCTAAAAGTTTGTCGTTCCATGTCGTATTCCCCCTGAATCAACCTACAAGTAATATGATGGCTCTCGAAATCGCGTCTTGTTCAAAGTTAGATGCTTCTAACCAATTATAGCATTGATTTTGCAATCTGCAACATGCTCTTTATTATTTAGTTACTAAATATTATTGACACACGCACTGAACACGATTATAATTCAGTTGCTAAACAAAAATGCAAATGGAGGCGATTACAATCAAAAAATCGGAAGCTTTATTTGCAGCGTTTTCAAAAATCCAGTACCGGATCGCCATGAACGATAAAATGCCGCATACGTTCGGTACGGAACAGGCGCTGCATCAATCGGAAATTCACTTCATTGACGCCGTCGGGCCCGGAGACGGCGTAAACGCTTCCTGCGCCGCGCAAAAACTCGGCATTACGAAAGGCGCGGTCACGCAGATTGCAGATAAGCTCGTGAAAAAGGGATTCATTGAAAAATACAAGAAACCCGACAACAAAAAGGAAGTATACATCAAATTGACAAGCGACGGCGAAATCGCATACAAAGCACATCGGTCGTTCCATAAGCAGCTGGAAGACAAGATGTTCGCTTATCTCGACGGCCTGGACGAAGCGCAGATGCAAGTTTTGTTCGGGCTTGTGGATGTGATCGATCAAAACCTGCCGGACGTAAAAAAGGAGGAGTCATTATGAAAGTCACCATCATCGTTTTCAGCCCGTCGGGGCACACGCTGAAAGCCGCAAACATGTTTAAAACGGCATTTGAGGGCAACGGCGTTCCGGCACAGCTGATCAATATCACAAAAAATCCGGATTTTCTGGAGGAAGACGGTATGACGCAACGGCTGGAGCACGCGCTGGAAGCGCACGACATGCTTCTGATCGGCGGGCCGATCTATGCCGGACACATGGAAAGCAACGTGCTGCGGCTCATCCGAAACCTTCCTGCGTGCAACGGAAAATTCGGCACGCTTGCGGTTCCTTTCGCAACCTATGGTGGCGTGCACAGCAGCGTTGCTCTGGACGAAGCGGGCAGGTTGCTGAAAAAAAAGAAACGCAAATCGATCCTCGGCGTGAAAATAGCAGCGGAACACACGCTCACAAAAACCGCGTCGAAGATCATCTGCGAAGGCCTGCCGGGAGAAAACGAAGAGAAAATCATCGCGGAGGCCGTCGAAAAAATCATCGCCGCCGCGCAGAATCCCGCGGCCGTCAAGGACGCTGGCAAGTCGTTCCGTTATGCAAAACCAATGGAGCGACTTATGTTCAAATTGTTCAGCCAGGAAGCAATCCATAAAAAATTCAAGCATGTTGCAATCGACGAAAATGTGTGCACGCAATGTGGCTGTTGCGTCGCCGCGTGCCCGGTCAATCTGTTTGAAATCCAAAACGGTCAGGTCCGAATTGCAGAAGACCGAAGCCTCTGCATTCTGTGCGCGGAATGCTATCATCAGTGTCCTTCCGGCGCGATCGTTCATCCATATATCGAACCGGCAAAGGTGCGATTGAAGGATGGAAACGCCCAGCTGGAAGACATCCCGTCGGCGATTTACGGCAGATAAGCATCCGCAGCTTTCAAACCTGCATTTCCCCGCTTGACGGCCCCTTTTTTGCGGGCCGTTTTTCTGCATCACCCATAAAAGACATCAACGCAAAACCCTGTCTATCAAAAACGAAAGCCTCTTTTGCCTGCGTTTTCCTATTTTGATCAATTCATTTTTTGATCAATTCATTTAATTTCGCCTTGTTAAATACCCCCTTGGGGTATATGATGTTAATAAGCAATATGACATATGGAAAGGGTCTTGCGAATGAAACAAGAAGTCTATCTGATAGAAGGGATGCACTGCGCCGCATGCTCCGCCGCCGTCGAGCGGGTCACGCGGAAGCTGCCCGGCGTCGCCCGAAGCGACGTGAACCTGACCACAAACAAAATGACCGTCGAATACGACGAAAGAACGGTCACGCCCGAACAGATCATGGAAAAAGTTGAAAAAGCGGGCTTCCACGCGTCGCCGTTTCTCGAAGAAAAACGGCAAGCGAAAACAAAACCGAAGGAGAACGACGAGCAAAAAGCGTTTCGTCAGGAGCGAAACAGCATTATCGCGGCCCTGATCCTCTCCGGCATATTGCTGTATGTTTCCATGGGCGCCATGATGTTCGGCGCGCCGCTGCCGGAGCTTCTGGATATGGGCAGCCATGTCGTCAACTACGCCGCTGTCCAGATGCTGCTGGCAATCATCATTATCTTTATCGGGCGAAGATATTATGTCAGCGGCTTTAAAGCACTGCGGCACATGAACCCGAATATGGATTCCCTTGTCGCCATGGGAAGTTCGGCGGCGTTCCTCTACAGTTTCATCGTTTTCTTCCTGCTTTCGGACCATCCGGACCTGGTGCACGGACTGTATTTTGAGTCCTCCGCCATCGTGGTAACGCTGGTCTCCCTCGGCAAACATATGGAGTCCGGCAGCAAGCGGAAAACCACGGGCGCGATCCGAAAGCTGATCGAGCTGACGCCCGACGTCGCCGTACTCCTTCTTCCGGACGGTACGCAGCGGGAGGTCCCCGTCAAAACGCTGAAGGTCGGCGACGCCGTGCTGGTGAAACCGGGCGCAAGAATCCCGATGGACGGCGTCGTGACCGAGGGAACGAGCGGTGTGGACGAGTCCATGCTAACAGGCGAAAGCATGCCTGTGGAAAAGACGTCCGGCAGCGAGGTGATCGGCGGCAGCATCAATCAAAACGGCGTGCTGACGGTCCGAATCAGCCGCATCGGTGCGGACACGACCCTCGCAAAGATCATTCGATTTGTCGAGGACGCACAGGGCAAAAAAGCGCCCATATCGAAAATAGCCGATCGCGTGGCGGGCGTATTCGTTCCCGTCGTCATGGGGCTCGCCGTCCTCTCCGCCGTCATATGGCTGATTGCGGGGATGGAGTTTGTCTTCGTGATCAAGATCTTCACCGCCGTCCTCGTCATCGCCTGCCCCTGCGCCATGGGGCTGGCCACGCCCACGGCAATCGTGGTCGGGACGGGGCTCGGCGCGGGAAACGGTATTTTGATCCGCAGCGGCGAAGCGCTGGAAACCGCGCATAACGTCCATGTCGTCATACTGGACAAAACCGGCACAGTTACGGAGGGTAAGCCCACGGTCACGGAGATCCTCCCGGTCGGCATGGAGCCGGATGAACTGCTCGCGCTTGCGGCAGCCGTGGAAGCCGGCTCCGGCCATCCTCTGGCGGACGCCGTCGTGAACTGCGCGAAAGGCCGCGACCGGCCGATCGAGCTTTCGGTTTCGGAATTTGAGAATTTCTCCGGTAAAGGTATCCGAGCCGTACTGGCGGACGGGCGAACCGTACTGATCGGCAACGAGAAGCTTATGCTTGAAAACGCGGTGGAACCGGCGGCGCTGCGCCCCGACGCGGCCCGTCTGGCCGCGCAGGGCGAAACGCCCATGCTGATTGCCGTCGATCGCGTCCCCGCCGGTATCATCAGCGTTGCGGACTCCATCAAGGAATCGAGCCCGGAGGCGATCCGACGGCTGAAGGAGCTCGGACTTCGCGTTGTGCTCCTGACGGGCGACAACCGGGCCGCCGCCGAGTATATCGGCCGCAAAGCCGGCGTGGACGAGGTTATTGCCGAGGTTCTGCCGGAGGACAAGGCCATGGTCGTCAAACGCCAGCAAGACGAGGGAAACACCGTCATGATGGTGGGCGACGGGATCAACGACGCGCCGGCGCTCGTGCAGGCCGACGTGGGCTGCGCCATCGGCAGCGGCAGCGACATCGCGATCGAATCGGCGGACATCGTGCTGATGAAGAGCGACCTCATGGACGCGGCGAAAGCCGTAAATCTCAGCCGGATGACAATCCGGAACATCAAGCAAAATCTGTTCTGGGCGTTCTGTTACAATACGATCGGCATTCCCATCGCGGCCGGCGCACTGTACCCGGCGTTCCACATGCTGCTCTCGCCCATGATCGGCGCTTTAGCCATGAGCTTAAGCTCCGTCTTCGTCGTATCCAACGCTTTGAGATTGCGGGGTAAAAAACTATGACAAACAAAACAAAGCACCGCGGAGAAACAGAGCTCAAGTCCCTGACCAACCGTCTGAGCCGTATCGAAGGCCAGGTCCGCGGCGTGAAAAAAATGGTGGAAGGCGACGCCTACTGCGTAGACATTCTCATACAGGTCTCGGCGATTCAGGCGGCGCTCAACGCCTTTAACAAGGAACTGCTCGGAAACCATATTCGAACCTGCGTTGCCGACGGCATCCGCGCCGGCGACGACGAAGTCGTCGACGAGCTGGTGACAACGCTGCAAAAGCTGATGAAATGAGGTGGTAAACATGACGACGCTGAACGTACCCGAAATGCACTGCGAAAAATGCGTGGAGCGCATCACGAACGCGCTGAACGCGGCGGGACTGTCGTTCCATGTCTCGCTGGAAAGCAAGACCGTAACAATCGACGGAAACGAAGACTGCGCAAAAAAAGCGATCGAAGAACTGGATGACCTTGGATTCGACGCGGTAAAGTGACCAGACATATTGCTCCCTTGACAGCCCTTTCGTCGTGCGTTATAATCTATAAAGTTAGATGCATCTAACTCGTCCATTCCAAGCCAATTCCCGAATGCGCAACGGGTCCCTCCGCGTGCATTCGGGAAACGGTCCGGCATGAAAGGCGGTGAACGCATGAAGGATAACGCAAACAGAAAGTTCTGGGATCGTAGCGCACGTATTTACGATCGTTTTATGCGTGGAGACGCCGCCGTATACAACAACGTTTATCGGTTGATGCGCGCCCGGCTTCGCCCGGATATGGAGGTACTCGAACTCGCGACCGGTACGGGGCTTGTCGCGCTGGAAATCGCCGATTGCGTAAAGTCGGTTGAAGCAACGGACTTTTCCGAAAAAATGTTGTCCGCCGCCCGCATTAAGCCTGCACCGTCCAACGTGCGGTTTTCTATGCAGGACGCCACCCGCCTGACGTATCCGAATGATCGGTTCGACGCGGTGATCATCTGTAATGCGCTGCACATCATGCCGCATCCTGAAAAGGCCCTCGCGGAAATACATTGCGTGCTCAAAGACGGCGGCGTGTTGATTGCGCCCAATTTTACCCATAAGAATCTGTCGCTGCTCAGTCGGATCAAATCCGCCGTCATGAAGAAATTCGGCTTCGGCGTATTTTTTGCTTGGTCGCCACAGGAGTATATCGCCTTTATCGACGATCATGGCTTTTGCGTCCGGTTCTCCAGCGTGCTCAAGGCGTCGTTTCCCCTGACGTACATTGAGGCTATTAAACAAACGGAACCGTAAAGCGGCCGACGTTTCCCCACGCGTATGTTGTTACAGCGCTTCTTATTATGAAACGCTTGTCATCGGCAGACTTTGCAGCACCAGCGCTTCTTTGTTGAGGCGCTTATAAAAAGTCTTACGGTTAGAAGCTTCTAACCGTTGCGCATAAATTCAAGGATTATGCGTCCCAAAAAGGAGGCATTTATGCCCGAAAAAGAGATCGTTCAGCATTGTTCGCCCACGCTGGCCGGGATAAAAACCGGCAGCCTGTTCCTTTGCAGTTATGAAAGCGAGGCCGGTTTGCGTCGCGATATTGCACAATGGAACGCACGTCTTGGTAAAAAGGGAATTCACTTTACCGTGCTCCGCACACGAAACGGTAGAGCGCTGATCTATACATACCGGGTCAGCCGACTTGCGAAAGTGCTCTCCAATGCGGAAATCGCCTCGTTTTTAGCGGAAAACGGATATCCTTCCGCTCAGCCGGAAGAATGTCTCGCATGCCTTTCGCAGAGGCTTGCCAACCGGAAGGATTTTCCGCACGAAATCGGCGTATTCCTCGGGTATCCGCTCGACGATATCAAGGCGTTCATCGCCAACGGCGGCGCGAACTGTAAATGTGTTGGCTGCTGGAAGGTGTATTCGAACGAGAAGACGGCAAAAAAGACGTTTCAAAAGTATAAGAAGTGTACGCAGATCTACTGCCAAAAACACGCCGAAGGAACCGGCATCGACTCTCTTACTGTGGCTTTGTAACTTAAGAACGGATAAAACGAATAACAGAAAGGATCTTACACGTATGAACAACATAGCAATCGTTTATTGGAGCGGAACCGGAAACACGGAGGCGATGGCAAATTTCGTCGCGGAAGGCGCGAAAGCCGCGGGTGCGGATGTAAAATTATTTACCGCGGACGAGTTTTCCAAGGACATGCTTGGCGACTTCAGCGCAGTTGCGTTCGGTTGTCCTTCCATGGGCGCCGAGCAACTTGAGGAAGGCGATTTCGAACCGATGTTCAACTCGGTCAAACATCTCCTCTCCGGTAGAAATATTGCGCTTTTCGGCTCCTATGGTTGGGGCGAAGGCGAATGGATGCGCACTTGGGAACAGGAGTGCACCGATTATGGCGCAAAGCTCGTTTCCAAAAGCGTAATCTGCAACGAGGCGCCAGATGACGATGGCGCGGTCGCCTGCCGCTCGCTCGGCCGGGCGCTTGCGCAGTGATATTTACAGCGCATACGGTCAGTCGCGACGTCCGCACGTACACCTTGCGATTTTGCACAAGGAGTGTCCATTGTGGGTATTCATAAAGCCGGGCAAGACTATCTGGAAGCAATCTTAATGCTTCGCAATTGTAATGGCGCAGTGCGTTCAATCGATATTGCCGAAAAGATGCGCGTTTCCAAGGCCAGCGTCAGTTTCGCCACAAAGGCGCTTCTTTCCGACGGCTATATTACAATGAATGCAGAAAAGGAAATCGAACTGACCGCAAAAGGCAAGGCGCTCGCCGGCATTATGTATGAGCGGCACCAGTTCCTGACGCGCTGGCTGGCGTCACTCGGCATCGACAGTCAGACGGCGGAGCATGACGCCTGCCGCATGGAGCATGACCTGAGCGTAAAGAGCTTTTCGGCAATCAAACGCTTTGTCGAGAAGCACAGCGACGCTCTATCCCGGGACAAATAAGGCGGCTATGCAAATATAGCCATCCGCGTCCATTTTAAAACCGACCTTTTTCGTCACATCGACTCTCTACATATGCAACGCGGCCGCACGTTTTTCGTGCGGTCGTGTTGTCGTTGCGAACGCTTTTCGACGGTACAACTCTGTTTTCTCCCCGCACAACCTACCCGTAAGCAGCAAAACGCATGAGCAGCCGCCAGAAACGAACGATTTTGTTGCGCCGGATGAACCGAATAAACGAAATAAAATCCGACTCGCAACACTCACGATGGCTTTGGGATACGTGAACGGCCGCACGAAGTTGTGCGGCCGTATTGTTCTGCTTTCCACCCTTGTCGTTTGTGTGATGTTGAGGGAGGCAATGGCAATTATTGCGTGATGGCATATTGACAAGCGGCGGAGAGCAAACGTGTATCAATCGACGGATTGGCTTTGCAGAAACGGCGTTTAGCCTTCCTGCAATTCCGTCATCCTTCGATATGTTCCGTTCGCGTTGTACAGCTCGTCCGGCGTGCCGGCTTCGCTGACACGTCCGTCTTCCAAAACGACGATCTTGTCCGCGCCCGCAACGGTTCTCATGCGGTGTGCAATCAGCAGCACGGTCTTGTTGCGAATCAGGTGCGAAATCGCCTCCTGAATCAACGTCTCGTTATCCACATCCAGCGAGGCGGTCGCTTCGTCCAGAAGCACGATCGGCGCATCCTTTAAAAACGCCCGCGCAATCGAAATGCGCTGCCGCTCGCCGCCGGACAGCGCGCAGCCGTTTTCACCGATCATCGTGTGCCATCCGTCCGGCAGTTTATCGGCGAACTCGTCGCAGTGCGCATATCGCGCGGCTCTCAGCACCTCTTCATCGCTCGCGCCTTTTTTACCGATGCGGATGTTTTCCAGAATCGAATTGTTAAACAATGTCACGTCCTGAAACACGATGGAATACAGCGAAAGCAGCGTTTCCGGGTCAATGATGGAAACGTCCATGCCGCCGACCCGGACCGCACCCCTGGAAACATCCCAAAAGCGTGCGGCCAGTCGTGAAACGGTCGTCTTTCCGCCGCCGGAAGGCCCGATCAGCGCCGTCACTTCGCCTTGCTTAGCCGTAAAGGATACGTCGTTGAGCACGGCTTCCCGGTCGTTATAGGAAAAACCAACCTGATCGAATTCGATATCGACGCCATCGTTCTTCAGCGATGTTTTCCCGGTCTGCACCGGATGGAACAAGATTTCATTCATGCGTTCGATCGGCACCTTTGTGCTGATCACGGCCGCCAGGTTCTGAAGCGCGGCCTGCAGCGGATCATAAATACGCGAAGCAACCAGCAGAAACATAAAGAACATCAAAACCGACAGCGATCCGTCCTTGAGCAATACGCCGCCCACAAGCGCGGTCGTCGCGATGCCGATGCGCAGCACGAGGCTGCCGGACACGACGAACGCCGCTAAGCCCAGTTCGGAGATGATGGCGCGTTTTTCGACCGCCTTGATCTTTTCATCAAGCCCCGCAAGGTATCCTTCCTCTGCGTTGTTCGCTTTCAAGTCGCGCACCACCTCCAGACATTCCTGAATGCCGTCGGCGCAGGCCATCTTTGCGACGGTCTGCTTTCTGGAAAGTGCGTTTTGAACCTTAGACGAAAAGATGACGATGCAAAACGCGATCGGCAGCGGCCAAAGCGCCGCAAGCGACATCCGCCAGTCGAAGAAAAACAGACTGATCGCCACAAGCGTCACGGAGATCAGCGCGCCGATCAGTTCCGGAACAAAGTGCGAAAACGCCTGCTCCAGCGTCGCGCAGTCGGTCATAATTGTGCTGGTCAAATCGGCAAGGTCTTTTTTACCAAAGAACGACAGCGGGAGCTTGCGAAGTTTCTCCGCAACGGAGATACGCCGCACGCCGCTCTCGATATACGTTGCAAAATACGTTGCGTTATACTGAATAAGCGTCGTAAAAAAGATCAGCAGCAGGCAGGCGATCGTCCCGCCGATGTAGAAACCCGCCCGCTCTGCAGGAACGGTTCCGCCAAGCATGTCGCGTACGAGCGAATACAATAAGCCCACCGGGAACATGAGCGCAATGTACGCAAGCGTACTCGTTACGCAGGCCATGATCAGGTCTTTTGCGCCCTGCTTGGAGAGCGCGTATTTTCTTTGCAGTTTATTCAGCATGGTCGTCTCCTTCCTTCGCAACCTTCCATTGCGCCGCACGTTTGTATGCTTTCCACATGGCCGCGAAAAGCCCGCCTGCTTCCAGCAACACTTCGAACGCTCCGCTTTCGGCAATCTCTCCGTCCTTTATCACGAAGATCTCGTCCGCATGGACAACGGTCGAAAGTCTGTGCGCGATCATAATGACGGTCTTCCCTTTGGAAAGCTCGGTAAAGGCCGCCTGCACCCGGCTTTCGTTGTCCGGGTCGGCAAACGCGGTCGCTTCGTCCAAGATCAGGATCGGTGCGTTTTTCAGCATCACCCGCGCAATCGCGATGCGCTGCTGTTCCCCGCCGGAAAGATACACGCCGTTTGCGCCGACAACGGTGTCTATCCCGTCCGGCAGTTTTCCCAGAATATCGGCGCATTGCGCTTTTTCCAGCGCGGTCAGCACTTCCCCGCGGGACGCACCGGGCTTCGCCATGCGTACGTTTTCAAGAATAGACGCCTTGAGCAGCTTGTCGTTTTGAAACACAAACGAAACCGTGTCCATCAGCGTTTCCTTCGGGACGTCCTTTACGTCCACACCGCCGACACGCACACTGCCGCTCTGCACGTCCCAAAACCGTGCAAGCAGGCTTGCAAGCGTCGTCTTTCCGCCGCCGGAAGGCCCGACCAGCGCGATTTTTTTGCCGCCGTCAACTTTCATCGAAACATCGTGCAGCGCGTCCCGTTCCGTGTTCGGGTAACGGAAGCAAACCTTCTTCAGTTCGACTGAATTGTCCTTCGGGCTTTCGGGCTTTGCGGGTTCCTGCATCGGCCGGATGCTCATGACGCTGTCGATGCGGTCCATTGCGTCCTCAACGATCATCACATTTTCGCTGGAGTACAAAATCTTGGTCATTGCCACGCTGATGACCGGCGTAAAGATGATGTAGAACAGCAGATTCAGCAAAAATTCATTCGTTACGCCGCCGCTTGAAAACGCCAGCGCACCTGCAATCAAAACGGAGAACACGGCATTGATCGCAACGGTGTAGAGCACCATCTGGATGCGGCATTGCTTTGTGTATGCAATCACCCATTTGCTGTACTGGTCGATAGAATCTTTGAAGCGCTTAAAGGAAAATACGCTCTGTCCGAACGTTTTGACCACCGGAACACCGCGCACATACTCGACCGCCTCGTTGGACATCCGCTCCAGCGCGTTTTGATACTGCGCCATTTGGTGCCGCATGCCGGGTCCAACCATGGCCATCATCAAAAGAAATCCCACCACGACCGGAATCAGACTCAAAAGCCCCAGCCTCCAGTCGAATATCGCCAGCAATACGATAATACCGACCGGCGTCGCAATCGCCGACGCTCGATCGGGCAGCTGATGCGCAAGATACGTTTCCGTTGCGGCGCTGGATTCGTTGACGATTTTACGCAATTTTCCAGTGCCGAAATCCGCCATGAACCCCAGCGGCAGCGTTACGATATGGTGCATGGCGCGGATGCGAATGTTGGACGCAATGCGAAACGCGCTCAGGTGCGAGCACATCAGCGCGCCTACATTTAGAAGGATCGCCGCAACCGCAAACAGCACGGCCATCCATCCGTTGTGCGCAAGGTTCTCCGCCGCGCTGAAGTTCGGCGCGACCGCGAGCACCTCGCGTATCAGTCGCCAGACGAATACAAACGGCATCAGCGCTACAAGTGCGCTGATCGCCGCAATCACCCACGAGGCAATCGTCAGATACTTATGATTCCCCGCATATACAAACAGTCGTTTCAAATTCGACGGTTTCTTCTTTCGTTCCCGGTTCTTTTCTTCCAATTTGTTCTTCCTCCTTGCCGTTCGGCTTATCATTCGTTCTAAAGTATTGCTCCAATTTTTGTCGTCCTTCGCCGTCCAGTGCATAAAACGCGCGCATACGTCCATCTTCAAGATGCAGCACATGCGTACAGCACAAAAGGATCAGCTCCGGATCATGCGTAACGACGATCGACGTGCATTTCCCGCGCGTGTGTGAAATCAGCCGTGCCGTCTCGCGCATATGGCGCAGGTCCAGCCCACTGGTCGGCTCGTCGAAAATTAACGTCTTTTTTCCGGCCAGCAGCGCCGCGGCAACGGCAACACGCTGTTTCTGTCCGCCGGAAAGCGACATCGGGTGCCGGTCGGACAACGCCGTAAGATTCAGTGCGGCGAGCGTCCCGTCCACCAACGCCTCGTTTGCTTCGTCCATGCCAAGCCGCACTTCGTCGCTGACGCTCTCGCAAAAAAGCTGGTGATTAACGTCCTGCATCACGAGATAGCTTGTTTTCAACAATTCGCGTCGTTTACATCTCTTGCCGCCATAACAAACGCATCCAGCGGATCGCTTTTCAAGTCCGCAGAGACAGCGCGCAAGCGTCGTCTTGCCTGCGCCGTTGTCACCGATCACGGCAACCACATCGCCTTTTGGCAGCGACAATCCGTCAATCTTCAGTGCGGGGCGGTCAGCACCATATGCGACCCGGCAATTTTGTATGTCGATTGTGCCTGCCATATTGTTCTTTGGCATCGTTCGTTTTGCTTTGCATGCCGTCATTGCGCGCAATCCCATTGCGGCAAACTCCTCCGACGGAATCTGTAAAAAATCGCCCATTGCGCAATCCATCGCAATCTCACCATCGCGGAGATAGACCACGCGGTCGCAAACGTCTTTCAGCCAACCCAACCGGTGTTCCGCAATGACGATTGTTTTGCCCTGTGCTTTCCAGTGGCGCAGGATTTGGGCGAGTCGCCGAATCGTCGCGACGTCCAGATTCGACGTCGGTTCGTCCAGCACAAATACGTCCGGTCGCACCGCCGCAACAGAGGCGCAGGCGACCTTCTGCTTCTGACCGCCGGAAAGATGGAAGATGTTTTCACCGAGAAGGTCCGCTATTCCAATTTCATCCGCAGTCTCTGCAATCCGCGTACGCACGGTTTCTTCCGGCATTCCGAAATTCTCACAGCCGAAGGCAATTTCGCTCGTTACGTCAACGCAGAAAAACTGACTCCTCGGGTTTTGAAACACACTGCCGACGGTGCGCGCCGTTTGATGCAGTTCCGCGTTTGCCGCATCCTGCCCGCAGACACGAATGCGGCCGTTGAATTCCCCTTCGTAATACTGCGGAATCAACCCGTTGATGAGCCGCGTCAGCGTCGTCTTTCCGCAGCCGGATTCGCCGCAGAGCAACACCGTTTCGCCTTTTTGAATCGACAGCGAAACGTCCTTCACCGCGCTGAAATCGGAGTTTGCATACCGAAATGACGCGTGTTCCAGTAAAACGGCAACGCCGTCTTGCATTTTGTCTTTCGTCATTTTATTCATCTCACAATACACCGACGGCGTTCAAAATCAGGCATACATACGGCGCGATGCACAGAATCAGAACGGCGACGTCCTGTGCATGAAAGCCAATTTCGCATACGTTGGTGCGCTTCACGTCCGCACCCAGTCCACGCGTCAGCGCCGCGGCGGAAAGCTCCTCGCCGATCTTTACCGAGCAGAACAACAGCGGTATCACCCGATATTCAATCATCTTTGCCGCGCTTCCTCCGCCAAGACTGACGCCGCGCATGCGCATGGCCGCGTTGATGTGCGAAAACTCGTCGCCGATGGTCGGAAAAAAGCGGAACATGACCGAAAGCGGAATGACCAGCCGCTCGCCAACGTGCATGCGCCGCATCGCGGCGGAAAACTCGCTGACGGTCGTCGTGGAAACGACATAAGCACCCGTGATGATACTCGGGAGGAACCGTGTCAGGATGCCTGCAGAGGCCAGCAGCAGAAAGTTTACGATGCCTTCCGTCCTGCCGCCGAAACGCTGCTGCAGCGTGTCCATCACGACATAGATCGCAACGCAGACCGCCGCGGTTTTATATTTACCCGCCGTGATCAGCAGCGCCAGCGAAACCGCGCACAGGCACGGCGTGGCCCACCGGAGCGCTTGGCCGCCCGCACCGCCGAGTACGAATACCGCGACGGTAACGAGCAGCAGAAGCTTTGTCCGCGGGTCCAGCACCAGACCCCGTTTTTTCGCGCTCGCCTGCAAGACGCTCCGCATCAGGCGATTCCTGCTTTGATAAAGTGCTTCTTCAAAACCGCCCTGCCGAGCAGGCCGCCGAGGATTCCGCCGACAAACGCCGCAACAAGCAGCGTCGGGCACATCCAAGGCGGCATCAGCCGGGTCAGCGCGTCAATATACGCCTGGCCAAAGTCCTGCCGCGTCGAAAAATACCCCGTAATGTTGGTGAACAGCGGAATGAAGTTACCCCAAATCCAAAGGCTGAACACACCGCTGGCTAAAACCGCCTTTTTAGCACTGCTGTAATTGCCGCTTTGGTACACCAGCTCCGCAATCCATCCGGTAATCACGCCGACAAGGATCGAATAATACCCCATGCCGGTCAACAGCATCAGAATGCCCATAATGACGCTCATCATCAGAATCATGCCAAACTTCTTTACTCTGGTTAAAAACAGCATGAACGGAATTCCGCCGAAAATCGGCCCGATCAATGCCAGCAGCGGCATAAAGATCGGAATGTAGCCAAGCATCGCCAAAGCGATAACAATAACAGCGTAGATCGCTGAAAAGACGCCTACGTTGATCAAGTCTTTGCCGTTTAGTTTGTTTGTTTTCATAGTGTTTGTTACCTCCGGTATCCCTCTCTTTTTTACGGTTGCCGCGCCTTTCTTTTTCGATGAACATTTAAAGGTGTTAGTTAGACGCGTCTAACCTTTTTGCATTTTTAAAGCGCTTCTCAGCGCTTCGATCATGTTTATTATAGTGAAATCCGCCCGCTTGTCCGCTCCATTCCGCCAAAGCTTACTCCAAACGGACACAGTTTTTACGATACTCCTGCGGGCTCTGGCCAATGACGTCACGAAACGCCGTTGAAAACTTGCTGGCGTTTTCGTAGCCGAAGTCCATCGCAATATGCAAAATCGCACGATCCGTCTGCCGAATCTGCACCGCGGCCTTCTGCATCTTATACGCGCGGACAAACGCATAAATGCTGTTTCCATAAACACTACGGAAGCTTTCTTTGAGCGCCGTCTGCGAAACGTTCACTCGCTCGCAAAGTTCCGTTAGCGGAATACGTCTGTCCAGGTTCTCCAGCAGGTATTGCTTCGCCTGTTTTGCAGCCGCAACACGCGTACGGGTGTAATAATCCCGTCTTCCGTTTTTTTCCGGCAAGCGCATTCCGCTCAAGAACAATAATAGTTCCAGTACTTTTATTTTTAAATATCCCTTTTTGATCGAATTTGGAATCGAGTACATCTCTGAAAAAATATGCTGGAAGCACGGCTGTGCCTTCAGCATAAAAATCGGCCCGCCTTGTAAAAATCTTGAAAAGAGCGCGTTGAGGTCGATCGACACGTCCTCAAGGATACAGTTCACGCAGCGCGCCGCAGAGTCTGGGTCGATCAATACGGAAATACCGCGGTAATGCCCCAGCGGGAAACTGCTGTGCATTTGGCTGACGCCTGTTCTGTGAATCGAAAAATCGCCCGCAGAAAGATACACAAATCCGCCCGCATATTCGCATTCGAACCGACCTTCGTGGCAGTAGTTGATCTCGATCGCACCGATCGGCGGCTGCGAAAAATCAGGACAGCTCTGCGCATGAATATCGTTATAGAAAACCGATACCCCCGGGAAAACCGGGTGTATCGTTAGCGTCGCTTCGCCGTTTCCATCCCCCGCGTTATAGACGGCAGGTGCGTCAACGGCCGCAGTGCCGTCTGCTTCCGCTTTCGTAACTGTCCATTGGTTCATGCGCTTCCTTGCCTTTCGTGATCCTCGCCGTTTTCCCTTGCCAACATCAGTTCTTCCCAATGTTCCAGTGCAAGGTCCGCCAGCGCCGGGTCGTACATCGCACCTTTTTGCGCAGAGATTTCCCGCCGGCATTGCTGCTCGTTAATTGGCGCGCGATAGCTTCGTCTGCTCAGCATCGCGTCTATGGAATCCACAATCGCGATCATACGCGAACAAAACGGGATATCCCCGCTTGACAGACCGTCGGGGTACCCGTTTCCGTCGTAACGTTCGTGGTGATGGAGAACGATGCCTGCGATCTCTTCAAAGCAATCGATCGAGTGCAAGATTTCATAGCCGATTACCGGATGTCTGCAAACGACAGACCACTCCTCCTTTGTCAGCGCGCCTTTCTTAAAAAGGATCGCGTCCGGAATTCCGGTTTTTCCAATGTCGTGCAAATGCGCCGCAATGTGATAAGTCGTTTTCACGTCTGCCGGTAGGCTAAGCAACCCGCACATGCATTCCGTCATGGACGCGACGCGCAACGAATGCAGCGCCGTGTCCGGGTCGCGCGCTTCCATGGTTGCTACGATTCCGGCGATTAAGTCATGATAGCGCAGAAGATCATTTCTTGATTCTTTCACATTACGCTCCTCATAAAGGTTCTGCCGTTTTCAGTTTTCTTGGCAAGGGTTACGTTCAGCCGTTCTCCTAGAAACGCATTGCCAGCGGCGCGTTGATCATCGTAATCATACTTCACGTTCCCCGTCACCTTTATGAAATCTGCAGCTGAATCATCTTGACCATACGAAACAGATCGGAGACGAACATTTTCATCTTTGTTTCAAAACGAATGCCGGGGTGCGATATCACTGCGCCGTAATACTTCTTTTCTTCCAGCACGGAAACGTCTGACGAAATCGCCGCGGCAAGTTTTTCCGCATGATCGACGGAGAAAAACATCTCGGCATCCAAACGCTTCATCTTTTTCATATAATGTTTCGTTCCCCGGATTCCCATTGCCGAAACGGCATCAAACACCAACCGGACGTCATCCAGCGCCACAAGATGCCGAATAAAATCAATCACCTGCTCTTCATGAAAATAGTAAAACAGGCCGGATGCTAAAACCAATACCGGTGCATTTGCGGTCTGTTTTACAATGTCGATCCAGCGATAATCAAACATCGAATACGGCAGGTAACGGTCCCGCTTCTGCTCCGGAAGGAGTCCGCTCCTGAGCCGCAACACTTCCGGAAGGTCGAGTTCAAACCAAACCGCCATGCCGTTGTCGTTGCGCAGATACGCCGTTTCCAGTCCACAACCGACGTTGACCACTGTTCCGCGGGGATATTCGGCCAAAAACGCGCCGACCGCCGCATCCACGTTCTTCGATCGTACGGCGCTTGCCAAAT
This sequence comes from Christensenellaceae bacterium, assembly GCA_963665515.1. Lineage (GTDB taxonomy): Bacteria > Bacillota > Clostridia > Christensenellales > CAG-138 > UBA7703. The sequence goes on from OY762278.1 coordinate 3,383,841, forward strand.
AAGTATACTCGTTCTGTCCCGTCGCTTGCTCCACAGAAGCAGGCAACTTCGGTTCGAGGGCCAACGCGGCCTTATCATACAGCACCTTCGGATCATGCTTCGACGCATAAATCCGCCCGAGCAGCGGAATATACAGTGTTTCAGATACGGCGGAAAGTTCCGGCATACGTTCTCTCCTTTTTGCGGGGAACCCGACACACATGTCGCTTTACCCAGTTTGATATCTGTTTGCTTGATAGTTAGATGCTTCTAACTCTACGCAGTATACCGCGCCTCTCCTGCATCTGTCAAGCGAATTACATGTGTGTCGTCGGCAACGCCGAAACACCGAATCAAGTGTACCCGGTAGCCCTCGATACTCCTCGCTTGACAAATCCGCCGGATTCGTTACAATACAGTTAGTTAGACTCGTCTAACTTGTATGAATACCAGTCGGGACTATGCATCTCACAGCCCCGGCAAAACGTCCGTCCATTGAAAGGAGATGCAACACAATGGCGGCACCAAACAACATATTGGAGATCAAGGACCTGAGCGTCCAAGTCGGCAAAAAAACGCTACTCGACTCAGTCAACCTCGCCATTCCATATGGAGAGGTACACGCGCTGCTCGGGCAGAACGGAAGCGGCAAAACCACGCTCATGATGACCATCATGGGGTTTTCCGACTATAAAGTAACGCAGGGACAAATCTTGTTTATGGGACAAGACGTCACGAGCCTCGACGTCTGCGAACGCGCGCGGCTCGGTATCGCAATTGCGCAGCAGCGCCCGCCTACGATCGACGGCGTAAAACTGCGCAGTGTGCTGCAATACACCCTGCGCGATTCCGTGAATCCGGAGGAAACGCTGGCTCGGTTGGCAAAAGACGCACAGATGGAGCGCTTTCTGGATCGTGAAATCAACGATGGCCTTTCCGGTGGCGAGATCAAGCGCGCGGAGTTATTGCAACTGCTTTCCATGTCCCCAAAATTTTCCATGATGGACGAGCCGGATTCCGGCGTCGACATCGAAGCGCTTGCGCTTGTTGGCAAACTGATCAACAAGCTGTTCGCGCCGGACGAAGTACACCCCGTTAAACGCAGGGCCGGGTTGATCATCACGCACAGCGGCAACATTCTAAAGTATCTGCATCTGGACAAGGCGCACGTCATGCGTAACGGCAGGATCGGGTGTTCCGGAAATCCCGCATTGATGATGGAAACGATTGGTAAATACGGCTATGACGAATGCGTACGCTGCATCGACCGGAAGGAGAAACCATGCCGTCCGTAAAAAATCTTGATTTAAATATGGAACATGCCGAAGACAAAAACGAGGCTTCCCCGTTCCCGTCCGCACCGATCGGTAAAACAGACGCAAAAACAATCGCCGGAGTCGGCGTCCTGCTCGAAGACGAACGGCGTTCCGCAACGATGGTGGTGCGCGATCTCAACACGGTGCACATGGAGGCCGAACGCTCAAGCAAATTCGAAATGCTTCCCCTGTCGCTGGCGCTTGAACGTTACGATTGGCTGCGCGAACAGTACTTTTTTAAAGCACTGTCGGCTGATTTCGACGAGGTGAGCGCGGAATGCGCCGCGCAGGAAAAACCGCTCGGGTTTTTCATCCACGTGGAAAAAGGCGCCGCCGTCACGCTCCCATGCCAGGCGGCCATGTATCTTGCGAGCGAAAACCTCACGCAGGCCATACACAATATCGTCCTCCTGGAAGAGGAATCACAGCTTCAGCTGATCACCGGCTGCGTTTCGAAGCACAGCGTCCATAAAGGTCGGCATCTATCGGTTGAGGAATACTATGTCGGTAAAAACGCGAAATTCGTGAGCACGATGATCCATTCCTGGGGTGCCGGGGTTCTGGTTGAGCCCCGCGCCGGTGTGATCGTGGAAGAAAACGGTCGCTATGAAAGCAACTATATCGCGCTCCGTTCCGCGCAAAGGATCGACAGCGATCCGCAAATCTATCTCAACGGTAAAGGCGCGTCCGCAAAGAGCCTCACCGTCGTGCTCGGCGCCTCCGGTTCCGTCGTCGACACAGCGGGAAACGTTTATCTCAACGCGGAGGATACGAGTGCCGAATTGCTGCACCGCGGCGTCTGCACCGGCGGCATCATGCACCAGGGCGGCCTTCTGATCGGCAACGCGCCCTGCAAAGCGCATGTCGATTGTGCAGGCATGCTGCTCGATCAGTCCGGGCAAGGCTATGTCGAGTCGATCCCGGGGCTGCGCTCGCATCATCCGGACGCCCGCATGAGCCACGAAGCGAGTATCGGTAAAATTGCGCCGGAGCAGGTGGAATACCTGATGTCCCGCGGCATGGACGAGCAGGAAGCGATCTCCATGCTGATACGCGGCTTCCTGCTTGCGGATATCGAGGGCCTCGGGCCGGAGTTGGACGCGCAGATTGCCGACATCGTGGCCATCGCCGGGCACGGTGAGGAATGAAACTATCGTTAGAAACCGCATTGATCAGTTCCTTTCCCATGCGAATGTCTCCCCCTTGCCTTTTGGCGCGTTAATTTAGCGCTTGACAAAAAGGCAGAATTCGTTACAATACATATAGTTAGATGATTCTAACCGCGTGTTGCATCAACACGGCTCGCTTTTCAAATCGTATTTCATTATACGGCTTGTATCGAATCGAAAAACCTGACCGACCCATTCGGACACAGCTTGCTTTTCAGACCATCCTCTGGCGCTTCGTTTTGGAGCGCTTATAAAAAGCATCGCGGTTAGAATCATCTAACTTCATATGAACTACACGCTTCTTTTGTTGACAATTTCAACGATGCAAGTAAAAAATTAGCAAAGTGGTTTTTTGATGAAAAGATCCAACGAGTAATGCAGGAGGCAATCAAACAAACGTAACATGATCAACAAACGTTTAATCGGTTTGGTCCCCGAGGCAAAACCGCATATTCTCAAAAACATATTGTTCCAGTGGATCGGTCTCCTTTGCAGCGCCAGCGCAATCTTTGCGCTTAGTTTTTCCATAGAGGCGCTGTTTGCCGGCGCCGCGGATCCAAAAACACTGCTGCTCACGGCCTGCGCCGCGCTGTTTTGCATCGCCGGCCGCTTCATCTGCGTCCGCTTTTCGCACCGCGAAAGTTACCTCGTTTCAAAGCCGGTCAAGCGCGTGCTACGCGGGCGGATCTACCGAAAGTTGCTTCAGCTCGGTCCCGCTTATACAAAGGACGTCTCCACCGCCGAACTGTTGCAGGTCTCGGCGGAAGGCGTCGAACAGCTGGAAACCTACTTCGGCGCGTACCTGCCGCAGTTTTTCTATGCGCTCCTCGCGCCTGCCACGCTGTTTTTTGCGCTCAGTTTCGTCAGCGTAAAGGTGGCGGCCGTTTTGCTCGCATGCGTGCCGCTGATCCCGGTATCCATCGCTCTGGTGCAAAAAGCCGCAAAAAAGCTGCTGAAGGATTACTGGGGCCGGTATACGAAACTCGGCGACAGCTTTCTGGAAAACCTGCAAGGTCTGACCACACTGAAACTCTACCGGGCCGACCAATACAAACACGACGAAATGAACCGGGAAGCCGAACGCTTTCGGAAAATCACCATGAAAGTGCTCAAAATGCAGTTGAACTCCATCGCCGTGATGGACTTCGTCGCCTACGGCGGGGCGGCGCTTGGCATCGTGCTGGCGATTCTGGATTTTGCCGCGGGCAGAATCGACATCGCGGGATGCTTTACAATCATCGCGCTCTCGGCGGAGTTCTTCCTTCCGATGCGCCTGCTCGGCAGTTACTTCCATGTCGCCATGAACGGTCTTGCGGCGAGCGAACGCATCTTCGCGCTGCTCGACCTCCCCGCTGGAACGAAAAAAACGCGGCGTGTTGGTACGGGCGCCGGGATCCGTATGCAAAACCTTACCTATCGCTACGATTACAATAAACCCGCGCTCGAAAACGTTTCGCTCACAATTCCCGGCGCGGGGTTCTACGCGATCGTCGGCGCATCTGGCAGTGGCAAATCCACTCTGGCCGGTATTCTTGCCGGGTTTTGCAAGGGATATTCCGGTTCGGTCACAATCGGCGGCGCGGAACTGTGCGACCTCACGCAAATAAGCCTGTCCGACGCCATCACACTGATCGGGCTCGGAAGCTACCTCTTCAAGGGCACCGTCGCCGAAAACTTACGAATGGGAAAACCGAACGCGGAAGACGAAGAACTCTGGCGGGCGCTCGAAAACGTGAACCTCGCGCGCTTCGTCGAAAACGCGGGCGGACTTGAATTTGAGCTTGCCGAGCGCGGCGCGAACCTTTCCGGCGGGCAGCAGCAGCGTCTTGCGCTTGCGCGCGCGTTGTTGCATGACAGCCGCATTTTCATCTTTGACGAGGCGACGAGCAACATCGACGTGGAGAGCGAAAACACGATTCTGGCGCGCATGCGAAAATTGGCAAAAACCAAAACCGTGGTTTTGATTTCCCACAGACTCGCCAATACGGCCGCGGCGGATTGCATCTATGTGCTCCGTCACGGCACCCTTACTGGAAGCGGAACCCATGGTGAACTTCTGAAAAGCAACGCCGATTACCGTGCGCTGTGGGACGCGCAGGCGGAACTGGAAGCCTATACGGCAAAGGAGGCGCTATGAAAGCGCGATCCGGTTTCTGCGTCATGCGCCGCCTAATTGGACTGGTCAAACCGCTGACGGGCTGGATGCTGCTAGCGGTCCTTGCGGGACTCGCCGGACATCTGGCCACGATTCTGATTCCGGTTCTGGGCGGGTACGCAATGCTTTCCGCGCTCGGGCTGGACGCAGCGCCGCGTCTTTCCGTACTATTCTTCTGGATCGTGGTCTGCGCGCTTGCCAGAGGCGTTCTGCGGTACGCCGAACAGACGTGCAACCACTTTATCGCTTTCCGGCTGCTCGCGCTCATTCGCGATCGGGTGTTCGGTGCCTTAAGAAAACTCGCGCCTGCTAAACTGTCCGGCAGGGAAAAAGGCGATTTGATCGCCGTGCTTACCAGCGACGTCGAACTGCTGGAGGTTTTTTACGCGCATACCATATCCCCGGTCTGCATCGCATTTTTGCTCTCGGCCGTTCTCATCGTATTTTTTGCATCCTATCATGTTCTTCTCGGTCTGATTGCGCTGCTTGCGTACACATTCGTTGGTATTGCAATCCCAATAGCCGCTTCCAAAAGGGTCAAGCGAGACGGCGAAAACTTTCGCTCCGCCTTCGGCGAAACGAACGCGTATCTGCTCGACAGCATCCGTGGAGTCAAGGAAATTCTCCAGTACGACGCCGGCGAATCGCGTCTCCGCGGCCTTGAACAACGCACGGACGCTATGTCCGGCTATCAGCGCCGCATCCAATCGAACGCTGGTAAAACCGCCGCGCTCACGGGCGCCGCGGTCATGCTTTTTACGTTTACGGTATTCTTTGCGTCCGTTCTGCTGTATCGAAACGGCCAAATCGGTTTCGAAGGCGTTTTCATCCCAACCGTCGCAATGTTTTTCTCCTTCGGCGCAGTCATCGCCATTGCAAACCTCGGCACCGGGTTGACCCAAACCGTCGCCGCGGGCAATCGCGTGCTGGATGTTCTGGACGAATCCCCGCTCGTCGAGGACGTGCGGCACGGCAAGGATGTTTCCTTCCACGGCGCCGCGGCAACAAACGTTTCGTTCGCCTATCGTGCCGAACCCATCCTGAAAAACCTAACCATTCGGTTCCCGGAAAGCAAGATCATCGGTGTCACCGGCCGGTCAGGAAGCGGCAAGTCCACCCTGTTGCGTCTGCTGATGCGTTATTTCGACGCGGATGCGGGTAAAATCACAATTTCGAGTACCGAAATCTCCTCCGTCAACACCGATTCGCTGCGCGAAAACGAGAGCTTCGTCGCGCAGGAAACGGAGCTGTTTCACGACAGCATCGCAAGCAATATTCGCATCGCCAAACAAGATGCGACGCATGAAGAAATCGTGACCGCCTGCAAAAAAGCGTCCGTCCACGACTTCATTGTGAGCCTGCCGCGCGGCTACGATACGGAGGTTGGCGAGCTCGGGGAAACGCTTTCCGGCGGCGAACGGCAAAGGCTCGGCCTTGCGCGTGCGTTTCTGCACGACGCGCCGTTCCTCTTGCTGGACGAACCGACCAGCAATCTCGACAGTCTGAACGAAGCCGTCATCCTGAAGGCCGTAAAGGAAGACCGGCGCAGGACGACCGTGCTCGTTTCCCACCGCACATCCACAATGCGGATTGCGGACGAAGTGTTCTCCGTGGAAAACGGACGGCTCAGCTGAAAGGAGACGTTATGCGCTCAAAAAGAATCCTTTACCTCGTGATCGGCTGCGCCGGGCTTGGCCTCGGCGCGGCGGGCGCGGTACTTCCCATCCTGCCAAGCGTCCCGTTTCTGCTGGTCGCGGCCTGGGGATTCGGCAAAAGCAGCAAACGGCTGGACGATTGGTTTAGGCGTACAAAGCTGTATCGAAACAACCTTGAAAGCTACGTACGCGGAGACGGCATGACCCGGCGGACAAAACTGAAAATCGTCGCCACGGTCACGGCGCTGATGGGAACCGGCTTCATTTTAATGCGCAGCGTACCGGTCGGCAGGATCGTTCTCGCCATAGTCTGGGCGCTGCACCTTGTCTACTTCCTGTTCGTCGTTAAAACGGTCTCGCCGCGCGAACGTGGCGCTGATTCTAAAAGCACCGAGCCTGTTACCGGTCGGCCGTGCAGCGATTACGTCAATTCCTGTCGACGCAACCACATTGATTAGACTGGGCATATCCAATCCGCTTGCTTGATTTTAAATTTCTCTCATACGATATCTCTATAGACCTCGAATTTAAGATGATACTCTCCCGGCAAATAATCGGATTTGCTCTTCGGCATTGAAAACAACGCGGATTATATTGCCGCCTCGTTTGTTTCTTCAAAGCTGAATCTGCTCGACCTCAAAGCGTTCCTTAAAGAAAACGAGGGCGAGGATATTGCCATCATCGCCAAAATAGAAAACCGGACGGGATTGTCGCCTGCACACTGACGGGGATGACCGCGCGGATGATTTTGCGTTTTCGCCCGCCGGTGGATATCATAGGCCTTACGCCAAATCGCAAGGTTTGGTACAAATCCTCTTTAAGCTGGGGCGTCATACCCGTGATGAGCGGCATGTTCACCTTGGAGGACGTATTGTTATATCATGCTACTGAGACGGCGAAAACGGTGTTTTGCCTAAAAGCCGACTATCATATCATCATTGCTGGCGGATACGTCAACGGGGTCTCCAGAAATACGAGCCTGATTAAAATTGAAACGATCTGATTTTACGAAAGCATATGTAAAAGAAGCACACACCGAATGGTGCATGCTTCTTTTTTTCCTGAACTTAAGCTTTTACCAAGAGCGAAACGCGCGGTATAGTAAGCTGCCTGCTATTCGATTGGAGGAGATGTGTTATTTGTAGACTCAAGGCAAGATATACCTTATGTCAAAAATAGATATGCAAAACAAGCAAACACAGGAGACCCCATTCTCAGGGTTCTCCCGTGTTTTTTATTCCGGCTTAGTGTCTTTTGCCGCTTTCCACGCTGCAAACTCCCGTTGTCCTTCGTCGCTATCATAATATGCTTGAATCAGCGGCAGGACACAGCGCGCTAAAGACTCGATTACATGATCCGGAACATCGGGAGGCGCTTCCGTTTTACGTTTCTTGTGTTGACTGGATTCCGTTTTCAAGGTGTCGACTATCGTTCGGCCTCCTCTCGCTTGGGCGTTCGTTTTCCGACTTGAAACTGCTTTTGCCGCGCTTCTTTATCTTGATGGGCTTTCTCAAATATGTCGTTGAACAGCTCCTTTACTCGTTGAGGCGCAAGTTTCACTGCCTGGGAAAATTCTTTTGTCTGCGCAAAGAGCCTGTCATAAGCAAGATTCAAACTTTCGATCTTTCGTTTTGCATCGCGCAATTTTCGCTTCAACTCGTCTATGGTACTGCGGGATCGAATCCCCTCTTTGGCAAGTTCGATTACATCCTTGTAGTCGTTTTCGGATAGTTCCACCTTGCCAAACAACGTTCGTTTTCCCGCGTCTTCAATTTCGTGAAACGTCTTGTTGATCTGTCGCTCAACCGCTAGATTTTCAGAAATACTGTCCAATCGCTTTTGCTGTGCAGAAACCTGCCGTTCGATCTGTTGTAATTTTCCGGTATCTTCCTGAATTTTGTAGTCCAGTGTAGAAAGATGCTCCGTTGTGCTGCCACGCGCCCCACGCTCGAAGCCGTCGAATCCGGCTTCCCGCATGTGTTCAAAGAAGCGATCTTGCAAAAGCGAATAGGATGGAATTCGCACCGGTCTGCCACTCTTGTTTTGGATAGGCGTACCGTCTTTGTCTTTCGCCTCTACAAACGCCCACTTCTTGGAGCGGCTCACCTGGTGAATAACCTCGCGCACCGTGCCGCGCAAGCGTTCATCCTTGCAGCGCTTTGACCAGCGTATCTCCTTTTCGACTACGGGGATGTAGACCACGTGCAAGTGATAGTGGAATACATCGTGCCCTGCCGACTCTGAAAGGCCTTTGTTTCGCTCGTCGGCATGCATGACGGCCGACAGGATGTATCGCTCGTCACCGGCCTCCTTGATCGCCATGCGATAAGCTTCCTCAAAAAAATCTTTCGCAAAAGCATATCCGCCATGTTCCTCGAAATAGCTGGTGTTTACATCGAACACGAACTCGCAGAATACGTCCGCATCGGCTTTTAAGCCTCGCGTGCTGATCACCCCGTCGCTCACCAGCCGGTCAAATGCTCGCGTGTAGGAGCCCTCACACTGTTTGAAGTGCACATTCAGGTGCTGGCGTTCCGGAACGATATCGGGATTGGAGTAAATCTCGTTTTTTCTCTCGTTGTGCCGCTCCCGTATCGGGAAGTTGTTGCGTTGGTAGCTGTTGTTGCGTACGACGGTATAGTCTGTTCTTCCGATAGGATTCACCTCCGTCAACGTGGTTTCGCTGCGGCGGGCTCGCACTTTCTGCGGAAAGTGTATTACCCACTATGCTACTTTCAGCCTGACGGCTGCAAAGTAGCGTGGGCTCTCCGAGGGGGAACGCCCGCTGCGGCGAGAATATTCGTGCGACGCTGCGGCTTTGCACGAAAAGCGCCCGACGGATCGAAGGTTCCGCCCGGCGCACATGCGGGTGGGATCTGAGCCCCACCCGCATCAAAGTATGTTTGCAGTTTTCGCAAACATATATCTGCACCATCATGGTGCATTTCCGGCGTCTGTATGTCCGTTTTGAACCAATATGGTTCAAACATCATCTGAATCCATCGCATATATCAGTTCATGCGGCAAGTCCGAAAGGTTTTCGGTAGGCGTTGCCGTTTCCTCCAATTGTGAATCAAGTGCGGATATGGACACGTCCGCGAGTGCTTTCGTGATGGATTCCCGCACCACATCTTCAAGTTGATTGCCAAGCTCATTTTTCAAGATACAGTCAATGACATATTCGCTTTTCAGCCTGCTGGGTTGCGCGTCGAAATGTGCAAGCGCGAGCACATGCCGTGCGTTCTCCATGTCGAACGTCAAATATCGTCGCTCCCTCACCCCCGTTATCCAAGAAGGAGTTTGTATCCTTCTGCATTGGCAAAACGATCAAGGATATCAATGGTTGCAATCTCAGGCGTAACCAAACGCGTTCCAAGTAGTTCTGCCCCGCCGCCTGCAAAGACCAGCGGAAGTTTCATATCAATGCCGCGCTCCCGTAAGGCATTCAGCAATTCGCGATGATAGTGCTGCACATATCGCTCCACGACATCTTGAATCTTTTCTTTATCTGCATGCTGAATTTTTCCCAGTATCGCGTCTGTGATCAAATCGTCCGTAAGGATGATGTGGTCTTTTTGCAAATCTTCACGGATACGGTTGAACAGTGTAATCGTACCCATGCGCAGGCTCCCGCAGCTGCTACGGTCAACCTTGAAATTCCGTAGCGTCAGAACATCGACCGTGTAACCGCCGATATCTACCAGCGTTATCGTCGTGTACTCCTTCAGCGCGGTGTAATACCGGCACAGTGCGGCGTGCCCTTGGGCAAAGACACTGCAATCGGCGATCCTGCAACGATACTCGGCTTCTTCAAACGCGAAAACGATCTCGTCTCGAAGAAAATAATTTCGAAATCCTTGCTTTTGCGTCCCGTAGATGTCGATAGGCAGCCCGACCCCAAGAATGAGTTCCGCTTCCGTCACGCCTTCCTTTTTCATTGCATGGGCGATGGACGGTAACGACAATAGAAACGTATCCGGTTCCTGTGTCTTGTCTTGTTGAAAACTTACGCGTTTTCCGCCGATAGCGTAATAGATCCCGTCGTAAAGCAACTGCATATCGGACGTAATGAACTCCCGATCGCTTGATATGAATCCGGAAGTATACAGCAGGCGCTCCGACGACTTCGTATTGTAGTTACCATTGTCGATTCCCAGTTTGATTTGTTTCATAGTCCCTCCATTTTTTCTTTCGCATTTTCATAACCGCTTGCGTTCCTGCGCCTCCCTCCTTACCGGAAGGTTTCCTGTGCGCGTTGTCCTGTCGGGCTGTGCCCGCCACCTGTTGTGCAAAAGAGCACATCCGGCTCCACATAGTATCTTGAACGGTAAAACGCTATTTAGTTGTCAAAGATCGTGTTCTAGATTACTTATATGTGTAGTTTAGAACACAAGTATCATATTACGGATTGACGGAATGTACAATACGTGTTATATTATTGTATACACAAATACATGCAACACATTTCTGAACACTTAGTGAAACACTTGAGGACGTATATATGGAACACAGAAAGTATTTAAGCTTCTACGGAAAAAATGAATATACGCTTATTAGAGAGCATGCAGAGCAATACGGGCTTGGCAAGCTGATGTTTGCGTTTTTAGATGTAAATTGGCAGGACAAGCAGAAAGAATTGACCAAGCTCAGGAAAGCATGCTTTGTTAAGCAGATCGATCAGGACGCAATTCTGGACATATCGGACAACAACAAAAGTTACATAGTTGTTGCGGCATATTATAAAGCCCTCTATGACGAGCTGAATGCGCTGCATCCATTTCTTGGACAAACAATTGACGAGATGCTGGAAGAGACCGTCAATAACGTGATGCCGCCACATTATGCTGTAGCGGTCGATATTATGCTGGATCTGTTTCGTCATTCTCTCCGGGATCGCAAGACAATCGATCGATTGACAATATTTCAAGAACAGCGAACCAAAGACTTTTCGCTGGTTGAAGCGACGAACGAATTCCTTGTTAGTCTTTGCGCGCTGACAAAAGAAATGACTCGATTCAAAGAGGATCTGCTTGAAATCTGCGCATATGCGCTGGACAGAGAATCGGAACAATCCAACCAAAAACCGATTGAGCGTTACTATAGTATGCAAGAAGAATCGTATCAACCATTCATACCTGTGCAGCAAGCGGCAGGATTGCCGCACGTGGAGCAGCGCGTTATCCGAGAGGATGATCTGGAGTCGGGTAAAGACAATTGCGTGCTAATTGCACACAGCTTTTTTACAGCTGTCGATATCCGCACGTTGATCTTTGCCGAATTCCAATATATGTGCGCAAACAATCATGTAATCAGCAAATGCCAGTATTGTAACCGATATTTTCGCCCGCATTCCAAAGCCTCGATCTATTGCGACCGATTGGCGGACGAAGCCAGCGGCAAGGCGTGCAAAGAGTTTGCTTCGGCGGATAAATACCTTCGACAGGTTAGCGCAAACGAAGCAAAGGTCTTATACGGGCGTTATCGGAACAGCTATCAGATGCGCGTGCGTCGCAACCCGGATGATTTCCCGTATTCAGAATATGCAGTCTGGATGGATCGCGCGACGTTGTTGCTGAAAGAAGTGAAAGCCGGTCGCATGAGCATTGAGGAATTCGATCAGCAAATCGCATTACCCAGTACAAAAGAAGCAAGAAACAGCTAGGCGCCAGCATTGCGTTTAACGAATAATTCGGGTATTATTGACAAAACGGGTAAGGAGTAAACGGCATGGCATTGCTTGATCCGAATATGCAAGTCGGAAAGCGACTGAAGGCGCTCCGCGCAACAACGACGCTGTCGCAGCGCGCGCTCGGAGAACTGGCCGGGTCCAATCAGTCCTGCATTGATCGCTACGAGCATGGCAAAACGGTCGTGCCGTATCAGGTCTTAATTTGGTATGCGGATTATTTTGAAGTCTCGCTTGATTACATCTGTGGACGTACGGACGACCCGCATGGCATGTATTACAATGCCACGCCCGAACATGCACAAGCACAGTTTACAAGCAAATTACAATGGAATGATTTTGTCGAATACTGCTTTGAAGAAGGGTCACCTATGAATAAGCGATTAAAGGCAATGTTGTTAAGTCTGGCTGACGAAAAGGAGGACGGAAAATGAATGGAGTAATCTACGCTCGCTATTCCTCCGATAACCAGCGAGAAGAATCGATCGAAGGGCAGTTGCGCGAGTGCATGGAATATGCCGAACGGCAAGGCATTACCGTCATTGGTAACTATATTGACCGCGCCTTATCTGCTAGGACGGATGACCGACCTGATTTTCAAAGGATGATAAAAGACAGTAATAAACATCTGTTTGCGGTTGTTATTGTTTGGAAGTTGGATCGTTTTGCTCGCAATCGCTATGATTCGGCACGATACAAAACGGTTCTAAAAAAGAACGGCGTTAGAGTAATATCTGCAAAGGAGAACATATCCGACAGGCCGGAAGGTATCCTTCTGGAATCCATGCTGGAAGGATATGCAGAATACTATTCCGCAGAGCTTTCCGAAAAAGTCATTCGAGGAATGACAGAAAATGCGCTAAAGTGTAAATCCAATGGCAGTCAGATGCCCTATGGCTATGTTAGAGATGACGAACAGCATTATCAAATCGAACCGTCAGAAGCAGCGATCGTCAAGGAACTCTATACGCGATATGCAGACGGTGAACCCTCAACATCGATCATGAAGGATTTCAACGCTCGCGGTGTCCTCAGCAAAACCGGCAAATCGTTTAGCAAAAGCGTTGTTATCTATATGCTACACAATCGTCGCTATATTGGTGAATATCGCTATATGGATATAGTAATACCAAACGGTATGCCGCAGATTATCTCCGAAGAACTTTTCAACAGGGTACAAGCGCGATTTGAACGCAGTCGTAAAGTGCCAGCGCGCAGCAAAGCTCAGACTGCGTATCTACTTACAACCAAACTGCATTGCGGGAAATGTGGTGCGTTTATGGTTGGCGAAAGTGGAACGAGCAGATCCGGAAATGTACACTATTACTATAAATGTTCTTATGCGAAACGCAAAAAAGGCTGTAACAAAAAGTCTGTAAAAAAAGAATGGATTGAAGATTTGGTTGTTGAATGGACGCGCAAAACGGCGCTGGCAGACGATACAATTGAAAGAATGGCGAATGCAGTCATTGCGCTTCAGACCCAAGAAAACGTAGTATTACCAACCTTAAGGAAACGACTCGCCGAAACGGAAAAGAGCATCTCTAATCTACTCGATGCCATTCAGCAGGGTTTGTTTAACGAGGCTGCTAAGCATCGGCTGGACGAACTAGAAGCGAAAAAAGCAGAGCTTGCAATTTGCATTGCACAGGAAGAAATGCAGCGGCCAGCTCTGACAAAAGAACAGGTTGTCTTTTGGATCAGTCGTTTCAAAGACGGTGATTTTAAATCGTCTGAATTTCGACAGCGTTTAATCGACTGCTTTGTCAATGCGGTTTATCTGTATGATGATAAAGTTGTGCTGACATATAACATCAAAGATGGAGCGGATACTATCACGCTGGATGCAATAAACGAAGTTTTCGATGTTAATGAAACTGGTTCGGATTTAGTCTCTCAGGGGGAGCCAACAAAGACGACCACCATTTCTGGTGGTCGTTTTTGTTTGTCTTTTTCCGCAGGCTCAAACCCGCGAGATTGCCTGAACAAGCCGTATCGCGGCTGTTAACTGTTGCGGAGCCGAGCGCGCCCAGTGGGCGATGCAGCGACGGCGGAGCAAGCCCAGCGCGGGCGTTTTAGGCCGCCGCTTTAGCGGCAACGCGAAACGCCCCTGCGCGCAGGCCGCGGGTCGTTGGTTCGAGTCCAACAGGAGGAGCCAAAACAAGACAGTCCGTCATTTGACGGGCTGTTTTGTTTTCTTTCCGGCGTTGAGTTCGCGCCAATGTCATTGCCCGAACTAGCCACATCGCGGCTGTATACGAATTCCGAATGCTACCGTGCAGATTTGCGGCGGAAATTTTTGTTTTCCGATGCGAAGCAAAAACGCAGGCGTAGCCGGCAGCTACGTCAAGTTTTCGCGACAAAATCGGAGGGCGAAAAGACCGTTGCAAAATGCGAGGCAGTGTTTGGATTTCGTATGAACTGTTGCGAAGCCGAGCGCCCGCAGTGCGGGAGAAAGCGAGGCGGAGCAAGCCCAGCGCGGGTGTTTTAGGCCGCCGCTTTATGCGGCAACGCGAAACGTCCCAGCGCGCAGGCCGCGGGTCGGCGGAAACAATCACGCCGACCAATAATTCTAAATTATACGTTCCACCGGGTGTATATATGGTCATCACGGGGCGTGTAGCATAAACCTCCCCGTCGCCGAATGCATTCCGGTCCGGGGAGGTTTTTCGCTTGGATAGTTTTTCTCATTGTTTCGAGGCCTGGCTCTCACTGACTTTGTCCGAAATTCGAGAGTTTCGTTCCTTTTTGCATCCGGCTTTCAGGGGGGCCGCACAACATTTGGCAGTTGCCTTTTGTTTGTCACTTACACGCCGCGCATAGAAATCGTGAAGGAGAAACGCATATCGTCCCCGAACCACTGTGGAAAATTCGTGCCCCAGCGATTGTTGCAGAGTAAAAACCAGAATCCGTCGTCCAGATCGCCGAACGTGTCGCTCACATCATATAGATACCGCCCGCCAACACTCATCAACGGCGAGTCGTGCGGCGTTATGGAAAGGTATTCCGTCGCGGTTTCGCACGTCAGCTTCTCAACGGCGTGCAGCTTTCGGTTTCCGCCGGAAACGACATTCAACGGCGAAACCGGCAGTCCGTGTTTGACGAGCATCCAGCGATTCGGATTGTCGGCGGCAAGGTTTATATGCAGCCAAACCGCCTCGGGGCTACGTATCGCATCTTTCTTTCGCCAGTACAGCGAAATTTCAATCGCCTCAGGCGTAAACGTATATGTAATTGCAATCTCTCTTGGGCAGCCATACTGCTCCGTCGCGGTTTGATCGCCATGCAAAAACACAGTGAGCTTCGTCCCGTCTAGTCGGACTTCATCTGCGGTCGCTTCCCAATATCCATGCCGAACATCAAGCGCGTAACGCAGCCCCGGTTTGCTGAAATCGCACGCTCCCCAGGCATAATTGACGTCCAAATCCCGTCCATAGTCAAAGAAACAGTCGTCGGCGTCCTTCCCATCGAACGCCTCGTAAGAAAAGCTGCCGATCGACATTGCTCGATCAATGCCGAGTTTTTTGTTGGCTATGCGGGTCAACGCGCCGTTTGTTCCGACCACGACCGTCCAGCCTTCAATCTCAATTGGGGAAGCAAACGCACATGTGGTTCCACTGCGTTTTACAAACGCAAAGGAAACCGTCTCGTCCGCCTGCATTTTCAGTGCTTCCGGCAGCGCGGCAAGCGCAGAACGGATGTACTCACGTTGTTCGAGATGCGAGCGCGTAAAGTGTGTGTAGGAGGATAGTTCCGAATCTCCGCGGTATTCCCGCAGCTCCTCGCGAACCGCTTCGAAAATCTGACGGTTGCGTTCTCCGAAAAACGAATAGTCCGTGCGGTCGTTTCGCAATGCACGCATAAAGTCCGCCTTGCTCCAGTTGGAAAAATCGAGCAGATGCTTTTTTGTGTCCATCCCCCATGTGTGCTCACAGACCAACAGCAAGTTTTCCATAAATGCATCGTATTCGGACGAGTCGCGCAAGAGCAGCCCTTCCGTAATCCATCGATCCGCAAGTGCAAGCAACCGCCTGAGCTTTGCGGTCTTCAGCGGGTCGGATGCAACCCCGTGAATCCACGTGTCCCCTATCTCCTCCGTAACGATCGGCAATTTTTCGCGCACAGCAGGTAGTTCCGCGGCAAAATCGTCCAGCGAACCGCCTTCGATTGAAGCGTTCGGATACTTTTTCTCAAGTTCGGCATAGAAACGATCCAGATCGTCCCGGGTCGGCGGGCCGGCGTTGTCCAGCGCATGCAAAAACTCCAGCGCCACGCCGCTTTCAAGAACCACCGCGTCTCCGTATGCGCCCGCATAGCTGACAACGATTTCCGAATCGCTATATCGCCAGCGAAACATTGCCGGTACATGCGGCATGCGCGAGCTTGTGTTGACGCCGATGTGCAGATAGCTTATGCCGCTTTTTGCCAGAGTCGGCACCATTGCAATCGTGTGCCCGGGTACATCCGTCATTTTGGCGGCAATCGTCTTGCGCCCGAGCAGTGCGTCGAGTCGCCGTGCAATGGAAAGGTCATATAAAAACAACTCGCGGCTCATCAGTTCGGTGTGCGTCGTCAGCGCAAGCGCATGGTAGCGGACATAACCACGCCGTAGAGCCTCCATGCAACGCGCTTTTTCCGCTTTGTTCGCATGTTCGAGATAGTATTTGATCAGGTAAGACCCCGTCGTCCAGACAAATCGCTTTTTTTCAGACGAGTTGACGAGAAACGCCAGGTCGAGCGCCTTTGGGATAAACGAATCCACATATCGCTGCAGCACTGCCGCCGCGTAGTCGGTATAACCGACGTCCAGATGTGTTTTGGAAACGATGATAACGCGCCGAACACCCAAATTGTCCATATTACCGCCTCCGCTATTCGAAATATACCGGGTTGGACAGCAGCGCCTTCATCGGCGGCAGTCCCGGCGCATATATGCGGCTAATCTCCGCGCGAACAAATTTCGCTGTTGCGTACCGTCGGGTAACGGTATAAGAAATCGTGTCCGGCGGGCAGTCAATCCGTTCCGTCGCGCTGTCGGTAATCAAGCGGATTTCGTCGCCGCCAGCCAAACGGTCAAATGTAAACGTAACTTTCGTACCGGCGGGCGCGACTCCGCCGAACGAAACGCGCCCGTCCGTCGTTTCACACGCGATGTCCACGACAGGTCCATTTGGAAGATAGGTGATAAATCCGTCGCCGCGGCGCAGTGCGTCCACAACGTCCTTTCGGCTTCTTGACATTGCATACAGGCACATGGTCGGCGTTGCAATACTGCCGAACAGGCCCGGCGAATGGTAATCGCTCCCGCCCAGCGCAGGAATGCGCCTGCCTTTGCAAAGTTCATTGTGCCAATATGCAACGGCATGCTCGTTTCGTTCACTCATCACGCCGTTCCATACTTCCAGCGCGTCAAACGGTACGTCAAACCCCCAGAGCCACGGTACGAGCGGGCAAAACGGATGATTGAGCACGACCAGTGCTCCGCTGTCATGCGCGGACTGCATCAGCGCGATTGTTTCCGGCAGATTCCGCTTGTCGTATCGTCCCGGAAGCGGCGCCGCGCTTCCAAGAAAATTGGCATGTCCCTGATAATGCGTCCATTCAACGCCCGGCAGGACGCTGATGCCTTCATGCGACGGAGGTGCGGATACATTGTTATGATCCGTTATGAATAAAAAATCCAGTCCCTCGTCACGCGCCAGCACGGCAAGATCGTCCATGAAAAACGCACCGTCGGACGCGCTTGAGTGCACATGCGTATCGCCGCGCAGCAAACGGCGGTGCTTCAGCGTAATGTCGATTTCAAATTCCACGTCCACACCGTGTTCCGGCACGCGGTACGCCCCGGCGATGATGTGCCAGTCCCCGGCGGACAGCTCCGTTTCGGCAAAGCCGGCGCTGCTTCCAAGCGGGGAAACGAACACGTGCGCGCGGTTGGAACCCGCCGCGCCGACAAGTTGCCCGTTTGGAGATTCGAGCGCAAGGTCGATGACGCATGTGTTTTCCCGACGTGTGAGTCCATCGGCCGTGTGTTCCGTAAACCGCGGATATCGCATGCGCACGTCGATGCGCTCGGCGTTGTCCGGCACACGGAATGTGAGCCTTGGATAGGAGCGTTCTTCGTTTTTATCGATATGCAGTGTATCATTCATCGGTCTGCCCGCTTCCTTCTGTGGAGTGGCGCATCGCCCCAGCTTGTCAGGATAAATCCTTCCCGGTCGAGCAGGGTTTGAAACGCGTCGCTTGTAAGATATTCATATTCCCAAATACGCTTTTGCCATTCGGGTGTCTTCTTCAGCATTCCGGCGTCCGGAAGCGACGGATGCATGAACACTTCCGTTACGCCCGGCCCCGCACCGGCAATTTCGCTGGAATAATAGTCCGCAAGCGCCTGATAGCCGTCGATTTTTTCAACCGGGTGCGGGTTCGTAATAAAATCGTCGATCAGCCGCACGCCGAAACAATCCGCCGCGGCAACGATCGCGCGGTGCGCGGAGCGTATGGCCGCGCCCGGTTCATGCCCAAACTGTCTACGCAAAAAATCGTTTCTGCGCGGAAAACGAAACGGCAGATCATACCGTTTGCAAAGGCGAAATGCATTCAGAAAAAACAGTCGCCCGTTAATTCCATAGAGCGTGCCGCCGTGGCTGTCCGCGTGGTCGGGTGTTACGCCGTTATCGATCAGGAATCGATGCTGCGCGTCCAGTTCGCGTGTTACCTCGGTGCTTTTTGCCGTCTTGGATGCGCGCGCGGCATTCGGTATCAATGCATCGTTTTCACAAAGCGACGGTACGCTCTGCGCGCCTGCACACGGCGTCCATCGCTGATCTGCCCATTCCGCGTGGATCGTCCAATGCACGCCGACGGGATAATCATGCGCTCTGGCAGCGGTACATGCGTCCGCCGCGCGCGCCGCAGGCGAGAGAATTGTCGTCGACGTGATCCTCCCCGCTTGAAACAGCGCGGCTATTGCGTCGTCTCCCGGCTTCGTCAGCCCGAAGTCATCGGCGTTGACGATCAGATACCGTTCGTTCATGGCTGCTCGCCCGGCGTTTCGTCTTCCGCCTGCGTTTCTACGTCCACCGGCACGTTTTCATTCGGCGGAAAGCGCAAAAACCGCGCGGTTATGGCGCTGAGCACCATAACGACAAACGGGAAAATCGCCATCAAAAACTTGGCCGCTTCACCCGGCATCATTCCGGGGTTGTCGCCGCTTTCAAAGCCGTATAAACTGCCGACAAGCAGGAACGCAAGACTCGTAAACAGCCCGCTGAGACGGTTCATAAAGCCCATGGCGCTGGCATACGTACCTTCCCGTCTTAGATTGTACTTCTTCGTATCCTCGTCCATAATGCGCGCGCCGATGAGGTCCATGGTCGTAATCGCGCCCGCAAAGCCCAAACCGACAAAACAACTTGCAATAATTGCGCCCACGAGGCTCTTCATAAAATACAGCGGTACGAACGACAGCGCAAGAAAGATCAACGCCGTGCGCCAAACAGGCATAACGGTGAATTTTTTTACAAGCATCGCCCACACGGCCACACCGCCCATCGCCAGCAAAAGCACGACCGCAAGCAGGATGGTCGTTGCCGAGCCGGAGAGTCCGAGCGTGTACTTGGTGTAAAATGACACGGCCTGCATCACAAGCGCCATCGCCGCGCTGTACAGCGCGTTGGTCACGCCGAATATCCAGAATTTCGAATTTGTAACCAGCGCCTTCAACGTCGGCCAGAGTTTTGGCTTCTCCGCCGCTTCTTCGTGGATTGTTTCATGGCAGCCAAAGGTCATGTAGAGGATGACCGCCGTAGCAAGAACGCCATAGATAATCGAGGTTAAACCGTAGCCGATTTTTTCCGTAACGATCGGTGTCAGCGCAATGCTGACGACCATTGCAACCAGCTGAAACGCCTGACGCATGGCGTTCGACTTGGCTCGTTCCGCATCCGTTCGAAACAATTCCGGAAAGAGAGCGCCGTAATTTGCGTTGATCAGCGAATCCAGCGTGCCGGTGAGCATATACATCAGCAGCATGTAAACAAAAATGCTATTCCCGCTTAAAAACGCCGGAAGGTTATAAAAGGCGATAAAGCACAACACCAGCAACGGCGTGCCGATAACAAGCCAGGGGCGTCTGCGGCCCCAACGGGTGCGGGTTCGATCGGACAGAAAGCCGTAGATTGGATTGTCGATCGCATCTAAAAACGTATAAAGGAATAAGACCAACGCAAACTGCGCGGTTGTTACGCCATGTTTGATAACATAAAACGCCGCGGCATATGTTTTGAACATGTTGATAGGAATACTCGTGCCAAACATTCCGACGGCATAGCGAAACGGACTTGTTCTCTTCGTCTTCATAAGCGTCCCTCCCGATTTCATATTTGTTTCAATCGATAAGTTGACTGTATCATCGGCATGGCTGTGTGTAAACCGGGCGTCGTTGTGATCTTTTGAATATTAATTGTGATTTTTTAAACCCGCGGCATGCTATTGACGATGTTTTAACCAAAATAGTATGATTCTTGCATGAACAATAATTTTGATTATTGCGATTTTACAAAGCCCGTCGTTCACGAAGCGGGTATGCACATGGTGGATTACCATGAAAACACGCGCCTTCGGACGCAGCAGGTTTCATTCCACTGGTGGAATGAAACCACCACCACACTGCATTATCATAATTACTTTGAGATCTTCCTTGTTACGCGCGGTAAGGCACAGCACCGCCTGAACAGAGGCGAATTTACATTGCGGCGAAATACGATTCAGCTGATTCGTCCGCAGGATGTGCACCGTTTTACAGTCGGACGCAGCGAATCCTGTACGCATATGAACCTGTTGATCCTGCCGGAACGGTTGCAAGCGCTTTGCGCAGCGCTGAATATCCCGTTTGACGCAATCCGCAGCGGATCGCCGATGAACGCAGTGCTTGGCGATACGGATACGGCGTTTTTTCTCAACCGTGCGGAACAGGTCAGCCTCTGCGGAAGCCACGCGGACGACGCCTCCCGCATCCTATTGGAAATGATTGCGGAGGCACTTTCTCTGTTGTACCGACGGCGCGCGACAAGCGGCACGGGTGAATGGTTTGCGGAGTTACTGCAAAAATTGCGTTCACCGGAATATTTAACCTGCCGCGCTTCGGATGTGTATGCGCTTTGTCCGTACAGTGCGCCCGTATTGATCCGCCATTTTCGGGAGAGCAAAGGTTGTACGGTTGTGGAGTACCTGACCCGCGTAAAGATGGACTATGCGCAAAGTTTTTTGCTTTCAACGAACTTCCCGGTTCATGAAATCGCATCTCGGCTTGGATACGACTCGCTCAGTCACTTCTGTCGAATATTCAAAAGTCGTTCGGGAATGACGCCGCAGCAATACCGCCGCCATGCGCATGATCAATCCCCCCGTCCGGATTAATTTAAACTTCAGAACTGACGTCGTTTAATAAACGGCGTCAGTTCATGCAATCTTGAGTATTCCTGCGATAGGGGCTTTTATTTGTGTCTAATCAACGGGGTTCAGTTCAGACCGTATGTGTCGTTTGTATTTTTAAAGCGGTCGATATCTAGCATCTTGCGAAAGCGTGCCTTGTTGTTTTGCCTTGCACGTGTAGCAGGTTTGAAAACGCTCTCCCCGCGCAAATGTTTTCAAAACGTCCGGGTTTTTCGTCAGGCCACAGGTGTCCTGAATCCCCTTGCATTGCAACAGCTGAATCTCTCCGTCCCGGTCGGCTAAAATTGCGCCCGCATCCGCGTTTGTGCCGTTGACAAGCAGGTCCAGCGCGTATTCAATCAGTGTTTGCAAGTCGAGCTGACAGGTGAACATGGACGTGTATGTTTTAATCTCGTCCAACGTCTGTAGCGTGCCGGCAAAGGCGGAAACCAGCTCGTTAAACGCCCGCGCACAGCTTCCAAATTCGTCCGGCGTGTCGACCGGGATCAGGCAGTGCGCCGGATCGTATGTGCCGATCCTCTCGTCGTGCGACGCGGCGAGGATCGGCTTCGGTTGCCTGTATCACCACGTTGGTCGTGCCCGCCGGCACGCTTTCGTTATAGGTCGTCGTCGCGGGGTCAAATCCGCTCACCGTCGTGCCGTCCAGCGTCAGATCGCTCAGGTCGGCGTTGGTCGAGAGCGGAGCTTCCCGCGTGATGTTCAGCGTATATGTCTTTTGCGTGGTCGTGTCTTCCGCCGTGACCACAACATCAAACGTGTTCAGCCCGACAGACAAGGCTTTCGTGCCAGTTCCCGTCGTGGTCGCGTTTGCGTCGGATACGGTTGCTCCAATGTCAACCGACGTCACACCGTTTGCTTTTGTGATGTTGTAGGTCGTCGTCGCAGGGTCAAAACTATCGACCGTGACCGTGTCCACGCTCAAGTCGGTTAGATTTGCATTCGTGGCTCCGCGGTGGACATTGACGGTGTAGCTTTTATATTCGCCGCCCGTCGCCGTTACCGTAACGGTAAAGTTATTGTCGCCATAGTTCAGCGTTTTTGTTCCCGTTCCGACTACGGTTGCCGTTCCGTCGCTCGGCACCGCCGTCAGTTCAACGCTTGTTTTGCTCGCCGCGACATATTCGGTATAGCTCGTAACGCTGGAACTGAACCCGCCGACCGTCGTGCCGTCCAACGCAAGATCGGTCAGGTGGATGTCAGTCGAGCTGATTGAAAATGACCAAGTAGAACTGCCGCCCCATCCGTCTACCGGATTACCGCCAACGATAAACGCCCCGGTGTCCACCGCCACGGCATAGTCGGAACCCGTCGCAAAATCATGCGGCGGATTGATCACGGCGTTGTTGCCGACGATGGTGACGCTGCCGGACGTTACATCGATGGTCATTGAATCGGAGCCGCCGGCAATTTGCATAATTGTAATATTCCCCGTGCCTTTGGTCGGCGCCGAGGAAAAACTGATTTGTATATTGGAAGATGGAGACACGTTTGTAGCACCGTCGGGCGGACTAAACCCCACGATTGCACTGTCCAGCGCGTATGAAACCGGTATGACCGTCACAAATACCAGAACGGCAACGACGATCAACTTTAATATCTTGCGCGCCATGTTGACACTCCCCCCATCAACTGGTTCCGCTCACGAGTAAAAAGTCTGCCGAATGAAATGATGTTCTGTCGGTCGATTTAGTCTTCGTCAGGATAGGTTGTCGTGTGTCGTCTTGTTGTGAAATGTTGAAAAATACGTTTGTAAGATCGGTCGGTAAGAAAAAAGACCTTTGTAAGCGTTTGGATGGAATGCGTATGCAAACGGTGCGTACTTTACAAAGGATTTATGACGTGCTGCATAATAAACACGTTGTTCTATTTTCAGTTTATTACCCCGGCCGCATATTGGCAAGGATAAAGTGCACTTGTTCGGATGTTTTTCGGCTCTGTGGCCGCTCATTTTGCGCCACAGGCTCTCTCTTGGCCGTCTGGTCTGGTACCGCGCGTCGAATGTCTGCAAAAAACCGCGAATCGTTATCCACGCAAAAAGCGACCGCCATGTTAGCGACCGCATAAGAAGGCGATTTCAATCCTATCCGTTATTCACTATTCGCAGGCAACAACTTTGAAAGCAGCTCCATGAACGTGCATTAAAATTTCGGACACTCCTTCTCGAATCCATGCAATCCGTTGTACAGTTCAATATTTCTTTGATTGTTTCGGTAGGATGGTAACATCAGTCCGTTCGCGCAGGGGTATAGCAAAATCGCGGCAATTCGCACAAGATTTTTAACGGAAGCATTCTTTCTTGTTCGCGAATTGAATTCATATTTCAATTCGATTTACAATCGATGCTTTATTTATCTGTTGGGTCCCCGTTTATTTTCCCTTTGTCGCTCGCCGCGGTGGCGCAACCGATTCGCGCACAATTAGCCGATACGGCAGTTTGATGGTCATTGGAATCGTCTTGCCGTTTTCAATGCGGTCGATCAACAGCCGCACGGCGTTTTTACCAAGCTCTACTTTCGGCACTTCCACCGTCGTCAGCATCGGATTCATATATTGCGCAACATCTATATTGTCTATTCCCATAACAGAGATATCTTCCGGAACTTTCATTCCCTCCTGCAAAAAGCACTGTATAACCGCAATCGCCGTTATATCATTTGCGCAAAACACCGCTGTCGGCTTCTGTTTCGCATTTGCCAACATGCGTTTTGCGCCTTCAAAGCCGCCTTTCTTCTCAATCGGGCAGGAGCAGACCAGTGTTGCATCGTATGGCAAGCCGAGATTATGCAGCGTTGCGCAATAGGAATCATAGCGCACCTCATCATCCGTCTCACCAATGTAGCCGATACGTCTGTGCCCCAGCGAATACAAATAACGTACTGCAGCCTCTGCCGCCGTATAGCCGTCGGATATGACCTGATCGATGTCGCTGCTCATTGAATTCAGGCCTGTGTAAACCAAATATTTATATGTTCGATCGAAAAATGCTCGCATCCGCTCGTCAAAGCGTCCAACAACAATCACACCGTCCGTACTGACGGATGCGACTTTTTCCAGCAATTCCTTGTTCTGAAAATCCAGCAGAGTATAGACAGCCACCACAACATAACCCATTTTTAGCGCTTGTTGCTCAATGGCCCGCACAACTTCAGAAAAAAATGGATTGTCCGCCGGCGTCCTCGCTCGACCGAAAACGCAGGCGATCGTTTTTGTAGGCATGTTCCGTTTCCCTGCGTCTCCCATGCGCAATTGTCGAGCAACGCAGTTGGGCGTGTATCCCGTTTCGCGGATTACCTGCCAAACCCGATCGCGTACCTCAGCCGTAGCAAAACTGCCGTCCGGCGAGTTGATAACGCGCGATACGGTAGAAACAGAAACTCCTGCTTTTTCAGCAATGTCCTTCAGGCGCAGTTTCTCCACATCCTTTTTTCAAATTTTGTTCGTTTTGTCGGGTTGCAGCTGCATAAACCGCTGAGCGCACGTTTTCAGGTCTTCCGTTTGCCCGTATATAGCCAGGGCGCCCGCAACCAGAATATCAGTTCCTGCCGCCATGCAAACCCGCGCATTGTCCATGTTCACGCCACCGTCGACCATGATCCTATAATTATAATTCTTCTCTTTGCGTATGTGGTTCAAAAACGAAATATGCCCGACGGTATGTCCCGTCAGCATCCGCTGTCCGGGAAATCCCGGTTCAACTCCCATAATGTTGACGAAGTCGATAAATTCTAAAACCGGCTCTACATCTGCATGATTCGTGTTTGGGTTGAGTACAATTCCCGCCTGCATGTCCAGCGCTTTGATCCTGCGCAGCAGGCTGATGGGAAAGCGTGTCGCGTCAATATGGAACGAAAGCAAATCAGCACCCGCGGCGTACATCTGTTCAATATAATCGCACGGTTCGTCCGTCATCAGGTGAACCTCAATCTGCACATCGCAGTACGCGTTGACCGCACGCACGGTATCCGCCGAAAAGCACAGATTGGGTACATAATGCCCGTCCATAATATCAATGTGAAACATTTGCGTGCCGACTGAAAGCAGTGTGTCGATGTCCTCTTTCAGGTTAAGCAGGTTGCCACACGCAAGTGATGGGTTCATCATCACGGACGCCACCTCCCCCTACTCTTGTGAGATGTCCGGCAGGCCGAGCGCGCTCCACCCGCCGTCCACATAAAGCGTTTGCCCTGTTACATAGCTCGCCTCGGCGGAACCGAGGTAAACCACAGCGTCGGCAATTTCGTTCACATCGGCCAATCGCTTAAACGGTACGACCGCGTAAATCTGCTTTTCATTCACTACGCCGAGGCGGAAACCGTCCTCCAGCAATTGCGTTCGGATCCAACCGGGAGCGACTGCGTTTACACGGATGTTCATGTCCGCCCATTCCGCCGCCAGTACAGCAGTCATACCGCCGACGCCCGCTTTGCTGATGACGTACGGCGCCCGTCCGGGCAGTGTGCGCGTCGCTGTGCCGGAAGATATGTTAACGATAGCGCCACCGTTTTTCATAAGGCGGGCTGCCGCCTGCGCGCAGAAAAACGAGCCTTTTAGGTTGATGTTCATCAGTTTGTCCCAGTTTGTTTCCGAAAACGAAATGGAAGCGTCGCGAATCTGAATCCCGGCGTTGTTGACCAGTACGTCCAGCATGCCGAACTGTTCGCCGATTTTTCCAAATACGCACGAAATCGATTCACAACTGGAAACATCCAAAACATATGCGTCCGCTTGCACACCAAAATTTGCGCGCAGCGCCTGCGCCGATTCACGAACCAAAGCTTCGTCGATATCAGTCAACAGGATATGCGCACCTTCCCGCGCAAAACCTTGTGCAATTGCGAGGCCGATTCCCCTGGCAGCGCCTGTAATTAGAACACGTTTTCCCTTTAGCTGTTTCACATGCAGTCCTCCGTTTGTGGTTGTGCCGATTGAAAAAAGATATGTTTATATACATATTTTACGTGTATGCTCGCTCTCTTTCAATTGATTATTGCGCAAACGTTATCTTATATTTGCGCAAACGGCATTAAAAGCACGTTTGCGATATAACGTTTGCGTAATTCGCAATTGCACCTCCGGCCGCGAGAAAGCTATATTTAATTTGACACAAGGCATAACTGTTCTAATTTTTCGCTGTTTTAATCGCTCGATGACATTACAGCGAACCATTCTATTGCCCGGGAGCATGAAATGAAATACTTCTTCGCCAACCTTAAACGATTCGATATTCCCGTCGCGCTCGGCGGGGTCAACAATATCGCACCAGTCCCGCAGTGGGGCGCAAGCATCGTTCGACATACGGAAGCGTTTGCAAACGACTTATACCCGGGTGCATGTTGCGTGCTTTTATTGCCGGAGGCGCATTTATTGCCCGCACTTTCGCAGCGAGGTCCGGATTCGCATTTGTTTATCGGCGCTCAGGGCGTCCATCGTGACGACGTTTCTCCCGGTGGGAATTTCGGCGGATTTACGACGCTGCGAACTGCAAAGGCGATTGCCGCAATTGGCTGCACACATGTGATCGTCGGTCATTGCGAAGAGCGACGCGAAAAAGCGGGCGTGCTCCAAGAAGCGGGAATTCAGGATTCCCTGGCGGTCAACCGCCTGCTGAATCGTGAAATTCTCTGCGCCCGACAGGCAGGCCTGCAAATATTATATTGCGTCGGCGAAGATTTGGATGAAATGTCGCGGCGAGAAGCGGTCATCACGGAGCAGCTTTCCATAGGCCTTGCCGGTGTCGATCCATCAAGCGTCGTCATTGGATACGAGCCGGTCTGGTCGATCGGTCCCGGAAGGCCGCTGCCGGAAGCCAAACATATTGAAGAGACGGCCGCATTAATCAAGCGCAAGGTCGCATCGCCTGTCATATACGGGGGCGGTTTGCGCTCGGAAAACGCCGCCATGATCGCCTCCATTCAAAATATCGACGGCGGGCTGATCGCGCTGACGCGCTTTTCCGGGGAAATCGGGTTTTATCCCGACGAGTTCTGTAAAATTATCGAAACATACATGGTCGCATCCGAAGGGAGTGATGTAATTTGAAACTGCACTATTCGACAGAAGCGCTCGACACGACGGCGCATACCCTTCGCGTCCATATCATACGGAGTATTTACGCAGCGGGCTCCGGCCATCCCGGCGGGAGTCTATCGCTGGCGGAGATCATGAGTGTGTTGTTCTTTCGCGTCATGGACGTAGATCCTGAAAATCCCGGGTGTGAAGCACGTGATCGTTTTGTGCTTTCCAAGGGGCATGCCGCGCCGGTCTATTACGCAGCGCTGGCGGAGCGTGGTTTTTTCGACACAAGCGAGCTTATCCGCCTTCGCAAAATCGACAGCATGCTGCAAGGTCATCCCGATCGCAAGCGCATTCCTGGTGTGGATATGTCTTCCGGCTCGCTGGGTCAGGGTGTCTCCGCTGCCTGTGGAATGGCATATTACGCAAAGTGCTGCGGCGAATCTTGGCGCACGTTCTGTATTCTCGGCGACGGTGAGTTACAGGAAGGACAGGTTTGGGAAGCGCTGATGTGTGCCGCGCATTTCCGTCTCGGCAGGCTGACTGCAATCATCGACCGAAACGGATTACAGATCGACGGCACCGTTTCCGAAGTAATGGAGATTGAGCCTCTGGCGGACAAGCTCGGTGCCTTCGGCTGGGATGTCGCAGAAGCTGACGGGCACTACGTGGCGGCACTGACAGAGATTCTCGAACGGCCGCGCGCCATCGAAGGCCGGCCGCTTGCGCTGATTTGTCACACCGTTAAGGGCAAAGGCGTTTCGTTTATGGAAAACCGGGTCGGCTGGCACGGCGCGCCGATCTGTGACGAGGATTTTGCGCGGGCAATGGCGGAACTGGACTGCAAAGAAGAGGTGGAATGATGCTATCGACACGACAGGCTTACGGGCAGGCGCTTGTGCGCCTTGCGGATCGTTATAATTTTTATGTGCTGGACGCGGACCTTTCAAAGGCAACGCAGACAGTACATTTTGCGAAACAGTATCCAAAGCGGTTTATTGACATCGGTATCGCCGAGTCCAACATGATGAGTTTCGCCGCCGGGTTATCTACATGCGGCAAACCGGCATTTGCCAGCACGTTCGCGGTCTTTGCCGCGGGCCGTGCATACGATCAGGTGCGCAACAGCATCGCCTACGCAAACTGCAATGTAAAAATCGGCGCAACACACGGCGGGGTGATGATCGGCGCGGACGGTGGTTCGCATCAGTGCATTGAGGATATCGCACTCATGCGTGCAATTCCCGGTATGTGCGTGCTTTGTCCGGCCGACGCGCAGGAGACGTTTGCCTGTGTTGAAGCCGCGCTGCTGCATCCCGGCCCGGTATATCTGCGTTTCGGACGCTTTGCAACGCCTGCTATTTACGAGGAAAACAGTTGCCCGTTTGCCATTGGCAGAGGCACGATTCTGCGCGACGGCACGGACGCAGCCATTATTGCCACGGGCGAAATGGTGTATCAGGCCGTTCTTGCCGGTGTGGAGCTTCAGAGACTGGGCGTTTCGGCGGCGGTGATCGATATGGCGTCAATCAAGCCGCTCGATGAGGCGCTGATTATGGAGTATGCGGCCAAAACGGGCTATATCGTAACAATTGAAGACCATACCGTTATGGGCGGACTCGGCGGTGCAGTTGCGGAAGCGCTCGTGAAGCGTCATCCTGTTAAGATGGATCTTCTCGGTGTACAGGATCGCTTCGGACGTTCCGGAGAGCCGACGGAACTTGCAAAGGAGTATGGGCTGGACTGCGAAACGATCATACGAACCGTCATGCGAAGGTTAAAGGAGGAAACAAACAATGAAACTCTCATTTGAATACGGTACAAGCATGATGGAAGCGACTCTGCCCGATACCACGGACGTGTTTATTCCGGGTGAAACCGTTCCGGACCCGCCCTGTATCCCTCAGGAAAAAATTGTTGAAGAGACGCTGAAGAGTCTGCGCAACCCAATGGGTATGCCACCGCTTTGCGAACTTGGTTTCCCGGGCGCAAAATGCGTCGTCATCTTTCCGGACCGGGTCAAGGGCGGCGAACAGCCGACCAGCCATAGGAAGGTCTGTATCCCGCTGATCCTCTCCGAATTGTTTTCGGCCGGCGTGCGAAAAGAGGACGTCCTGCTCGTCTGCTCAAACGGATTGCACAGCAAAAACACCGAGCAACAGATCCACAACATCCTTGGCGACGCGTTATTTGACGAATACTGGCCAAACGGACAGATCATCAATCATGACAGTGAGGATTACGATCATCTTGTCGATCTCGGCTCGACGCAGCGCGGCGATCCCGTTTTTATCAATAAATATGTTTATGACGCGGATGTCGCAGTGCTCGTCGGCCATACGCAGGGAAATCCTTACGGCGGTTATTCCGGTGGGTATAAGCACTGTGCAACGGGTATCAACCACTGGACAAGCATCGCTTCGCATCATGTGCCGAAGGTCATGCACTTACCCGATTTCGTTCCGGTCTCGTGTGCAAGTACTATGCGTAGTAAATTTGATGAAATCGGCAAACATATGGAAGCATGTATGGGCAAAAAATTCTTCTGCTGCGATGCGGTTTTGGACACATACTCCCGTCAGATCGAGGTCAACTCCGGTTGGGCGGAGCAAATGCAGCCGAAAAGCTGGATCACGGCCGACCGACGCACATATGTGTCCTGGGCGACCAAGAAATACGATGTGTTGATGTTCGGCATGCCGCGGTTTTTTCACTATGGTGACGGCATGGGAACGAACCCCGTCATGTTCATGCAGGCAATCTCCGCACAGGTTATCCGACACAAACGCGTTTTATCCGACCGTTGCGTTATTATTTGTTCCTCCATTTGCGACGGAGACTATTCTGAAAAACTATGGCCGTACACCAAGGAGATGATGCGGCTGTATCAAAGTAAAAACACACTACCTGACCTGAATGAATACGGCGAAACGTTTGCGCGCAATCAGCAATATATCGACCGGTATCGTTTCAACTATGCGTTTCATCCGTTCCACGGGTTTTCAATGATCAGCTGCGGGCACATTGCGGAGATGAACACAAGCGCCATCTATATCGTCGGTGCAAAGGAACCGGGCGTTGCGCGCAGCATGGGATTAAAAACGTGCGCGACGTTTGAGGATGCGCTTTCGGACGCAATGAAAAAACACGTCGGCCCGAACCCTAATATCCTTGCCCTACCGAAGACGTTTAAAACCGCCGCGGTGCATCTTTGCATGAAGGAATAAACAAAGTTCTCTGGCAAAATCGATCGTTTTTTTGTTTTCTATCCGTTGTCCGCTATCCATTTTTTTGAGCCGCGCCGTTTCAAGCGTCTCCCGCCGAAGAGATCGCTAACGCGCGGCTTTCCCATACGTAAAAGGCCTGCGGCGTTGTTTGCGCCACAGGCCTTAGTGTACGTATTCGTGTGTTTATGTTTCAATCGTAAATATCAAATGTAATAGGGATTCGTGCAGGCGGTTCGCCCCTCTTTGTCCATCAGCTCGACACGAAAGAACCCTTCACCGTTTTCCTTTAACCGCTTCAAATCAAACTCCGCGTGTATAATCCGCCCTTCAATGTCCATCAGTGATGCGCTCAGCGCCCAGGCCATGCTCTTTAGGAAGACCGCCGTCACGGGCGAACAGTCCAGACAGATCCGGTCGTCCTCAATGTAGTATGCGTGGATCTCCGGCCCGCTTGAGCAATAGTACCGCCCTTCAACGAGTGCATCCATGACTGCGGCGTATTCAAGTTTGGGCGCATAAATCATTGTATACGCCCGGCAGCAATCCTGCGCTGGTATTTGTGTTGTGGCCTCCGGGGGAAAGGTTTTTACCCCGTCCGCATATGCGCCTTTATATCCTGGGCTGAAATTGTGACAGCTGGCGTGGTTGTCGTCCGTATAAAGCGCAAGTATTTTTCGCCCCGTCTTCAGGCATGCTTCATAATGAAGCTGGCTTTCCGGTGAATGGTATGTCCAGCTGCATCCGCTGTTGAGCACCTCCAGCGCCGTGAAACCGTGCAGTTCCAGCACTTCCTCCGGAGTTTGTGTTGACCACGCCGGGTGATTGAGGTTTACGATAAATCCGTTTTCACGCAACCTTCGAATCGCGTCGTTGATTGTGCCTGGGTCATATGCGCCCTCCCCTTCGATCGGGACTGCCTTCATCGGGTCGCGCGCAAGCGCGTTGATATGGCAGGTTTTCAGCGTCATGCCTTTGTCGTTGCGCCGGTTAAAGTTCAACTCGTATCCCGCAATCGGCAAAAATGACTCGTCCGCCAGCTCCTCGTGCGTGTAATATGCTCTATGGTCGGTATACGCAAGCACACTGTAACCATGCCTTTTATAGAGCTGCTTGAGCTCCTCCGGTGTAAGCACACCGTCCGAAAAGGTGGAGTGGCTGTGCAAATTGGCTTTATACGTGTTTTGGCCATGCGGCAGGATGTATGTTCTGTTTTTCATTTTATCGTTTCCTTTGTTTGGCGCGCGGGTATATCGTCCTGTCTGCCATTCAAGCTCTAGCTATAGATCAGATCCGGGAGGAACGTCGTCAGCTGCGGCCACAGCATGATCAATATAACCAATATAAGCAGCGCTACGATAAACGGCCACACATGCTTTACAAACTGCACAATCGTAACATCGCACATCTTGCACACCAGGTACATGACCCCTCCAAGCGGTGGCGTCAGCGAACCGATCGCGCAGTTGAGGATCATCAGTATGCCGAATTGAACCGCATTAATGCCGTATGCTTGCGCAACCGGGAACAGCAGCGGTGTCATGATCATCAGAAGCGACGTACTGCTGATGAACATACCGAAGATCAGGAGTAAAACAGTCGCAAGAATCATAAATACGGCCGGGCTGTTGGTAAAGGCAAGCATCCACGCCGTGATATCCTGCGGAATGCGCGCCCAGCTTAAGTACATGCCGAAGACTACAGCCGAGAGAATCATGAACATGATCGTGCTTGTGGAGCGGAACGCCTCTTTCAATATTCCCGGCAGTTGATTCGGTTTAAGCACTCTGTAGATGAAGAAACCGACCAGCATACTTACGACAATGATGAGCGCTGCGCCTTCCGTCGCCGTAAAAAGACCCGCCCGAAGTCCGCCGATGATTACGACGGGAACAATAAGCGCCCAGATGCTGTCCTTCAATGAAAATAATATCTCCTTTAAGGGCGCTTTGTGGTCTCTGGACGGCGGATATTTGTTTTTCCGGGAAATCACTACAACGACGACCAGTTCCGCGATGCACATCAGCACGCCCGGCACAATGCCTGCGACGAACATTTTGCCGATCGACGTTTCGGTCATAACGCCGTAAAGAATCAATGCGACGCCCGGCGGGATCATCGGCGCAATCAGGCTGCTTGCTGCAGTGACCGCGGCAGAGAAGGCGCGCGGATATCCGCGTTTGCTCATTTCCGGAACGAGGATTTTGCACTGCATCGCCGCATCGGCCGCGCCGGAACCGCAAATTCCACCGTTGATCGTGCTTAAAAGAACGTTGACTTGTGCAAGCCCGCCGACTTTATGCCCGAGCAATAAGTCGCAAAATCGCATCATCTGCTGTGTTATTCCAGCAGAGTTCATGATCAGGCCCGCCAGAATAAAAAACGGAACAGCAAGCAGCGCATAGGACATGTTGGCAGACACCATCTTCTGCACAATCATTGTCAACGGCATTGTGTCCGTAATAAACGCAAAATAGACGATTGCTGAGCTCAGCAGGGATACGGCGACTGGAACGCCCAAAAACAGCAGAATAAAGGCCATGATGATCGGTATATAAATTTCCATTCTTATTCACCTTCCTTATCCTGTTTTATGGTTTTTATGTTCCGCACAATGCGCTGCAACGCAAAGTAAATCATCGTACCGGCGCCAAGTACAATCGCGGCGTCAATATAACAATATGGAATTTTCAGAACGGGCGTAAGCTTCGTAATCGAGCGAATGGTCAGCAAAACGGCATAGTAAGTAACGACGATGGAGAATGCCAGTACGACCACGTCGATGATCATCTGTATGATCCGATTCGCTTTCGGGGGAAGCACTTTCTCCAGCAGGTCGATCGATATCTGATCCCCCGTTTTATAAAGCTCTCCCATTCCCGCATATACGACCCATACAAAAAGCGCAAGAATAAGCTCCTGCACCTGCGCAAAACTGCGCCCCGTAATCCAATAGCCGAACACATCGAACAAAGTAAGCGCGACGGTCCCGGCCAGCATGAAACCACCGATAAAATTAACTATCGATCCGACTTTAATATTTTTTTTCATGTCACAGCTCCTTCATCGGAAGCGGTATGCCGCAGCGCAGGTATAACTGCGGCATACCCAGGCTCGAATTGAAATCAATCGAGTGCTTTAACGGCTTCCACAACCTCGTTGAACCGGAAATACTGCTCCCCGACCGGGGCAAACGCCTCCTGGAAAGATGTCAGGTCAGGTTCCACCAAGATAACACCCGCATCTACCATCTCTTGAATGAGCGAAGCATCCTGATCTGCGACTTCCTGATTGGCAGCAAGCGCCGCAGCATTCAATTCTTCCTGAATGATGACGCGATACGGCTCCGGCAAACTCTGCCAGAATTCCTCTCCCGTGAACAACCCTACTACATTGAGCAGGTGTTTCGTCAGGGAGTAGTAAGGCGTTTTCAGTGCTTCCCAAAGCTTCGTAGGCACCGCGTTACCGGGCGTTACTTCAACCGCCTCAATCATGCCCGTCTGCATGGCACTGAACACTTCAGAAAACGCCATCGGCATATAGTTTGCGCCCATTGCGCCAAAGAGGTCGGCATAAATCGTGTTGTTGGGCACGCGTATCTTCAGTCCTGCGAAATCATCGACCGTATTGATCGGTTTATCGGCAAGCGTATTGCGGCAGCCAACGACGAAATTTGTGACGATGCCATGGATACCGGCTGCATAGGCTTCTTCATTCATCGCCGCCATCATGTCGCCTTCCATAAACTTCTCCACGTCTTCATACGATTCCCAAAGATAAGGCGCACAGATGGTTTTATACACCGGCACATAATCCGCAAAGGCGCTGGGCGCTATGAAATAAAACACCGCAGTGTTGCTCATAACCGCCTCGATACCCTCGTCGCCAACCAGCATTTCACCGCTGGCGTAAACCTGGATATCGACTTTACCGTTTGTGCGGTCGGCAATGCGTTCAGTTGCCGCCTGTATCTGCTGCATCCAGATGGCGGTTATGGGGTCATTGGAGGTCAGCTTGATCTCATATACCTTCTCGGTATCATATCCTGGATCTTCTTCAACTTCCTCCGCTTCGGCTTCGGAAATGGGCGCTTCCGTAGCTGCGGCAGACTCGGCGGCGCTTTCCGTCGTAGCCTTCTGTTGGCTGCAGCCTGCGATTGCTGTGAGCAGCAGCGCCAACACGCACAAAATGCTCAGAACCTTCTTGATCTTCATTTTACCTCTTCCCTTTCGCTTATTCTCTAATTGTCACACGAAAACGATTGTGTCCTCGTGGAATTAGACCTCATTGAATTAAAAAACCGTCCGTTGTCGCGCTTCAAAACTACCGTTGATAAACTCTCCAAGATCGCGCAATACATATGTCGGAACGACGCTTGCGGTTTGCAGTGCCATTTCATCCGTAATCCCCGTCAGCACCAGTGCCGTTGCGACTCCATATTTGACACCCATTGCGATATCCGTATCCAAATTGTCGCCAATAAGGAGCATCTCTTCCGGTTTGCAACTTAGCCGCGCACATGCGGCGTCGAGAAAGCAACGTTCGGGTTTACCGGTATTGCACGGCTGCTGTCCGGTAGCCGCCTGCAAATAAGCGGCCATTGCCCCCGTGTGTGGCAGCATCCGACCGTCGGAAGGAATCGCATGATCCAGATCGGTGCACAAAAACTTGCTTCCGGCTGAAATCAATTGTGCCGCCTTCGCCAAATCCCGGTAATGAAAGTTCCGGGTATGCCCAATCAGTACATATTCGGGATTGTCATCCGCCTGCGGTATTCTCCTTTCATTCGCCAGTGCCGTTAAATATGCACTGCCGAGTATGAAAACCGACTCCGCACCGCTTTCAAGGAGATAGTTCACAGCTACATCGGCTGATGTTACAATCTCATCCTCTTGCACCGGGATTCCCATTTTGGCCAGCCTTTGCGCTATCTCAAGAGGCGAACGGCTTGGATTGTTGGTCATCAGCGTAAACGGTGTGCCATCAGTTCTCAATCTTCTGATGAATTCGGCGGCAAACGGGGTCGGGTTGTTTCCACAATAAATCGTTCCATCCATGTCTATGACGCAAGGCTGATGTATCATTGTTCGTCCATCCTTGTTTCCGTCGTGTTTCGCGTCGGGTATTCGTTGATTCAATGCCGATAAAATCGCGTCCTGATTCTGCGCAAACGTTATATCAATCACACCGGGCATTCGTTCGATGACCCTGCTTATATCTGCTGTGTTTGTTGTATCGCAAAGGCGGTTTTTATGGAGATAGTTGTTTTATCCGTTGCAAAATGGTGTAGGAAGAGAACTTTCCGTCAGGTTCTTGGGTGCTTCATTGAAACGATACTTGTTACTTGCATTCCACAGCGATAATCGGGAAAGAATCCGGCTAAATCAACAGAATCATGCCGGAGATCTTCGTTCTCGACAGGTGTGGAAAATTTGCTATGCAATAAAAACACTTTGGCTTCGGCTCGTTTGTAGATTTACAAGACATATGATTTATTTTGCGTTTTTAATATATATGATCAAGGTACCTAAAGCAATTACAAATTACGCAAACGTTATATCACTCACCAGGTAGATAACATACGTTTCCATTTGAATAAACTCTGCATTTGCAGTGTTGATTCGACATATTTTTCAGAGATCACAAAGTTCATTGGAAAGCTCAACATGTGTGCAGAAATATTGCGTACGCCGAAATGTCAGTCTTGTTGAAGTGTTGCTTGACCTGCTTCCAAAAAAAGCTCATACGAAGAAAAAAATGATGAACCGAAGAAAACAACGGGTGATGCAACGACGGTGATGCAAGCCCGGCGCGGGCGTTTTAAGCCGCCGCTTTGTGCGGTCCCTGCGCGCAGGCCGTGATTCGACGGGTATCGCGTCCAGCAGGGGCATCAAAAAAACCCGAAAACGCACTGTTTACGGGCTGTATTCTTTGCTATGCAAATTCATCCAATTCGACACAGAACTGATTCACGGTAAATTGAGCTGTGACTTTCTCAGCCAAATTCCGACAACATTTGAGATAGCCTTGCTTCAATCATGCTTTTTAGATCGTTTGAATCTTGCCGCCCACAATGACCTGTTTTATCTGAATATCGTCGCCAAAGACGCAAATGTCCGCATCATAACCGCGAGCCAAAATTCCTTTGTCTTTTACGCCGAGCACTCTCGCCGGATTCATCGTCATCATCCGCACCGCATCCGTAACCGGGAGCCCCGCGTCATGTACCATCGTCCGCACGCAGCGGTCCGCCGTGCATACACTTCCAGCAAAAGCCGAGCGATCCATGAGCATAGCGACTCCGTTTTCCAGAATTACATTCTGTCCGTGCTCCAAACTGCCGAGTTTCACGATTTCACCGTCAGGCAATCCGGCGCCGCGCATGGAATCCGTAATTAGGCATACCTTATCCCATGGCTTTTGTTTCAAAATCAGTTTCAATAAATCCGGCGGCAAATGACATCCGTCCGCGATAATTTCCACGTCCAGCTCGTCAATCATGTATGCACTCTCCACAACTCCGAGGTGCCGCCATGGCCCAATCCGTCTGAGCATGGACATTCCGGAGTACAGATGCGTAATCAGGCTGTAGCCACGTTCCACCGCCTTTTGCACATCTTCATAAAGCGCGTTAGAATGTCCGATAGCGGCAATGATTCCTCTATGCCGAAGTTCGTCACCAAGCTCCAGCGCACCCGGCAGCTCTGCCGCGGCGGACACGCGGGAAATATCGCCACACGCGTTAAAAATATCCGTGTACCGCTCCTTTACAGGCGTCTTTAAGTATTTGGGATCCTGTGCGCCTGCCTGTTCCGCAGAAAAATATGGCCCCTCAAGATGCATTCCGAGCAAATTCGGACCGTCTTTCATTTTTACTTTCGCTTCGGCGTAACAGCGGAAAGCGAGCATTAATTCTTCTTCCGAACTGCTTAACGTCGTCGGCGTCAGCGATGTGGTGCCATGCTTCATATGCGCAAGCGCCGCCCCGATGAACGCATCGGCAGTACCATCCATAAAATCATACCCGCCGCCGCCATGCGTATGCATATCGATAAATCCCGGGCTGACAAAGCACCCCTTTGCATCGATTACCTGATCCGCTTCGGATATGGTATCAATTTCGCCTACAGAGGTGATTGTTCCGTCTTCAATCATTACGCCGGCATTCTCCAGCAGACGCAGTGGGGTGACGACACGCCCGTTGATGATCGCAATCTTCATGATATCATCCCTCCTATAGAATATATTTCGCGGCTCCCGGGTCAAGATAGAGCGCTGCATTCGGATGCATACGCAGAATTGACGCGGGGCTCCCGGTTGATATCTCACCGTAAAGCATATTTTTAACTGCCTCCGCCTTGGTAGCCGACGGTACGATGCAAAACAGTCGTGCCGCGCTCATTAATGCCGGTATGGTCACCGTAATCGCATGCGTCGGAACCTGTTCCAATTTCTGAAAGCAACCGTCGTGAACCTGCTGTTCGCGACAGCGTTGATCCAGCTCCACAACCTTTGCCATCGCGTGATCGCTGAAATCCGCCACCGGAGGGTCATTGAACGCAATGTGGCCGTTTTCCCCAATGCCTAAGATGCACACATCCAGCGGATATTTGCGTAATAGCGCATCATAGGCGCGGACAGCAGCCTGTAGATCGGCGGCGCTCGCGTCAATTAGGTTTACGCTTTTCAGCGGCAGCATATTAAAAACCGTCCTGCGCAGAAAATTTCGAAATCCGGCCGGGTGCTCGGGATCAAGTCCCACGTATTCGTCCATATGAAACGCGTTGACCCTGCCCCAGTCGATGCCTTCGGCGGCACAAAGCGCAGCCAACGTTTCATTCTGGGATGGCGCCGCGGCAAACATGACGTTAATCTCGTCTTTCCTTTGTAAAAGCGTCCGTAAACAATCAATTGCTTCGCTGCCCGCGCAGACTCCCATAGCTTCGCGCCCTTCAAAGACACGCACATTTAATTTATCAATTGTAAATTCTTTCAGTACAGTCATCTTGCCTACTCCCATCATAACAAATGCTTGATTACTCCGCCGTATTTTTTTTCCAGCGCCTGATTGTGCTCGTCTCCGCCCGGCATGTTGGCACTCATAAACACCGGCGGTTCGATTCCGCGGCGCAGCAGTTCGGAAACGATCTCTTCCGTCAGACAGTTCATAACGAAGCAATTGCAAAATGTGGAAGTTGAGCATGTTTTTTGATCATAACCGTCTATCGATACGACCGCATCTCCCAGCGGCAAATGGTTGTCAATGAAGATATCGGCCTCTTCATAGAGATTCTTTCCACTGGGATGGCGCGATTTAGAGCCGGGCGGCACGATCTTTGCGAAACTGGATGATGTGACGGCAATGGTTGTCAATCCTCTTTTTTTACACTCCAGAACCGTATCGATCGTCATCGCGTTTATCCCGTAAGCGTTTACAATGACCATCACTTCGCCGGGTTTCGTTCCAACGCCATATGCGTTCAGCACGCCGTGGGCATAGCCCGGCGTACGTTCGATGTAGTTGGAGCGCTTTGCCCCGTGAATAAGATTTGTGCCGGGGTCTAAAATCGCATTCCAAAATGCAAGTCCCCCCGCACGCCAAAGTACCTCTTCTACACCAATATTGGAATGCCCACCCGGGCCGATCACATGTATCATGCTATCTTGCTCATATGCGTCTGCAATTGCAGCGGCCGCTTTTTGAATCATCGGCAGTTCGGCCTCTATTTGCGTAAAAATATCACTCAATATGGTTCTAAATGCCGTAATCTCACCTTTCGCCATTTTATTCATCCTTTCTTTATTTAATGATACAAAAATGTCTCGGCTCCATTGCTGACCGCCGCAACGCTTGCATCGTCATTACCGGCGAGCGCGTCGTTAACGGCTCGCTGTAACTGCGCGATTGGATAGTGTACACAACCGCAAAGCGCCATCTCTTCGGCCGTTACGCCGTCGCTTACAACTACCAGCTTTCGTCTGCGCCGCATTTTTGACATGCTGTTGCCAATCGCCATGGCAAGCGCGTCCCCGTCAAATCGCTTTCCGGCAAAGATGCCGTGTACAAGCGCGTCCCCGTCGTCTCTTCCCATCCACTCGGGGTATTCGCTGTGCGGACCTATCCCCTCGTAATTTGGGCTTACAAGGATGATTGTCCCGCCCGTATCGCCTTTAAGTGCATATTCCGCAGAATACATTCCCTTTGGCGACTGCCAGAAGTCCTGATCCGCAGGATGCGAGCTGACTACGACCACATCCGCCCGTTGCTCTACATGGCAGCCGAGCACCCGTTTCCCAATTTCTACTCCGGCACGGTGCGCGTCGATGTAATGCCCGGCCACGGCTCTGTACATCTGCAAATGTGAATTCAGAATCGTGTTAACGATGAAATCCAGACCAATCGTATCAACCCAGCCTTCCATCATCGTTCGAATCGGACTGTCTACGCGTCCAAATAAATTCCCATTTTCCAACGATCCCTTCAGATGAAAATAGGAAACCGTGTCCTCACCCGCTACACCGGGATACAGAATTTTCCCACCACCGCTCCAACCCATGACCGGATGCGGTACAAGATTGCCGATTCCGATGCGGATGTCGCCGTCCATTGCGTCCTTTGTCGCGTGGATATCGACGCCATCCGGCGTTTTGCCAACATAGACCAGTTTTTCCTTATCATGGAATTCCGAATTGACAACTTCATACTGCTCGTATACGGCTGCACCCACCCTGTCGCTTAGTTCCTCGACCGTCATATGCCGGTGACTGCCAAGGGCAACGATGATACGTACATTCCGTTTCGCAACACCAATTTCTGCTAGCTTGCCGAGTAGAACTGGAAGAATCCGCGATATAGGCGTTGGTCTGGATGCGTCATCCACAATGATATTGATTCTTGCATTCGGAAAGACGATTTCTTCGAGTTTCGGCGTACCGATTGGATGATCGATTGCCGCGCGGATCTCAGCTTCAAAGTCCGGAGCGGCCGGTGTCTCAATGGGATCATACATTCGCAGGAATCGATGTTCCTCAACTTCAAATGCAACTTTATCAGCGCCGTACGGTAATGTGACTTTCATTGGTCTATCCCTCTTTTTTTCAGCAATGCCCGCCTAAGTCGATCCATTGCCAGTGTGCATTGTTCATCCGATAAAAACACACGATTTTCCGGGAACATTTCAAATGGCCTTCCCCAGCCAATTTTATCCCTGTATTTCGGGCAAATCGTTACATGAACATGCCGCACGGTGTCCCCGTATATGCCATAGTTTATCTTGTCCGGTCGATACAGCTCCGCAATGGTCTCCGCTAAGGCGCAGACGTCGTCCATATATGCATCCCGTTCTTCTTTGGGGATCTGGTAAATTTCCTCATAGTGGTATCGATACATGATCGTGCAGCGGCCGGGCAATGTCTGGTCTTTGCAGAAAAACACCTTCGATGCCTTCAGATCGCATAGCTCGAAGAGCAATTCGCGAAAATTTTCATCCCGCTCGCAGTAAAAACATCCTTTTTCCTTCATAAAAAAATAAATCCGTCCAATCGTATTAATTTCTGGCTATTCTTTTGCTTTTCGCCTCTTTTTCATGCGGAACGCCGTCAGCAACATAGCGACGCACGCAAAACTCGCACCCTGCGCAATAAAAAAAGCCATAGAAAACCCACCGGTTAC
The DNA here is from genome assembly GCA_963665515.1 of Christensenellaceae bacterium. Classification (GTDB taxonomy): domain Bacteria; phylum Bacillota; class Clostridia; order Christensenellales; family CAG-138; genus UBA7703. The sequence goes on from OY762278.1 coordinate 3,425,165, forward strand.
ATCATAGATCCAACCAACCAGCGCGACGCCCGTTCCTCCCATTGCTGCAATCGTCATTGTTGAAAGGGATAATACCGACGTATATTTGTCGTGGTTGAACAAATCCAGAATCAAAAGCGGCACCAGAACCGCAGGCAGCGCCATGCTTGCGCCATATAAAAACGATCCTGCCGTCAGTAATAGCGGTGTGTTGCGGAACAGTTGAATCATCAGCATGCCAAGCGCCGTGAAAGTTATACCCAATAGAAACGTCTTTTTAGAGCCTGCGTGGTCGTTCATCCAGCCAAGCAAAAACTTACTGGTAAGATTCCCCGCCATGCTCGCAGAGGTCATGAAAGACCCGAGTGTCGTAGTCAAACCAATAGAAAGCGCAAAGCCCGGAAAATGGTAGATAAAAACCGTTTCAAAAACGGCAATTGTCACAATCACAAGAAATATCCAAAAAACGGGATTCCGTGCCAGTGCAATTAGCGAGCGCTCTCGAATGCAGCTGCATTCTTCTGCACGTGCGGCAACCGCATGATCCTCCTGCATTTCCCCATAGGGACGTGCACCGACATCCTCAGGCCGTCGCTGCAGAACAAACAGCGTGAACGGCAGGATGCATATGGCGCCAATCCCGGCAAATAAAAGGTATGCGCTTCTCCATCCCTGTGCGGCAATCATTGCATTTCCCAGCGGGTTCATCACGATTCCGCCGAGTCCTGAAAATGCCATTGCCATGCCGACAGCGAATCCCCTCTTTCGGTAAAACCAGTTTGTCAGCAATATAGGCGACAGATTCAGAAACAAAAAACCGCCGGCAAATCCGTAAAATACTGATGCTACATACCACTGCCACAGCTTGTTGAAAAACGCCATGCTGCCGATGGAACACACGAGCACCACGGCCGCCGGGGTCAGCACGATTCTTGAAGGATATCGGGATATCATATGACTTGCCAGCGGAAGAGCCGCCATCATTGCAAACCCGCGGATGGTAACATGCAGGGAAATCTGCGCCGTTGTGCAGTTCAGGCTGGCGGAAACCGCGGGAAAAAATACACCAATGCTGTTTGAAAGGACCCCCAATCCGCCAAATTGCACAAAACAGCACGCCACGAGGATTCCCCATGCCGGATGGACTTTGCCGGCTTTCGTTTTATAGCACACCTTTGCCGCCTGCTTCGATGTTCGCCAGTAATTCGATCATTAAAATCAATGAGCGCGCAATGTGATACGGGTCTTTCACAGGCAGTGCAACAACCTTCTCCTGCGGCGTACCGTCCCGTTTTAAAATCTGCACCCATTCGCGCACTTCACGGTCCGAATTAGGAAAATGCGTGAATGTATACTCAAACACCGTCCTGTGCCAACGCAAGAACGCCTCGTCACCTGTTAAAACATAAAACAACAGCGTGGTATAAAGCGCTTCGGCATGTACCCACCAGAGTTTGTCACCCCAACCTGAAATCACCAGCCTAACGGTCGGTTCATCAAGCTCCTGTTCCGTAGGACGGCCGGGATCGCCGCCGTTGGTTGAAACGAAATGCAATATCCCGCCAAATTCCGTATCCCATCCGATTTCAAGCGCTTTTTTCGCAATCATGGCGGCTCGTTTTCTTAACGAATCGTCGCCTAGAATGTCGGCCGCTTCCGATAAAAACCACATGTCCTCGAGCGTATGTCCGGGATTCGCGTGCGTACCCATTACTCCGCCGAAGAATCCGTCTTTTCGGCTGATCACTTCATGCACAACATTTTCATGATCGGTAAAATCGCTTAAAACAATATTTGAGAAATGGGTGATATCGTTTCTTAGCTCTTTGCAAAAATCCGTGTCGAAGCATGATGCGGCCTCATAGAGTTCCGCCGCAACATTCGTCAATATCATCGGAATACCATGCGCGCGATATTCCCCCGACAGCGGATATGGCAGAGTTTTAAATTCACCCGTGGCAATACGGTTTTTACAGGAGAGGTATAACCGCTTTGCAAAGCGATAGTCGGCTTCACTTTTCGACGCAACTGAGAAGCATGCAAGACCGCAAACGACAAAGCAGTCGGCGTAGATACTCAGATCAAGCTCTTCATAACCGGCGACCTTTTTCGGCGCGCCGGTTTCGTCCATGAGAAATACACAGCGCCAGTCGTTCGGTCCGATCCGGCAATGTCGTTTCAAAAAATCCGCCCCGTTCTCGGCCATTCTCAAAAACGACGTTTGCTGTTCCTTCGTAAAAGTTTCTGACTGCATGCCTGCCAATCTGGAAAACATCCAGACAAAGCGCCCTTGACTCCACGTATATTTATCCCGGCTCATCAAATGATCGCCTGTATTGTCAAAACAGTTGAAGTAACCGCCATACGTCGTATCCATGCAGCGTGGCGTCCAGAACGATAAAATATTGTTCGTCAGTTCATTCTCAAAAAAGCCTTTCATCTGCCTGATCAGTACCATGTCCATAGCCGTCATCCTTATTCCCGTTCGATCGTACACATTGTTCTCTTACAGTGCCAAGTTTTTTACTTAATCGCACCTGCCGTCATATCGCCGGTGATATTGTTTCGAATCAAAATAAACAGAATCACCAGAGGTACGGTCGCATACACCGCACTCGTCATCACAAGGTGCCAGGGAATGCCCACCGCCGGATTGTTCTTTAAAATTTCGTAAAGTCCAACGATGATTGGTTTTTTCTCACTGCTGGAAATATACGTAAACGCGAACAGAAATTCATTCCAGGTCCTTGTAAACGTAAAGATAATCGCAACCGCAATGCCTGTTTTGGACACCGGTACAAAGATGCGTCGAAGCGTCATAAACGAGCTGCACCCGTCAATTTTGGCGGCTTCTACGACTTCTTTTGGCACGGTATCGAACGAACTTTTCAGCATAAGCACAATAAACGCAAGGTTAAACGTAACGTTCATAACGACGAGGCCCGCATACGTATCGATGAGGCTCAGTGAATTCATCATGATATACAATGGAATAATGATGATGACCGGAGCAAACATCTGACTGACAAGAACGATGTAATAGGTCGGTTTTTTCAAGAAGAACCGCAGTTTGGAGAGCGCATAGGCCGCCGGAATCGCAAGTATCATAATCACGGCGATTGTTGCGCCGGTTACGATGATACTGCTCTTAAAACCATCCAGAATATCCAGCTTCTGGAAAACTTCAACATAATTCTCCCAGGCAACCGGATCCGGAATCCATGTTACCGGAATGGAAAACACGTCGTTTGCCTTCTTGAGGGAAACGGATATCATCGCAGCCACCGGGAACAGCAGATCAACGAGGATAAAAATTATAAACATCGCAAACAGCACCTGATAAATCCGCTTTGCAAGCGTGGGTTTGCTGATCTTTTTATTCATAGCTGACCTCATCTTCCTTTGCCCGCACATAGAGTATGGCAAAAACCGAGAGTACGATAAAACTCACAACGCTGATCGCCGCCGAATACCCGCGGTTATTGAACCGGAACGCGTTGTCATAAATCATATTGACAAGGATTGCCGATGAATTTGCAGGTCCACCTTGCGTCATCATGTAAATCACGTCAAAGGAGTTAAACGCCCATATGCCAATCAGTATTCCAAGCGTCCGCATGGAAGAAGCGATCAACGGCATCGTAATACAACGAAATCTCTGCCAGGCGTTCGCTCCGTCAATCGACGAAGCTTCATAAATATATTTCGGTATGGAATACAGCGTAGAAAGAATATTCAGTGCGCAAAACGGTGCAACCGCCCAGACATTCACAATCATAATTGCAATGAGCGACGTCTTTGTATTTCCTAAGAAGTTGACCGCCTGTGTCGTAATGCCAATATCGCGCAATAGTTGCCCGATCTGACCAAACATGGGGTTGTACAATAACCGCCAGATCATACATGCAACTGCGGCCGGCATTGCGTATGGAATAAGCATGATTCCGGTCATCAGTTTCTTTCCATAAAACTTCTTATAAAGCGCCAAAGCCATGATTAATCCGATTCCGAGCTTGAGAATCACACCGCCAAAAACCCAGACCGCCGTGTTTAGAAATACGCGCGGCGTATCTATATTGGTGAAAAAATCAGCAAAATTCTGGAGTCCTACGAATATCATGTCCCCATTAATTTTTTTATCAAAAAGCGATAGCCGCATTACACTTGACATCGGATAGAGAATAAATACGAGATAAACCGCCAGCATCGGCAAAATATACAGCATATTCAGCCATTTTTCTCGCCTATTGCGGTTGATTCGCTTTGGTTTCTTCATATTTGGCGCCTCCTGTTGCTTGGAAATGCGTGTGCAAAAGACGGCAATCGTCTCTTGCACACGCGCAATATTTGAATGTCGTTCGTTAACCCGCAAGCAGCTTGTCAACCTGCGAACCGGCCGCCTCAAATGCTTCGGCAGCACTCATTTCGCCCATAACGGCCTTCGTCACATAATCTGCCAACACCTTCTGGACTTCCTCCCAGCCGATCAGGGACGGCTTGAATTTCGCTATCGGCTCAAGAGCGCAAAACGGTGCAACCATTACGTTAGTTTCGTCGCTAAACGCCGGTCTTTCGTCAAAATAGCTCTGCTGATTCGGCACCCATCCGGCATTCTCGATGACGCTTCCCTGATACTCCGCCGTGTGCCAGAGTTCAAGGAATTTTGCCGTGATTTCTTCATTGCCGGTGGCAAAGAGAATATCGATGTCCATCACGCCGAGCGCATATTTCTGCCCATCGTGACCGGTCAGCGGTTCGGCAATGGTGACCCAACTATAGTCCTCACCCGCATCTGCAAGCGCACTCATACCTTGCGCATTGTGGAAATAGGCGGCCGCAACCTGATTTGTGAAATTGCTTTGTGTTTCATTGATGGTTGCCTCGCCATAATCAGGCACTGCGTATTTTGCGAGATCGACATACATCTGCAATGCCGCAACGCCGTTGTCATTGTTGAACCCATTGGCTGTGCCGTCGGAATTGGTGACGTCCGCGCCATACGCCCAGAGAATGGGAAGGAAGCAATCCAGAGTGTTCTTTGCGTGGCCTGCCACCAGCGAGTATGCGTATTGTCCGTTTTGCGGATCGTACAGCAATGGAGCAATCTCAAGAAGCTCGTCCCAGGTGGTTGGTACGTTCACGCCCGCTGCATCAAGCATATTCTGGTTGAACAAAATTGTACGGACCGACATATATGAGGGCATCGTCCACATCTTGCCGTCCACGCTGCAAACGCCCCGGGCTGCTTCGGAAAAGTCGTTAAAAAGATCGGTTCCGATATAATCTTCCGCACAGGAGATGTAACCGGCTTCCTTGAACTCCCGCGTCCAGGATGCAAAGCCGTACATTGCGTCCGGCATATTACCGGCTTCCGCGAGCGTCAGTATCTTCTGATATGCATCGGAATAAGCCCAGTCTTCAATCTTGACTGCAACGCCGGTTTCACTCTCAAATTGAGCTGCCGCCTGCTTAAGGGTTTCCAGGCCGGTACTTCCCAACGTTACATAGGTGATCGATTCGGGCAGTTCCGCGCCCTCCGAAGATTGGGCTGTGCTTTCAGTAGTGCTCGACTGTGCCTCGTCGCCGGTGGTTTTCTGTGTGCACGCCGTTACTGCAAACACCATCATCAGGGTAAGTAACAATGCCAATACCTTTTTCATTCTGATTTCTCCTTTATTTGTATTTATCGTCAGTCCAGGAATTTGCCGTTTTTCACAGCATGGTTTTCGCAGGGCTGAACAATTTCGTGGTAAAGCTCCGGTCGGCGGAAATGGAGCAAATCTTCTCTAATACGATCAATACCGACTCTGCGGGCGGCCGCAATATCTTTTCCCAGGCGAGGAACGTCGAGATCGATCTTCGCATATGCCGTGCCGGGATAATGTCCCGTATCGGCGATGATCATTCCGTCTGGGTTGATGATCGTGGCGCGTCCGGTATGTTCATGGCCTTTCTCATATGGAGCATAATAGTCCATACTTGCAAAGTTTGCGCCAACTAAATAGCAACTATAGTCAATTGCGCGCGCTCTGGCCGTAATCATAATCGTCTCTTCAGACGGTCCATATGTCTGATGCGGCCAGAAAATCATTTCCGCGCCCTTCAGCGTCAGCACCCGAAACACTTCCGGGAAATACATGTCCATACAGATTGCTATGCCGATCCTTCCGAAATCCAGATCGAACACCGGCAGTTCGCCCCCGGCTTCCACGCCGTAACAACGCTTTTCGGTAGCACACAAATGCGTTTTCCGGTATTTCCCGACAATGCCGCCGTCCCGTCCAATGATGACGGCGGTATTAAATATCGTTCCGTCACAGTGTTCTGTAAAGTTTGCAATTGCATACATGCCATATTTTTTACAAACATCTCCGAACCGCTTCGTCACGGAGCCTGGAATGGATTCGGCGACTGCTTGCATAAGTGCACGCCGGTTTGTTGCTTCATCATAGATGCCACCATCATTTGCTTCGTACTCAATCGCACCGAAGCTGTCGAAGTGTTCCGGCAACAAAAAAACATCACAGCCTGTATCTCCCGCCTTCTCTGCCTCTTTAAGGCAGATGGAAATATATTGTTCTCTCGGAACCGGTGCAGGGTATTTGATTCGAGACATCGTACCGATTAAAATTTCCCTCGCCATAAATACCTCTGCTCATAGATGTCGGATGCGCCATCGCCAATGTTCCATTGCCTCGCGGTTCTTTTCGCCGTCCGGAAAAAAGTCCCCCTGCCAAACTTCAGCGCCCGGGCATCTTTCTATCGTACGTGCCATCATTTCACCCAATACTGCCGTCATGCAAAGTGTTTGATATGATAGGCCGAATGGTATTGTTACGTCCGGCAGCGCCGCGATCTCTTGGGATTTGGGTGATTGTGGTATAACCGTAATCAGTGTGAGACATTTCTCCTTCGCCCAAGCGACAGCCTGCGCATACGCCGTTGAATCAGGATCAAACGTCAGTAATACAAGCGGATCGCGCGATTCAACATACTCATAGTATTCCAGTATTTTCGGCGTGAGACCATCCAGCGGCCGGCAAAGTTCGCTTCTGTATGCTCCATGAGAATTTGCAAATGCTGGATCGTAGATTGGATCGATACATGCAAGTCCACCCGCCCGGAAGAACAGCTCTCCCTCTATGTCTGCCGCCCGCACATCCACGCCGAAAACATGAATCATCTTTTCGTGTCTTGCAGCTTCTGCCAACAGTGCTGCGGCCATGTCGATTGCGGCTGTTTCGCCTGTTAGCGCCGCAATCGAGGCGGACATATTGTTCAGTCGATTCTTGTCGTTCTCCATCGTTATTTCTTCCTCACATGCTTTTCACGCAACCCCAGATTTTTTTCATATACTCGCTGTTCGCCTCAATCCCTCCAGCTTGGAGGGAATTTGTCCACGTGAATGGTTCGCTTCCTTTTTCTTTCATTTTCACCATGGTTTCCGCCATTAGCGCTTTTAAGACAATCGCCTGCATAATCGTCGCTACCGGAGCAATCTTATGTTCTAGAAAATCATAATCTAATACGGCGTCCCCGTATGGAACATAACTATCGATAAACATGTCCGAAACACTGTATAGGCTGCGCCCGCTTTTATGCTTTGCACCGTCGTATGTTGAGGCGTCGGAAAACCCAGGCGATGTAATCGAAATTACATAAGCGCCTCGCGCCCTGCATTCCAGCGCGCCCTGAATCGCTACGGGGTTTATACCATACGCACTGCCTAGTATGATTGTGTCGCCGCTTCCAATCCCGCTATACTCCACGACAACCTTTCCATATCCTTCCACTCGTTCCATTCCATTAATTTCGCGAGCCGCGCCATGGGAAAGCGAAATGCTTGGATCGTAAATAGGACACAAACTTGCCAACTCGCCCTTGCGATAGAGCACATCTTCGGAAAAAATTGAAGAGTGACCACCCGGTCCCCAAAGATATATTAGTTTCCCATCGACCACCGTGTTCGACAGAATATCCGCAGCCTTCTCAAATTTCTCCTTCTGAGTCGCTTTGATCATTTGAATCAGGTCAATAATTGCGCCAAGATAATCGAAAGATGCATTCAAGTTTTTTTCCTCACAGCTTGTATACGTAGTATGATATGATGAATTTATGTTTACAAATGCATTATATATCGCCGTTTCAAAATTGTCTTTACACAAAATTAGGTGTTCTTTTGCACTTTTTGGCTGAAAATCAACATTTCATAACATTTTTTCCGATGCTTTGTTTCTCATCTTTACAAAACACAAACGTCGTGTTATCTTATCATTATATGATTTGATTATTGTGCGAGGAAAAATGTATGAGTGTAGTAAAAGATCGTCTTTCGGATCAGGTTGCCCGTGAACTACAAGCTATGATTAGCAATAATATCTATAAGATCGGCGATAAATTGCCGGTGGAAAACGAACTTGCGCAGATGTTCAATGTAAGCCGGATCACCATTCGGGAGGCCGTGCGAATGCTGAGCATTATGGGTGTGCTAGACGTCAGACAAGGTGACGGCACATTTGTAAAAAGCCTGAGTCCGGAATCATTTATGAAACCACTATTGCCTATGCTATCCCTTAATAAAAAAAATCTGGAGGATATCTTTGAGGTACGCATGCTTCTTGAGTGCAAGGTTGCCGAGCTCGCCGCGCTTAACGCAAATGAAGAACAATTGGAAACCCTTCGGGATTTGCTTGATAAAATGGAAGCTTGCGCATTAAACAACGATTTGGAAGTTTATAACGAATATGACGCGCGTTTCCATTATGAAATTGCCTGTACGAGCGCAAATGAAGTTCTAAAAACAATTTTAGAACTGTTGGGTGATATGGTTAAGGATGCGATCAAGGCAAGTATTTCCCCACCAAACGCGATGATGACTTCCTGTATTTATCACAAGAAGATCTATGAATCCATCTTGAAGCGCGATCCGAACTCTGCAGTCGAATATATGCGTGCCCATATCAGCGGCGGCGCGGAATATATTCGCAATCAGCCATAACACGCGGAGGATTACAATGTTTTTCCCAAATATCGGAAATGTTCATATAACCCAGTGCGGTGAACGTCTTCCGACCGAACTAATTAAAAATAGCTTTTCATTGGTTTTCACAATGGAGAAAATCGGGGCTTTGCACATCGGCAAATACCGCATTGCTCCGGAAAAATATGATGTTTTTCTTTTTCCGGAGGGGTATTCTTCCCTGCTGCAGTTTACGGAAGAACAAAGCGCTTCTATCATCGTCATTTCGTTTACCGTTACTGATGATACCTTCCGTCAAGAAATTCAGGCGCTTGGTCCGCGTCTGCAAATTGATCATTTTATAATTCGTTCTTGCCTTCTGAACATTCTTAATTCATATACACTATCCATGGATAATTTTGCTGACCGGATAAACTATAACATTCTCTCTCTGCTGTATTATGGCCACTTAAGCATGCAGAAACAAGCTGTTCCGATGAACTCGCAAAATGACAGCATCATCTTCTCTCCTTCTCCAAACGAAGCGCTTAACCGTATTCTGAACTATATTGATGAACATATATCAGAAGAAATTTCTATCGAGGATTTGAGCGGCGCGGCGCGTCAAAGCCCAAAGCAAGTCAGCGATTTACTCAAGTACGAGTATAATTGCACCGTTTTACAGTTTATCAGTCGTTTCCGCTTATTTAAGGCAAAGGAACTATTGAGCTTCACGAATTACAGCATTACGGAAATTTCAAATATGACCGGTTTTCGGAGCATCCACTATTTCAGTCGTTTTTTTAAAGACAAAGAAAAAATAGCCCCAATGGAATATAAGCGAATGCGTTTTCACGTGATAGCGTCAAGTCAAGAATAGAAATCGCGATTTAGTGAGTTACCTCCGTTTCCGGCGCGTTAAAATTGTTGCCAGATCAGGGCTTTGGGTCGGCAGCGCTACACAATATTTTTATTTCATACGCGGTACCAAATATCCAACCATTTACAAAAAGACGGTCACCATTTCCGTCTGCCTTCTCTTTGCTTCTGCTTTTGAAACAAAAACACTGCGGAAAACAGCCCGTTCAAAATCGAACACAACGCAAACAGCAAAATAAGCCATTTGCTGATATTGCTGGTTAAAAACTCCATCGCCGGGTTGAACCGATCGATTACAAAAAAAATCACAAGCATCATGCCGACAATGATACTGGTATGTGCAAGAAATCCCCAAAATCGCTGTTTATTCATTGAAGCAGACCCTCCTAAAACAAATTAAAAGTAAATAATGTCGCTGGACGAGCGCCCGCCGTTTGTCGGTTGACTGATGACCGTACCACTAAATACCATCATGGCGGTCGCGCCACCGTCGAGGTTATAGGCCGTTACGCAGCCAAGCGAAACGAACGTGTTTGCCAATTCATCCAGCGTCATACCGGTAGAATATCCGTTCTGTCGACCGTCGACGACAATGAAGCAGTAGTGCCCGGGCGCATAGTATCCGATCGCGCTGCGCGGATTTTCCACCTTGATCCGGCTCGAAGACGTATCGCAGACCGCGCCGTCCTGCACAAGCGCAGGACCGAACGCCCACGCCTGCCAAACGGTGTCGTCCAGCATATCGAGCGGTGAAAACGAGCTTTTTTGATAAACGCTCAACGTGCCGTCTTTTCCCAGAATGCAAACGTCGTCGCCCATCACGTCCCGATAGAGAATGCCGTTTCGCACCACGACGCCCTGCTCTCGTGCGCCATAATAGTCGCCGGAGACGGCAAACACCGCTTCGTTATCGGTCGCGACCTTCAGCGGCATTTCGTGCAGACCACGCCCGTAAGAATCCTTTGCAAACGCGGTTTTGAATGCATCGATGCTTTTCACATAGACGTCCGCAACAAAATACGTCACGCCGTCCGACTGCACCTTGTCGATTGCGATTTTTACCGTGTCCGTCTGGTAGCTGTAGAGCGCGCTTGTGCCCGTATCATACGCTGGAAACGTTGCGGAAAAATCACCGTTTGTAGCGGGATCGGGTGTTGGCAAAGGCGTCGGCTCCGGTGTTGGAGACGGGGTTTTCGTACTCACCGCCGTGCTTGCCGCCAGCACGACATTTGCCTGCGGCGTACTCGTCGGCTTGGTGGTTAGATCGTTGCTTTCCGCAAGTGCCGCCGTACTTGTCTGTGCAGTTGCTTTCGCGGACGCACCGCCGCTCAGCAACTCCGGTGAAACCATATAGATCAGCGCAAAAGCCAGCAGGAACATAAGGAAAATCAGCACGTCCCGTACAATGACGAGCGCCCCGGACCATTCCAAATTTTTGTTTTCGGGTTGCTTCCGTTCCATCTCTGCATCCTCTCCTGTCTGTATCATCCTACATAAGGCTCATGAGAATCCTGCGAACGCATCATGAGAATTGGATGAAATTCCCCATTTCAACGAATTATTAAGAAATTCTCATGTAATCCTCATTTAGTGGCGTTCCGTTTCCGATATAATATAAGTGCATTGATTCTCTTTTATAGAAACGATATGGTGATATTAAAGTTGCGTGAGGAGGACGACGATGCTATGCGGATACTGGTCGTTGAAGATGAAGCTGAGATCGTACGGTTTTTGACACTTGAGCTCCAGCATGAAGGCTACGAGGTCGACAGTTGTTCCGACGGGCGGAGCGGCCTTGAAAAAGCATTGTCCGGAACGTTCGACCTGATCCTCCTGGACGTGATGTTGCCCGAACTCAACGGCGTTGAGGTTCTCCGGCGGCTGCGCAGGGAAAGCGCGGTTCCGGTCATCATGGTCACGGCGCGGGACGCAATCATGGAAAAAGTCAACGGGCTGGACACCGGTGCGAACGACTACATCACAAAGCCGTTCCACATAGAGGAACTGCTCGCGCGGATTCGAATGGTGCTCCGCACGGCGGATGTTAACACGCAGGCAACGCCCGCGGACACGCTGTCCATCGGCGACCTTGTGCTGACGACTTCGTCCCGACAGGTCACGCGTAGCGGCGAAATTATTGAGCTGACAAAGACGCAGTACGACCTTTTGGAATATCTGTTAAGAAATCGCGACATCGTCCTCACACGAGACCAGATACTCAGTCACGTCTGGGGCTATGAATACGCGGGCAACAGCAACGTCGTGGACGTTTATGTGCGCTATGTGCGAAACCGCATTCACGATACGGACGAAAACAGGATCATTGAAACGGTACGGGGGATTGGATATGTCATTCGGGACAAAACGCGCAAAGAATAAACTGTCGGACCGGCTGACGGCGGTCTATGCCCTGCTGTTTGCAGTCATGCTGTTTTTGCTGACCATCGGGGTTTTCTTTTCCGCGTTTCAATTTTTGATTACGAAACAATCTTCCAATCTTGTCATCACAATGGAACTGATCAGCGACCACTTGGTCGAAGAAATTGAGGAAGGCGAGCCGCTTTCCAATCAGGAAATATTGGAAGAACAAAACAATGATCCGTATCTTTCCATATTTATCTACGATACGTCGGGCAATATGATCAACCGTATGCTTAACTTTCACCTGACCGAAGAAGCACTGCCAAGTGCGGGCAGTTCGCCGGTTTTGGTCTTCGACGAAGGTAAACTGCTGCTTTGCGCCTCCCATAACATTCAGGAGCACAGCACGGTATACGGCACGATCTATATCGTTCAAAATCTGCAAAGCGAAGCGTCGTTCCTGAAATTGCTTGGGTTTTTACTCATCGGTGCCAACCTGATCGGCGCGCTCGCGGCGCTGCTGGTCGGTCGCGCAACGAGCCGGAGAATGCTATCCCCGATTAGTCAAATGATTACAGCGACAAACCAAATCGGTGGCAACAATCTGGACGCACGCCTTAACGTACCGGAGCCTGACGACGAACTCAAAAGCCTCGCGCTGACGATCAACGGCATGCTGGAACGCGTTTCGACGGCCTATCGTCAACAGGGCCGTTTCGTTGCGGACGTCTCCCACGAACTGCGCACGCCGCTGGCCGTTATGCAGGGGAATGTGGATTTGCTTTCCCGCTGGGGTAGCGAAGATAAAGCAGTGTTGAAAGACAGCATACACGCGCTGCAAAAGCAGACGGAATACATGAACCAGTTGGTCGAAAACCTGCTGTTTCTTGCACGGTTCGACAACATGCAGTCCCAGTTGAACCTTTCCGAATTCGGTGTCGACGAACTCTTTGGCGAACTGATCGAAGAGCAATCATTGATCGATACGGAGCATACATATATCGTCGACATTCCGGAAGAAGCCGATAACATGACAGGCGACCGGACGATGATCAAGCAGATGCTGCGCGCACTGATCGACAACAGCGTGAAATACACGCCGAGCGACGGCACCATTCGCCTTGCATGCTCCGCCGATCCGGTCAGCGTGACGCTGTCGGTTTCCGACGACGGCGTCGGCATGGACGCCGAGCACTATGAGCACATATTCGAACGCTTTTATCGCGTCGATCAGGCCCGCACGCGTTCAACCGGCGGCATGGGGCTTGGGCTCTCCATCGTCTACGCAATTGCGCAGGCGCACGGTGGTTACGCATCCGTTGAAAGTGAACCGGGCAAAGGCACGTCGATCTCCGTAACGCTTCCGAAATAACATTATAGAACCACAAAAGGCATTCGCTAGTGCGAGTGCCTTTTGTGTTGCGGAAAGACGTTTTCTCATTTGGTTCTCATGTTCTTCCCCGTCGATTCTCATTTTGCAGTGCTATTCTACACAAAGATTGTTTTGTGGAGGATCAATATGGAACACAGGCGGAAGCACGCAGTAAAAAAGAAGAAAACCAGCGCTTTTAAGGTCATTTTGCGCGATTTTATCCTCCTTGGCGTAGCGCTGAATGTGTTTGCCCTGTTTCATCATGTTCTGCCGCGCAAGCTTCAGCCGGTCGACGCTTCGCTTTATTCCTCTGCTACGGCAACGCCGGCGCCGAACACAGACACGACTGTTTCGATCGACATTTCAGTCGATACGACCGCCACGCCGGAACCGACGGCAACGCCCGAGCCGGGCGACTTTTCCGCAACGTTTCCAACGATTGATACGGGCGCAAACGCACTCTACAGCTACCAGACGGATACCGTGCGCATCGCGATCGACCGCATCCAGGAAAACAACGTGACGTATTTTGTCGCGGATGTATATGTAAAAAACATCGACGCGTTCAAAGCAGCATTTGCTAAAGGAACCTACGGCAAAAGTATCTATGCTTTCCCGACAAAGACCGCCATGGAAAACAACGCTGTATTCGCCGTGACCGGCGACTATTACAGCGCGCGCAGCCAAGGCATCGTCATCCGCAACGGCACGCTCTACCGGGACGTTGCCAACAGCGACGTATGCGTGCTTTATAACGACGGCGCGATGAAAACTTATCTGACCGAGGAATTCAATTTGACAGATGCGGTCGCGCGCGGCGTTTGGCAGACCTGGTCGTTCGGGCCGCCGCTGCTGGACGAAAACGGCGGCAAGCTAAAAGAGTTCGACTCCACGCTGACTGATCGACACCCGCGCAGCGCGATCGGTTATTATGCGCCGGGGCATTATTGCTTCGTGGTGGTCGACGGCCGACAGTCCGACTATTCCGTCGGCATGCGGCTGACGGAGTTGTCCACTCTGTTTGAAAGCCTTGGCTGCAAGCAGGCGTACAATCTCGACGGCGGCGCGACCGCAATCATGATGTTTCAGGGCAAAGTGATCAACCAGCCGTATAAGGGCGGGCGTGAATCCGGCGATATTATTTATTTCAACTGAGTAGCCGTGATCTAGCACCAGAGAACCGGGTTGGCTACAATGTTAAAAACAAGTGTTTATATTTTGGTCCTCGCAGAACTTTCCAAATTATGAGACTGCAATTAAGGAGCTAAACAACGATCGCAAACTTTATAGAAATTGAACAAGAAATGTCACTCATTCGCAATGAGGAGCGCCTTAAACGATGTAATTGGTAGAATCGCAGAACAATTCAATGTGCGCAAGCCCATAAACATTTCGATTGCTACCGTTTCGTTAATAATGTGTGTAATTATTTATCTCGTGACACCTGTTTTATTATTGCCGTCTCTTGTAAAAAATTCATTTAAAGAATAAGATAATACTATATTGAAATATCCCTTCTAGCAAACAATTGTTAGAGTGTGTTTCCAAAAGGATATTTGAGAGAAACGTCGAACATATATACAGAGGTGCAAGAAATGGGAACTGTAATTCGACGTTATGAACTCACGGATGCTGAATGGGAACGCCTGCAACCATACTTTCCGGATCGACAAGCCGGAGATAAAGGTAGACCACGCAAGGATTCACGGCAAATTTTGAACGGGATTCTGTGGATCGCGCGCAGTGGAACCGCGTGGAGAGATTTGCCGGAGCGATACGGAGCGTGGCAAACCATCTATAAGCGCTTTGTTCAGTGGCAGGAAGCAGGGCTTCTGGAGCGCATTTTCCATGATCTCGGTGCAGACGCAGATTTGCAGGATATCAGCATCGACAGCACTTACATCAAAGCTCACAAGTCGAGCGCAGGAGCCGCAAAAAAGGGGAACGCAGTCCCCAAAACCAACGCCAAAACGAATGCATCGGAGTAAGCCGTGGCGGGCGCAGCACGAAGATTCACGTAGTCGTTGACGCATTGGGAAATCCCATTCACGTCCAACTTTCGGCCGGGAACGTGCATGACGTCGCCGTTGCAGAAGAGCTGTTGAGCGCTATTCCCATCAATGGCTCCACGGTGCTGGCCATACGGGGCATTCCGGCTTCGTGAATACATTGCCACCCATGACGCCAGTTACTGCATTCCGCCGAAGTCCAATGAATCAGAACCTTGGTTCTGCGACTGGTGGAGATACAAGGAACGTCATCTCGTGGAATGCTTTTTCCTCAAGCTGAAAGAGTTTCGCCGCGTTGCCACCCGTTACGATAAGCTTGCTTGCAGGTATTTGGGCTTTGTGCATTTAGCCTGCATCCGCTTATTGCTTGCATGATACTCGAATTTATGAATTTAGAAACACACTCTAGTCAACAATTGTTATTATTTTTCTTCTTTACAACTGCTATAACCTGTTCTTGATTTTGTATCTTATCATCGAAAATTATCACAATTCTCATTGCTCTTACTAGGACTTCTGTCTAGACGATATTTTGGACAATCTGTCAAACATTGTATCCTTCAAAGCATATAACAAGGGTTTGGAATTCGTAATCATAAAAGAAAGGAATATTCCGAATTGTTTTGTAGGAGACCCATTCAGGATCGGGCAAGTCTTGCTGAACATTGTAAACAACGCCATAAAGTTTACAGAGGCCGGCGAGGTCCTGGTGAAGATTGGCGTTAAAAAAGCAGAATCCGATCGAATACTGCTGGAATTCGCTGTTGAGGACACCGGCATCGGTATGACGCCGGAGCAATTGTCGAATCTTCTCCAAGCGTTTACGCAGGCGGATATTTCAACAACCAGAAAGTACGGAGGGACCGGTCTCGGGCTTAGCATTTCCAAGAATCTTGTGTCGATGATGGGTGGGACAATACGGGTCGAGAGCGAATATGGCCATGGAAGCAAGTTTATATTCACTGTATCGGTAACAAGGAGCAATAAAAACAGCAATAAAGTCGTAATGATTCCTGTCACGATTTCTGATTTAAAAGTATTGCTGGTCGATGATAATGTGTACTCCAGGGAAGTTCTAAAAACGTATCTAGAGGATTTCCATCTATCCCCCGACATGGCTGAATCCAGCGAGGAAGCAATCGACAAAGCTGCGGAAACCAATTATGATTTGGTCATCATGGACTATAGGATGCCTAGATTAAACGGAGTGGAAACGTGGCGACAAATCCGGAAAGTACTTCCTCAAGGCGATATCCCTATTTGCCTACTCATTACCGCATTTGCAGACGATGATGTCGTGAACGATGCGCTCAACGAAGGAATGCGGAAGGTTTTATCCAAGCCAGTCTCTCAGTCAGCACTCTTTGATACGCTAGTGGAACTTTTCAGCGGAGAAAAAATCGCGTCCTCTCAAAATCTAACAAGCAGTCGACGGCCAAAAGGTTTCAACCAAATAATGGGCGCACACATATTGCTTGTTGAAGACAATGAGATCAATCAGCAGGTTGCAAAAGAAATCTTGGAGTTGGAAGGTTTCTGGGTCGACATTGCTGAGAACGGGCAAATCGCAATTGAGAAAGCAACACAAAAGCAGTACGACATTATCCTTATGGACCTTCAAATGCCTGTTCTCGACGGATATGAAGCCACAAAATTGCTTCGATCACAATATAAGATAAGCGTACCAATCATTGCCCTGAGTGCAGATGCAATGAGCGGAACCGAAGCGAGTACGCAAGCAGCAGGTATGAACGACTATTTAGCTAAGCCAATCGACATCGAAGAGCTCTTCAAAAAATTGATTCAATGGATTCAACCTATGGAGAGAGATAAAAATGTTGTTCAAAAGCATTCCGTCAACAAATTCTGTGAAGAAGATTTAACACGGTATTTAAAAAATATCGATGTAAAGAAGGGTTTGAAACATGCATCGGATAACGTCGAACTATATCTGAGCATATTAGGCAAGTTCTATCGCTCTAATCAAGAATTTGACAAAGAAATTTCGCGGTTGATGGACGAAAACGATAGGTCTGGCATTGCAAGGATCGTGCACACATTAAAAGGCGTTTCGGGTAATATAGGTGCCAAGGTTTTAAACTACTTGGTGAAAACTCTGGAAGAGGCTATCAAAGGCGGCGCGACAGAAGAAGGAATAAAGAACAATATTGATCAGGTAATACAGGAAATGAACATAGTCTTCGGGCAAATAAAATCACTGCTTGATACCATTGAAGCACAAGCCGAAGATAAAATCGTTGAACAAATGCTCCGTGAACAATTGGTTGTAAAGCTACATCAACTGAAGGGTCTTTTGGAAAACTATGACGCTGAAGCAAAGTCTTTATATGATGAAATCCTACCGCACCTGAAAAGCAAGAACCGTCAGACTGATCCTGAAAAACTAAGGGGATTTATCAATAATTATGATTTTGAGGATGCGCTGCAAATTTGCGACAAGATTCTTGACGAAATTGCCGACTAATATGGAGGATTTCAATCTATGCTAGATCAATTACAAAAGCAAACGATCCTCGTAGTGGACGATACGCCGCTGAACCTTGAGGTTTTAGTCGGCATACTTATGGATGAATATAATATAAAACTGGCAAAAAACGGAATGACTGCTCTAAAAATAGCGGAAAAATTCAAACCGGACTTGATCCTACTCGACATCATGATGCCGGATATGGACGGATACGCGGTTTGCGAAAAGCTGAAACAAAATCCGGTGCTCAAGGATATCCCAATTATATTTGTCACGGCGAAAGATCAGGAAGCCGATGAAGCAAAGGGATTCAAGCTTGGCGCAGTGGATTATATTGCAAAGCCGGTCAGTCCAATCCTTGTTAAAGCCAGAATAAAAACACACCTTGCGCTATATGACCAAGAGCGGGAACTGAGAAAACAGGTTTTCGAGAAAACAAGGGAAATCAACGAAACTCGTTTGAAAACAATTAATATGCTGGGCATAGCTTCCGAATTTAAAGATGAAGAAACCGGCGTACACATTGAACGAATGAGCAGATACTGTTACATTTTAGCAAAAGCATACGGGTTTTCGGAAGAAGAAGCACAATTGCTGCTGCATACGGCGCCAATGCATGACCTAGGGAAAATATGTATTCCGGACAGCATTCTAAAAAAGCCGGGCAACCTAAGCAAAGAAGAATTCGATATAATCAAAACGCATTGCGCCGCCGGTGAACGAATATTAAAAAAGCAAGACGCCGAAATATTTGCAGTGGCTGCATTGATTGCTAAACAGCACCATGAAAAGTGGGACGGCACAGGATACCCGGAAGGTCTCAAGGGCGAGGAAATCAGCATTTATGCGCGCATTGTGGCGGTGTCCGACGTTTTTGATGCGCTGACTTCGAAAAGACCATATAAAGAACCCTGGGAACCGGAACGCGCGGCACAATTGATTTTGGACGAGTCCGGGAAACAATTTGATCCCTTAGTAGTAAAGGCCTTTAAGAATTCATTGGATTCTATAATGGCAGTATTAAATAAATATAAGAACCTTACCTAGCGCCCACAGAATCGAACCACCTCAATACAAAAAAATAGAAAAACCTCCAAATAGCAGTCTAGCGGAGTAGAAAAAGTTGATATTTTGCGGCATCATTCTCGTGGCGATTTTTCGGCACGTCTTTAATCGAAATCCCACCTCCGTCCTCCTTAACCTTTGCTATATTCCATCAATTTATCTATTGCTCAGGATTGATCACATCAGCTAGGCTGCCCGCGCCTGCTTGCTTGCGTATGCACAAGAAATTCTCTTGAATCCATGCAATCCGTTGTACAGCTCAATGTAATTTTAGTTGTTCCGGCATGCAACCCATACACTTCCAGCGTATGCGGCTGTATACGAATTCCGAATGCTACCGCGCAGATTTGCGGCGGAAATTTTTGTTTTCCGATGCGAAGCAAAAACGCAGGCGTAGCCGGCAGCTACGTCAAGTTTTCGCGACAAAATCGGAGAGCAAAAAGACCATTGCAAAGGGTACGTTCGTGTAATTAGAATTATTATCAAGAGAAAGGCGCAGTTCCTGCGGAGAATACAGAACTAAAACAAATGGTTCATCTTGGATATGGTGGATATGGTCATTCCTTTGTGCTATAGTTCTTTAGAAGGTTTGCGGTGATTTTGTAAATATATCAACAATCTTCCCCCTTTCATAAAGGGCAAATATAAAACAGAAGGTCAAAAACGTGCTGCATGTATCCAGATTGACAAAGATTTTAACAGCGATGGCAATTGGTGTTTTTATTTTTGCGGCTTGCTTACGGCTTGTGCATTTTAACGGCGCGTTTGCCTCCGGAATACCGATCGTCTGTCTTTCGGCCACTTTATATTCCGGATTAATCATTGCATGGGCGATTTCAGTCGATTACAGAATTACACAGAAAAATATCAGAAATAATCTGCTTGCAATAGCGGTGATCATGGTTTGCTGGTTGATTTTGCGGGACACGAAATACTATTTTATTGGTGGAGTTGATACTGCGTGCCGATATATATGGTATGCGTATTACATTGCCATAGTATTGTTACCGGTTTTATTATTTTTTACGGCACTGGGTATAGGTAAAACAAGCAATCGTACTTTGATTCGACGGTGGAAACTATTATTTATTCCGGCAATTATAATTATTGCGGGTGTGCTAACCAATGATTTGCATCAAACGGCATTTATATTTCAACCCGGTTTTGCAAACTGGGACAAAGAGTATACATATGGTGTCCTATACAAGATTGTCGTAGTATGGACGGTTGGATTGATCCTTGCGTCGCTCGCCATAATTTTCTTCAAATGCTGTATATCAAAGATCAAAAAGCACATCTGGGTTCCAATCATATTTCTGATCGTGTGTATCTTCTATTTGCTTTGGACGTGTACCGAAGAATTTATTTACGGGGAGAAGCTGCTTCAGGTACCGGAAGCATTTTGTTTTACGATGATCATTTTATGCGAAAGTTGTATACAGGCCGGTTTGATACCGTCGAATATCGGGTATGGTGCATTTCTCAACGCTTCGACATTGAACGCCAGCCTGACGGACAATACCGGCACATTGTGTTATGCGTCCGAAAATGCAATGCCATTGACCCAAAGTCAGCTTGAAGCGGCAAAACTTCGTCCTGTTATGATCAATAACGACGCAAGGCTTTTTTCACATCCTGTCAGCGGCGGCCGGCTATACTGGGTTGACGATCTGAGCGCTATCAATAAAATGAATGCGGAAATCGCTAATAACAAAAAGCGCTTATTAAAATATAATAAATTACTAAAGTCTGAAACCGAGTTAAAAGCACGCACCGCAAGGGCTGCGGAAAAAAACCACTTATACGACGTTATGGCGATTGCAGTTAAACCTCAACTCGATCGACTTGCGAATATCCTTGAAGGTGCTAAGGCGGACGATCCGGATTTGAAGCGTAAATATGCGCTTGCGAGTGTTTATAGCGCCTATATCAAGAGACGTTGCAATTTAGCGCTGATTGGTGAAAGCACAGAGGACATGCATTTATTTGAGCTGATAAGCAGCATACGCGAATCGGTGGAATACTTGAAAGCCTACGGGATCCATTGCTATTTTGGATTCGACGAAGGAGGCGTCTTGCCGACAAAATCTGTGATATTGGCATATGAATTATTTGAAATGGTTGTGGAATCGACCCTCCCACAGCTTTCCAGCCTACTGATCAATCTTACGATTTCGGACGGCAAGTTGCTGTTGAAGCTTTCGATGGAAGCGATGGATGCGGTGATCGATGCGAATTGGCAGTCGGATCGCGTAAAAGACTGTAACGGCACGATGCGTGTGATATGCGAAGATCATAGCATGTTTATTACTTTATGCGTCGGTAATGACGAAAGCGGAGGCAAAATATGATGGCATATATGCATATTTCCTCCGCCTGGCAAGTTTTTTTTCAAGTAAGCGCGTTTATACTCGGCTTAACTGCTATATATTGCGTAATAATGGCCGCTGTTTTGCATTTGAAAACACGTTGGATTATATTTTCAATCGGTTTGTTTCTTTTCAGCTATCTGATGCTTCAGCCTATGATTGATATAACATATCATTTATCGGCAAATTCAAGGCCAACGGCTTTCTCCTTGGCGTTCGGCAGACTTCCGATGATCATCCCGCTGGGGATTCTGATCGCTACATGGGCTGTTACGCTCATGGCAATGATAAAAATACGTATATGCAGAAATACGCGCTTATCACCGCGGTCAATCGCGGAAGGCGTAAACTTTCTGCCGACCGGTCTTTGCTTTTTTGCCGACGACGGGACGGTACTCCTCGGGAATGAACAAATGGAAGAGCTTTGCTATCATATTACGGGGAAAACGTTGCTTGACGCAAATGCGCTTTGCAACGCATTGGGAATTAACAGCCCACATAATTTGAAAAGAACCGCTGACGAAGCGCCGAATCCGGCAATGATAACGAAAGATGGAAGAGTCTGGAGTTTTGAGTGCCGGGTGCTGGAAACAAAACTTGGCAGAGTGATGCAGCTTTCTGCGACGGAGATAACAGAAATCAACCAAAAAAGAGTTGAACTGGAAGAACAGGTATTACATTTACAGGAATTAAATATGCGTATACGGCAGTATAATGAAATGATTGCCGACGTAACGCGCGAGGAAGAACGATTGGCTGCGAAAATCAGTATTCATGATAAAATGGGACGGGCGTTGATTACAACACGACGGTACATAGAGAGTGAAGATATGCAGCCACAAGAGCAGCTGCTTGCGTTGTGGAAAAGCAGTATCGCGTTTTTGCGCGGTGAAGGACAGTCCGGAATGGTTGATAATCCATTGTGGGAAATCAAAAATGCGGCGGAACTTGCCGGTGTATCGGTTATTATGACGGGAGAGCCGAAGAACTGCACCAAAAAAACATTGCAGGTGATGAAAGCCGCGGCTTTGGAATGCCTGAACAATTCCGTCCATCATGGTGGCGGCACAGAACTCACAATAGCGATAAAACAGTCGGCAGACTATGATAGTTTTACGATTTCCAACAATGGCCGGGTACCAACAGGAAAAATTATCGAAGGCGGAGGCCTGACTGGTTTGAGGCGCAGAGTTCGGCTAGCACATGGCGAGATGCAGATTTTATCATCGCCGGTGTTCGCCTTAAAAGTAACGGTTCCAAGAAAGGAGGTCGAAAGCATTGA
Source organism: Christensenellaceae bacterium (assembly GCA_963665515.1). Classification (GTDB taxonomy): domain Bacteria; phylum Bacillota; class Clostridia; order Christensenellales; family CAG-138; genus UBA7703. The sequence goes on from OY762278.1 coordinate 3,447,928, forward strand.
CGAACGTACTAATTGTTGAGGATCAATCGATGTCCAGGCAATTGTTTGAGATGTTTGTTCATATGAGTCAGCACTACAATCTGGTAAAAGCGATCATGGATGCCGATATGGCTGACTATTATTGCGAAAAAAACCAGGTTGACCTCATTTTGATGGATATTTGCACTGATATGGATTCTAGCGGGCTAGACGCCTCGGCGCGGATTAAAGAACGTTTCCCGCACATTAAAATTATCATCGTAACCTCCATGCCGGAATACTCCTATTTAAAACGTGCCCGGGAAATTGGTGTAGATAGTTTTTGGTATAAAGAGGTAAGTCAGGAACCAATTCTTGAATTGATGGACAGGACCATGTCCGGTGAACGGATTTTTCCCGATACTACGCCGGAAATACGGCTCGGCTATGCTTCAAGTTATGATATGACGGAGCGAGAGCTGGATGTACTGCGCGAGATGACTTCCGGTGAAACGAACGCAGAAATCGCCGAACAGCTGAATTTATCTCCGGGAACGATAAAAACGCACATCCAGAATATGCTTCAGAAGACCGGCTTTAAAACCCGCACCGAACTTGCGGTACACGCAAGACAGACCGGCCTCGTGATCAAGGAACGAAAAAAACACAAGGATTAATCAATTTCGAGCGGCTTTCAAGCGTCCGGGTTTCATTCCCGGACGTTTTTTTTACATAAAATACGCCATTCGGCAGATGCGCACGAAGCAAGAATTGACTAGAATAAAAACGCTGACAACATTGGACAAATTCAAGCGGACGGTTAAAAAGAATGAAAATATCAGAAAAGCCGTGCGCGAAAACTACACCGGACAAACACGGATGTTATGAGAACTGCGAGGGAATCATCAATGGACAAACACACTCAAAAACCAATTGGCAGGCTTATATTACTGGTGCTTTTGCCGATACTGCTGCTTGCACCATGCGGCTGCGCAAAAGAGGATAATGCACCTGAAACGGCGAGTATCGCAACAGAGCAACCGACGCAAACCCCCGAACCGGAAGCGAAGTATGATCCGGCAAATCTGCAGCCAGGCTCGCGGAATGATAACGACAATACCAGCGACCTATGGTACCCGAACGGGGTCCAGGGCTCAGACTATATCTACTTCACAAACGCGCTCTGCAGTGCAGGTATTTGTTATGACCGCGTTGAAGACGGCGAGAGAGTGGGCGGCACGATGTGCGCCGAGACGGAAGAGATGCATCTTGTCAACGAAACAGATTCTTCGTCCGAGAAAATCGACATTGTTTTTTTGGACGCCTTTAACTGCTACGACTACGTTACAGGAACTTGGTACTCTCGCGGTGATCTTGAAGCATATAATGCACTGTTTTCCGATACGGTAATGGCGGCAGAAAACGATGCAACCAACACGTATACGATCAACGCGGATGGAACGGTTACGGAGATGTACGAAGGGGAAGCATATACAGGGACTTGGGAAATCGAGGCCAACACGCGTATCGTCTTCCGTATTGATGATGACTACGATTACAGGTTCGATATCGTTTTCAATGAGGATGGTTCTGTCGATCGTCTGGAGTGCTGGGTTGACCGCACTTTCAGATTTGTAGATTAAATTATCGCCTTGGCATGCGCGGGCAAAGCCTTGTACGAAGCTCTGCGGAAGGTGAGACTGCCGCACTGAAGATGGCCGGATCGCAAAGCAGGCCACATTGAATTGCAAAAAAAGGATTCTGCCCGGTGTTCGATCTTAGCGGGAAATGAGAGTCAGGAAGAGGGATTGTTTTGAAACGAATCGTCATCAGCATTCAAAATCCCATGTTGGCTGAAGCAATTGCCATGGAGTTGAAAAAACAAGGTCAGTTCAATCCGGAAAGGATCCACCCGAAAAAATCTGAAGATATTGTATCTGTTTGCCAAACCATACACGCCGATATTCTGCTGATGGAGGTTACGCATCTTTATCAGTCCAGTTTGGAAAGCCGCTTAAAAATATGCAATACGATACAAAAGCAAATACCGGAATGTAAACTGGCGCTGATTTGCGATGATAGTGCAGACGTTGCCTTGTCCGACGAAGTGAAGCAAGCCAAACAGTTAGGAAAAATTGACGCTTTTTTCTTTATGTCGGTGACCGCGCGATATTTGGCAGCTGCACTGGATGCGCTATAAATCAACAACGCCGTTGCTGAAAACTATATTAAGCGTATTTATCATAAAAAACCTGAAGGGAAAAAGAAATGAAGATTAAAAAAAGCTTACTTGTCTTGTTGATTGTTACTATTGCCCTTGCTGCTTTTGGCTGCGGCAGCAAATCCGATCCGGCCTGTGCTCCGTATGCCGGCACATGGACTGCAACAGAATGCGAAGTTATGGGTGTGACACTCGATCCTGCAGATTTGTTTGATGGAATTCCAACCATGACACTTAAGGATAATCACACCGGGAGCATCACGATTGGTGATGTGTCCGACAAACTGACGTGGGATATTGCGGAAAACGGGATTTCAATGGAGTGTGAAGGCGAGGAACTCACTGCTGTTTTAAGCGATGGCGAATTGACGTTTGAAACATTTCTTGGTCAGGCGATGAAGATCGTATTTGCTAGCAACGACGCTGCGGCGACTACGCAAACGGCTTCTGCAGTCATTTCTGAAAACGATGATACGCAGGCATTCGCGAAAGACGAATCTGCTGAAAACCAGACTGTGTTTCAGAAATATTGGAACGGTGATTGGTATGGCTGGTGGATCATCGATACGGGATTTGGTTCTTTTAGCGGCATGGACGACGGTACGTATTGGTATGATTGCTGCGCAACAATTCAAATTGATGAAAACGGAAATGGTACCATTGATCTTTGGGATGAAGACGGTTCCAGAACCGATTTGATGGCTTATGCGGACATCAGCATAGGATACGGCACGACAGATGATGGTTGCTTAATGTCTGAAACCGGCATGTTTTATGACTGTGAAGTTAAGCACGCAGACTGGATTGTAGATCCGGGAGCATCGGATGTTTCAGATAATGATCACATGATATGTATCGACGGAGTGTATACCGACCCGGCAAACGAAGATGATTGCTTCTATTATTATATTTACCTGCGTCCCTGGGGAATGGAATGGAACGATGTTGAGGAAGTAAATCTGCCATATGCGTATGATAGCTGGTATTTGCCCTGCATCCAGAGTGGGGCAGCTATGCCTGACGCAATAGGCGGCGATAGCGAAGCCAATACCGCTAACAGCGATTCCTCGACAGCTGCCGTAGATATCGAGGAAGATGAAGACGACGGCGGAATGGAAATCAGCATCGGCATCCATGGCGACGGTGACGCCCCCGACGACGCCCCTGCAGGAGGCGACGGGATAACCAGTCTGGATTTTGCCGGATTAAAGGCGAAAGCAGATGCGCTTTATGCGCAATATTCCTATGAGGAGCAGAAGTTATTGACATATGCTGATATCGTTGATTGGATGGATGGCATTGAAGGTGAATATGAGGATGACGGATTATCAAACCGTTGGTCCTATAATTGGTATGGCACGGATGGAACGCACTGGAACATAAAGTTTGATGCAGAAACGGGCCTGTTTTATACAAGCGCATTGTATGAGTTCTAATGTTTTGTTTCGCTTTACAATTTTGAGATGCAACCGGGATTGCACACATGTTGAGTATTTGAATTGACAAGCGTAATATCACAAGCTCCTAAATCTCTGCGTATAAAAGCGCTCGCGAAATACTTTTCGCGAGCGCTTTGTTGAATAACGGAAAATGATTTTGTCCTCGATGTCCGAAATGTCCAGCTGGTGTCGCACGAGGCTCTTTTCTTTCTAAACAATGTGTCGCAGATAGTTACACTCGCTATTAGCCGATAAACGGACTATTGCGGATGACTCACTGTTTGGAAAGTTTTCCGACTAATTCATACCTGTAATTATCAAATTCATAAGAACATGTACAAAGTGTAACCAGCCTGTCGCCGGGTAAAACGGCCACATCACTTTCAAACGTTGAATTCTCTTTTAGTTGCTCTGCATAGCTAAGAAACTCTTCTTCGCTGCTAAAGTCGAATTTTACAAATTGCTCATCGCCTGAAATAATCACACCGGCAAACAATTCCAAATTATACGTTCCATCCGGCGTATATATCGTCATCGTTGGGCGTGTTGCATAAACAGCCGGGTCTTTATAATCAGTTATGCTATGAAACATCGTTCCATTTTTCATGTTGTGTCCATAAATAACGGTGTTTCTGTCGCTAAAGTCACCATTGTTTCGATAGTCAATAAACAGACAACCCAGCTTGTTTTTTTCCCCGTTAAACAGATGGTTTAAATAATACGTATTATCTTCACCAATTACAACTGGATAATCGATGCAAGTGCCTTCCTGCCAAATCCATGCACGAACGTCAGAGTTTACTTCAGAAAGCACGCTAAAGCGATCTTCCGACGCTGTATCGTCGGACGCTTCTTCGTCCGGCAGATACTGCTCATCAGTTTCGGGGTTATCCTGCACCTGCTTCATGCTTTCTTCAAGCTCGACAAGGTTTAGTTGACTCCGTATTTCGTCATATGAATCGATCCCTTGACTATAGGTTATTTGGTCGCGCGTAAGCACGATTCCACCCGTAATAATCAATATTACCGACACAAATAGACCAATTGTTCCAACCACTTTGCGGAACATGCTGGTATTCTTTTTGTTTTCTTTTTTTTCATATCGCATAATTACTTATTCCAACATCTAGCGTTTGGTTGAAGACGGTTTTGTTTTAGTTCTTCTGCCGAATCTTACAATCGAGAATACGACCATACCTGAAACTCCAAGAAGCAAAATTGCTAATCCTGCCGCTGATGTATTATCGTCACCGGTCTTCGGCACTGAACTCAGTGTGTTTACAAAAGAAGCCGTCATGGTGGAATTCGCTGCAATGACTCCGTTTGCAGCAGTAGAAGTCTGTAGATAGCTACCGTAGTTCCCCTCAGTTATTGCATATGTCGTTCCTGCGGGAAGGCCGGTTATAATGATATATTGGCCGTGCGTAAGTTGTATTGTGTCTCCACTTTTTATTGTTCCGCTGTATGATCCCGAATATGCATATGTGCTAATGCTGTTGAATACTACAGTAAACGTAAATGCTTTCGTTTGGCTTGCAAGGTCGCCTGCTACTGTCTTTTTAACCATTAAGTTGCCTGTTACGAATACATCTGTAATGACGGATGGAGAAGTAAAAACCGTCACGCCGCCTGTCGTCAGCGTTGCGGTCGCAACCGTGCTGCTGAGCGCGTAGCCGACCGGTGCGCTGGTTTCTATGATATCGTAGCTCCCGAGCGCAACGTTCTCAAACAGCACCACGCCGCTTGCGTCCGACGTTGCCGTTGCAAGCACCGTTGTGTGCGTGGTGTCGCTGGAGGCGTACAGTGAGAACTCTGCGCCCGCTAATGCTGTACCAGAATCCGTTTGCTTTGTCAGCGTGATGCTTCCGGTGGTCAGCGCCGTGTTCGTGATCGTGTCGGGCGTAGCGGTCACCGTTACGCCACCCGTTGTCAGCGTCGCGGTCGCAACCGTGCTGCTGAGCGCGTAGCCGACCGGTGCGCTGGTTTCTATGATATCGTAGCTTCCAAGCGCAACGTTCTCAAACAGCACCACGCCGCTTGCGTCCGACGTTGCCGTCGCAAGCACCGTTGTGTGCGTGGTGTCGCTCGATGCGTACAGCGAGAACTCCGCGCCAGCCAAAGCCGCACCTGCGTCCGTTTGCTTTGACAGCGTGATGCTTCCGGTGGTCAGCGCCGTGTTCGTGATCGTGTCGGGCGTCGCGGTCACCGTTACGCCGCCTGTTGTCAGCGTCGCGGTCGCAACCGTGCTGCTGAGCGCGTAGCCGACCGGTGCGCTGGTCTCCAGTATGTCGTAGCTGCCGAGCGCAACGTTCTCAAACAGCACCACGCCGCTTGCGTCCGACGTTGCCGTCGCAAGCACCGTTGTGTGCGTAGTGTCGCTCGATGCGTACAGCGAGAACTCCGCGCCCGCCAAAGCCGCACCTGCGTCTGTTTGCTTTGTCAGCGTGATGTTTCCGGTGGTCAGCGCCGTGTTTGTAATCGTGTCGGGCGTAGCGGTCGCCGTTACGCCGCCCGTTGTCAGCGTCGCGGTCGCTACCGTGCTGCTGAGCGCGTAGCCGACCGGTGCGCTGGTTTCTATAATGTCGTAGCTTCCAAGCGCAACGTTTTCAAACAGCACGATGCCGCTTGCGTCCGATGTTGCCGTCGCAAGCACCGTTGTGTGCGTAGTGTCGCTCGATGCGTACAGCGAGAACTCTGCGCCCGCTAATGCCGCACCCGAATCCGTTTGCTTTGTCAGCGTGATGTTTCCGGTGGTCAGCGCCGTGTTCGTAATCGTGTCGGGCGTAGCGGTCACCGTTACGCCGCCCGTTGTCAGCGTCGCGGTCGCTACCGTGCTGCTGAGCGCGTAGCCGACCGGTGCGCTGGTTTCTATAATGTCGTAGCTTCCAAGCGCTACGTTCTCAAACAGCACCACGCCGCTTGCGTCCGACGTTGCCGTCGCAAGCACCGTTGTGTGCGTGGTGTCGCTCGAGGCGTACAACGAGAACTCTGCGCCCGCCAAAGCCGCACCCGAATCCGTTTGCTTTGTCAGCGTGATGCTTCCGGTGGTCAGCGCCGTGTTTGTGATCGTGTCGGGCGTAGCGGTCACCGTTACGCCGCCCGTTGTCAGCGTCGCGGTCGCAACCGTGCTGCTGAGCGCGTAGCCGACCGGTGCGCTGGTTTCTATGATGTCGTAGCTTCCAAGCGCAACGTTTTCAAACAGCACGATGCCGCTTGCGTCCGACGTTGCCGTCGCAAGCACCGTTGTGTGCGTGGTGTCGCTCGATGCGTACAGCGAGAACTCTGCGCCCGCTAATGCCGCACCCGAATCCGTTTGCTTTGTCAGCGTGATGCTTCCGGTGGTCAGCGCCGTGTTTGTGATCGTGTCGGGCGTAGCGGTCACCGTTACGCCGCCTGTTGTCAGCGTCGCGGTCGCTACCGTGCTGCTGAGCGCGTAGCCGACCGGTGCGCTGGTTTCTATAATGTCGTAGCTTCCAAGCGCCACGTTCTCAAACAGCACCACGCCGCTTGCGTCCGACGTTGCCGTCGCAAGCACTGTTGTGTGCGCAGTGTCGCTCGATGCGTACAGCGAGAACTCTGCGCCCGCCAAAGCCGCACCTGCGTCCGTTTGCTTTGTCAGCGTGATGCTTCCGGTGGTCAGCGCCGTGTTCGTAATCGTGTCGGGCGTAGCGGTCACCGTCACGCCGCCCGTTGTCAGCGTCGCGGTCGCTACCGTGCTGCTGAGCGCGTAGCCGACCGGTGCGCTGGTTTCCAGTATGTCGTAGCTTCCAAGCGCAACGTTTTCAAACAGCACGATGCCGCTTGCGTCCGACGTTGCCGTCGCAAGCACCGTTGTGTGCGTGGTGTCGCTCGAGGCGTACAACGAGAACTCTGCGCCCGCCAAAGCCGCACCCGAATCCGTTTGCTTTGTCAGCGTGATGCTTCCGGTGGTCAGCGCCGTGTTTGTGATCGTGTCGGGCGTAGCGGTCACCGTTACGCCGCCCGTTGTCAGCGTCGCGGTCGCAACCGTGCTGCTGAGCGCGTAGCCGACCGGTGCGCTGGTTTCTATGATGTCGTAGCTTCCAAGCGCAACGTTTTCAAACAGCACGATGCCGCTTGCGTCCGACGTTGCCGTCGCAAGCACCGTTGTGTGCGTGGTGTCGCTCGAGGCGTACAACGAGAACTCTGCGCCCGCCAAAGCCGCACCCGAATCCGTTTGCTTTGTCAGCGTGATGCTTCCGGTGGTCAGCGCCGTGTTTGTGATCGTGTCGGGCGTAGCGGTCACCGTTACGCCGCCTGTTGTCAGCGTCGCGGTCGCAACCGTGCTGCTGAGCGCGTATCCGACCGGTGCGCCGGTCTCCAGTATGTCGTAGCTTCCAAGCGCAACGTTCTCAAACAGCACCACGCCGCTTGCGTCCGACGTTGCCGTCGCAAGCACCGTTGTGTGCGTGGTGTCGCTGGAGGCGTACAGTGAGAACTCCGCGCCCGCTAATGCTGTACCAGAATCCGTTTGCTTTGTCAGCGTGATGCTTCCGGTGGTTGAAGTGGATTCGGGAGGGTTTTCAAACGTCACCGTTTTGTTGAATCCTGTGGCATCATCCGACGCAATCGAAAAAGTATACCCTGATGAGCCTAACGTCCCAATGGTGTATCCACTTGGCGGGGTAATTTCATATAAAGTGTAATTGACGTCCAGCCTAAGGCGGTCAAAAAATGCTTCACCGTTTATATCGGTCGTTTGTTGGTCAATTACAATGCCAAACTGATCAACAAGGTTAAAGACCGCGCCTTCAAGCAAAACCGTATTGTCAGTTGAATCGACCTTTAAAACAGTCATGCTCCCCAGTGTGCCGGTGGCGGCGCCGCCTGATCCAACGAAAGATACTGCAACTTCATTCGGGATCGTATACCCGACCGCACTGATAGAATCTGCGTCGAATGTTACAGTATTCCCGAACGGAGATTGATATTTATCCGTTACATACGTCCTGAATTTCAGTTGATATGCCGCACTTGTCGGCGAAGGCAAATAAACGGTCAACAGCCTTGTTGAAAAATTGTAACTCACATTGCCGCTCGACAGTGCAACATTCGCATCTTTTGTTACCGTATTATCTGCATTGACCGTTACACTGTAGAGTTCCATGGAAGAAGTATCCAGAGCCAAACCATCCTCCAGTGTGTCGGTTATAAATGCATCGGTATATGTTTGTTGATTTCTATTGATGGTAACCGTCCAGTCAATATAATCATTTCCGGACGTGTAGGATGCGCTTTTTGTGATTACTTCCGAAGTAACATCTTTCGAGTCGCTTGCCTCCAAAGGCGATGCGATTTCATCATGAATCAACGTAGCATGATTGCTTAAGGTAAACGTACCGTTCGTTTGCAGGAGTGACAAGTCCGACAACGCAGCTTTATACGTTATCGTGTATGTATCGCTGATTGTGCCGGCAAAAGAATAGCTGAAAGAGTCGGTACCGCTCGTCAGCGTTCCGGAAGCGTAGCTCGTTCCCGAACTGTCCATTACTTGGAACGTCCCCGGCAAAAACGTTTGTCCGGCCGATAGCGTATCTGTTACGACGACATTGGTTAAATCAACTTTATCGGCATTTACAACGATGCTGTACGACATTTCATGTGTTGAATAATCAAAACTATCGGCTGTTTTGCTAAGCACTTCCGACTCTACAGCCTGCGCAAAGGAAGATGATCCTCCCGTTCCATTGCTCAGCGAAACATCAATGGAGTTATAGAATATTCCCGAATAGTTGGATTTGTACATCTCCGGATCAACCAATCTGGTATAGAAAGTCAAAATAAACGTATCCGAAACAGGAGACGGAAACGTATACACAAATCCGTCCGTACTTTGGCTTGTTAATGTGCCGCTGTTATATACTGTTCCCCCAGTCGTTTTAACAACCAAAGAATCCTGAACGTAATCCTGATTCGCGTCTGTTATGGTCTCCGTAATTACGAGGTCGTATAGTTCTACATTCAAATTCATGCCGCCGTGCCCGTTAACAAATACCTGCCAGGTGATATACCCGGTAGATGCATCGTATCCCAGAGCGCTTTTTGCTATGATCGGCGTAGAAGGAGTAAACTCGGCCGACGCGGTATTGTTATTTGTTACACCGTCTCCGTTTAATACGGCAGTATTGACGAACGCTTCATTCTCCTGAGTGAAGAAGGCATTTTCGTTAATTGTACATACGTATGAAATCGTGTGATCACTTGTGATATTTCCAAGGTCAAACGTAACCGTCTGCCCTGAAATAGAATAGGTGCCGGTTCCCGATCCGGCAGTCATTGCAGTTCCGTCCAAATAGATCGTCGTCGTATCAAAGTCCAGACCGATCGGCAGCGTATCGGTCACTGATGCATGATCGATCGTCAAGTTGTCAGAATTTACAACGATACTCCATGTCACAGATCCATTGTATGCCGTATAATTGCCTGTTTTTGATATTAAGTCCACAGGAATTGTAACGCTCGCAACATTTGACGTCGTTGAAGCACCATCCGCTTCTAAATCTGCATCATTCGTGACAGTCAAACTCGTATCGCTCGAACCAAGCAACGCCGTGTCCGATACGTCCGTTTTGAACGTAATAGTTTGCTGAGATGAAATCGCTCCCGGGAACGTATAAGTGAACGTCCTTGTAGATGTATTATATGAATAGTTGGACGAACTTGCGGCGCTGCCGTTGATAGTCACCGATCCATCAGCAAAGTCTTGATCGCTTGTCAACGTGTCCGAAACAACCATTGTGCTAATCGCCGCGTTCTCCGGGTTTGCAATGATTGTCCATGTAATCTGGTTTGTTGACGCGTCATATGCGCCTGACTTTTGTATGGAAGCCGAAGCGGGACCGGATTGATCGAAATCAACCGGTATTACGATATTCGAGCTAACCGCACCGGTGTCAAACGAAATGTTAACAGGATTCGTGTTCCCGATCTCGTTGGAATCAAACGCAAGTTCAAACCAGAAGTTGCCTGATACATTGGAGTAGGTAAACGCTGCGTCGGTAAACGTCAGCGTGATCGTCTTGCTCGACGCGTCCAAATATGCCGTTGCAACAAGCGTCGAATCACTCATTGAAATGGAAGCCGTCAAGTCCGAAGAAATGGCAATTTCATCGGGGACGCCGATTGTAAATGTATCCCCGGCAGATCCTGATGTTCCATTTGGTATTGCAAATGTATATTCCAGAATAATGCTGGCATCTTTTGCCGTGTTGTTCGACAATGCATTCCCATAAATATCCGTGATATGAATCGATGTAATTATATCAAGATCACTATTGCGTTCTGCCGCAAGTGCTGAAATAACCGGACTGAAAAACATTAATAGTGCAGCTACCAGGGCTGCCGCAGCTCTACGGAGCTTAAAACAATTCAAAACGAGTGCTTCCTTTTCGTAATATATCGAGAATTCTCAAAAATGAATACTCAACTTAATATATTACCCCGTTCTCAAATGTAAACAAATCCCATATGGCCATTTTGGGCATATTTTTTTGTTCCGGCGCGCAACCGCATCGTAGCACTATTTTGCCTCGCGCTTCCTTGGCTCCTGCGCAATCAACAATTACTTTCTTCATGTAAATTTTGTGGCAACCGTCTAAAAAAGGTCAGATGGGATTTTTTACAATTGTTCCGCACTTTATAATTAAAATTGTATAAAAGCATTTCTTTTGAAAGACGCATCTCTAGCAGTATATGGTTCAGGGAGGAGTTCGATTATATGAGTTCATCGACAAGTGCCGCATATAGTTATTTTAATCTTGGAGAAATCGATTTTTATTACCAACCGCAAATCAATACGTTTACGGGCAATATTGTAAAATTGAAATCGACTATGTCTTTGTATGGCTATGATTTAACTCGCTCAGATACAATCTATCATTTTGCGCACAATAATAGCAGCTTCATTTCCGCGGTAGGAAATTTGAACATACAGCACGTCTGCGAGCAACTTGCGCAATGGCAGAAGCAAAAACAAGTGGTTCTGCCTGTTTCAATTGTCACGTGGCAGCAGCAATTTTTCTCAGATGCCTTATTGTCTACCGTCACGGACTCGCTGAACAAAGAACATCTTTCGGCAAAATTGTTAGAACTGGAGCTCGCTGAGGATTGTATCTATCAGCGCAATAGCATTTTTAAAAATACTTTGCACGCATTGCACGAGCTCGGCATTACAATAACATTATCCGGTTTCGGGACCGATCTTTCAGCCTATCGCTATATCCGGCATTTGCCAATCGACGGCGTAGTCATTCATAAATGTTTTGTTAATGGAATTGGACGTTATAAAAACGCAGAGGATGTAATCCGAAAAATGGCAATAAGACTTGCCGAATACAACATTCGTTTTTATGCGCCGGAAGTTCAAACTGTAAGCCAGGAATTGTTTTTGGCCTCGGTGGGATGTCAAATCGTTCAAAGCGTATATTCGCCTCTTCACGCAGAGCAAGTCTCCAACCTGTTGAGGGATACGCCGAACAAAGCATAGTGGCAATGCTACTAGAGATTGCTTTTTCTCAATTCTGTCCATTTGGGATTTACGGTGATTGGTCAGTTATGTATTCTAAACATAGAACAAATTGATGTTCAAAAAACAAAGGAGGTAATATATGAACGCACCGAAAAAAATCACATTTTTGGTATCTTTGATCCTTGGAGTTCTGGGTGTCGTCGGTTCCTTTATTTCTCTGCCGATCATCTCCGGGATAGCCTTTTGGCTTTTGGCCGCCGGCTGGCTCCTGCTGATTCTTGGTTGTTTCGTTAAAGGACTCTAATAAAAGATGCCGGCACTGCTTTAGAAATCTGCTCATTTGAACCGCTTGTCACATGCCAGTTTATTGGCCACGACAAGCGGTTCTTATTTGCATGTAATTTTGCAGCAAGATAGGTTTTGATTGATATAACGCTTAATTTCTCTTAGCAGCTACCTCACCTGACATGATTAATCCAGTGGAATAGCCCATCCAATAACTTGTATCCGTGGATTGTCGGCATGCGAATAATTTGAGCAGGTTACCAGCGTCACTACAGCTGCGCTGTCTGCGTTATCACAGCTTGCTGTCTGCCAGTAAGATTGATTATGTGCTTTTTCTATATATTCGCGGTAAGCATCGCTTGAGCTGAACGAAGTTGGAAAGTATTTTATGTCCGCTCGTACTGTACGACAAGCAAATATGGCAATCCTGAAGTTCCTGTCCGGTGTAAGCAGATACATGTCAGGATGTTGGTCGAAAAATGACACGTCCGAATATTCCGGCAACACGCCAAACATAGAATTGTCACGCATGCGATGCCCATAAATAATCATGTTTTCGCCATCCCAGCCAACGTTATTTCTATAATCGAAAAAGAGTGCGCCGGCACTATCATCTTTTTTTTGCGCATTTCTTGTCGCATAGTACTCGTTGTCTTTATGCTGGACAACCGGATAGTTGATTTGTGTATTTTCACAGTAAAGCCAGGCAACAATTTCCGAATTGGCGCTTTGCAACGCTTCCCAATCAACGGTAATAGGAAGTTCAACGGGTTCAGGCGTCTGTTCTGCTATACTCCCAATTCCTTCAACTATTTGCGTCGGCGTTGTTGTCGGTTGAGATGTTTGAACTGCAATTTGAGTAAGGCTTTCGTTCGCTTTCTGGCTTCTCAAGTAAGAGCAAGCCAACCGGACGATGAAAAAAACACAGACCAATACCACCACAAGAAAAAAAAGTATAATTGTGCCCATAAAAACATGTGCAGAGTTTTTCCTACGCATTTTTGTTCCTCCGCTTTGCCTTTGTTTTCAGATATCAGCATTACCTTATTGTGAAGGGATAAAGCGATCGCTCTATCCCTTCACAGCTTTGTATATTCCACTTCTTTAAATAACGTAAAAGCTATATACCGGAAATTCGTATCCCTGTTCCCTTTTTAGGAAAATAATCCACCAAATCATTCCGCATTATCATTTTTAGTTCGGATATAGCTGCGGAATACTAAAACAACCGCAACAATAGCGACTATCGCTACACCGCCAGCCATGACGATCAACAATATTGGTAAATTCGTTTGATCTCCGGTTGCCGGTATCACCGCTGACGGGACAGGTGTAGGCGTAATCTGAGGCGTCGGGGTCGCGACTATTATAGACTCCGCAATAATATCGATTACACCGGTCTGGTTCGGCGTGTATTCGCTCGGGACTGACATGCTGGCAAATCTGCTTCCATCCATGTCCCAGTACCAGCCGTCGACTTCCGAAACCGGTCTTCCCATGCTTGTTGCTGGAATGATATTTGTGTTTGCATATACTGCCGTTGCCATGTCTGCCCCGCTTAAGTCGGAAGTGTTTCCGTAAAGCGCTCCGGAAGACAGTGTAAACGACGATGTTATGATGGGAAATGCTGCGCCGACATAAACTCCGCCGCCAGATGCCTGTGCACTATTTCCCGTAATCGTGGCTCCGTCTACAGTGACGTTTCCAAGGGCAGGAATATAAATACCGCCACCTTCACCACCGTTTGCCGTATTGTTTATAATCTGCACGTTAGATCCCACTGTTACATATGTAACTGCCGTTGTATTAGAAAAGTTCGAATAAACCGATATTCCGCCACCAGCGGACGCATCGTTCCCGCTGATAATGGTATTACCGGAAATCGCTAACGATCCGCCGTCTTCAACCGATAATCCTCCTCCAAATGCAACCGCAGTGTTTCCTTGGATCTCGCCGCCGGAAATTGTAGATTGGGACCCAACGGAATTGATGCTCAGTCCGGCGCCATAGCAAGCTGTATTGCCCGTTACTATTCCCCCGGTCATGTTAACTACGCTGTATATATTCTCGGATGTCCAAATGCCGCCACCATTTCGTCTGGTGTCTGTGCTGGTATTTGCGCTCGGGACACTGTTTCCACTTATAGTTCCTGCGCTAAAATTAAATATGGCTCCAGGTGCCGCACCACCACTATTTAGTGCCACTCCACCCCCGTCATATGCAGTATTGCTGTCAATCAGCGCTTGCGCGCTATCCATATATATCATTCCATTTGCATAGACACCGCCGCCAAGTCCTCCACTGTTGGACCTTCGTATGGCCTGATTGTTCGATATCGTCCCTCCATGAAAATAGAATATCCCACTAGTGCCGATAGATACTCCGCCGCCACGGCAGGCCCTGTTCCCATTGATTGTTCCGCCATTCATTATGAAATTTCCGTCAACGAGAACGCCGCCGCCGTTACTATTGTAATTGACATAATTGTTGATGATAGAACCTGAATTCATCTCAAAAATACCACCGGCGAGCACACGCACGAAACTACGCTCAGATGTGGCTAATGCATTACCATTCAGTGTTGCATCGTTAAGGGTTAGTGAACCACCACTATTGACATATATCACATACTGGCCTTGGAGCGCAGCAACGTCAGCTCTATATATCGTTCCCGTACCGCTAATATTTAGCGTGCCGTTGACCGATAATGGTTGTTCAAATGTAATGGTCTTTCCATTCATGTCCAGATTTATCGTTGCTCCGCTTGAGACCGCGGCGGCAGATGTCACTGTAACATCTAGTTCCAAGGTGTGATTTCCGCCCGAGTTAAGCGCACTAATAAGGTCGCTTTCGTCGTAAATGCCCGCCGCCAGTGTCGTTTGCGGAAACAGCAACAGCAAAAATACGGTTACAAAAACAAACGTGATCAACCTTTTATATTTCTTATACATATGTGAATGCCTCTTTATCCTAACATTCTTCCAACAAACGTATGCTTGTCTAGAGTGTGTTTCTACAATCACAAAAGCTCATTTTCGCTGCCTCAACTTGCATATTCTCGTTGAAAAACCTCGCCGCTGCACCACTGCACATGCGTTTTCCGTCTCAATCTGCAAGCAGATTTTGCAAAACTGCATCTTTCAGGCTTTAGAAACACACTCAAATACTTCGTGTTTCAAACTATTCCTCAGACTTCTTGCTGCGATTTCTTAAAACCAATGCAGTCGCAGCAATAATCATTAGCCCAACACCAGTTGCCAGAACAATCAACAATACCGGTAAGTTCGAAATGTCTCCTGTTGAAGGAATGCTCGAGTTCTCTACAACGTCCGGCGTTTCGGCTGTAACAAGCACATTATCGAAGACCGCCGACATACCCTTTACATTCGCCGTATCGTATGGCAGTGCTGCTCCGTATTCGGTAAGAGCAAGGCTAAACTGAAGCAGTGGCCTTGTCCCTGTCTCTGCTACCGTGCTGACGCCCGTTAGAACTTGTGCCCCGTCAATGTATACATCACAGGTATTGGTTGCCGGGTGGAAAACAAACGCTACTTTGTACCATGTATCAAAACTAAAGCTTCCCGCGTTGTATTCCGCCGCTGAATTTGTTGTTCCATAGTAGATTGTCATGTCTGCATATTTTAAGCGTACGCGCATTTTTTGCCCCAGCACATGAAAAACCATACCGGTATAACCATCAGCGCGGTCGGCTGCGGCGGGATCCATATAACTTAGCGTATCAGCATCCGGTCTATTTACATAAATTTCGGCATATGCGGTAACGCTGGTAACATTGCTCGGTACAACGCTGCTGGATGATGCTTCAATCGAAAAACGATTGTTAAATGGACCGTCGGGCAATGGACCGCTGACTCCGTTGTTTCCTATTTTCATCTTCCATGCGCTTGTGGCATTGCTTCCGAGAGGACTCGAAGTTAAATCCTTTACCTCTGAAACATGGTATGTGCTGTTGAATGCCGCCCCATTTTGGAACTTATCGGTGCCTTCAAAATCATCTGAAAAAAAGGTTTGTGTAGCAGCCTTGGCAGGTACCATTGTGAACGCAAAGACAAAGACGAGAGCAAGTACGGCTGTTAAAATTTTCTTCATGTCAGTTTCCATCCCCCATTTAAAATAGTTTCGTTTTGATCTGTTGTGCGTACATCGTCATTAGTATTTGTGCAGTATCTTTCTAAAATCAAACACTCAAATCGTCATTCTTAACAGAATCAACATCATTGTGCTTTTGAACTTGCATTCTGAAATTTGCGCTTGATCATTCTTGCGCAATCGCCATTGTATGATCATCGCTGCTGATGCACCTTCCATTTTTACTGTGCTGACCATACTTCTCCAGGTAATGCGACGCCTTACGATACTGAGTTAAAGTTAGGCCCACTTTCCCTCGCACTATCGAAACCGCACCGTCTTGCACCAGTGCCGCGACAGTTCGATTGACTGTTTTTAACGGAATTCCGTTTTCTTCGGAAACATCACGTCTTGTTTTTCGCAAAACGCAAATTGGAGAAGCTGAATAAGCAGTCTTGCTAATAAGCGACAAAAAGTACTTGTATAGTAAATATTTCGTCGAAGCATATAGCAATTCAGCCCCGGTCGAATAGAAAAATTGATAAAACTTCTTCGTATAATCGCAGCAGACTCTGCGTAAAAACACAGGGTCGTGCATCATCCAAAAATCAAAATCGCTTGCCTTTATAAAGGCAACCTCACATTCTTTTACGGCTTCAAATCTCGCTGAAGTCTTATTGGCATATGAAATACATGCCAGTGCGCCGATAAAGGCTACTGGTTTTCGTCTTTCAAGTACGTAGATGTACCCGTTTTTGTGTTCATCAATTGCACGATAGCACCCGGAAAGCAAAATGCCTACATGGGTAAGATCGGAATCCTTGCAAATAATTGTCGTTTGTGGTGGAAACTTCTTGACAAAGAAATTCCCATCAATCTCCTGCGGCACTTCTGTCGCATACGCTCTGAGCAACGGTTGTTTTTTTAACAAATCACTAAAATACATTTTATCCCCCCAATGTATTTGGCGTGGTGCTAAAGTCTGTAAACTGTCTCCTTGTCGTGCTCAACTATACTAAAATCACATTTGCATTTTAATTTACGGAGTCTTGATCGGTTATAAACATCTTATTTGCATTGGTTGAATTTGTATGATACTTTTTTGTTTTGTATTTTTGTATGAATATTTCTGTATATTCATAGTTTACATTTGTGAATCGCGTTTTCTAAAGGCCATATGGGAAGATTTAAAAAAAAAGGCATAACGGCCACAATTTGTTAATAATATTTTTTAAACTCGATAGTATTTTTTCTGTAAGTTTGCTGGATCCTTGCAGGATTGTCATTTTCTTAGAAATATTTTTCGTTGAAAATCTCCTTCTTGTTTTGTTCTTCTTAAGCAATGTTAATACGTCGTTTTTGTAACAAGTATATTTTTATATATTCCCATATGACCTTTTTTATGCACGCTATGTAACAGTATCATTAGCATATGGCAGGATGCCGTCGCATGTTATTTGTTTTCATTTGCCACGATAAATTTGTTTCTTTATACTCAATTTCTTGTTAGCACAAAATCGACGAGGTTTAAATCATGGCCAAAGTGGAACTCATAATATTAGGACGCAATTGGATTCGCCGACGGCGGATTATTGTTCTTTTAGGAATCGCCATCTCACTGTTAATGATTTTAGTTGCGTTATTAATCGTCCGTGCCCACATAGCAAGAAATGTGTTTTAAATTCTGCGTTTAGCTTTAGCAACAAAACGATCCGTGTCCTGAAGTGAATTGCCTGCGCAGACAACCACCGAAATCGGATGCGAACATATCCGCCGATATCAGTTAGCTTAATCCGTCGCCTAGAACAATAACGGTGCAGGAAATGCGATCATATTTTTTGAGCATTTGTTCGTGATTCAGTAAGGAGCCATATATGGGCAGAGTTTGTACAAGCATGGTCAACAAAGCGCTCGAGCGAGGCGAACTTGAAATATACTATCAGCCACAAGTCGACACGCAATTTAATTGTATTTTCGGCTTTGAAGCTCTGTTGAGATGGACGCACCCCCAAATAGGCAGCATTAATCCCCGAATATTTCTATCGGTGGTGGAGCGGACTGATTCCATCATCCGGATTGGTGATTGGATTATGCGCTCTGCTTGTTGGCAAAATAAAAAGTGGCAAGACGAACTAAATGTAAAAACACCTGTTGCTGTAAATGTATCCACATATCAATTGGAAAACAGCGACATTCTGCATTCCGTCATTTCAGCATTGGAAACGACCGGATTGCAGCCGGATTTTCTTGAAATTGAAATCACAGAAACAGTAGCAATTCGCAATATGAAAGCCGTTGCGGAGAAACTTGACGCTTTAAAGAGCGTCGGTGTAAAAATTGCCATCGACGACTTCGGCGCAGAATATGCGTCTTTTGGTTATATCAAGGATCTTCCGGTCGATATCGTTAAAATTGATAAGAGCTTTATCGATGAAATCGGCTGTAATCCCAAAGCTGAAGCTATTCTTGTAACTATGGTATCTTTAGCAAAAAACTTGGGAATTCAGCTAATCGCCGAAGGAGTTGAAACCGAAAAGCAGCTGTCTTTTTTGACAGGCATTGGATGCAACGTGATACAAGGTTTCTATTGCTATGAACCGATGCCGGCAGATGCTGTTTACAAACTTCTGCGAAAACTCGGTTGACACAATTCCGGCAACGCTGTGCGCTTTATTGCGCTAGCTATAATATTATGCAGTTGTTCCATCAATTCGCCATTTCATTAAATTTGCAACATTAAAAGTGTATTTCGTGACAATGCAACACCCATTTGAGCAAAAACCGGTATAGTAGCAATATGCTTTCTTAGATGTCAATTCTACTTAATATCGGGGGGAAACGTTGTGTATTATCGTGAATTACTACAAAAACAACCGCTTCTGCAATCATATGCTTCAGACCTTCCTGTTGAAATTGAAGGCGCATTTACGATTCATAAGTTTGCTGCCAAGTCAACAATTTATAGCAAAGGTGATTCGCTGTCGCGTATTGGAATTCTGATTTCCGGGCGTGCACGTGCACTTAACGTAGTCGAAACCGGCTATACATATATTATTGATCAACAATCACCGGTTGCCTTCATTGGTGCAATCGCATGTTTGTCCAACAACGAGCATGCCTCGGCCAGATATGAAGCAGTCACAGATTGCGAATTGGCGTTCGTCAGTACAAAAAACTTTGAGTATTGGTTAAGGAGCGACCCGCACTTTTTATGGGCTGTCAGCTCAAATTTAGTTGGCAAACTATACGAGTATGTGTGTAATAAATCCGCGGAGCATCGATTCATGCCAACGATATACATACTTCTTAAATATATCCTTTCGGAGCCTATGCAGTTTTCCGCATGCGAATCGCCACAATATATTCTCACGAAACCCCGGCATCAAATTTCCGAAGAACTTGGCGTTCCATTGAAAACCATCAACAGAACAGTTGTAAATTTGGTTCAAGACGGAGCCATCACTTTATCACGCGGGAAAATAGCGCTCACGAACGCGCAATATCAAAATGGTCCTTTATACCTTCGCGACTATGGTCGTCGCAGTAGGAATGGTCAGTATTTGAGTGCTGAAACAGTATGATCTTATTACCAACATGTTTGTTGTATAGCATTTAATCAATAACATAGAAATCTTTTTTTTGGGGGGCAGTAAACGCAAAAAACACACTCGTTAAGTACCATGCACGATGCTGCACTTATTTTATTTGTGGCTATATCGCATGCGCTGGTATTAGCAATTTTTGAGCATTTTTTCGCAATATCTGGGCAGACAATACTTTACAAACATTATATTCTGATGGGTGTATTTATATACAGGAAGTCTCTTCTACTACCACCCTTCAAGATTAGCTTTCTTACAGATAGCAAACCTACGAACCCGAACATTACCCGTAACAGAGATAGAGGAACAAATGTTATTTTTTGTTCAAGTGGAGTTAACCCCAGATGAATGTGCTGATATGTGACGATTGTGCTCAACAAGCCGCCCAATGCAAAAATATGCTTTTGCATTATGCGAAACGACATGACGCTAGGATAAAAGTATATACTTTTACATCCGGCGAAGCTTTGCTGTTTCAAATCGAGGACAACCTCACCTCGATTGATCTCGTATATATGGATATCAATATGCCGGGTATAGACGGAGTGTCCGCGGCACTAAAATTGCGCGAACTGGGATTCTCCGGTGATATCGTATTTTATACAGCCAGTCCTGAATATGCCATCGATGGTTACGACGTCAGTGCGCTGCACTATATCGTGAAAGGGCAGACAAGCAATGAAAAATTTGAAGAAATTTTTCTTCGCGCACTTAGAAAGAAAGAACACCGTGAACGCGAGGTTATCGTGTTAACCTGTGCAGGGGAAAGCCGCTGCATCCCGCTTGACGCCATCCGATACTTCGAAATACAGCAGCGCATCCTCACGGTTCATTATGAAGCAAACAGTTTTGAATTCTATTCAACGATGCGGCAAATGGAAGAACAGTTATTCCAAAAAGGCTTTCTCCGTACACATAAATCGTATCTGGTCAACAAGCATTACATCCGTTCGATAAACGCTAGCGATTTGATTCTGGATACCGATGAGACACTGCCCGTTGGAAAGCGGTATTACGCAAACGCTCTAAGCGCGCTCGGCGTGGCCGATAAAGCAAATTAACTTTAACTTGTCTCCTAGAGCAGGCATGTAAAGCAAGGAGTATTGGAAATGACGCACCGTGCGCTATATAAGAACATTTTATGCTTTATAGCCATAATGCTCGTTTGTTTTTGTTTGCAATCGACTGCTCTTGCAGCGACCCAATTGCCGAATGACAACCACGCGGACACGGCTGATTATTGCATGCGCGCACACGATGTGACGATTGGCTTGAGTGAATTCTCCAGCATGACGCGCGCTGAACTGGAAAATGAAATCATTTTAAAATCCGGCTTTCTTCTTAGAATTCGAGATTCTGCACCCGCATTTAACGACTGGATTCTAGTAACCAGCGGCTATACGATTGATTTTTCAGCCCTTCAAGAGGCCGAAACAGCGATAGGTTATCCCGTCGTCGTGACTCTACCTGTGATAACACCAGGCGTTACATCGCAAATCACCTTTCGTGTGTTCGTAGTTGATGACTCCCCTCCTGTTTATCAGGTATCGTATCAATTTATAAGCGCAACACCGGGACACAATCTTCCAGCCGCCATACTGTCACTCAAACCTGACGACACCACGGGTGCCGTTGGGGATATTTTTACGCCGCCAGCTACATATACTTCTGGCGGAAGCAACGGCATTTGGTCATTCATTGGTTGGGATATTGCATCACAAACAATTACGGATCATGATGTGCTGTTTGTTGGGCAGTGGGTACGGCAAGCCAATCCCGAATATAACATTGAATATCAATTTGTCAGTACCTCCAGTTCCCGGTCGTTGCCGGACGAGGTGCTGGCATTGCTGCCATCCAATACTACAGGCATAGCGGGCACTATTGTTACACCACAATCGGCATTCAGCACTGTGCGTGGACATGCGGGCTATTGGCAGTTCACAGGCTGGAACACGTCTTCTCAAGCGGTAACCGATCACGACATAGCTTTTATTGGCGCTTGGGAATGGGTAACATTACATTACAGCACGCCCACGCCGACTGTGGAGCCATCATCACCAACACCAACGATATGCCTTGATGTGGAAACCACTCCGACACCAGTGCTAACGCCTGTTGCCAATACACCGAATTGGTCTATCCAGATCATTTCGGACGAAAACGAAGACGATAGTGATGATATAAACAGT
This sequence comes from Christensenellaceae bacterium, assembly GCA_963665515.1. Taxonomy (GTDB): domain Bacteria; phylum Bacillota; class Clostridia; order Christensenellales; family CAG-138; genus UBA7703. Next base: position 3,470,199 of record OY762278.1, read on the forward strand.
TCTAACAATGCTGTTAAAAATAATGCAACCGGAAACACCGGCGGTGAAATAGGAGATTTATTAAGAATGGTAATTGCGTTAGCATTAACCTCCATCGTATCAATTCAAGTGGTTGGAATTGCTTCTGATCTTCGTGTGCTTAAGTGGTATAAAGCAAAAAAGGCGAAGACATGGAGGACGAAATAGTGAGTTGGATCAATATCGTTATCATCGTATTGTTTGTAATTATATTAATATGTGCATTAATTGGAATTTTGCTCAAAAAGCGGCTTGGTAGCATCGATGGTATGATCGGTATTACAAAGATGAAAGAATACAAAAAAATTATTGGCGGAAATCCTGCTAATTTCCATGCTGAAAAAAAGCGAAAGCTCAAATGAAGAGCTCCCAAGCAATAATTAAATTACTTTTGTGTTAAAAGGTCTCGCTTATATTTTGCCACTCAATTGCATATCGCTACATCTTTATTTCTATGCATACCGGCTTTACGCCCGTCAGTTCCCAGCTTCGCGCGTCCGGCTGCGAAACGCCTGCATAGAGCGTATATCTGTTGCCGCCGTCTATGCGGTTGCCTTCGTCGTCAACAACTAAAAACGCACGCGCGTCAACATGCAATTCCATAGAAACGCGCTGACTGGCAAGGACATGCACCCTCCGAAAACCGCGATGATCTAGCTAAAATTATCTCAGAATAATAAGTCATCTAATTAGGGCGTGTCGCATCAGCTTACACAGAAGAATTTTTCTCGAACCAATGTAATCCTTAACACAGTTCAATCTGCTTTCGTTGTTTCTAGTATGTAATCCTTACACTTCCAGAGCATGCGGCTGTATGCGAATTTCAAATATTACCGCGCAGATTTGCGGCGGAAATTTTTGTTTTTCGATGCGAAGCAAAAACGCAGGCGTTGCCGGCAGCTACGTCAAGTTTTCGCGACAAAATCGTAGGGCAAAAAGGCCGTTGCAAAAGGTGCGGCAGTGTTTGGATTTCGTATGAACTGTTGCGGAGCCGAGCACGCCCAGTGGGCGATGCAGCGATGGCGAGCGCCGGTGTGAAACAGAAAACGATCCGGTGGATCGTTTTCAGGCGCAAGCGGGTCGCCATTCATGACGACCCCGATTTCTTCTGTTTGTCGCCACAGGCGACATTTGGAGCAAGCCCAGCGCGGGCGTTTTTGGCCGCCGCTTCAGCGGCAACGCGAAACGTCCCTGCGCGCAGGCCGCGCGGGTTGGTTCATGTCCTTGGAGGACGCCAGAGACAAAATAGAGCGCTGGCGAAAGGACTGCAACGAGTTCCGTCCGCACAGCGCACTAACATATTTGACGTCGGATGAATTTGCCTGTGACCTGCTCCCCGAAAAAGTAGTCCATATAAAAAGAGAAAAAATGATAAACTGAGAAAAAGGAAAAGGTGGACGAAATGAAGAAAAGCAGATACACGGAGGAGCAGATAGCCTTTGCATTGAAGCAGGCAGAATTGGGCACGCCGATATCGGAAGTGTGCCGAAAGCTCGGGATAGCAGAGCAGACGTTTTACCGCTGGAAGAACAAATATGGCGGGATGCTGCCAAGCGATATGAAACGCCTCAAGCAGCTTGAGGAAGAGAATGCCAAACTGAAGAAGCTGGTAGCGGATCTGAGCCTCGACAAGCTGATGCTGCAGGATGTACTGACAAAAAAATTCTAGGGCCTGCCGAGAAGCGGGAAGCTGTACGATATCTGCAGGAGCGTTTTAAAGCAAGCGAACGCAGAAGCTGTATGGTATTGCGGATCAACCGGGGATGGCACCGGAGGCAGCCAACCCGGGACGAGCAGGCCTTTTTACGAATGCGAATCAGGGAAATAGCCTCCGTGCGGAAGCGATATGGGTATCGGAGAATCCATGTCCTGTTATTGCGCGAAGGGTGGAAAATCAATCACAAACGGGTTTACAGGCTGTACAAGGAAGAAGGATTAAACCTGAGGAAACCGACTGGCCGTAAGAAAATCAGCGTGTCCAGAGCTCCTGAGAAAGGCCTTGCAACAGTCGTGAATGAATGCTGGTGTATGGACTTCGTGTCGGATCAATTGTACAATGGAAAACGATTCAGGGCGCTGACAGTGCTGGATACGTTCAGCAGGGAAAGCTTAGCCATCTACGTGGACAAATCGATCAAGGGTGAACAGGTCTGCGAGGCACTGCAAAAAATCAAGGCAGCCCGCGGGCTGCCTCAACGGATCAAGGTCGATAACGGGCCTGAGTTCATCTCGAGGGCGCTGGATGCATGGGCATACTTCAACAAAGTCAAGCTGGACTATTCCCGACCCGGCACGCCGACGGACAATCCACACATCGAATCCTTCAATGGCAGCTTCCGGGACGAATGCCTGAATATGAACTGGTTCATGTCTCTGGAGGATGCCAAAGACAAAATAGAGCGCTGGCGAAAGGACTACAACGAGTTCCGTCCGCACAGCGCACTAACATATTTGACGCCGGCTGAATTTGCCCGGAAATCGGGCTCTGAAGCCGTCTGAACATCGATTTTTTCTCATTCAACCTGGACTACTATTTGGGGGACACCTCAGAATATCGATTTTTTCTCATTCAGCCCGGACTGCTATTTTGGGGACACCTCAATCCTATCGAAACCTCGCGCAATAACTTTCCAAAAGAATAAAACATTGACGGACGGAACTGAATCAGTTCCGTCCGTACAACGTTCATTGTTATTTATCTCGATCGAGTTTTTTAAATTTCTCCACCACGCGCCGAAGCATCCATTTAAAACGCCTTAAACCTTTGAATAATTCTTTCCCTGGCGACTACATCAAACTGCAATGCGGTAGATAATGCTGATTATGATGAGCAGTGCGCTTGCGGCAATCAGGATATAATCCGCCTTACTCTTGGTCAGTTCGCGATAAATACTCTTTTTGCAGTCGCTGCTGAATCCCTTCGTGGTCAGCGCAATGGCTTGATTTTGTACCTTCATAATCGAATTACAGACCACCGGAATAATGCTCGGCGCAAACGCCTTGACACGGGTAAGGATATTTCCCTCCGTCTCCAGTCCACGGGAGCGCTGGGCATCCGTGATCTGTGTCATCTCCTTACTCAGCACGGGAATAATCTGAAACACATTGATAAACACAAATGACGAGCGATAGGACAACCCGCCCTGATTCATCGAAATTCCGAGGTCGGTCATATTCATGCTCCGAAAGAGCAAAAACAGTGTGCACATCAGCGGTGCGATGCGGCGATAAACCGCAACGCTCCGCATCAGTCCTTCTTCGTAAAATTTGACGTTCACTAGCGGCAGCACGAAAACCGGCGCCTTGGTATAATCGTTGCCCGGAAAGAGCGTGCCATTGATCAGAAACATGCTGATGAACATCAGCGTCAGCGTAACGGCGATGATCTTGAATTCAAGATAGAACTTCTCGTAAACGATAAGCGCCAGTCCCGCCAGAAAAACTCCAAGACTATACCAGTTGTTGGCAAACAGAATCACCGATAGTGTCAGTGCCAAACAAAGATAGAGCTTTGTGCTGGGGTAAAGCCTTCTTAGGAATGTGTTTTTCTTTCGATCCTGAATCATCGCTTTTTCAATGCTCCCTTATTTTACGATCTTCCATGAGGCGCGAAACCGGTTTTGGTTACTCTGCCGCTTCCTGCGCCGCTTCAATAACGGTGGCCTGCGCGGCTGCTTCTGCTGCGCGGTCCTTTTTGCTCATGTTCAATTTCTTGAGATTCTCCGGCAAACGCTTCAAGATGATATACGCAATTACAATAGCAATCCCCTTGTCGATCAAGTTGGTCGGGAAGCTCGCCCAGAAACGCGCGCTCATGAGGTCTTGACCCAGCGCGAGCAGAGCGGCAACCGCTACGTCCACGCCGCTCCCCTGAATGCCGCCGTAAACGACAACGCCAAGCGGAGTGCCAAGCGCTGCATTGGCAAAGCTGACGAGTATGGTCGCCACAACGATATGCCAGATTTTTCTAAAGAGTCCACCGCGCGCCATAAAGCCAATGATAATCGCCGTAGCGACATTGCACAAGCCAAAGAGCGTATCAAGCAGGTTTCCACTGATCAGGGACGTTATAAAGCTGCTCAGCAATCCGCTGATAGCGCCGATCCACGGCCCCATAATTGCGGAAAGGATTACCGTACCGATTGCGTCAAGATACAGCGGAAGTTTCAGCTGCAGTGCAATCTGGCCGCCGATCAGGTTGATGGCAACGGCAAGAGGAATCAGAATGCTGGTGTAGGTAACTTTTAGTTTACTTTTGTTGGAATCAATCGTCTTCATTGTCTTCGTCTCTCCTCGTCAAAATTTTATTTTCAATAAACTCCCATCCCAGAGAGTGCTATTGCATCAATTGGCGCGCCGTCCCGTATTTTTCTACAAACGCATCCACGCTCAGCGTGCTGCTCCGTGCCGCAGGATCAAGCCAGACATCCAGCTGTGCAATCTGCGGTGGTTCAATCTGCGCGCGTTCCATCACGTCCCGCTGGCTGAAGACCTCTTCCGGCAGACCGTCACCCACAATTTCTCCGCCCGCCATGACAACGATACGCCCGCTGTGCTCGGCAACGTAATCCATGTCGTGGCTGATCATAATAACCGTATGTCCTTCATCATGCACAAGCTGTGTAATTTCGTTTAGCATGATGCGTCCCGCTTCGTCGAGTCCGCCGGTGGGTTCGTCCAGAATAAGCACCTTTGGTCGAAAAACCAATACGCTCGCGATGGTAACGATTTTCTTTGTCGTATAATCGAGCGTAAGCGGGTTAACATCCAGAATGTTTTGAATGTGCATGAGCTCTACCACACGTTCGATTTCCGCCTCGTATTCCGCCTGTGGCGTTTTGAAATTCTTTGGCGCAACAGCCAATTCTTCTCTCACCGTTGCCGAGAAAATTTGATGGTTCGGGTTTTGAAACACATAGCCGACCGTACGGGACATTTGACTGACGGTGCGTTTGTCCGTCGGTTCACCGTATAGAAATACGCTGCCGCTCGTCGGGCGAAGCAGTCCGTTAAAATGACGCACAAGCGTGGTCTTTCCGCTGCCGTTTTGCCCTACGATACTTACAATTTCGTTTTCATAAACACGCAGATTTACGCCTTTGAGGGCCGTAATGGACGTGGTAAGATAATCTGGACACCAAGATAAGAGTAAATAGGCGCTTCTATTTGTGTCTAATCAACGGGGTTCAGTTCATTTTCGTCGTCGTCTTTATTCGTATTTTTCTATGGTCTCAAGACCAAAAACCGACTTAACAAATGCATGTGGCATGTCTTTTTTTTAACACAGCGGCAGGGTACGTTGATAATATAACCGATGTGTTGAAATTGAACGATTTCACAAATATAATAGTAAAAAAGATGGCTAAAAGGTGTAAACATGCATTCTCAGGAAAAGACCAGCAGCATGGTAAACCAGCTCAACTCTATAAAAGATTTTGAACACTTTGCAGAAGATCACAAGGATGATTTTCTTCGAGTGTCTTTGAGTGATCATATTCAAACGTTAATTGAGACGAAAAACCTTGCAAAAGCCGATGTAATCCGAACTGCGGATTTGGATCGCGTATACGGCTATCAAATCATAAGCGGAAAAAGAGTGCCGACACGCGAAAAACTGATCCAGCTATCCTTTGGTTTAGAACTGGATCTGGACGAAACGCAAGTATTATTAAAGATTGCCGGTTTAGCGCCTTTATACGCCAGAATTAAACGAGAAGCGGCTATCATTTTTTGTAAAAACCGACATTACAGCCTTATGAAAACACAAGCATTCCTTCAGAAAATACAGGTCAGGATCATTGGCGAATGAACCATGCCGAGCAAACACAATCGAATGACATCACATTGTTTGAAACGCAATATGTCGCTTTTTTGAAAAGCGATGTGCAAGCGTGTCTTCCCAAAGCGCTTCAAGACAAATACACGGTCGATTCATGCCTTTCTGTTTCCGAAAAATCCGAAACCTACGAGATCTCAGACAAATGCGACGGAGTCAAATTCATCCTGAAAATCATACACGCTGCCGACGCATCCATTATTTACGAAGACGACGTCTTGCGCACGCTCGACCATCCGGGCATACCGAGGTTGATTGAGTCCGTTCATGTTGACGGCGAGCGCTACATCGTTCGCCAGTTTTTTCCGGGATATCCGTTGTCGCAGCCGTTGTCCTGCGGGCGAAAATTCAAAATAACCGAAACAGTCGAACTGGCGCGAAAGCTATGCGATATTTTGCAGTATTTACACACTCGCCCGACACCAATTGTGTACCGGGACATAAAGCCGCAAAATATTGTCGTCACGCCGGAAGGCGAAATAAAACTGATCGATTTCGACATAGCAAGGCTGTATGACACCGCCTCGGACACCGACACCGTGTATTACGGCACAAGAGAGTATTCACCGCCCGAACAATTCGGATATTGCCAGACAGACGCCCGGACGGATGTTTACGCCGCAGGCGTATTGATGACACACATGCTTACCGGCAGTCCGGATATCGGCGTGATTTCACGAATAGAAAACACTGCAATGCGCAAACTTTTATTGCGCTGCACACAGTTTGCGCCAAAGGACCGGTTCCCCGATATTCGTTCGCTAAAGAAACATTTGGATCAACTCGTTGGAAAACACCGTCTGTCGCCCGTTTCGATCACGCGGTATGTTATCGTTGTATTAATTTGCCTTTCAATCGGTTTTTTCGCCGGAAAATATGTGGAGCGCCGCAGTATGGCGCCGGAAATCGTTACCTATTCTTCTAACTCGACTGTGGAGTTTCGGTCCGCGCTGATCGACGCCGCCGTTCGTGCCGAGCTCGGAAAGTCGCCCAGCGAGCCAATTTACTTCAACGAACTCTCAAATGTAGAAAAGCTGCAAATCTGGGGCAGCGATGTGTTTTCCGAAGAGCAGGATTTGATTCTCGGTTATGATAGCGGGTTTGCGGATGCAGCGGTATATTGGGGCGACTACAGCGGAAAAAGCCAGCCTTTGGAAAGAGGCAATATTACTTCACTGGAAGAAATTGCGCTTCTGAGCAATTTGAAAAAACTGGAAGTCGTCATGCAGCAGATCACCGATCTTTCCCCGCTCGCCGGTCTGCCGCTGACCGAATTGAATCTTGCCGGCAATCGGATTGCCGATCTCTCTGCGCTTTCGCAAGTAGAAAACCTTACAAAACTGAATATCGATTACAATCCCGTGGCGGACTTGACGCCCCTGAGTGCTTTGTGTTATCTTGAGGACCTCAACGCTTCCAACACGTTAGTGGAGGATGTAACGCCGCTTAAAGATCTGTGCTATCTGAGATTTTTGTATATCAACGACGCAAAGATACGCGATGTTTCCCCGCTAAAGGGAATTGAATTTGTGAACCTTTATTTGAAAAACAATCATATAAACGATATTACCCCATTAACAGCCGAAAATCTTCATGTGGAAGGAAACCCCGCCACGCAATAAGATTATGCAGAACATCATTCGTTCTCTTTTCGCATAAAAAAGTTGTATGCCGAACGCATACCAATTCATTTATTCAATCATCTACAATTAATATCATCCATTCCAATTGGAGCATTCGATGAAACGAACCGCACTGCTTTTTTTCATGCTGTTTACGTTGTTTGCGCTTTCCGCCTGCATGCGAGAATATGCAACCTGCAGCGCAACCTTGGTTTCATTTGTCTTTCAAAAGGATGAAACTGTCGGTTACGCGCCGACCGGAGCAAAGCTAATTACCGAATCCGGAGACGAAGTGGTTGTTCGGTTTGAGGATTTTCGGCCGCAAAAAATCGAAATAGAAGGTTCTTTGAAGATCGTAGCCGGAGCAGACGGTGTGTCGATTTCTCCAAGCGAAAACTATCGCCTGACATTTTCCATGCAAGACGATGCGCAACTTGTCCTGCAAGCAGGTTCGACGATTCGTATAATCGAAAAAAAAGAGAATCTTTGGGTCCCCATTCCATGAAAACATTGGATTTGCAAACCGTATCCCGATTGGGTTTCAAACAGATACCAATAACAATCATATAATATGGAGGGAAAAAATGCTGAACCGGGAAAAACGAAAATTCTTGAAAGCCATAAAGAAAAAGTATGGAACAGGCAATGAGTTCAAAGCGGCAGACGCGTTCGGCCTCCTGTCCGCCGCATACTACAAATGGTTCAAAGAGATCTACTGCCCGATGACAAATACACGATGCATAGACTATACCGAGAGTGGCGCGCTTCAAATAATGGAAGAACTGCGTGCAGAAGGCCACTTGAAAAAGCGTGTGGAAAAGAGAAACGAATGGGGCGATGAGAACTGGTACTATACATTGGTAAAATAACATGGAACGAATGATGAAAAAACAAATTTTCCTTTTAGCAGTCATGATTCTCGCGATTCCCGCTATTGCTTGCAGCACAAAAGGCGAGGAACCGGCGGCTTCTCTTGCTGTTACTGCACAAGCAACGGAAACCGCGGATGTTACCGTTGAGGCGCCCGATTCAGTCCATTCGTATAACGCATTGTTCGACAACCCGCCCGACACCGAGACGCGAGACGAAACAAGACCGTTTGATCCGACGGACATTTTTCAAATGTACTGTTTCGACTATGAAAACGGACGCCCGATGGAAAGCACCACGCGGGCGCATGTTTCGGTGCTGTATCCGGCGTTTTTAAGCTACGAATGGGACAATCCTCTTGAGCTGAGAAACGACTTCTACAACATTTCGCTGTTTTCCCAATACGGGTTGGAATCTATCGGGTGGAAAAGCACACACAGTTTCGAGGGAGGACTCGTTCCGGACGGGTACGACAGCGAATCCACATACTGCCGCGATATCGACGGCAACCCGACGCGCGGTGATTTACTGGCCGGTGGGTGCGGCGATCCGATGTACTGCATCTCCAATCCGGCCTATGAAGAATACATCATAAACTGCCATCTGGAAGCGGTGGTGTGCGGATCGAGCTGTACCGCGGCCGACGCATGGGCGGCTACCAGCGTCTGTTTCTGCGATTACTGCATGGAAGGTTTCCGCGAATACCTGAAAGAAACCATGACCGACCGGCAGCTTTTGCTGCTGGGAATTACGGATATCGATACGTTCGATTATGGCGACTTTATCCGCGAGAATTATTATGATCTCTACCAGGCGAACTACATTAGCGAGGGGATCAGCCCGTCGATCCCGCTTTCCGAAGAGTACGGCATGTTTCAGTATCTGGAAATAACGGCGCTTCAAAAGCGGATTCAGCAGGAAGTCGAAAACGCAAACGAAGTGTACAGCGCGCATGTTACGGTAGGCGCCAATATGGCCGATTTAAACGTCCATTTTATGGCATGCGCGGACACGGTGGATTTCTTTTCGCCCGAAATGAATCTGCCTTATGATCCGTATCCGCGCGAAGCCGTGCGTTACGAGCTGGCGAACGCGTTCGGAACGATCCTCACCGGCCATCCCAACGCGGTGCAGGCGGCTGACCTGATGCTTTCCACCGCGAGCACGCAGACGCATAAGATTTTAACGGCGGAAGCCTATGCGCACGGCGGGTTCCTTCAGATCCCGGACCAAAGTCCGTTTCGTTCGTCCAGTGAATGAATATTTACGAAGCGGTCAATATGTCGGCTGCCGACATGGAGGAACTCTATCCGTATTACGACTTCATTTACTATAACGCACTATTCTTTGAGCAACTGTGGCCGACGGCCGACGTTGCTGTGCTGTACTCCTTCCCTTCCAATCTGAACTCCGGCCAGTCGGACACGTCGTTCTGGGGACTTTCGCAATCGCTGATCACAAGAAACGTTCCGTTCCGCGTAATCGCAACCGGTGACGGAACGATGATCGAAAAGTCGCTGACGGAGGACGACCTGATCGGTCTAAACGTGGTGATCCTCCCCCGCGTCGACTACTTGAGCGAGGCGGACAGAGCGCTGCTAAAGCAGTTTATTGAAGACGGCGGAACGGTGCTGTCCGTCGGCCTGACTGCCGTATACGACGAAACCGGCGAGCCGCTGACCGACGACTTTACAATGATGGATTTCAGCAGTTCGTCCCTGGAAGGTTACAAGCATATCTTCGGGCATTATGAATGGAGCGAAGAAGGATTTCAGGAATCATACTGGATCGAACCGAACGAAATCGAGACGATCATGACCGCGGTGAAAGACGAAATCGTCCTGCCGTATATGATCAACGACGCGGACATCGTCGCTACGCAATACTTTTCAACCTGTTTCAATGGTTATCTGTATCACCTCGTGAACTATGCGTTCGACAAGGAAAGCGAGCAGATCGCGGAAAAGAACGACGTTTTAATCCGGCTGTTGAACGATACGCCGTATGGTCCTGACGATATTGCCTTGTATTATTCCACGCCGGAATCCGGCGAAACAGCCATGATCGATTTTATCGAGAACGACGGATATCTGGAAGCAACCATTCCCAACATCGTCGCATGGGGAACGATCATGCTGGGTCAAAAAGCCGATATCGAACAGGCTATGCTGGAAAACGCTGAAACGCGCGACACGAAAAGCGAAGAGCGCACGAAAGCGCTGACGGCGTATACCGAGGTTGTGCAATCGACCACCGAGGCGATCGGACTTCATGCCTATACCGTACAGGACGAGGAAACGAGTGAACCGGCCGCGCGCGAAAACGAAGCTCCGACAGAAACAGACTATCTAATCTACGAATTCAATCAGCAGGGCGGAACTCGATTGCTTGCGCTCATGCCAGAGGAGTTTGCCGCGATCTTTTCTAGCGTCCCGGATTATGTCAGCGTGTCTGCGTCGGCGCAGGACGGCGTTTGGTTCCATATCCCTTACAGCGATGAAAAATCGGCTCAAAAATTCGTTAAAGCTGCGGAATCGCAGCTTGGAATCACGTTTGAGGACAACGACTGGAAGAGCGTTGCGCAAAAAGGCGACATCACGATGGAACTCAATCCGCAGGATAACGGCGAAATGCACCTGATGATCATCGTTGGCGGAGAAAGCGGCGAACAAATATTCAGTCTGCTTTCGGGCATTTACGAAAGCCTCTCGCTTGTGCAAAATCTGCCGGAATTGTATGTGCTCGACGATCCTTGTTATACCCTTACCTGCAACCGGGGAACGTTGGGTTTCTCATTGTCCTGGTCCGATATCGTGGATGACGACTATCAGGCCGCGATAGACTACTACAACAACGTCCTCGTTTCCAGTTACGTCACCTTTATTACGCCGGAAGGCGATTCGACGGCGTATCTTTCGCATATGCCGGAGAACAGCCAGTCTGTCAAATTTGTTTTTACCGACGCGAAAAACGCGATCGAAATCAATATTAATTTCAAGGCAGATACGAACCAATAAAAAATGGTTCACCAATATTCTAAACAATAATAAAATTCTATTATTCAGCAAAGGATACGGATCAATGAAAAAAACAAGCTTCACCATTCTTTCCTGTCTGATCGTCTGTTTGTTGCTCCCGGCATGTTCGGCTTCAACCGCGCCGGCATCGCAGGCGACCGAATCGACGGCAACAGCCACTCCCGCTTCCGAAGAGCCGGTCGTTTCCGCGGAACCGGCCGAAGTGACAGCTTCAGCTTCGCCGGAGCCGGAACCAATCTCATTCGACGCACCGTTGGATATTTTGGACAGCCCGTACAACCCGTTCTATTTTATCGAGCTGCCCGACGGGTATCATGTCTATCAAATGTCGTTCTGGATCGGTGACGATCAAAAAATCGCGATGTATCTCACCGCCGAGGATACCGCGGAAAACGTTGTCGCCTTTTTCGCACATTTTTTTGACTACGATTCCGAAAAAATCGAATATTTCATAAGCGATCTGAAGCAAGGCCGTGTGATCCTCGAGCCGACCGGCGCCGAAGGCACGCTGAACGCGCAAGTGGATATTCAGAAAACAAGTGAGAACGACGACGAATATACGTATTTCGAAGGCTATAAGGTTACAATAAAGGCGGACATCGATCCCGATATGTTGGAAGTATACGAGGGTATTCTGGATCAAAACTTCAACACGGATGCGATTTCCTATTTCGGCGCCGGCGACTTTTTGACGGATCGCGAGCCAAGCGGACGGCAGATCGTCATTCATACCGAAGAATATTCGCGCGTATATACGATCTACACGTATCGCCCGGACGATTTTGAAACCTGGAAAACTTTCTTTACTTCCGAAGAGTTTTGTTCTAACAGATATGATAATATCCAAAGCGGCGGCGCGATGGTCAGCGATACCTATATCGATATGACGGTTCAGGTACATCTGGACTATGATAGCGGCGAAATATCATTTTTCGAATTGCTTGATCAAACCGATCTGAACTTAGCCGACTATATCCCGGAAACCACGCTGCGCTTTTTAAGGTTTGGTGAGATCGACACGGACGGTTCCTGCAGCTGGACAAACAGCACGGAAACAACTTTCATCGTCATATCCAAAACGGACTGGCAGGGAGCTGACGATTCCATCATGATGCTTGGCGACGACGAGATCAGCTACAAAGTCGTATATACCCCGGACGAGCGGAAGTATGGCGTTCTGATCATGACGGCCGACACGGAAGCCAAGTATTACTATTATGCAGACACCGGCGTCATGGAGCCGATGGACGAAGGTTGGGACGCGGAAGGCATCCTGTATCGACTAAACCTGATCGTGCCGGATGCAGACAACCCCGTCATGTATGCAATCGAAGTGTTCAATCAAACCATTGCGGACGCGTTTGCTATGACGCCGGATGAACTCTTTGCGCTTGAACCATAACGTTTATTTGCTTTGCCGGACTACAGATTAACTCCAGCTTGACTTTTGACGCTCGCAGCGCACTCGCTATACTGAATCTGCATCCGAAGTCAATCGCTTGCGCCCAACCGCAAGGAATCACACCGTTGTTTCGCTTCATACAGGTTTAGCCAGCAAAGACAGCCACCGGAAATGGTGGCCGTCTTTGTTTGAATTGTAATACATTGAGTCTGTTACCTGTATCGCAAAGGAATGCTATTGCGTTATGATACCAATATTCTTGCCCGCGCTGTCCCATCCGGGTTGCTGTGGCAGATATTTCTCCTCATATTGCCAGTCGCATCTGCCCCAGCGGCATATGTTGCTGCGCGCCGTATACGTCGCGATCTCCGCAGGTTCCGGAAGAAGTCTCCCGATCAAACGTAACTTTAAAGCCAAGCGCCGTATCAAAAAATACGATGTCACAAATACGCGACTCCGGGATATGATAAAGCCCCGCGATCGACTTCCTGGTAATCGTTTCACTTTCCTTTACCGCCAGATAAACCGCCCGGTCGGAAAACAGCACATCTAAAGTGACTTGGAACGGCCCACTGTTTTTTGAGCGGACGACGTCCGCAAGTTCATACAGGCTGTATTCACGCATTGGGTTCCCACTCCTTCCAATCGATTTCTTCCACTGGGAACAGCGTTTCCGCTTCGCTGTCCGCCAGCGGCATGAGATGGTACACGGAAAACTCATAGACGCATCCGAACGAAACGTCGCTTGGTGCAAACGGAAACGCAAGATTGCCCGCGGTCGATTTTCTGCCGTCGTACCCAAAATGCAGCAGTGTGGAACGCAGTGTCGCACATACGGCATCCGCCGTTTTCTGCGTTTGTGCAAGTACTTCAAAAACCAATCCAACTTCATGCGGCGTGTCGTTTGCAAATTCTGCTTCGCCGAGCACAGCATCCATCCCGTAGTTTAAAAACCGTATTTCATAGTTCTCGCTCAAAATATCTTTATAATATTCGCGCACCTGGTGCTCAGCACTCTGTTCGATCTGCCGCAGATTTTGTATCATCAGCGGGTCGCGCACGCCCGCCACTACAAACGTTCTGTAAGCGACGGGCATCGCACCCTCAAGCTTCACATAATACGGCTTCGTCTGTTTGAGTCTGCTTCCGGCGACAAACACGGTGCGCTCGTCCATTGCCGTGAACGTACAGTCCGAAAGCTGCATCTCAATGCCCGGACCGTGCAGGATGTACGGGTGTTCCTTTTCATAAAACGTATGCGCCGCGACCGAGAGCGGTGTACATGCGCGCGCTTGCGAAAGTGGCTCAATTTGAAATCCGTCCTCCGAAATCGTGCCCATCATGCAATCCTTCGTGGTGCCCGGCACCGCACAGAGCGCCGCGCACTCAAGGATTTTGCCCATGTGGTATCCGTAATGCAACGGCATACCATAGTAGGCGGCAGCGGCGGCAAACGGTGAAGGGTCGTAGGCGCGTCCACAGACTACCAGCTGAAATCCTTCATTCAGCGCGCGAAGGATCGGCTCGTGCCCCATTTGCGCAACAACGCCGTTGGTTTGCTCCAAACGTTCCTTCGTAAGCGGTTTTACGGTATGATTCAGCGGAACAAGCGCGCCGCTTTCCAGGTCGGATGCGACACGATCCTTGTCGATATCTGCCCAGATGGCAGCCGTTTTTATGGATTCCATGCCCTGCTCAATTACGATATCGTGAATGATGCCCAGCGTGTGTTCCACATGCGTGCGCGCGCCGGAACCGCCCGCCGAGCCGACCACAGCAGGTATGCCCAGTTCGTATGCCGCTTTGATAATCAATGTCAGGTCGCGTTTCATCGCCGCGTCGCTGACAATTGCAACACCTGCGCCGAGTTTATGCGGACCCGCGTCCGTACTGCCGGCATCGACAACGATCGCGTGCGGTTTTTGCTCCACGCCTCGCATAAACGACTCTTTCGGAAACCCGTACCCGAGAATGCCGCACGGGGATAGTATCTTAATCTGTTTTGTAATCCGCATTATATAGCCTCCTTGCAAAAACATCTCTCGTTCGCCTTGCAGCCATTTTTAGAATGGATACACGAGAGCAAAGTACCGAATCAGCGACGGCATAACGCACATGACGCTGACATAGCGCACAAGCTGCAGCACGGCGACCTTCGGCGCGTCTCCGCCGTAGTCCAGCGAAATCAGCGCCATGTCTGAAACGCCTGCGGGAATAGACGCAAACAGACTCGTCGCGAGGTCCATATCATTCGTTTTGTAGATCCAAAATCCGAGCAGGTAGTTCATCAGCAGGCAATTGACCACCACCAGTACGACCGGCAAGACAAGCGCGGAATACTGCGCCACGCTATGCAGGTCGATTTTGATTCCGATAAATATCCCTGCGCAGCACTGTGCCACCAGCTTTGCTTTGGATGGAAGACACGCTTCTTTTCCCAGCACATTGTAAACGGATACCGCAATCAACGAAAGAAGCAAGGCGCCTGCCGGAATTGGCGAGATGCTGCCGAGCCAGCCAAAACCGCACAAGAGCAGGATTGTAATCATGCCAGCCTTCCAGGTAAACGGCCGGTTTTGGAAAACTGCCCCCGTTTCAGGGCGATCGTCTTTTTGTTTTTTTTCACGCTTTGATATGGCAATCGCCGCCTGCGGAAGGACCAGCACTGCTACAAAATAGCGCGCAAGTTGCAGCATGGTCGTCTGCACGGGATTCGCACCGATATCGGAGCTGATGATGCTCACGTCCGTAATTCCGCCCGGAACGGAGGAAAGCACGGACGTTGCAATGTCCAGTCCTGAAATGGTATGTATCAAAATACCCGTGCCGAAGCTTAAAGCCAGAATGCCAAAGAAGAACTGGAGCGACGGTTTGATGATCGTTTTCAGTTGTTTCAACGCTTCTCGGTCGATCCGTAAGCCGATAAAAGCGCCGGATATGGCCTGCACAAAAATTTTGATCGGCTTTGGAAACGCGGCGATTCCAGTTAGGTTGGAAAACACCGCGGTAAAGATCAAAGCGCCGACCAGAGCACCGGCCGGCACCTTGATTTTATAGAAGACATACGCGCCGATCGCACCCACGGCGATCGTTAGGAAAATATCCATTCCCTGTCTATCTCTTTCCAGTACAATTCACTTGATTAATTGCCTTAGTGGGACATGATCATCTGCGCGAGTCGTTCGCCGAGATTTACGAGATCAAGCCCTTTTGCAAACTGCAGGCAAGTACCGGACGGATAGCGCGTCCGCTCTATCCAGCTTTCAGGAATTCCGTCGCGGCCGTACATAGCGCCGAGAATCGAACCGGCGATCGCACCGATCGTGTCCGCATCCCGCCCGAAGTTGGACGCGAGTACCATTCCGCTGCGAAAGCTTGCATGCTCCAATTTTAAGCAGGCAAATGCCGCGGGGACGGCCTCCGGTACGCTGGAAATCATGCTTGCACGAATGCGCTCGTGCAGCGGCATCCATGCATCGATTATCCGGCCTTCGCTTTGTTCCACGATATCCAGCGCCGCGCGCATATTCGCATACAGCCACGAATCTTCCGGTATCGTCGCCATTGCGGCGCCAATGATCGCATCCATATCCGCGCCGGCCATTGCCGCGGCCACCGCCGCCGCCACTGCCTGCGCGCCCCAAATGCCGTCTGCATAGTGGCTTACACACGCGTCGCGGTATGCCAGTTCGGACGCTTTCTCCATATCCCCGGCGCAGAAAACGCCAACGGGCCCAATTCGCATCGCAGCGCCGTCGCTGTTGGAATATGTGCTGAATTTTCCGCTTTCAGGCGGTGTGATCCCCATGGAAAGGTTCCGTATCGCCGTAATCTCACTCGCTCCGCCGCGCGGGAATTCATCCTGCACCGAGACGTGTTTTTTCCAGGCGGAAACGACAGCGTCCGTTGTGAGCTCTCCGTCCGTCTCAATCAGCGTCTGCGCAGTAAGCAGCGCAAATTCGGTATCGTCCGTACTCCACGTTGCCTTGCTCGTAAAATCCGTAATAAATCCGAAATTCACACGGTTGTCCTGATAGCGGGCGGCATCGCCGAGCGAGTCGCCGATTGCAAGACCGCAGAGGCTTCCAATCGCCCGCCTTTTGAGTTCTTCCGGGGTTTGTTTGAGCTGTTCTCTCGTTAACATTGGTTCTTAACTCCTCCGTTTATGAGTTCCAGATGCTTAGGTTTTTAAAAGTCGTTCGCCCGATGCTGAGCGAACCGAACCCGACCATTCCGGAACAGAATGTCTCATCTTTTGCTGACAGCACGTCCGCTCCGTCGACGGTAAGCGTCAGCAAGTCGCCAACGGCAGAAAATTCGATACGATATTTCTGATCGATCCGCCAGTCGAACGGCGCAGAATTCAACCGCTGAATCCCGAATTCGTTTTTATAAATTGCCACAGTCCCGTCTTTATCGAACCCGGCGAAATATCCCCGCTCGATTCCGCCAGCGCGCACGGCGAGCATATGCTGATCCCCGCAGTTTGGCGTCATATCGACAGCGACACTCTGATCCTTGGCGTAATAGTTACCGGTATAGCTGAAGCTGTCCTTGCACCGCGTGTGGCAAAGGGCGTCCCCGACCTTTCGCCAGGCGGTATTGGTATGCACAAGCGGTGTGACCGAGCCGAAGTCGACGCGTTGCTTGGAAAAATCCACGCTGTATCGTCCTTCCCCGCTCACAGAGAAGCCTGTCATCAGCGCACGCCCGCGCGAGCGGTCCGTTTTGCGTGAAAGTCCTTCCATAACGAAACCGATCTCGTCGATAATCTCGCCGTCCGTGTCCGGAACGGTAAAGCGCACCTCCGCCCATTCTCCCTGTGTCGGTCGCGTGTAAGCGACGATTTTCGTCGTGCCGCTGATCGTGTGCACATATGGATTCAGGCCGATCATATCGCTGCCCTGCCATTGATCGATAAAAAATTGGAATCGTACGTCCTGTCCGGCGACAACCTGCGGTGAAAACGCAGGCATATACCGCTCGTCACTGAAATCATCGCGTGTATAAAACGGCTTGTAATAGATTTTGCATTGCTGCGAACGGTAAAGCTGGCTATACAAAATTTCCAGCGAGCCGCCGGTCGAGTCCGATTCGTCCGAGTGACGAATCTGGCAGATGCTTTCGTCGGACGAATGAAAGTTGTGCAGCGATCCCGGCAGCGCAAAATCAAAGTACAGCTCACCCGGTCGATACGAGTTTACAATTTGTTCCGGCGCGGTTTCGCCCGCTATGCGATACCCGATCAGCGCAAGCTGTTTTGCAAACGTCGGCAAATCGAGAATGTTTAAGTAACCGGATATTCCGGAAAGCACGATGCCGTCGTTAATCGGTGCGCGGTATTTCTCCGGAATTGCGTCCAGTCCGCACGCAACGCCCATTACGGTACCGACGTTTCCGGCGTTGCAGTCCGTGTCCAGTCCGCAGGTGCATGCAATTTCAATCGTTTTTGAATAGTTGCCTTCGCCGTACATCAACGCAAGGATGCAGACGCCTGCGTTTGGTATGATGTGGCAGTTGCCGGGGAATTTCGTCATATTCCAGTCGCGATCCAGCATCTCCATGCATGCCCGGAAATCCTCCGGATGCTCCGTATAAAACGCCATGACGGCACGGGCCACACGATAATAGTCGGATGATTCCGGTATGGTTGAAAGCCCAGTTTCGACAATTTGCCTTACGTCCGGCGTGCGGAACGCTTCGGCAATCGCCGCGCAGAAGAACCGCGCGCCGTACAAGCCCTCTCCGTCGTGGGAAACGCTTGCGGCAATTTCTCCGTAACGTGCTGCCTTTTCCGGATCGCAGGGATTGACCAGTCCAAATGTATCAATAAAGATCTGCCCGCCGATCTGTTGAGCAATAATCTCGCCGTTTTGCCGAATTGAGCCGGACTGCGGCGCGGGAATACCCACGCGCAGGTTGCTGTACGCCGTATGCTCGGTGCTGATACCATACCCGCCCCACCAGAACATGCCGACGCCTTCACGTGCGTAATTCAGCCATGCGCGGGCAACGTCGTCGGGTGTCGGTTCCCGGTCGGTTGCGTCGTCCAGCAATGCCCGAATGAAATATGCTGGGCCGTTCGAATCGTCGTCCGCGGCAAAAGTTTTATAATGCTTTACGTAGCGGTCGATATAGCCGTACGTTTTTTGTATGCGTTCCATCGTCCAGATCGACGGCTCCACTGGAGCGCCGAGCCGAATGCCTACGCATTTTCCTAGGAATCCCGCGTAAACCTTTTCCAGATAATGCTCAGGAATCATGAGTCTGTTTTCCCTTTCCCTTCGCCTCCGGCCGGGGAGACCACGCAGTACGTGGCGCTCCCCCGAAGGCGGACATTGTTCGTTCGCTAACCGTTTGTTGTGTCTTTTGATACGTTAGCCAAGGATGCTGTTGGCATAATCGGTCACTGCCTGACCGCCCATGCTCAGCCATTCCTGTACAAAGTCGTCCCAGTCGGCCGCGGTCTTCTTGCCGGACACAAAGTCGGCGGAGAATTCCTTATAGACCATCGTCGCCGCGTCCCAATCGGTCACAAGCTCTTCCGGAATTACAAAAGAGTTGTCGTAGCAGCTGTGCGCATTGACCATTTGATATGCGTCTTCCATAACTTCGTATGCAAACAGCGGCTTGTCGGATTCATATTCCATATCCGGATTGAAGGTTGTGACGGATTCATGGAAACGCGCCCACCACGTATTGTCCAGAATACGGATCTTGTTGTCGGCGGTGATTTCATACTGTTCGCCTTCCACGCCGAGTTTATCCAGCATGGAACCCGTCGGGCCGGTCAGCCAGTCGAGCACGTCGAACACCATCTGCTTGTGATCGGAATACGCGCTGATCGCCCAGCCGCGGGTTTCCTTGTCAACGGCGATCGGTGTGAAGTAGCTGGAGCCATCCGTTCCTTCTGCAGGCGGAAGCACCGTCAGCGTTGCGCTTTCGCCATTGGCGGCGACGCACTTATTTTGATACTTGCTGACGACAGTGTTCTGCGTCGCTAGGATCACGCCGGTTTCATTGGTGTAAAACGCCTGTTCCTTATCCGAATATTTTTTCGAAAGATATTCGTTGTCCAGAAGTCCTTCCGAGTACAATTTCGCATAGAACTCCAACTTTGCAAGTTCGCTTGCCGTAACTTTTGCATAGGAGTAGGTACCGTCGTCATTCTTCACCCAGGTTTGTGTTGCGCCGAACGCCTGCCCAAACATCATATCGAGCTCCGCAAGGCCGTCCGAAGCGCCTTTCACCGTGATTGCCGAACTGGAGGTGAACTTTTCGCGCAGTTCCACTAAGAACGCATAGTAATTGTCGATCGTCGGATCGGCAAGTAGCGCCGCGCCGGTTTCCATCTGCTCAAAGAAGTCTGTGCGAACGACCGGAACCTGGCTTCTGGGGCTGGAGATCCAGAGCAGGTACGGATAGCTCTCCATTCGCTGAAGGGAGTGCTCTTCCAGCGCTTCCTTAATATATTCGGAGTTTTCAATATACGGTCTGAGGTCGGTGAGAATCTGCTGTGTAATTGCAAACTGGTAATCGCCGCCCTGGAAGTAGATGAGGTCCGGAATTTCGCCGCTCTGCAGCAGCAGGCTCAGGCTGTCGGCATAGCTGCCTTCCTGCATCGGGACAACCTCAAATTTCACGTACTTGCCTTCTTTGGCCATTCCTTCTTCAATGCCGGTGAGTTCCGCTGCGTAATCGTCATAGGATTCCACAGCCATCTTGATCAGGCACGGATTATCGGCGGAATAATTCTCCCATGTTTCACTCGCTTCAACCGTCGCTTCCTGAGCGCCGGTTTGTTCGGTGGCTTCCGTAGCGGTGGTCGTCCCTTCTGTTGAGTCGGGCGTGGTTTTACCGGTGCATCCCACCGCAAGCAGCATCAGTATTGCTGCCAGTAAAGACAAAACCCTTTTCATTGTTCAATTTCCCTTCCTTATTTTTATTCGCATTGCTTATTCTTTAACCCCACCGGAAAGTACCCCTCCAACGTGGTACTTCAACACGATTGGGTAGATAAGCAAAATCGGAATCAATGTGACCCAAATTGTTGCGGACTTCATTGCGTTCATATCCAACTGAGCAATGATGTTGTTGGCCGCGATGTTCTGGATTCCAATGATGTTGGATTGGTCATTTTCCACAACAAATTTTCGCAGGAGAACCTGAAGCGTTGTATTCCCCCTGCTGCTGAGAAAAATACTGGAGTAAAAGAACTCATTCCATCTGGCTACAAAATAGAACATGGAGATCGTGATGACCGGCACTTTCCGAAGCGGCATGAATATCTTAAAAAAGATTGTCAGGTGTCCTGCTCCGTCCAGCTTTGCGGCTTCAACGAACGACTGCGGCACTTCCTCAAAAAAGCGCATCAGAATAATAAGGTAGTAAACGCTGACGCTCTTGAAGAAAACCATCGACCATATTTTGTCCAGCAGGCCAAGGTTTTTCATGAGGAAATATTCCTGCACCATGCCTGGTACGACAATCATCATGATGATGAGGAAATACATGAATACACGCTTGCCGAAAAGTTCCGGTCGTGTCAGCGAATATGCCGCGCTGCATGTAAGCAGTACGCTCAGCGCAGTACCGACGATCGTGATAAACAGAGGGTTTTTCAGGCTGATCCAAACGAGATCGTTGCTTAAGATGACCTCAAAATGGAAAAACGAAAAACCTTGCGGCAGGATGTCCAAACCTTTGATGCGAAACGCCTGCGTCGGGTCGGACAGCGCGCGCGCCAGAAGGTTCATCATCGGCTGAACGATGCTCGCCGCGATCAAAAGCAGAATACAGATGATTAAAATATGCGCAAAGGAGATTTTGTCCCGTCTCTTTGCTTTATGCGAACGTGCCGCATGATTGCTAGCCATTTTATTTTGCATTACCATGCGCCCTTTCCAGTCAGTTTCTTCGAAATCAAATGTGTTGTAACAACCAGGATTGCCCCGACAATGCCCTTAAACAAATATGCCGCCGTTGCAAACGAATACTGGCTGTTTTGCAGGCCGATCCGGTAAACGTACGTGTCGATAATGTCAACCTTGCTGATAACTGCGTCGTTTGAAAAGTTGAGCACCTGTTCCAATCCGGCGTTGAGCAGAAAACCGATATTCAGGATCAAAACGGTGATCATTGTCGGCACCAGCGCGGGGAGGATGATCTTTCGGATGATCTGCATCCGGTTCGCCCCATCGATTGCCGCGGCTTCATACAATGCGTTATCGATTCCCAGTATGCCCGCGGAGAATATGATGGAATCCCAGCCGATGCTCCGCCATGCTTCCGAGAAGAACAGTGTCCAGCGGATGTTCGCCTTATTCGTTAAAAAATCAATTGGTTCAATGTTTGCCAACGACAGCAGACTGTTCACTGCACCGTTACGCCCCATAAAGGAGAACCATACGCCCGCAATGACAACCCAGGACAAAAAATGCGGCAGATAGGAAATCACCTGAATAGATTTCCGGAAAGATGACCTCCGCAATTCGTTCAATATCAGCGCAAAGAGGATCGGCAGCGGAAAATACAGCACGATTTTCATGAAGCTGATAATGAGCGTGTTCTGCAATATCCGCCAGAACATTGGCGTAGAGAACAGTTTTACAAACCATTTCCACCCGACAAAAATATCGTCGCCCATGATCCTGTAGTCATAGAATGCCAGCTTCATATTGATAATCGGGACCACATGGAAAATGATGAAGTACGCCATTGTAGGCATCAGCATCAAGTAGAGCATGTAATTTTCGTTAAAAACACGCTTCGCCCTGCTGAGACGTCTTTTTTTCATAGCTGAACGATTTGGTAGAGCCTGACCGCTTTTTTCTTTCATTTAGTCGCCTCCCCGCTTAGTTCGTTCGATCCGCAAGGATCCAATTTGCCGCTGCCAGCGCGTCGTTTGCAATGAAGTCCGCCTGTCCTGACGGATCGTGTCGTTTCATTGATTCAAGGCTCGTTGGTCCCTGTCCTGTCAGCACAAGGACACTCTTCGTCCCAGCCGCTTTCGCCATTCGGATATCGCTTTCATAAATATCGCCCACCACATAACTCCCGGATAGATTAATGTCGAACTCCGCTTCAGCCTGTTTCAAAAAAAAGACCGACGGTTTTTTGCATTTACAGTTTTGTACGCGCAGATGCGGACAACAGTAAACTTGCGCAATTGCAACACCCGATTTTTGCAATTCTTTCAATATGCTCTCCATCTTCGCGTCGAAATCCGCCTGCGTCAGCAATCCTTTTGCAATGCGGCTCTGGTTCGTCACAAAAAAGATTCTGAGGTTGGCGTCGGCTATCAGCCGTAACGCTTCAACCGAAAACGGGTAAAAAGAAAAATCTCGAATGTCGCCAAGCGACTGCCCGCCGAGCGTTCCCTGAAGGTCGAAAAACACTGCTGGCGCCCGTTTCTGCCCGCTCACTTGTCCGCCTCCGCTTCCTTTGGTACAGGCGCCGTCGAATTGCCGATTACGATGTGACGATCGATTCGCACTTCCCGCGGTTCGTCGCGGTAAGCACCACTGTAACGTGAAAGGAAAAGATTCATCATTTGCTGCGTCGTTTCTTCAACGTTGAGGTCAACGGTTGTCAGCTTTAGGGAATCGATTCCATTGTAGTCAATATTATCAATGCCCGTGATCGAAACATCGTTCGGGATGGAAATCCCGTGCTCCCGGAAGAATTGCATCACGCCAAGCGCGATCAAATCGTTGGCGCAGCATACCGCAGTCGGCCTGTGGTCGAGTGCTAGAAAATAGCGTCCGAATTTGTATCCCGCTGCTTTTGAAAATCCCATTTCGAAGCAGTTGTCTTCATTAAATTCCATGCCGTGTTCCTGCAGTGCAAGCATGTAGCCGCGCTTTCTGCCGGTCGATACGGAAGATTCCGTCGGACCGCCGACAAAGGCGATATGTTTGTGTCCCAGCCCGATCAGATGATTTGTCGTTAAGTATGTGCTCTGGTTTTTGTTTGCATGCACAAGATCAAACGGGATGCCTTCAAAATAGTTTGCTAATACTACCTGAATATTGGCGCGTTCAAGCGCTTCTACCAGCTTCTTATTCTTTGTGTGAATCGACCAGAGAAACAGACAAGCAACCTGAATTTCCTGTGCGGTGCGAATCGCATGGATCGCCTCTCCAATCTCTTCGTTGGTGTTGTAGAGCATCACCATGAAGTTGTCATTTTTCGCCAGCAGCTGCACGTTCCGAACGATTTTCGCATAGAACGGGTTGCCTATATCCGGTACAACAACGAAGATCACGTTGCTGCGGTTCGTCCGCAGCGATCGTGCATATGGGTTCGGGCGATAGTCGCACATCTGCATCGCCTGCGAAATGACAAGCGCTGTTTCATCGCTGACGTAACCGGAGCCGTTCATGTATCTTGAAACGGTCGACTTGGAAACGTGTGCAAGCTCTGCGATGTCTGAAATTGTGATTTCTTTGCTTTTTTTCTCCATGTGCATGCCTCTGGATAAAATTGAAAAGTGTGAATGTGGAATCGTTTCCCTTATTATCACGGACTGACAGCGGAGTGTCAACGGTGGAACTGTTCCATCTTTTCCCGGGCAAAAAAACCGTCTCTCTGTTCTTGCTTTTTCGGCGATCGCGAGTCCAATCAATAGAATGGCAGTATTTTGTGTAGCCATATAGTATTGTGCACCTATCCTGAAAACAATTCAGGTATCCGTCCTGCACTCCGCCAAACAACCGCGCGATTCGATCCCTTTGTGAAGGCTTGGCCAGGCAAAACAAAATCCGAGCCCTTCTGCAATCGGGTTCGGATTTGTTGTTATATTTACTTTCATTGGCCTTGTTTCTATGTCAGAAGCCGCGCAAGCTGCGGTAATATTCCTGCGTCCGCTCAACCGGCCGATCCGGATGAAATCAAAAAAAGCCAGCGCGATCGAATAGAACTTTTCTTCTGTGGACGATCCGCGGGACGTCAGCACCACCGGTACTTTTGCTCCAATAATTACGCCGCTCATCCTTGCACCACACGTCACGGTCAAACACTTGCCAAGGATATTGCCGCAGTTCATGTCCGGCACAATTATGGCGAGGAATGCTGGCGGCGTTGTAACGATCGCGCCGGAGATGAGACAGAACAGCATGCGTTGCAGCTGGAGTGCAGAAGAAGTGGACGGAAAGCTGCATTGCGGAGTTGCACAGTAATTCAATCGGAGAAAAGGCGTTATTTAGAGCATCAGCGTGAATTTTTCCAGTGCCAAAATAGACGTGAAAACAACGTTAGATAAAATATGAGAACCCATCCGCAGGGCTCACATGTTTTTTGTTTCGGTATAGTATCGTTTGCCGGTTTTCACGCTTGCCTAAACATTAGCTCATCTTTCCCCGCTGGAATCCGCCTTCCAGATTCCCAGATAGATCATTGCGGATGTAATACGTTTGCCTTCCGGCAAATACTCCATATCCCACCGGTTTATCGCCCCAAATAGGAATGCAAAGAATACATACACGACGATTCCAATCAGAATAGCGCCAATGGTCATGAGCCGTGAATATTCGCCGGACGCTACATACGGCATGATCACATAGATGGCAAAACCCATGCACGCCGTCGCCAACATTGGCTTGATAAAATTGTGGAATATCCTAAGCCTTGCTTTAGCGTATTTGACGACGCAGATCACGTCAAGCAATGCCGCAATGGCATAGCAGGCAACGGTTCCATAGGCAGCACCTCGAATGTTGACCTCCGGCATCCGAATAAAGAAAATGCTGATGAGCACCTTCACGCCGATTCCGATGAACAGGTTGATCACCGGCAAATACGTCTTACCCAAACCTTGCAGAATACCCGTCATCGTCTGCAAGATGGTCAGGAACAGTACCGAAATCGACATAATCCTCATCAAGTTTCCCGCTATGATTAAATTATCGCCTTTCAACCCGGCAAAAAGAAGATGAATAATTGGCGTCGAAAGCAAATACAGGCCAGCCGCGCAGGGAAGCCCAATCAGCATGGAGAGCTTTAAACCTATACTCGCCTTGTCTGAAATACCTCTCAGGTCGTTACGCGCTTTGGATGAAGAAATCGAAGGTACGAGACTGATCGCGAGGGCAAGAGAGAACACCGCCGGCATGTTGACAATCGGGTTTACATATGCTGTTAAGAGACTGAAAAGCGAATCGACAATTTTCGAGTTCAGAACAACCTCTTTACCAAACAGCATAATACTTTTCATGCTGTTTAGCGTATTTGTGATGATCGCGGTGTCGGCAAGCTGGACAAGCGGCATTGCGCAGGCTCCAACAATAATAGGAGTGGCCAGATAGATCAGTTTTCGTCCGATGTTTTCCGTTAGGTCTGCGTGATGTAAGCTTATGATTTGCTTCTTAAAGTCCGCCTTTCGCAACCGATAGAAAATGGATAAATAGATAAATGCAAAAACCTCGGAAACGGCAATGCCGAGCACAGCGCCGGCCGCCCCGTATATCTCTCCTTTGCCGATCCATAGCCAAGCCAATAGAAGGCCGACTCCGACCTTGCCGACTTGTTCAATAATTTGCGATACGGCTGTCGGCATCATCTGCCGCATACCCTGAAAATAACCCCGAAAGGCCGAGATGATGGCCACGAAGAACAAGGAGGGAGCGATTGCCACAATTGTCAAGCTGGCATCCGGCCTTCCAAGTGCGGTCGCAATCGGTCTGCTCAGCGCTATCATAAAGATGGTCGTGACAAGCCCAATGCCAACCATTGTTTTGATCGCCTTGCGAAAAACCGCATGAGCCGCTTTGTAATCATTAAGCGCCGTTCTTTCTGACACCATCTTGGAAATGGTAACCGGCAAGCCTGCGCTGGATAATGCCAATAGGAACGTGTATACGGGAAACGCCGTCGTATAATACGCCATACCCCGCGTCCCGACAATATATGTCGTGGCGATGGTATAAACGGCTCCGATGATCTTGGAAACAATTCCCATACCACCCAGGATGGCCGCACCTTTTGCAAAGCTCTTTTGTGTTTTGCCCATCATCTTTAGCTTACGCATGATACAAGGCAATACCGATGTTTTTAGTCATAAAACCATATTATCACGTATTTGAAAAGAACGTACAATAAAATTTGCATGAAAGGAAGAATGCGGCGGAAAGCCAAAGAGAATAACCGTGATATATGCAAAGCTCAATATCTGTATTTTTTTATCAGACTTCAGCCGTTCAAAAGCGCCTCGGCAACAGGTAGTGCATCCACGCCATAAGGCACCAAAACATCCGGCTCCAGCATCGTCTGGTTCGCATTCGCGTCCGGACGGAGGAATTTCTTGTGCGAAATGGTAACCGAAACATCCGTTTCCGGCAACGTGTAGTATATGATGTCACCATAACACGACGGCGCGTTCACACTCAGGTAACCGACGATTTGGCCGAGACTTCCGTCCTGCACCCACACGGCGAGTATTGTTGCCGAGCTGAATGTGCCGTCATTGGTCAATACGCAAAGCGAAATGTCGTCATTTCCCTGTGCGTTGTAGTAGCTTGGCGAACACATCTCCATTCCGCTCTCCACCCCGTACCCGCGCTGCTCGTTCGCCAGTGGTGAAAATCGAACAACAATACCATAGGCGGGTACGCGCATGCCTAGCGCCTCCAGTATCTTTCCGCAAACGCTGGAATCACCGCCGGGATTGTCTCGCACATCGATGATCACTTTTGTGATACCGTCTTCGAGTGCCGCGTTCAGTTCCTTGATCGCCGCGCGGAACACATCGTCTTCCGTGCAGAGATTGAAATCAAAAACAGCTATCCCGTCTTCTGTTTTAAAAGCCGCGCTCTTCCGGCCGGAATAGTCCTGTCGCCGCAATGGCGTACTACCGAATCCTATGCTTTGCTGCCTCGTTTCTCCGTTTTCTTCAATCGTCACGGTCGCTTTGCCGTCCTCGAATACGCACCCGGCAAGCGACAGAATGCTTTGGTTCGTCACCCGCTTCGTGTGGTTAGCATCCAGCGCCGTATCGTTTTCCGCAGAGAAATACGCGTCGATCACAGAATAAATCTTCGCCACGGGCACGCCGCAGATCGCCGTAATGCGGGTGTTCGTAAGCGCTCTGTCCTCACCCAGCAAATATAGTTCGTTCCCCTGCGCCGCACACCGGATCTGCGCATACATCGCTGCCGTTCCCTGAAAATTTCCCGACACAACAGTGTGCGCGTCGTTCAGCGAGTTAAGATATTTCGACACGGCCAATTGAAACGCATCCGCATCGCACACTTCGGATGCCGTCTGCAAAAACGCCTGTCTCGCTTGGATGTACGTTTCCGGGTACGGCTCGTCGATAAACAGTGGGTGCGTCTGCTCCAGCGTTTCGATCAGTGCGTTCGCATCAGAGAGGTAGGCGTTTTCGTCTGGCGACGATTCCAATTCGTGCAGCGTCGTTCCCGCAGGCGTTGCCTCGTCCGTCACCTGACTTGCGCAGCCACACAAAAGTAGCACCACAGCCAGCACCAAAAGGACTGTCTTTGTAATCTGCCGAACACGCATGCTTCATCACCTCTCAAAAAAGTTCATTGTCCGAGTAGTATAGCACGGGCTTTGTCCGGCTGTCGAGTTACGGGCAATGGCAAGCATGGTACAAACAGGGACGACGATTCTTTCTTCCATAAAAAAGCCGTCTGCACAAACAGCGCAAACGACTTTTATGTATTCGCTTCCCCCGGCCAATTTCACCGGTTTAATTAATACGGCTAAATCGATGTTTTCTTTGCGTTCTCAAGCAAATATCGTTCAGCCTCAGCGCACCACAGATTGTTGTTTGCCTGCAAAACAGATGCCAGTTTCGCA
Organism: Christensenellaceae bacterium; assembly: GCA_963665515.1. GTDB lineage: Bacteria > Bacillota > Clostridia > Christensenellales > CAG-138 > UBA7703. Next base: position 3,498,801 of record OY762278.1, read on the forward strand.
AATAACGGATCGCTCTTTCCCTTTTCGCTAAAATCGGCAATTGCAGTCAGCGGCAATTCTATCTGTGTGTAGATGAGTTTCTTTCCGCCGGGAATATGCGGAAGGTTCAGCGTCGTTTCCGCAACACAGTTCAGCCCGCCGACGTGCGTGATCATTGCCGCCGGGTTGATTTGGCTCTGATTCATCATCAAAATCGCTTCACGCATATCATTGGTGTTTCCGCCGGAAGTCCCCATCAGGTGATGTGCCTCATAATGCACATTATATAGATTCAGCTCTGCACAAAATTCCCGTTTCGGAGGGCCTGCAAAGAAGTTCAGACAACCATCGTAGCCAAGGATTGCGTCCGCCTGTTCCACAACGGCGCGGACGGGCGCAAAGCAGATCACGTCGTCATATCCTTTTCCGCCGGAAAGCGCGCGGAGCGTTCCGACCGGATCGTCCGTTTTTGCCGTATTGACATAGTGCAGCTCTACCCCGAGCTTTTCTGCTTCTTTTGCGCTGTAAATACTCTCGGCGCGCGCGAGCCGCGCATCATCGATATCGGTCACAACCAAAAGTTTCGGCTTGCGTTCGCAGTGCAGCGCATAGTCGATCGCCCCAAGGCCCATAGGGCCTACGGCGGCCAGCAGCGCGAGATTTCCGCCTTCAACAATGCCCATCCTGTGCTGATAATCGCCGGGCGACGTATGATACATTGCATGATACGTGCCGATTATGCAACTCATCGGCTCGGCAAGCGAACCGTAAAAGAAGACGTCCGAATCATACGGCAACAGGCAGTCCATTGCTAAAATTTCATAGGGAATATTCACATATATCGCATCCCCGCCGCAATCCGTATATGAATATCCCGGCGCAAGCAGCGATTCTTTATAAAAATGTGCAGGCTGGATGGCAACATTGTCGCCAACGTGATATTTGTGTTGCCAGTTCTTGCCAACCTCGTGAATCTTCCCGCAGAATTCGTGTCCAATGATAACCGGATTCTCTGCAACATCGTCCGGTACACGCTTATGCGCCGCGCCCTGAATCGCGGCCTTGTAGCTCGACATGCACAGGCTGTCAGAAACAACTTCGACACGCACGCCGTCATCATCAATTTCCGGCAACTCAAACGTTTCGAGTCTCAGATCGTTTACGCCGTAAAGACGAACTGCTTTTGTTTTCATTTTTCTCTCCTTAAATAACGTCCTTGTTGTCGGCGGCCTTCGCTTTCTGTGCTGCGCGACGGATGTAGGCAACCGATCGCCCCTCCACAAACAAACTGTAAAACGACAAAACGGTTTCACACAGTGGATCGTCTTTTTTTACTCCCGCTAATTCAAAAAGCGCGTTCGCCGCTTGTTCGGACGTTTGTTTCCGCCCGGTTTGTCTCAAAAACTCATAAATCGCACACGCAATGCCAACACTGATGTAGGCGGGCGTACGTCCCTGCTGCACGCAAAGCTCCGCCGGGCCGATCAAACGGTCCGATCTGGAAAGCTTGCGGACCGGGTCTTTGCCAACGCGTTCGCACGTGTCCCCAAGTGATCGATTGCTCAGCCGCATCAAAAGATCCTGAATATGACGAAGGATTCCGGCGAGGGGAATATCATATATCTCCGAAAGCACCTCCGCGCTTTCCAGCATAGCGTTGAACACAATCCCGTAAACATCGGCGTCGTCAATGACTTCATATATGAATTCTTTTCCTTGATAAAGCCCAAGGTACGCACAGAGCGCATGCCCCATATTATGAATGTACAGCTTTCTGCGGATGTAAAAGTCAAACGGCGTATAAGGAATCATATTCCGGACTTCCGGCACGCCTCCCTTGAATGCGTCACGGTCCACCGGCAGGTAGCCGTAGCGTTCCACGCATACACGGAGCGGGTTCCCGTCCTGCATTTGAATTGTCTGAACCGGTACCATTCGGCCGATCGACGCTTCCACAAGACCGACTCTCTCGTCAAAAAGGGTCCGTTCGGCCTGTGTCATTTCCGCCAGCAGGAGCTGTTCCAACACTTTGTTTGCATCCATAAGGTTTTCGCAAATAAGGATGTTCAGCGGTGCATCGCTCGAACAAAACCGCTGTTTTAATCCGGCTGCAATGTTGGGTGCAATAAATTTCAATATATTCGCGCCAACGGCGGTCGCCATGATATCCGCTTCTGCAATCGTCTTTGCAACCGCTGCAGCATCGTTGCCGTCAATTGCATCCACGTTCTCGACTAAAACATCCTTGTATCCATCCGGGTCAAGTATCCGTATTGGATAACTGCCACGCTCATGCAGCGCTTCCACAACGGGTTTTGCCACATCGATAAACGTCACGTCATATCCGCTTTGGGATAACAGCGCGCCGATAAATCCCCGGCCTATGTTTCCCGCGCCATACATGACCGCTTTTTTTGTTTGGATTGACATTACTTGTCTCCTCGTTTTTCCTGTTCTCGCAGCGCACTGCAAAACTGCAAAGCCTCCGTTGCCGGGCGCATGCCTTCTGTCGCACCATCTTCTAAAAGTGAGCAGGCAGCGGCCGCGTTTCCAAGCTCTAGCGCCTCTTCCAGCTTCAAATTGCAGTATGCGCCATACAGCACGCCCGAGCAAAACGCATCGCCAGCTCCGACCGTACCCTTAATCATGCTTTTCTGCAACGGAGCGCTCTCCGTCTCAATGTATTGTCCCGATTCATCAATGCCGTAAGCGCCTTCAGGCGAATGGATCACCGCCCAGCATGAAACGCCAAGGTCCGTAAGCTTTACGAGTGCATCGTGCAGTTTTTCCTTCATCAACGCACCGCTCTCATCACGTAGCTGGATGCCGGTAGAAGCCTCTGCTTCCACTTCGTTAATGATGCAATAGTCCGTATATTTCAGCGCCGGAGGAACGATCCTTTGAAACCGGTCGCTCGACTCGCTGACAACGTCGATTGAAGTCCGGATGCCTTTGCTCTGCGCCGTATGCAGAAGTTTCGCCATCTTGGTGCCGTATGTTTCATCCGGTTCGTCCAACGCGTCCAGCAGCAGTATGTAGCCAATGTGCAGGATGTCAACATCCAGATTGTCCCAGTCTATATCCGCCTCGGAAAAGCGTGCGTTCGCGCCCCTGTACTGATAGAAAGTGCGCTGTTTTGTGAGAGTGTCGGCCATAACCGCTGTAAACGACGACAGCCCCTCGCGCAAAACACGCGTGGTATCGATATTGTTCTGCTCGTGCAGCTTTTCGAGTATATAATCGCCTTCTTTGTCCGCTCCAACACGGCCTATCGCCTTGAGCGGCAAGGTGCTGTCCAGCTTTGCCAGGTCGATAATAACATTGCAAAGCGCACCGCCGGTTGAACGGGAAATGCCATCCGTAATGGTCGTCAGTTCACCCGGCTTGGGATGTCCCAAGACAGGATATAGGACGTCTACAATCATATTCCCTGCAACGGCAATTCCTTTTCGATTTCGACTCATGAGTTTCTCCTTTGTATCTGGTTCGTGCAGACTAGCCGCTTTCACATTTCCTGTTCTCCTGGCGCCAAGAACAACGCGCCGCGCAGTTTTCGAAGGTTGCCGCGCCACAATCGGCAAGCAAGCTCCATTACTTCCAGCAACGTTCGTTCCACTCTCTGCTTTTGCCTTGCAACAGGCTATGTGAAAATTGACTTAACTATTGAATAATTGATGCAAAAGTGACACGCTTTTTTGAATCAACAATTCTGCAATACCCGCCTTAAACTTCGAGCTTCTCGCTTCATAGCCGCCTTCGTCATAGGCTTCCTTCATGGGATAATACCCTTCTGCACCGTTTGTCAGGCAACAAGATAGTGTAATCGCAAACGGCGACTTAGCCTTAATTCCGCGCCCAACCCCCGTAAACGGTTCTCCCGGAATGCCGACAAATGCGGCCGGCCCAATACGTACCGCCGACAAATCAAGCGGGATTGTCTCAGGTCCGTCCTTCATCTGCATCATGCGCAGCGCTTCTGCAACAACGGTAGTCAGTTCCATTCCACTAAACGGAATCTCAGCATCGCGTCCGGCCGCATGCAACATACAAATCCGCTCGGCGCTCTCAATTTCTTCAAGCTCCGGCACGTTCGCGCGTGCATGGACGGTCTCTTGAATATACTCAACCGCATCAATTGATGTAAACGCAACTTTATCGTATACCTGCAATACGCTGCCCGCGATCACTCTGCCCATATGCATCGTATGTTGATAACCGCGGTCTACGTCGTCAAACATCGGTCTCAATCCGTTGTCGTCCCCAGGCTTTGGATGCACATTCACATGGTTGACATCGCCTGATATTCCATTGAAAAACAAACAATGAACACCAGGCAATGCTTGCTCCACCATTTCACGCACAAAGTGGGGGTAGTCCGCGGAAATTGCGTCTCCTCCGATGGTGTCCGGGTGTACGCCGAAGTTGACAGAGACGATATCCTCAGCACCCTCGCGAACAAAGCGCAAAACATTGACGCTTTGGTCCGCTTCGCCGATCGGTGACTCTATTTCAGGATTGTTCACACCCGGATTTGTGCGGATACTGCCATCGCGCATGCGGAATCGACGGATGAATGAAATATTCGGCGCTTGACCAACAGCATGTCCCATCTTTGCAGGCACGCAGTCGTCAAGCGCAAGTTTTGCCCCGTCAACCAGCTTTCGTCCAAGGTATTCGGTATACAGTTTGTCGCCCGTTCGGCTTTCGTCCAGCGGATCTCTGCCCACGAGCGGGCCTGTGTGCGTATGCGTGCAGGCGATGAAAACCGCTTCATACGCTATACCGGTTTTCTCGGAAATCGCCTTGCGGTATTGTTGCATCTGCGTCTGATCAATCATCAAATTGTCCAGCGCGATGAGCACGGCCCTTTGATTTGCAAAGGAAACGGCAAGAACATTCGCTTCCAGTTCGTCAAGCACACCGCTCGCAAACCGATCCACAAAGTACCCCGAAATCGCGATTCCAAGCGGAGGCGTGATATTTACCCTCGAAAATCCCGCACGAAATTGATTGTTCATAGCCGTTTCCTTTTCCATCTCTATTTACTAAGTGTGTGTCTTATTTTACGTGTGCGTTATGAATCTCGATGAACGCATCGATCACCCGCTGAATGTGCGCCTTCTCCCAAGTCGGGTGCAAGAACAGATTCACGGTGCGTGCACGCATGGATTTTGCCACGTCGCAAACGACGCCCTCGTACGTTAGTCCTTCCCGCGTGTATTCCTTGGAGTGGAACGGGAATCCTGCCGTACCAAAGCCGTTCATCTCACGATAAGCACGCTCTTCGTACGCTTCCGGCCATTGAATACCATAAGCGGGGATACCTTTCCCGGCTAAGGTTTTTACAAACTCCGGCGCTGTGATGTCGAGTGCGTCGAGATTGAGCGTAATCGGATACCACCAATATGCATTCTCACGCTCTTTTGTGTTCAGCGGCAACGCAGCAACGCCTTTCAGCGCGCCAATCGCTTCATCATACATCTTGGCGTACTCTTTGCGGCGCGCTAAATTCCAGTCTTCAAAACGTGCCAGCTCATTGATGCCAACAATGGATTGCATTTCGGTCATGCGGAAATTGAAACCGACGCGATTATGAATATAAGGAAGTTTCTCTTCCAGCGCCAGCATGTTCATGCGGGCACGTACATCATATCCGTGATCACGGAACGAACGCGCTTCCCAGCCCCAGTCCTCGTTGTTGGTTATGACCATGCCGCCTTCACCGCCGGTTGTAAAGTGCTTCGACTGTGCGAAAGAGAAACATCCCATATCGCCAATCGTACCGACAGACTTACCGTTGTATTTGCCTCCAATAGCCTGGGCGCAATCTTCAATTACATACAGGTTATGTTTTTTCGCAATCTCCATGATGCGACCCATGTCACAAATGACGCCATAGAGATGAACGATGACAATTCCTTTGGTGCGCTCGGTAATGTGTCGTTCAATATCGTCCGGATCAATTGTATGATCCTCCATCACATCACAAAAAATCGGAATTGCTCCCGCCTGTGCAATCGCAAAGGACGATGCAATAAAGGAATACGACGGGACGATTACTTCATCTCCGGGGCCGATGCCGAGTGTGGAGATGCCGATTTGCAGCGCCGCCGTGCCATTGGTGCAGGATACCGCCATTTTTGCGCCCGCCCACTTTGCAAAGGCTTCCTCAAATTGCATACCCTTCGGTCCCGTCCAGTAGCAAACGCGTCCGCTGTCAAGAATTTCTGCAATCTCCGCTTTGGATTTCGGGTCAAACTGCGGCCATCCCGGGAAACCAAGTTCCGCGACGCCGGTGCCGTTCATAATGATTTCTTTTTTCTGATCCATAACTATTCGCTCCTATTCGCTCCTATTGTTTATTAAGTTTCCCTGTTGCATCTCGCGGATTGTTTCGAGTATAGAATCCGCCATGAAATCCAATTGCTGTTTGGAAAGTCCATAGATTGGAAAATGTGTAAAGCGGTTGTTAAATACTTCCTCACATACCGGGCATGTTTGCGCGATTGCATCTGCATCGTACCCATACGGCTCCAATACGCGGAAGCGATACAACGGGCCGAAATGCGGGATGTTTGTAACTCCTTTTTCGTTCATCTTCCTCTTGAATGTCTGAACGTTTCCTTTTGCTTTTACCGGATCGATCAGCAACCGGTACAGGTGGAAGGTCGGCACGATATCCGCATTGCCGATATCCTGCGGAATTAACGCATCGCAGTCGGAAATACGTTGGGTAAGATATTCCGCTGCTGCACGGCGCGCAGAAAGCACCTCGTCAATTCTCTTAACTTGCTGTTGCAAGCCCAATCCCTGTATCTCTGTCGTTGAAAAATTGGTCGCAACGAACGGTCCGTCTTTCCCCTCGATTGCAGAGACGTCATACAGCCAGTTCTTAATTGCGCGAGTGAAATCCGTGCCGAGAAAACGCGCGCGGCGCATCTCGCTTTTAAAGCTGTCGATGCTTGTGCAGAGGATTCCGCCTTCGCCAAACGACGTAATGTTCTTAACCTCATGGAATGAAAATGCGCCAAAGTGACCAATCGTCCCGAGTTTTCGTCCTTTGTACTCGCCGCCGAATGCATGCGCCGCATCCTCAAGAACGATGATATCGTGCGTTTTTGCAAGTTCCATGATGGGGTCCATATCGACCGGATAGCCACCAATATGCACGGGTATAATCATTTTCGTTTTTGAGGTTATCTTTCGTTCAACGTCTGCGGGGTCCATGTTGAGCGTAACGGGATCAACGTCGGCAAACACTAACTTGCAGCCAATGGAAAGCGGATAGGCCATCGTAGCGATAAACGTGATTGCCGGAACAATGACCTCGTCCCCGGCTTTAAGCCCGGTGTATTTGCAGGCAATCTCAAAGCCCGCTGTGCAGCTCGTAACAAATACGCTTCCCGTTGTGCCGAGGTATTCATCCACCATCTGCTCAGCCTTGTTAACCTGAATATCCAAAGAAAGCTTTGCAGGAGGATCTGAAACGCCGTCCAGTGCATATATGCCGTTTTCTGCATTCTTTATCGCGGCTTCATATGCTTCACCTTCGCCCTGCATCATGAAGTGGATAAACGCCATAACATCCTGCGCGTTATAGTTTTCGCCAACAGCAGCCCAGGGAACTTTTGTGTCACCAGTGTTGTATCTAAAATCTGAATCTTTTTTTGCCATAATAATTCTATTCCTTTCGCCCATGTCGCCCATCGCACCAAACTGCGTTACATTTCAGTTGCGGCGGGCAACGTTGCTCATTTTTACCAAATTATTTGCCGCATGCTACTTAATCTACCATGCGGCGGCAATCCTTTGGTAATTATGGGTCTCGGCAACAATTGAACAAACCAACCGGTTCGTCGTGAAATAAAATCATACGGTTTTCCCTACAGATCTATTTGCTTTTTCTTACAAATCGATTACACACTTTTCATCATTCGAACGATATGCCGCTTCCAAAACCCGCTGTACCTGTACTGCTTCACTTGCAGGTACTTCAAGCGGAAGCCCGTTTAAAATCGAGTTGCCGAATGATTCGATCTCGCGTGTGTACATGTTGCCAAATTCAACCGAAATTTCTTCACCCGCAACTTCTTGAACGTTTTGTTGCGCGTCATATCCGCCAACTTCTCCGCAAAAGAGCGCGTCAAGTTTTCCGCCGTCAATCTGGCCGATCACATTTTCTCCGGCGAGACGTCCCTGATCGCCAAAAAATTCCAACCGCCACTTTGCGGCCTGATCAGGAATATTAAAGTTTGACTGGACGATGCATTGCACACCGTTTTCCAGCCGCAGCATCACCATTGAGGAATCCTCTACTTCGTAGTGGAACGTTAATGTATCGTGGAATGCGGCAACCTGCTTTACCTTCGAACCCGTCACATACTGCATCAAGTCGATACAATGGACGCCCATGTCCATCATGGCGCCGCCGCCACCGTTTTTCTTGTTCTGCCGCCAATTGCCGGGCATATCCGGATACCAGCATGTAAATTGCGAATATCCGGAAACGATGTTTCCAATTTTTCCTTCCGATATTGCTTGTTTCATTGCCTGAACATAAGACCCAAACCGCATCATCAAGCCCGCGGCAATTTGAACATTCTTGCTTTTGCAATATTCAATCACTTCTGCACCCTCCCGGGCGCTCATAGCCAGCGGTTTCTCAATCAGTATATGTTTTCCGGCGTCGGCCGCCGCTTTTGCCTGCTCCGCATGCATCACCACCGGCGATGCAATGTAGACTGCATCAATCTCAGGATCGGCAAGCAAGTCTTCCGCCGAAACATATGCACGCTTTGCGTTCCATTTGGCTCTAAGCTGTTCCGACAATTCAGAATTTATCTCCATTACGGAGACAAGCTCGGCATTGTTGGCCAACATCATACCGGGAATGGTACGACGGTCTGCTATTCCGCCCGCTCCAATGACGCCCCAGCGTAATTTTTCCATAATCGAGTCTCTCCTTTTACTACAAAATTCCGGCTATTATAGATACCGCGGGGTATCAAAGGGACACCCCGCGGATTCTATTTCGTTCTCGCATGGAGAATACCGGTTTTGATCCAATATTCCCAATTAATGTTTAGTCAAAGTTCCAGAAGTTCTCAACATTGCTGGAGTCCACAACGAACAGTTCGATGTTGGTCTGTGTCGGCACATCTTCGCCTGCAAAGTGTGCGATCGCGCCATCAAAGATGAACTGTGCCAGAACCCATGCGTCGACGTTCAGGCAAGCAGCATAGTTGACGTCTTCATCATGGAGCATGCCAAAAGGTTCTTCACCATATGCGCCCATGGAGAACACCTTAATGTCTGTTTTGCCGGCCGCCTGCAGTGCTGCAACCGCACCCTGCGCACCATTGTCAACATCCGAGATGATGTAATCATACGGTTCAACGATCGCAGAAATAGCATTGTATGCGATTTCACGATTGCCCTGAGAATCATATTTGTTCAATATCTCGATTTCGCAGCCGTCTGCATTGGCAGCATCGATAACCGCATGCAAGCCAACAAAGCGCTCCTGGCAGTGCGTGGAAACAGCATTGGTCAGTTCAATAACACGTGCTTTTCCATCGTTGTTGGCTTTTACATATTCTACGAAATATTCGCCAACCAGTGTTCCCGTCATTTCCTGGTTCCAGGTGACGGTTGTAACGGCCTTTTCTGCGCCTTCAGCCCAGTAGCCATCGTAAATGACGATCGGAATGCTCGCTTCAACTGCCTTGTTCAATGCCTCGGTCGAACCATCCGGGGTGATCGGATCGATCATCATAACGTCAACATTGTTGGCAATCATGTTTTCAATCTGCTTCGTCTGCGTCTCATCGTTGAGGTCGCCATCTTCGCAAGCGATGTCCGCATTGTAGTATGCACCAAGTGCCTCTAGCGCGGCCGCCAGCGTTGCGCACCATTCATCACCTTTGTAGCAAATTGAGCAGCCGATCTTCTTGCCATCAAGCAGATCGGTGTCTTGCAACACGACAGCGGCGGGAATACCAAGGGCAGCTGCTTTTTCGTCACTCGAAACCTCGATGCCGGCAACTTCAGTGGACGCAGTTTCGGCTTCTGTGGCTTCCTCCGCGGCTGCTGCAGTCTCATCCGCAGCAGGGGCTGCACACGCCATCATGGAGAAAATCAGTGTAAGTACCAGGAAAAACGCGATCAGTTTCTTCATTGTGTAATCTTCCTCCTTTATTTTTCTAAACAGGTTCCCCTGTTTTAGACTAAACACACAGCGCCATGATCTTTTCTTGCGACGCTTCTTCCGCAATCAATTCGCCAACTTTGCGGCCTTCGTGCATAACCATTATCCGGTCACACATGCCGAGTATCTCCGGCATTTCAGACGAAATCATGATAACGGTCGCACCTCCTTTGACCAATTGATTGATCAGGCGGTAAATCTCAGCTTTTGCACCAACATCAATGCCACGTGTCGGTTCATCAAGAAACAGGATTTCGGAATTGCGGAACAGCCATTTTGCAATGACAACCTTTTGCTGGTTGCCGCCGGAAAGATACTGCACTTCCGTTTCCATGGACGGGGTAACCACGCGAAGCTTGTCGGCATATTCCTTGCTTAATGTGCTCTCCAGTGTTTTATTGATAACACCATGCTTAATCACTCGCTTTAGATTGACAAGTGTCGTATTCTTTTTAACGGGCATTGTTTGCACAAGGCCTTGCAGCTTTCGATCTTCAGGAATCAAACCAAGCCCGTCTGCGATAGCGTCCGAAAAACTCTTATAATTTACTCGTTTACCGCGAACGTAGACTTCGCCGGAATCCGGCTTGTCGATTCCCAGAACAGCACGCGCCAGCTCGGTACGTCCCGCGCCCACAAGACCTGAAATCCCAAAGACTTCGCCTGCCTTGACTGAGAAATTTATGTTCTTTAATAATCCCCGGTTTAAATTCTTTACCTCTAAAATCGTATCCCCGATAGTGCCCTTGACCTTTGGATACTCCTGCCCCATTTCACGACCAACCATCATATTAATAAGGTCGCATTTGTTTACTTTATCAATGGGCGTTGTTGCAATATGTTTCCCGTCGCGCAGGATGCTCACGTTGTCACAAAGGTTAAACACCTCATCCAGTCGATGCGATATATATATGATAGTAATCCCGTCTTCACGCAGTTTCCGGACGATTCCAAACATGACCGCCAGTTCGCGATCGGTCAAAACCGCCGAGGGCTCGTCCATGATCAACACCTTGGAATTATTGTTTATGGCATGCATGATTTCTACAATCTGCTTTCTTGCCACCGTCAAAGTGGATACCTGCGCGTTAACGTCAATGTCCATGCCCAGATCTGCTACAATCTGTCTGGCGCGTTGGCGCATTCCCTTCCAGTCGACCAGCTTATTCTTTACCATGATATTGCCAAGGAACATATTCTCCGCAACAGACAGTGTTTCAGCTAGCTTGATCTCCTGATGTACAACGCTGATACCTGCTCTGCGCGCTTCTATAGGAGAAGAGAATTGCCTTGCCTTGTTTTCAAGGGTAACTTCACCGATGTTTGGTTGATATATCCCGGCTAATACTTTGATTAAAGTGGATTTACCGGCACCATTTTCTCCAACCAAACCGTGTATCGTGCCCCGTTCCACATTGATGGTAACGTTATCGAGCGCCCTTACACCGGGAAATTCTTTTGTAATGTTTTTTAGTGTCAGGATATAGTCTTTATCCATTTCCTTACCAGGCCTTTCAAAATAGTCACCATAAGACACAGTTCGGTCTATCAGGCTTTTTTACGGTTGCTCACAACGTCCAGCGTAATGGCGGCTACCAGAACGACTCCCTTTAACACATCCTGTACAAACGGATCGACACCCATCTGTGAAAAGCCGTTAAACAGCGTGTTAAGGAAAATACAGCCAAACATCGTGCCAATAACGCGTCCTTTGCCGCCCGCCAGCGATACACCGCCGATGATTGAGCCGATAACGGCGTCAAACTCGTAGTTCTGGCCATTGGTTACTGCAACGGAGTTGAGTCGGGACATGAGCACGAGCCCACCGAATGTTGCAAGAACGCCGGCCAGCACGAACGTGCCAAAGTAATAGAGCTTGACGTTGATGCCGGAGAAGAACGCCGCTTCCCGCGAACCGCCCACCGCATAAAGATTGCGGCCGACTCTGGTTTTTGATGTTATAAACTGGACAATCACATATAGCGCAAGCATAAGGATTACACATACCGGAATCGTGTTGTTGAAAATGTATCCACGGCCAAGCCATGCAATTTCAGGCGGCATCTTTGGTATCGGAACAGCTTGCGTAATAAGCTTTGCAACACCGTAACAGATATATTGCGTACCGAGGGTTGCAATAAAGGCCGGTACACCAACATACGAGGTCAGTGCGCCGTTGATAGCGCCAACCGTAATGCCGATTGCAAACATGATGAGAATCGCCAGCCCCGTCGCCATGCCGGCCTGCTTCATCAGCACCGCGCCTACGCAACTCGTCAGGCAGACCATGCGCCCCAGGGAAAGATCAAAATTCCCTGTCAACAATATGACCGACTGACCAAGGGCCACGATTGCAACGGTAGAACTTTGAAGTAAAATAGTCTTCCAGTTTTCCCAAGTCAAAAAGTACTGTGCACCGAATTTGGCGCGGGAGATAATGGAAAAAACAATGATCAGTAATCCAATACCAACAACGGACATCCAGTCCTTTACAAATGTGCCGAAGTTCTTCTGTGTGTCCCTGCCGGACAGATTTAATGCATTTGTGCCCATAACTTAATGTTCCTCCAAGATATTGCTTAACCTGTATAATAGACAGGCTCGTTATTTGCGTGACGGTTATTTCCTGACCCGCTTCCTCTTATCGGTTTTACGGAAGAAGGTGTTTTGTGCTGTGCCGGGGATAAACGTTATAAGGGCGGAATCCCTCGGCGTAAGCAACGCCGCATTGATACCCGCGATATCTGGAACAAGTTCGGATCATGTCGACAAAATCGATATCGTCATGCTCCAGCATCCATTTCACCTGAGATTCATGCATGCTCAGTGCTTTCAGCTTATAATCGATCTGATTGGATATGTCGACATAGTGTGTTGGGTTAAAATTGACGCCTGCTAAGGTATCCATAAAAAATGTTGGGATGAAGCTCATAAATGACGGTGCGTTCGTCGCACAATGCGGCAATCCCGACATAAACGATGCGTTCGTTGCCAGATGGCTTGTTTCGACATGGTCCTGCATGTAATCATCATCGCTGTGGGTGATAATGACGTCCGGCCGGGTCGTGTTGATAACATCCGCAATTGCACTAATTGCCGCTTGATCGTGACGATTGATCTGCATGTCGTGTACATCAATGTTGAAGACTTGCTTGGCCCCGATAAAAGCGCCTGCCTTTTCAGCTTCCCCTGCCCGCAATTTAGCCAGTGGTTCCGGTTCAATGATCACATGCCCCTGGTCGCCATTGGCAACATGGCACATGTATACGTCAGCTCCTTGCTCAACATATTTGCGTAACGTTCCTGAACAGGCGATTTCTAAATCATCTGGGTGGCAACCGATTCCTAATACTCTCATAATTGATATTTCTCTTCTAACTTTCGTGGCTTTATTTCTTAAAAATTAAATGGTGTATTCTTGGTCTTCCTGATATTTGTAACGCGCTATAAATTCAGATCGGATGTGTTTTGCTCGAAATAAGCATAGCGGGTCGGAAGGTGTTTGTCAACACTGTTTTTAAATCAACTTTATTAAATCGCCATTATTTTTGCTTATTTTTGATGTTTTCGACCTTTTGTTCGCTCATTTATTCTGTTTTCCGCCTTGTTTCTACAACTGTTTTATTATTTAAATAAGCCCCCGCTATGCACTATACGGGGGCTATGCATTCCAAAAATCCAGTATCGTATTTTACAGCACAATAAGCCCGCCGGCAGATGCAATCTCCCGCTTAACCAACCGCACGGAAGCAATCGCCTCTTCCAGCGTTGCAACACTTAAATCGTTTTGCCCGTGCAGCCCTTCCACAAAATACTTGATTTCATTGTAGTAACCGCCTAATGAAGACACGTTTCCGCCAATGTCATTCTTCACTTCAAACGCCGCCTCCAGCTCCGGATGAAACGAATCGCCCTCGTTAGGATAAACGGTGATTCCATCCGCATCAAAAACCACAGCCGCCTTCTCGAATTTAACGCGATAGCGAGCGGTAAAGGGATAAGATGCGGGATAATTCCATCCGGCTTCCACTGCTACCGCAACATCGTTGCCGTATGAAAATACGGAGTGTATTTGTTGAATGACGCCATTCGAATCCCTGTATGCTCCGGATTTCACTTCATCAGGATCTCCCAGTAAATATCGCACAAAATCGACGTCATGAACGTGCATATCCACCGCTACACCGCCAGAGCGCATCGGGTTATGCAGCCAATTTTCGCTCGCCCACTCCGGGCGCGCCGATAGTCGCATGAATTCCGCGTTCTGCACGCGACCATATTCGCCACTGTCAACAACATCTTTGAGCCAGGCATACTCCGGCCAGAGACGAATCACCTGTCCAACCATGACATTCACGCCGGTCTGCGCTTTTGCATCCAATAGCAGCTGCATCTCAGCCTCGTGGATACAGATTGGTTTCTCGCAGAAAACGCTACGTCCCTTCTTCATTGCCGCAACAGAATGAGCCGTATGTAAGTCCGTAGGAAGACAAATGTCTATAATATCAACATCCGCCTTCTCAATCAGTTCCATACCGTTGGCGTAGCCTGCTGCGCCTAATTGACTCTGCATTTTTTCGCGCCGTTCAGCAATCACGTCAGCAACAGCAGTAACCTTGACGCCCGAGCTTTCCAGCGCCTGATAACAAGCCGCGTGCATTCCGCCCATAAAGCCGGCGCCAATCAGTCCAACGCGTAAAGTTTTCGTCTTGCCTAATCCTTCTCGAATCATGTTGTTTCCTCCTTAAAACGCCTTGCGTATGATTCTGTCCATCGATGCCGATGTATTGACAATGATTTGATCCGCTGCATGTGTGTATGCGGGAATCATCTCTCCCGTAACCCAATCATCATATCCGATATCTTCAAATGCCTGCATCACTTCAGGCCAGTTCACATCGCCGGACAACAGATCGGTAAAGCAATTAAGCCCGCCGGGATTACAGCGATAATCTTTAAAATGCACTTTCTTGATACGATCACCCAGAATTCGAATCCATTGCTCCGGATAGCCGCTGTAAACAACATTGCCCACATCGAAATAAGCGCCGACATAGTCGCTGCCAATCGTATCAATAAAGGCCCGCATCTCCAGCGGTGAAAGCAAAAACTTGTTCCATACGTTCTCAACACCAATGTGTACCTCGGCCTGCTCTGCAATGGGCGTAAGTCGTTTAAACGCCTCAATCGCGCGATCCCAGCATACGTCATAGGATACGATGGGACGTTCCGGCACGAATTCAACGGCAACGCTGCCGGGAACGATCAATACGGTATCCGCTCCAAGCGCCTTTGCTATATTGATTTGGGTAACCGCCGTTTTAAAGGCGTTTTCTCGTTCTGCTTCATCATCTGATGTAAAAGAATACGTCCAGTACAGGCTGCTCGCAACGCTTGGCAAGCAGATCCCCAAATCATCCGCCGCTTTGCGGACCGCCGCAAGTTCATCCTCGGTTGTCTCCGGTGTAAGTCCAAGAGCACCTTTTGCATCCAAAGTTAGTTCAATGCCATCGAATCCAGCATCTTTCGCCTGCTGCATGGCCTGGTATGCGTCCTTTCCAGCAAAGGACCAAAAGCTGATTGATTTTTTCACGATTGCGTCTCTCCTTTAGATAGTTTCAAATGTGTATGTGGTTGGTTCGTCGTTCAGATTTTAAAGATGTGTCATTTACAAATAATTGCAAATCAGCCATACTGGTTCTATATTTAATTATATCTAAACGGTTCGTCCCTTCCTTACAAAACCCGATTTGAAATTTAAGTTATCAGCCATATTTGAGAGGTGATCCCTATGATTTACGCGAAAACGCCTTTATCCCCGTCGTTTAATGTGACTGATATTGTAAATATCTCGTACTACAAACTAAACGCAGGATATGTGTTTTGGGGTGAGCAGCATGCTTTCTGGGAATTTCTGTATGTGGATCGTGGGAACCTGTTTATTACCGCGGACGAAAGCAAATTTCACCTGCGAGCAGGTGAAATCGTTTTTCATCGTCCCGGGGAATTCCACGCCTTTCGTTCGGATTGCGACAGCGATGTGATTGTTGTATCCTTTCTGTGCAGCGGTCCCATGGAGCGATTTTTTCACAAGGTAGCCACCGTGAACCAACAGTGTCGCCAGTGTCTCGGGGCGCTGGTTTCTGAAGCCGCGCTTGCATACCAATACTTTGAAAACGATCCCGCACGTATCAATCTGCACAAGAAGGATTCCGCCCCTTTTGGCAGTGATCATATGATTAAAAGCTACATTGAACAGCTGTTTGTCATGATCTGCCGTTCGGAATCGGAGAACCTATCCGCCAGGCCGTATGCTGTTTTGCCAACGCAATTGCATCGGCATAAGCAAATTGTGTGGAACGCAAAGGAATATATCGGAGCGCACTATTCTGAAAAAATTACACTTTCCCTGCTTGCTGAGAAGTTACACATTAGTACATCGCTGCTAAAAAAGGGATTTCGCGAGCAAACCGGCACAACCGTTATCGCCTACTTAACGGCTCTGCGCATTGGAGAAGCCAAGCGTCTTGTGCGCGCAGGAAAACTGAATTTCACACAAATTGCTGAGTGTGTCGGCTTTGACAGCATTTACTATTTCTCCAGTCTCTTTAAGAAGCACACCGGCATGAGCCTGACTGAATACGCAAAATCATTGAAAGAATGAGGAACCATCATGAAACATTACACCGTTGCCCACTGCCAAGGAATGCCTGACTGGAGTTCTGTCGAGTCACTTGAGATCAACAATTTGCAATGGTCACCAATCGATGTTGATATTCGCGCTGAAGCACGGTTGTGCTGGGACGAAAGTGCCATCTATGTTTATCTACGCGCTTTCGAGCAAAACATTCGCGCAGTACACGTCGGCGCAACCGATATGGTCTGTGAAGATAGCTGTCTGGAATTTTTTCTCAGGCCACTGCTTGACGATAGACGTTATTTTAACTTTGAATTTAATCCGAATTGTGCACTTTATCTGGGCTTTGGCAGCGGCATGCATGATTTGGTCAGGCTTCTTGTCGCAGAACCAGCGGCATTGTTTGCTCCAAGCGTGACCCGCGGCTCCGATGAATGGGCAATACAATACCGCATACCGGTGGAGTTTATCGCGCGTTTCTTCCCCGGTTTTTCGTTGATACGCGGGCAAAAACTACGCGCCAATTGCTATAAATGCGGTGATTTGACCCAAACGCAGCATTATCTTTCCTGGAATCCAATGCAATGCGCTACTCCCGAATTCCATCGTCCTGACGACTTTGGCATGTTGACGCTGGGCTGAAGTGTCGTCTTGCTAAATACTGTCGTGCATTTTTAAAAACATTGTAAAAATAACGTGCCGATTGATTGACACCTGAGCGAGGCATGTGTTAATGTGATAAAAGCAAGTCGGAACCGCGGCGAAACTGCTTCAAAAAACGTTTAAAATTTAATTTTTGGAGAGATGCATTATGAATATGCTCGACACCCTGAATAACTCGTATTTTAGCGAAGTTCTTCCCGAAGGGTGGGATATCGCTAAAATTATGGAGTGCGTTTCCAACGCTCCTGAAACTGTAGCCGACCGTCAAGCCTTCTGGAACAAGGACTTCTTGCCCTATGCATGTGAAAATCTGGAAGAATTCGGCGCGTATGTCGGCCATGAAATTGCAATGCAGATAAAAGCAACCCGTGACGAGGGTCGCAAGCTTATACTCATTCTTCCTGTCGGACCAATGGGAATGTATAAATGGGTCGTCTATTTCCTCAAACAATGGAATGTGGACTGCAAACACGTCTACGGCTTCAATATGGACGAATGGGCCGATAAAGATGGAAACACCCTTCCGGCATCGGATCCAGCTGCGTTCCAAAACGCCATGATAGATGCATTCTACGGCCCGCTCGGAGAGCTTACCGTCCCTGAAAGCCAGCGCAATTTTGCCACCAAAGACAATCTGCCGACATATGTTGAGAAAATTCAGAAATTAAAGGCTGAAGGCGCCAAGCAGGTGCTCGTGTACGGTATTGGCCGTATGTGTCACATTGCATTCTGGGAACCGCACTTTGCACAGGACTATGCCACGGTAGAAGAATGGAAAGGCGCCCCCTATCGTCTTGGTGCCAGATTGCATCCCTTCACCATCGAACAGAACGCCATCACATCCTTCCGTTCTTCATGGCCGCTTATCCCGTGCTATGCCAATACCATTGGCCCGGCAATTATTTTCGGCTCTGATTACGCTATTGGTGGCGCTGACGGCATACTCTCGCGCGGCATGCAATGGCAGGGAATGAGCTTCTGGATGACGTTGCGCTATGGCCCGACAAAGCACGTTACGTCAAGCTGGATTCCGACTCTTCCGGGAAAGCTGTTCTTTATGAAAGAGTTGGCAGGCCCGCTTTGTGCGGATACCAACTGATTGGCTAACCACAACAAATGACAAAAAAACCGGGCGGCATACACTGCCCGCGTTTTATATTTCCAGTATTTATTCACACATATAACGTGTATACTATAAAATAGATATGTACCTCGAACAGGAGATAAAATGAGGAAAAGCGGAATTAATTCAATCGGAATTAAAAAGAATAATCGTGCGCTGATTTTACAGCTCATCTGCACGGCAAAGACCATTACGCGCAGCGAGTTGTCGGAGCAGTCCAATCTTTCACAGATGACGGTTACAAACATCATAAACGAATTTCTTCAACAGAAAATCATCGATGTCACTTCCCCGTCAGATGGCGTCAAGGTGCCCGGGCGCACCCCTGCTATCTTGCGCCTTTCCGCACGTTCTCCTGTAATTGTAGGCGTTTTTGTCGAAAAAACTTACATTTTCGGCATCGTCGGTGATATGTCCATGAATCTGCTCACAAGTCAGCGAGTTGACTTTAGCGAACGGGAAACCGGCGATTCTGTCTTAGATAAAATTCGTCAATTAATCGAAGGTTTATTGAGTTTGACCGATCGGCCAATACTGGGTGCAGGCATCTCGACCGTCGGAATTGTTGACAGCAAAAACGGTATCCTTCGATATGTCACGGGGTTTTTCAATATACGTGATTTGCCAATCCGCGACTATCTCGCTTCGCATTTCTCTTTTCCAATCTATGTCAATAACGATATGCACGCCGCCGGTTTGTGCGAACAGTATTTTGGCGTAGGAAAAGAGGTTTCCAGTTTTCTGTATGTGGGTGTTTGCAACGGCATTGGTGCAGCCGTAATCTCGCACAACGAGTTGCTCGATGCCTGCGGCGAACTTGGTCATATGTCTATTGATTCCTATGGTCCTCCCTGTCCTTGCGGAAGCTATGGGTGTTTGGAGCTATATGTCAGTACACCAAACATTTTGCGTCGAATCGAGGCTGACTGCGGGCAGAAGCTTAGGTCGATGCAGGAAGCGGTACAGTTCTGCGCGTTTGATCGTACTGCATATACAATTCTTTACAATGCGGTGCATCAATTAGCGTTTGGGCTCAATAACTATTTGAATCTTATCAATGTTCCGGTAGTCGTTTTGGGGCACGACGCATACTATTTCCCGGACGAAATGATTCACAATCTTCAAAATTGGATTGCAGGCATGAACGTTTCTATGTATAAGCAGGGCACTCCTCCACGGTTGCAAAAATCTGCATTTGGCGAAAACGCACCGGTTTTTGGTTCGTTGTGCATCGTTCTCGAGCAGGTTTTTCACAACAACTATCCGCTTGAACTCAATGCCTGCAGTGTGGGGAAGTAAATCCGAATCGGAACGGGTGCATGTTAACATAGCAGACAACCTGTCAAGACAGAGGAAACGAAAAGAAAGTTTAGAAAACATAAGCAGCCGCAGTTGATTCCTGTCGCCGCAGCCACATCGATCAAGCTGATCCCACCCGATCCGCTTGATCGATTTTATATTTCGCGCATGCAATATCTCTATAAGCCTCGATTTTAAGATGATTCTCTCCCGACGAATTAACTGGTATAATGAAAAGAGTGATTTCTTCCATTGCAGTTGAAAAACGCGGGAGTATCTGGTGTAAATTCATGAACAGGCTGTATTGATGAGGAGAACGATCATGAGAAAAACCAAAATCGTCTGTACAATTGGACCGGCGTGTGAAACGGAGGAAATGATATCCGCCATGTGCCTTGCAGGCATGAATACGGCGAGGATGAATTTTTCCCACGGCACGCACGATGAACAGAAGCAGCGCATCGACCTGGTAAAGAAAGTTCGCACCGAACTGGATGTGCCCGTCGCCATTATGCTCGACACAAAAGGTCCCGAATTCCGCATCAAGACTTTTCGGGACGGAATGATCATGCTCTCGGAAGGCGATACGTTTATTTTTACGACAAAGGATGTTGTTGGCACGAAAGAGCGTGTGGCCGTCAATTTCTCCGGTTTGGCAAGCTCGCTGGAGGTTGGTGACCGTATTCTTGTGAATAATGGCCTTTTGATCTTTGAGGTGAAGAAACTGACCGGGACCGACGCGGTTTGCACCGTAGTTTGCGGCGGCGAACTTTCCGACCGCAAGAGCATGAGTTTTCCAAACAAGACCATCCGTCAGGAGTATCTGAGTGACCAGGATAAGTCGGATTTACTCTTCGGCATTGAGAACGACGTGGATTATATCGCCGCCTCGTTTGTTTCTTCCAGACAGAACCTGCTCGACCTCAAGGCGTTCCTTAATGAGAACGGCGGCGGGGACATTGCCATCATCGCAAAAATAGAAAACCGGACGGGAATCAACAACATTAAGGAAATCTGCGAGGAATGCGAAGGAATCATGATCGGCCGGGGCGACCTCGGCGTCGAGATTCCGTTTGAGGAACTGCCGTACATTCAAAAATATCTGGTTACCGAGTGCCGTCTCCTGGGAAAGCGTGTAATCACGGCAACGGAGATGCTGGAATCCATGATTCATAATCCCCGCCCGACACGCGCGGAGATTTCGGACGTAGCGAATGCCGTTTATGACGGAACGAGCGCAGTCATGCTCTCCGGCGAGACGGCGGCGGGAAAATATCCCGTGGAATCAGTTAAGACCATGGCCAAAATTGCCGAAGAAACGGAAATGCATATCCATTACGACAAGCGCTTCCGTATTACGGAGTTTCACATTAAAAATACCGTGGACGCCATATCGCACGCAACCTGCGGAATGGCGATTGATCTGGATGCAGACGGAATTATCGCCTGCACGCTGACGGGGATGACCGCACGGATGATCTCACGCTTTCGCCCGCCGGTGGATATCATAGGCCTTACACCGAACCGCAAGGTTTGGTATAAGCTCTCTTTGAGCTGGGGCGTCATACCGGTTATGAGCGGCATGTTCACCTCGACGGACGTATTGTTCTATCATGCGACGGAGACGGCGAAAAAGGTGTTTAATCTGAAAGCCGACGATCATATCATCATTACCGGCGGATATGTCAACGGAGTCTCCGGAAACACGAGCCTGATTAAAATAGAAACGATCTGATTTTACTAAAGCACAAACAAAAAAGAATGCACCGGCTGGCGCATTCTTTTTTGTTATGAACTTGATCTTGGGCCGGGAGCACGGCTATCTCAAAATGAACCGCCCGCAATGTGCATGGCAACGAGGTTCTGCACCTTATGAATCGTTCGATAACTTCACAAGCAATCTTCGAAGCGATTTGTACGATTTTACCTGATACTTGGCAATCGTGTTGTCCAGCCCTATTTTTATTGAGCAGGCATGATCCGGCAGCACCTTGAACATATCTTCATCCGTCGTATCGTCCCCCGCCGCAAGAACAAAGTCAAAATCTTCATTGTTTAAAAAACGCGAGGCGCCGTATCCCTTGTTGACACGGTTATCCTTGATCTCCAACACTTTCTTTCCGTTTAGCACCTCAAGATTCATTGAGCGGATAAGCGACGATATGGTTGTTTGCAGAGAATTCAACGTTGTCGCGACCGCAACAGGTTCGCATTTTCTGTAATGCCACGCCAAAGAATACTCTTTTTCCTCGATCATCGACCCCGGTGCACGGTCTGTGTATATTTCCAGCACATGGCGGACTGCTTCCTTCCAATCATTATCTATGGAAACAGTCTTCGTCCATTCTGATTCGTTGCTGTTCTTAACCCATAGCCCGTGGGAGGCAATCAGATTCAAATTCAATTCGCCCAGCCATGCATCCAGTGTGTCCTTGTCTCTGCCGGATATAATGACGATCTTGTTTTTACGGTCTTGTTTCAATTTTCTCAGCAGCGCGAGAATTTCTTCGTCAGGTTTTGCCTTTTTAGGTGTGGATGCAAAGCCCACCAACGTACCGTCGTAATCCAACAGAATAATTCGGTTTTTCGCATCCGCATATGCTTTTTCAATAATGCTGCTGTCCTTGTCTATGTTCTTTTGAGATACCATATGCTGTGAACTCTCCACCGTGCGATCCAGCACACTCAAAAATTCACTTGCCCAAAAATCTACAGTATAGCGGCGCAGGCGGTTATGTAAAATTGTATTCCGCTCAATCATTTCCTGCGCGGGCATCTCCAGCGCCGTTTTGATTCCTTCGGCAATTGCTTCACAGTCGTTTGCATTTACGATCACCGCTTCGCCAAGCTCGGCGGCAGCGCCCGCGGTCTCGCTTATGACCACCATCCCTTTATAATCGTTTCGGGCCGCAATGTATTCTTTTGATATAAGATTCATGCCGTCGCGAAGCGGCGTAACCAATAAAACATCGGCTTTTCTGTAAAATAAAATGAGTTCTCCCTGTGTAAGAGAACGGTAAAAAAACCAGATCGGCATCCAGTTGCCCGTTCCATATTTGCCGTTTACATATCCTACCATCTCGTTCACTTCTTGTTTGAGTGTGTCATACGAACTCACTTCTTCCCTTGAAGGCGCAACAACAAGATATAGCGTTACCTTCCCAAAGTATTCGGGATTCTTTGATAAAAACAGGTCGAACGCCCTGATGCGGTCGGGAATGCCTTTTGTGTAGTCAAGACGGTCAACGGAGAAAATCATCTTCATCTCCGTCGTCATTTCAGCGTCAAATATTTTTGTTTCTGTTCCCAGTTGCTTACTCTCGGCGCTTGCGAAATAATGATAATCGATACCCATCGGGAAAGCGTCTATCTGAACGTATCTGTCGTCCATTTGTATCATGTTTAGGTTGTGGTCAAGGCCAAGCAGTCTTTGGACACTGCTTAAAAAGTGCCGCACGTATCCATAGGTATGAAAACCGATAAGGTCCGCGCCAATCATTCCGCGGAGGATTTCCTCGCGCCATATAAGCAGCCGGAATATTTCATAAGACGGAAACGGAATATGGAGGAAGAACCCGATCCGCGTATCGGGATATTTACTTTTAATCAATTCCGGAAGCAACATCAGCTGGTAGTCGTGAATCCAGATAACATCGCCTTTTTGAATAATCGGTTCGATTGCCTCGAAAAACAGGAGGTTTGTGCGTTTGTATGCTTCCCATGTTTCCGCGCTGTATTCTACCTTATCTGTAAAATAATGGAACAACGGCCAGATCGTGTTATTACAAAATCCATAATAATACGGCTCGTAGTCTTCCGGTGCAAAGAAAACCGGAAGGCATTGGTATTCTTCCTTCAACGTCTTCTGAATGCCGGCTTCTTCCCGCTTTGTAATATCTTCTCTCAATATGCCGGGCCAACCTACCCAAATACTATCGGCTTGCTCATGATAGCTTTTCAGGCCGGTCGCTAAGCCGCCAATACTCTTGTTGTATTGGATGCCGCCGCCGTCTTTTGATACGGTTACAGGTAACCGATTCGAAACAATAATCTTGCTCAATTTTCTCTCCTAATTCTGTTTCAGAAAGCATTCTTTCCCTATATATTTTCAACTACTTCATGAATATTGTCAAATTTGCAGCGATTTCTCAACGGTTGGTGGTATGATAAGCACCGCTTGAATGCGGTCACTAATCGTTGCAAGGTCAAACGCGCAGACCGCGCGAAATGTGTTTAAAACCAATATGAAAAAACCAATCGTTCCACCTTTTCCCTCCATATATTGAAAGCCCGTTTGCCCTTTGATAATATAAAGATAAAGAATTGAACGGAGGTATCGTCGAATGGACAATAAACAGGACTACAGCCTGAAAAATGCGCTTTGGTTCGTTTTTGGCTTTTCATTTCTAATGGTTTTGGCAACTTGGCTCATATCTCCGCTGTTGGAGCCGTTTCGCAGCACACTGCTTCCGGACACGGGCGCGGCCTGGTACTACTGGAAACTGCCGCGCCCGGAACTTTGGGCGAGCATCAGTATGTGGGTGTTGTATTTGGCGCACCAAATCACCGTTTGGGTGCTGATTGTGCGGCTGAAAAACACACCACGCCCAGCGGTGGGCCGAATCGGTAGATACAACTTGCTCCTTCTGATTGCAAACGCGGTGTTCATCGCGCTGCACCTGCTGCAAACGACGTTGTTCTACGATGCGCTCGCGCAGTTCACTCCCGTCATGAGCTCACAGGGTTCGGTCATCGTCATGCTTGTGATGATGCTGATCCTTTTGAATAATCGCCGGGGGTTATTCTTCGTTCGTCGCGTTTCGCTTCCGCAGTCCGGCGTCAACCTGACGCAGCGGGTGCATGGTTTTTATATCGCCTGGGCGGTCGTCTTTACCTTTTGGTTCCATCCCATGGAAGGCACGTTCGGACACCTGCTTGGCTTCCTCTATCTCTTTTTGCTGATGGGGCAGCTCTCGCTCGCTCGGACAAACTGGCATACGAAAATTGGCTGGCTGACATTTTTGGAAGCGTTCGTCGCCCTGCATGGCGCCGTGGTCGCCATTGTGGCCGGAAACGGCATGTGGCCGATGTTTTTCTTTGGATTTATGATGATGTTTATCGTAACGCAAATGTACGGCATTCTCAAAAACCGTATCGCCATCGCGGGCGTTATCGCGAGTTATGTTGTGCTCGTGCTCGTAACATACAGCGGTGCGCTGGCAAATTTCTTTACGGGGACGCCCGTCGGCTGGGCGGACATTCACCAGATCACCTGGATTCCGGTCATCCTCTACGGCCTTGTGTTCGTTCTCGTCTGGCTGTTTGCGGGCGTGGCTGCTCTCATTCGACGCAAATCGAAACCGGTAAATCGCAACTAAGCCTTTACAGCACGAGAACGGCCGTCGAAAACGACAGTCGTTTTCGTTTTGTTTCATTCTGTCCGCTATTTTTATTGAACCGGTCAAAATTCAGAAAGTTTTCAGATTGAAGTCGCATAATGCACTCAACAAGAAGCGGAAGGTCAACTGAAATCTGTAAAGTGAACCATCACCACGGAAAACGGTGGATCTATACTGCCAAACTGAAATCGTTTTAAGGAGTTTGTTATGAAACGGATTATTGCATTATGTGTTGCAGCGACAATGGCCTTCGCCCTGCTAGGCTGCGCACAAAGCGAAGAAAGCACCACAGAGTCGTCAGAGGATCAGACTACAGAGGTTGTGACAGCCAGTACAACGGATGACAGCACAGCAACTACGTCCGACGAATCTTCGGAAATGGGAGAAGCCCCCGTCGGTGAGGCTCCCGGCGAACCCGGTGAAATGGGCGACGCTCCCAGCGGACAGTCTTCCGGCGTGGACAGTTATGACTCTGCCAACACCTACACAACCGATACAGAAGAAACCGACGTAACACTCTCCTCTACCGGAGTAGATGAGAATGCGGTACTGGTAGAGGAAGGCGCTTCCGTTTCCCTCGATTCTGTAACCATCAGCAGAGATTCCGACAGCAGCACCGGAGGAGACAATTCCAGCTTTTACGGCGTTGGCGCCGCGGCGCTGGTTACCGACGGGACGCTGACGATCAGCAACAGCACCATTACGACCGACGCGGCAGGTGGAGCGGGCGTGTTTGCCTACGGAAGCGGCGTCGCCTACGTATCCGATACGACCATTACCACCGAGCAGGGTACCTCCGGCGGCATCCACGTAGCAGGCGGCGGAACGTTGTATGCCTGGAACCTGCTTGTGGAAACCAATGGGACCTCCTCAGCGGCAATCCGTTCTGATCGCGGAAGCGGCACCATGGTAGTGGACGGCGGTTCCTATACTTCAAACGGTACGGGATCTCCCGCGGTATACAGCACGGCGGACATCACTATTAACGATGCGGATCTAACGGCAACCGACTCCGAAGCCATCTGCATTGAAGGGCTGAACTCCATTCGACTTTTCGATTGTAACCTGACGGGTAACATGAGCGATCAAAGTCAAAACGACTGCACCTGGAACGTCATTCTTTATCAGAGTATGTCCGGTGATTCGGAAGAGGGCAACAGCACCTTCGAAATGGTAGGCGGAACCTTAACGGCACTCAACGGCGGCATGTTCTATACCACCAATACGGAGTCGACCTTTATCCTGTCGGGTGTGGATATCATCAATTCTTCGGATAGTGAATTCTTCCTCAAATGCACCGGCAACAGCAACGAACGCGGTTGGGGTACAACGGGCAGCAACGGCGCAGACTGCAATTTCACCGCGATCGACCAAGATATGACCGGTGATGTAATCTGGGATTCCATCAGCCAATTGAACTTCTACATCCTCGACGGCAGCACCCTCACAGGCGCGGTTATCGACGATGAGTCCAATGCGGGCGACGGCGGCGACGGATATGCAAACCTCTACATCACTGCCGACAGCACTTGGATTGTAACCGGCGACAGCACGCTTTCCGATCTCCAGTGTGCAGGCACAATCGTAGATGAAAGCGGCAACACCGTTTCAATCGTCGGCACCGACGGCACCGTGTATGTTACCGGAGACAGCGACTACACCATAACGACCGGCTCTTACAGCAGCAGCGTCGATACGTCGGGTGCATCCAGCGTTGACAGCTGGTCGGATTATGAAGTAGCCGAATAACCCATCCTTCGTATTCAAAACCGATCAAAAACACAGCCGCCGAAGCTCTCCGCTTCGGCGGTTGTTGTATGCGTCGTATCCTGTAAAAACACGTGGCTGCTCTTATGGGCCGCGTGTTTATTCCTGACGAATCAAAATATCGTCCAACATCATCGTTCCGTAATCAACGCGAAATCCCGCGCCACCCGAAGGGTACCGCGCAGACGTATCAACGGCCGTCAGTTCCGTATCGTCAACATGCGCCTCCAAATAATTGCCATGCACGGTCAGCGTCATTGTCAGCGGTTCATACGCCGCGTATGATAACCCAGTTTTCGCAAGGATCGTGTCGCCGTTTGCATCCCGCAAAACGATTGTCAGCGTGTCCCCGCCTGTCAGCAGCGCGGCATAATACTGTCGATGCCCGCGCGCACGAACGACAAGCCCGCACAGCCGGTGCATCTGCGGAAGGAGCCGGGCAGAAATGGAGTAATCGGTAAAATCCCGCGTGCCGAATGTGACGACCCCGTTTTCATCCGGATGCGACACACAGAGCGTATGCGTCAAGTTTAAGCCAAAGTTTTTTGCACTCGAAACGAATTGCCGGAACACAAATGGTGCGGGGTCCGTAATGTTCTTTTGCAGCGCACCGGTCAGCGCATACCGTTTCGGTGCACCGGACCAGTCCAGTGAGCAAAATTTTACGCTGGATGCTCCTCCCGTCGAATTGCGCAGCGACACGCCCGCCCGTATGATCGGCATTCCCTCCAGCGAAGGAATCGTCCAATCGACTCGCGTCTCTCCTGTTTGCAATGAACAATCAGAACTGAATTTGGTTTCGACTTCTCCATCTATTGACACATAGCAAACGTACAGCCGCGCCGTCATCGATTCACGTTCAAGGTACTCGATCAACGCGGAAACCGTCTGCCCTTCGTACAATGACGGGGACGCAATGGCGTCGTATCCCTGCCACTGCACATTTGGATCAAAGAATGTCGATGTGCTAATGCTTACAAGCTCTCCCGTCATCGATATTGTCAAGCCGCATCCAATCTCGTTGGTCAGCCGAACACTGCCACACGATGAAACGATCGGACAAGGCTCAAACCCTTGCTTACTCCCGCGGTATTCAAACGAAAACCGCTCCGGCCGGAGATTCGCTTTTTCATTGTTGGCGGCTGCAATCGCGCAGACAATCTTCTTCGTCTCACGCACCGCGTCGGAAATTCCTTCTCCGCCATCGGCAGTCACAACAAACAGCCTGTCGCGCATGGGCATCCGGAAGTCATTCTCCTGCGTAATCGCATCCAATCCAAGCCGAATGCCGTTGAAACAGCCGACATTCCCAGCGTTGCAGTCCGTGTCCCATCCCGAAGACACGGCGATCATCAAGGAGCGCGCAAAGTCATCCCCGCCAAGCAGGATGGACGCGAGCGTAAGCGCATGGTTCGGCACAATGTGACAGCCGCCACCAAAGCGGCCGTACCCATAGTTTTTTTCGAGGAAATCACGCACCTCGCGCCAGTCGTCGGTCTTAGCGCAAACGTTTCGAACGCTGCCCACAAGACCGCGCATGAAGTCACCCGATAAGAATCGCTCGTTTTCATCAAAAAGCCGGTCGAGATCGCGCTCTTCAAATGCCGCCGATTCCAGCGCGCCGAGAAACGCCGCCGCTTCAACTGCAAGGCCGTCGTGCGAAACGCTTGCCGCGGCGCGCACATTGCTTGCTGCTCGCTCGGGATCTCCCGGGCAACACATTGCGAACGCATCTATGAATATCTGCGCTCCGATCTGCTCCGAAAGTATGCGTCCATTTTTCTTTGCGCTCCCGCTTTCCGGCGCGGGAATACCGCGCTTTAGGTTTAGATACGCCGTGTGCTCTGTGGAGTTGCCCATGCCGCCCCACCAAAGAATGGTTTTGTCTTCAATGATGTAGTTCAGCCAGGCTTCGCCGACTTGTTTTGCCAAGATTGCAGGGTTGAATCCGCAGTCCTCTACCGCACGAAAAAAGCCAAACGTGCCGGAAAGATCGTCGTCCGTTACGATCAGCGGCAGATTCAGCTCTTCATGAATATAATCGTTAATTTCGTCAAAGCGTGAGCGGATGGCCTCATATGCCCAGCCCTCGACCGGTCGGCCGAGGTAAACGCCCGCCATCTTGCCAAGAACGCCCGCGTAGATGTGCTCCTCAATGTCACGTGTCAGCCGCAAAGCGTTTCCCTCCTGAAAATTAATTTTACTTCAAATGTCGGTTAAGAAAATCCAGTGTCAATTTCTGCACATCCGGTTGTGAAAACGCCTGGTCGCAATGTCCCGCTCCCTCAAGCAGATACAGTTCGACAGGAATTCCCGCACGCGATAGTGCGTCATAATAACGTTCGCTTTCCCGCACGTCGACCATCTCGTCCGCTGTACCGTGCAGAATCAGATGCGGTGGTGTTTGTTCCGAAAGATACCGCTCCGGGCTCATTTTCTCCAGTCGTTCACGGTTATCTTCCGTAATCGGACAATCTGCAAACAGTCGGAAAAGCAACGCGTCATCGGCGTCTGAGTCGGGATTCTGTTCCAACTCGTCCATACGCATCCGCATTAGGTCGATCGGCCCGTACCAATCCACAACTGCTTTTACGGCGCTGGAATGCCCGGCCCATTCGTCCGTTTCAAACGCTTTGCTTTCGCCCGTCGCGCCAAGCATTGCGGCAAGATAGCCGCCCGCGGAATCTCCCATAACGCCAATTCTGTCCGCGTCCACGCCGTAGCGGTCTGCGTTGGCGCGGAGAAAGCGAACCGCTGTTTTCACGTCCTCCACCTGCGCCGGGAAGACCGCCTCGTTGATCGTTCGGTAGTCGATCGCCGCAACTTGATACCCTGCATAGGCCAGATAGGAAAATTCCGCCATCCGCCAGGAAGGAAACGTCTGCTGCCATGCGCCACCGACAATCCAAAGTATCGTCGGAAGTTTCGGCAATTTCGTTTGCCCCCACCAGTCGATGGGACGGAGGAGCATCATCTTCAACGGCCTCGGTTTCCTACCGAAGTATGCCAGAGGCTGTGAATAATACACGTCGTCCATAAGAACGATGTCGCTTCGTTCGATTTTCGGTCGTATCGATGTTTTCATGTTGCCACCTTTTGTGCCTGCAACATTGCGGCACCCTACAGCAGTGTAAAGAACTCTCTGATTTCTTCCGTACAATCACCGGTGCAAACAATATGATGGTTTTGAATCGGATCGGTTAAAAAATATGTCATATCGTCCAGCGAAACCTGTATCTGCGTGCGGCAAAGCGAAGCTTCTTGCATGTTTTTCTCAATTTCTCCCGCTTTGGCGTAGTAACGCGAAAGATCGGCGCCCGCTTTGAATACCGTGCACGTTCCCAATGGAATCGCCCCCGCGATCGCCACGCCGATGCCGGACTCAAAGTGTGTGGTCAGCGACATTTTCCGGGGCATGTTGATCGGCAGTGTGCAGTGCGCAAGCACCATATGTCCCGCTTTCGTGTCGATGCGGCTTGGGTTGCACATAAACACCGGCTGCCCACTGAGTTCACCGAGGATCGCCATGGAAAGTGTGGACGGCACATCCCCTTCGCATCCGGCGTAAATGCCTTCCGCATTGAGAATTGCAAGTGCGAGGCATCCTGTTGTGCAGACGCTGTCGAGCAGGTCAAAACAGCGCACCGTCACCGCACCGAGGTCGTGACGTGAGATCAACAATTTCAGTGCGTCGTAAATACGCAGCGCTTTATCCATCTCAGCGCGCTCATAGCCCATCGAAAGCAGTTTTTCCGTCCACTCGTTGCGTACTTTCGGTGCGATCGCGTTTGCTTCCAGCAGCTCCTGCATCGGGATATCGACAACTTCGACGCCGAGCTTTTTTGCGCAGGCCGGACGGTCGAGTTCGCTTGCAATCAGCCAATCCGAAGATGGGCCGACAACGCCGATACGTAAGCCGGTCAGTTTCTCCTTTGCGCATGCAGCACGCGAAAGTGTGCGAATACGCCGCACGATCGAATCCACATCCCCATGCAAAATCTCACCTTTGCGGCCGTGCTGACGAAGATACGCTAAAATTTCCATTGATGCGGCAAGCGAATTGCTGTCCCCGCTGGTCAACAGGTAGCAAGGCTTTTCATATGTTGCAAACTGCTTTAAAAACAATCCTTCGCTACCGCCTGAAGAAACATAGATAAGTCCAAACGGCTCTTTTTGAAACGTCTCCAGCGAAGCCGCCGCCAGCGTATCGCCCAACGCCGCCTCAACAGCGTTGAGAAAGGCAATGGAACCCTCCCGCGGCAATTGCGAAAGACTGCTTCTGATCTCATATATGGAAATCGCCATGTACATCCTCCTGATTTTCTTTATTTGTCCGGCTCTTTGCTCAGTCCGGTTGAGAACCATCCAAAATACGCAGAGCATCCAGCATCAGCGCAGAAAACCGCTTACCGTCCGCATGTTCCAGCACGGTGACGCAATGCTCCGGTGAATCGCCTTTGCACGGCTGTGCAACCGTCATTCCGCGGCATAGATCACCTTCCGTTTCAATGTCTACGCGATACTTTGATCCGGAGAATAGTTCCGGCGCAATCATTTGTGCAACGGGAACCGCGTCAAACACATTGGTATAGTCCCACCCGCGCTCGCGCGCATACTCACTATAATAGTCCATAAGCTCGTATGCAAGCCTCGAAACACGGCCGCCAAGCTTCAATGGTTCAAAATCCTTCAGCATCGTCTTTGCCTCGGCGCATACTTCCAGTCCGCTCATTATGATGGGAACGCCACTGCCAAACACGATTTTAGCCGCCTCGGGATCATGGTAAATGTTGAATTCCGATCGTGGAAGGATATTGCCGCCGTGCAAACTGCCGCCCATCATGCAAATGCAGGCAATGTGCGCCTTTATATCGGGATAAGTTTCTAGCAGGATCGCCAGATTGGTCATCGGCGCAAGCGAAACAATCGTCACCGGCTCGCTCTGTTTCAAAATTTCTTCATACAGAAATACGACTGCATGTCGTGCGTCGATCTTTGTTTTCGCCTCGGGCAATACGGGGCCGTCCATGCCGCTGTCTCCGTGCGCCATCGGCTGTGGTTCCGGTTCCCGACGTATGGGATGCGAGCACCCCATCGCCACAGGGATGGAAACGCCGATATGATCGAGCACCTTTCGTATGTTATCGGTCACGTGTTGTACCGTGCTGTTCCCCGCAACGGTTGTGATCCCCTGAATGGTAAGTTTTTCCGGGTGCGCCAGTGCAAGCAATATCGCGAGCACGTCGTCGTGCCCCGGGTCGCAATCTATAAAAATTTGCACGTTTGAACGTTATCCTTTCTTACTGCTGCGGTACTTGGATATCGAGAACAGAATGATGCCGAGGAGGACGCCCACGTACGGAATGATGTTGATAAGTTCGCTCGGCAAATCGTAAAGCGAAAACACATTTGTAAACGCCTGGAACAGCGAAAAAACAAAGGTTGTAATCGCAACGCCGAGCATATTTGTGCCTCCCATTGCCTGCGCGGCAATGCCGATCCAGCCGCGTCCAGCAATCATGTTTTTCGTAAAAATCGAAAGATACCCTGTGGTCATGTATGCTCCGCCAAGCGCGGCGAGCAACCCGGAAAGTAAAACAGCAATAATCCGCACATGATTCACGTCGATTCCCGCGGTCTTTGCCGCGCGTTCATCCAGCCCCGCCGCCTTCATGCGCATGCCAAGCGGTGTGTGATACACCAGCAGTGCAAGCAGGATCATGCAAAGAATACACAGGTACGTAATGGTATACTGCCCCGATAAAACTGCGCGTAACACGGGAATTTTCTCGATGATCGGGATGTTGACAATCGGCAGAACAATCGAGGCAAGCGATGCGCTTGTGCCTTTGTTCTGTGTAAACATATACAATAGGAACACCGTAAACGATGCGGCAAACGTATTGAGCGCAATGCCGACGAGTATCGGGTTCGTCCCCATGTTGATTGTGCAGACAATCAGTATGACCGCCATAACAAGGCCTGCGCCGATTGATATGAGCAGCCCGAGCCAGGAGGACTGCGTCCAGTAACTGCCAAGCACGGCAAAAAGCGCGCTCATAAGCATGATGCCCTCGACGGCAATGTTGGGTACTCCCGCCAGCGCCGCGATATACGCGCTCATGCTCGCAAACAGCAGCGGCACAAGCACACGCACGACTGTTGAAAGAAACTCTTCGCTGAAAATGACGCTCCAAAACTCAGACATGCAGCAAGCCCTCCTTCAGCAGCTTTTTCTCGCGCCAGCCGCGCAGGAAGTACTGCGCCGAGATGAGCAGCACCAACGTAGCGGTAACGATTGAGATGACCTCGACCGGCACGGTCGTACTGCGGCTCATGATCTCCGCGCCAATCTGCAGATAGCTGATCCCAAACGCAACAAACAGTACGCCGATCGGATGATTTTTGCCCATCATGGCCATGAGTGCGCCGTTAAAGCCAAGCCCCGGCAGCGCCACCCAGCTAAAGCGGGAATAGATACTCAATAGTTCAACCGAGGTTCCTACACCACCTAAAAAGCCGGAGATGAAATGCACAAGTAAAAACAGGCTCATTGCATTCATGCCGGAATAGCGCGCAAAGCTCGGATTCAATCCCGTCATACGGATTTGATAACCCAGCCGCGTTTTAAAAAGCAGAATATAGATCAAAACCGCTGCTGCAACCGCAAGAATGATTCCGATTGTCACGCGTGTGCCGGGGATGATATACGGCAGCTTCGCCGATTCCTCAAAGAGCGGAGACGCGGTGGATGAATAATCCGTTGCACGCAGATACGTTTTAATAAACCAAAGCCCCACGCCCAGATAGATGGAGTTGAGCATAAGCGAGGTGACCAGTTCGTTTGCGTTAAATTTTGCCTTCAGGTAGCCTGGAATCAACATCAAAACGCCGCCGATGAACGCCGGTACCAGAATCGCCACCAGTGGGTGTGTAAAGCTGTTGCCGAACACCTGGCAGGCAATGTAGGAACAAATCACACCACCGATGTAGTAGATTCCCTCAATGCCAAGATTGAACAGACCTGTTCGAAACAACAAAGAGCAAGCAAGGCCGGAAAAGACCAGCGGCACCATCGCCTCAAGCACATTGCCGAAATACCGAAGTTTCGTCAGCGGCCCCGTCAGCAGGGTTACGAACGACGCCACGGGATCTTCGCAAGTGAGCATGAGCACGCAGAACGTGATTGCAAGCGCAATAAAAATCGCAATGATCGTCTTTACGGTTTCAAACGCGGTATCTCCGGCAAGTGAAATTTTCCATTTTTTCTTAGTCATGGAGTGCACCTCCGATCTCCTCGGGTGTTTGCTGCTTAACGCCGAGCATATAGTAGCCCAGCTCGCTGCGTGTCAATCCCTTCATAGAGGGGAAATATGCGGCAATCTTGCCGTCGTACATCACGATGAGCCGGTCGGAAAGCCCCATGACCTCGTCAAGGTCGGCACTGACCAGTAAAAGGCCCGCGCCAAGATTGCGCATCTCGATCAGCTGCAGATGAATGAATTCCGCACTGCCGATGTCGATGCCGTGCGTCGGCTGTTCGGCAAGCATGCACTTCGGGTTCGTGTTGTGCTCACGGGCAACGACAACTTTCTGGATGTTGCCACCCGACAGACTCTGTATCTTTTGCGCAGGAGATTCCGCCTTAATCGAAAACTCTTTGATCAGCCGCCGCGCCTCGGCGCCGATGCGTCTTCCCTTCATAAAGAGTGGACCGTTGAGCGACGCCCGGTCAAAATAGGTGGAGATGATATTGTCGCCCAGCGAGGCTTCACCCGCCGTTCCGTCGATCATACGGTCTTCCGGCACATAGGCAAGTCCGGCTTCACGCCGCTTTTTGATGGACAGCTTTGAAACTTCCGTACCGTCAAGCGTAATCGTCCCGCTCGTGTGGCCGGACATCCCCGCGATAGCGCGAATTAATTCATCCTGTCCGTTTCCCTGTACGCCGGCAATGCCGAAAATTTCGCCGCGCTTTACAGCAAAGGAAATATCCTTAAGGCTTGTTTGTCCTTTTTGCGACACGTTCAGTCCTTCTACCGACAGCACGCGTGTCTGTTCCGGCCAGTCGCGTTTTCTCTCGTCATAGGAACTGATCAATTCACGCCCAATGATGCGCGAGGTGAGTTCTTCTATCGAAATCTCCGCATTTTCGAAAGTGCCGCGGCTTTCGCCGTTTCGCATAATTGTGATGCGGTCGGAAATCTGCTTGACCTCGCCGAGTTTGTGGGATATGAAAAGGATCGTATGCCCGAGCTTCCGGAATTTTTCCAACTCGCCGAATAAAATCTCCGTCTCCTGCGGCGTCAGCACCGAGGTCGGCTCGTCAAGGATGATAATCTCGGCGTTCCGATAAAGCGTTTTTAAGATTTCAACTTTTTGCTTGGCGCCAACGGAAAGTTCGGATATCTTTTTCGTTACGTCGATATCAAAATTATATTGCTCTGCAATGGCGCGTGTTTTTTCCACCGCCGCTTTTTTATTGAGAAAAAGGCGGCTTTTGCGCGGCTCCATGCCAAGCACAATGCTCTCGGCAATGGTAAACGTCGGGATCAGCATAAAGTGCTGATGCACCATGCCGATGCCCGCATCGATAGCCTCCAGCGAATTGTGGAATTGTCGCTCTTCTCCCCGCAGATAGAGTTTACCTGCGGACGGCTGCTCGATGCCAAAGAGGATTTTCATGAGCGTGGATTTCCCCGCGCCGTTTTCGCCGACAATTGAATGAATCTCGCCCTTGCGAAAATCAACGGAGATGTCCTTATTTGCCACCACCCCGTTGGAATATACCTTTGTTATGTTTTCCAGGCGTAAAATCGATTCTTCCAGAGGAATCCCTCCCTTTGCTGACCAAACTGTGTGAAATCGTATGCTGTGCTTATAAAAAAGCGTATCATCTTTTGAAAAAAGCGGAGTGCAGGCAACACATCCCCGCCTTTTTCAAAAAAGCAGGAGAGTCGCTCTATTGAGCATAAAGCGCCGCTCCTGCAATTTCCAGTATTATTTTAGTTCAACGGGGCTGTGGCCTTGGCCTTAATGTCCTGCCACGCGGCGTCATCGGCAAGCGCGCTGATGACCGTTACTTCACCGGCGGCAACCTTGGCAACCTGCGCGTTGATCTGGTCGCGAATATCCTGCGGTACCATTTCGAGATACTGATCGTTCTGAATGAGACCGACAGCGCCTTCCTTGATGCCAAGGGTCTGCGCACCGGTCGGATACGTTCCGGCAATCAGCATATCTACCGCGTACTTAACAGAAGCACCACAATCCTTATAGAAGGACGTGACGATCGTTGCGGCAAGGTTCGGCTGGCCGCTGAGCGCAATAGTTTGATCGCTGTCTACGCCAAAAGCATACTTGTCGGCTTCTGCCGCCGCTTCAAATACGCCAAGGCCTGCGCCGCCCGCAACCTGCCAAACGACATCCGCACCCTGTGTATACATGTTCAGGGCAATTTCTTTCGCTTTGGCGGAGTCGGAGAAGCTCTCCGGATAGCCAATGAGCACCTGAACGCCGTTTTCATAACAAATCTGGCAGAATCCACCGATGAAATCATTCATCGCGGGGAAATCCATACCGACAACGACGCCGACGATTTTATCTTCATTCGCCTTGGGCATGCTGCTCTGCGTGATCAGAGAAGCCGCGGCACCGGCAACATAGCCAAGCTCGGGGGTGTTGTAGGTTACCGCAAAAACATTCGGCAGATCTACGTGGTTGACATAGTCAAAGTTGAAAAACAGCTGATCGGGATACTGTTCCGCAGCGGCGTAGAAGTATTCTTCTGCGTCGTTGTTGCCACCGATGATGAGGTCGTAACCTCCGTCACAAGCATCCAGATAGTAGCTCTCCCACTTGCTTTTGTCCTCGCCCATCTCGATAAGCGTGGCGTCAACATTCGGGTATTCATCAACTGCGAGGCGTCCCGCATTGACGGAATCAAAGTAGGATTGGTCGCCGATGAACGGAAGCAGCACGGCAACTTTGTAGACCTTTTCAGTGGTCTCCGCCGCGGCTTCGGTCTGATCGACAGCCGCCGTTGTGTCCGCATCGGACGTGGTGGTCTTGGCGCAGGCAAACAGCCCGAATACCGTCAAGAGCGCGAGGATAACAGCAAAAATCTTCTTCATTGTTCCTTTTTCCTCTCTTTATTTTGTTTTACGTGGGTAACCGACACCTTTGGCGTACATCTCCTGAATTCATTACAGGATTATACTTGCCTTTTGATTGCTAAAATTATATATTGTAATCAAAACATCAAAAAGGACATCTGTCCACATGCAAAATATATTTTAACAAACTGCTGTTAATAACTATTCAGCTGGAAAAAGAAAGGAATTCAGCCTTGACGCAAACCCTTGAAAACATCTGGAATCAATTTGACGTTTCCTACGGCATCGCGCTGGATCTTTTGCCGATCGAGCTTTTTTCGCGCGCAACGCGTATAAAATATGCTCCCGGTGACGTCATTATTCATGAGGGAGATTCGTTGGAATATGTTTTCTTCATCGAATCCGGCACTGTAGACGGCATGAAGTGCTTTGAAAGCGGCAAAGATTATCAGTATTTCAAGCTTGACCGCTTCAATGGCGCGGTCGGCCTGCTTGAGCTTTTTTCCCGCAAAAGCGAAATCATCGCAACGATTATAGCAAAAACCAGTGTTGTCATTCAGCGGATTAAGGCTGACGAACTGTATGCATTCGCTATGAAAGACCTGCCATTGTTACGCAGAATCAACTATCACATCGCGAATGATCTGTATGTGGATTCAAGCCTGAACGGCAAACTTTTCTACCTGAACGGAGTAGAGCGCGTTTGTTTTTACCTGGCGGATTATTTTCAGAAAAACGCATATCCGCAGTCGTTTGTTGTCGTTTCACAGAATTACCAAACCATTGCCAATCACATCGGCGTCAGTCAGCGTACGGTCGTGCGCGCAATACGCGACTTGCGGCAAAAAGGGCTCTGCTCCATGGATGGCAAACAAATCCGTATCTCCCGGGAGCAGGTGGAGAGGATTCGACGGTGGGACCCTTCCGCCGAATAACGATATTTGGGTCAGCGCAATGTTTCGAAGCAAGCGGTGTCTGTTGACAAATAATCTACCGTTCATGTATGATTTCTGAAAAGGAATAATTGGATGAAGGTATCGGGAGAGACTGCATGATTGCAGCGCCGAAGGTGAATGCGCAAAAAACTCTCAGGTAAACGGACCGATGCCCGACAAAGCTTTGGAAAGCCGATTGATTGGTCGGCACCGACGAGGCAATTCTGCGTAAGTGCTGTCTTAGCTGCGCAGAAGAATCTTTCAGGTTGAAATACAGGGCGTGCGACTTGGTTCGCACGTCCTTTTTCGTGTTCTTTTGAGAATTAATCTCGGTTTACTTTAAAAAAGATGATTTGCAGGGAGGAATTCATCATGGTATTTGACTTAATCGTACTCGGCGGCGGACCAGCCGGTTATCTTGCCGGTGAGCGGGCAGGCCAGGCCGGATTTTCGGTTTGTTGCATTGAAGAGCGCTGCGTCGGCGGCGTGTGTCTCAATGAAGGGTGCATTCCCACAAAGACGCTCCTTTATTCCGCAAAAATCTTTGATAACGCTTCGTTGGGTGGCAAATACGGCGTGACGGCGGAAAGCCTTGCAATCGACCATGCAAAGGTGATCGCCCGCAAAAACAAAGTTGTAAGAACGCTTGTTGCCGGTGTTAAATCCGCGCTGAAGGCCAACCAGGTCACCATCGTAGAAGCACGCGGTGTCATTACAGGGCGAGCAGACGACGGCTATACGGTGGAAGCCGACGGTGAAACATATGTTGGGAAGCGCTTGTTGATTGCAACGGGATCGTCCCCTGCGATTCCGCCGATCTCCGGGCTTAAAGAAGGTCTTGAGCGCGGATTTGTCTGCACCAACCGCGAAATCCTCGCGTTGACTGAAAAACCGGAGAGTCTCGCGGTGATCGGTGGCGGTGTGATCGGGCTTGAGCTTGCCGGTTACTTTGCGTCAATCGGTACAAAGGTGACCATAATCGAAATGCTTGACCATGTTGGCGGAGCCAATGACCCGGAACTGGTCGATATCCTAAAAAAGCACTTTGAAAAACGCGGCGTAACGTTCCATCTTTCCGCTAAGGTCACAGAGTTGACGGCAAACGCCATAAAATATGAACAAGATGGAGTGATTGGCGAAGTTGTCTGCGACAAGGTGCTGCTTTCCATAGGGCGCCGTGCCAACACGCATGACATAGGCCTTGAAAGCATCGGTGTATTGACGGACCACGGCGCTGTCATCACCGATGCGCACATGAAAACAAACCAACCGGACGTATACGCTGCAGGCGACGTCAACGGAAAGTCTATGCTTGCCCACACGGCGTACCGCGAGGCGGAAGTTGCCGTCAACACAATGCTCGGCAAGCAGGACACCATGCGTTACAATACGGTTCCCGGCGTAATCTATACGAATCCCGAACTGTCCTCCGTCGGCGAAACGGAACAATCCGCAAAACAAAACGGACTGGACGTGTCCGTCGTAAAACTGCCGATGCGGTTTTCCGGTCGCTACCTTGCCGAGAACGAAGGCGGCAACGGCATCATGAAACTCGTTGTCGAAAACAGTACAAAGAAAGTGCTCGGCGCGCAGGTGCTCAGCAACTACTCCAGCGAATTCATTGTGACCGTCGGCACGTTCATCGAACTCGGCCTGACGGTAGACGCGATCAAAAAGATCATATTCCCACATCCGACGGTTGGCGAAATCATTCGTGAGGCAGCCTTTATGGGGTCGGAAATATGATCTGCCTATCCAGTTATGCTCGTTTATTCAGTGCTGACCTGGTTCCCCCTTGCCCTCAAGTAATAATCGCGGGATTACCCAAATTATGTTAAGATAGTCCTTAAAGATTTAGCGCTTCACCGCAGTAATTGGATTTGCGAACGAACATTGCGGCGGGCTGAAGCAAAGCCGACCCCAAGGTTAACGACGGGATTGACGGCCGAAAGGAATTTTAACATATGAAAATTAAGAACGTCGCGATTGTGGGTATGGGCGCGCTGGGCGTCATGTACGGTGATTTTTTGACCGGAAAACTGGGCAAAGCGCACGTGGAATTCATCGCCGATCAAACCAGAATCGACCGGTTCAATCGAGACGGCATGTTCTGCAATGGCAACCCATGCGATTTTTCGATTGTCAGCGAAACGGAAGCGGGCAGGCCTGCGGATTTAGTGATCTTTGCGGTCAAAGCGACCGGTCTGGAAGCCGCTATCCACACGGTGCGTAACAAAGTGTCCGAACACACGATGATCCTCTCGCTGCTAAACGGAATCACAAGTGAGGAAATCATTGGTAAAACGTTCGGGATGGACCGGATCATCCATTGCATCGTTCAGGGCATGGATACGATCAAAGAAAATAATCAAGTGACATACGCGCACTTCGGGCAGGTCTGCCTTGGCATAACCGACGAAAACGAAACCAAAAAACAGAAGCTGCAGGATGTGCTGGATCTGTTTGACCGCATCAGCATGCCTTACGCGCTGGAAGACGACATTCTCCAAAGAATGTGGTGCAAGCTCATGCTCAACGTCGGCGTAAATCAGGCCGTTATGTTATACGAAGGAACGTATGCAACGGTGCAAAAGCCCGGTGAAGCGCGCGAACTCATGCAAAACGCCATGCAGGAAGTCATCCTCATTGCGCAAAAAGAGAATATTCAAATCACGCAGGCAGATTTTGACGCATACGTAACGCTCGTCGATACGCTCAGCCCCGCCGGAATGCCATCCATGCGGCAGGACGGTTTGGCGCACAGAAAGTCGGAGGTTGAATTGTTTGCGGGTACAATCATTGCCCTTGCTGACAAGCATGGCGTCGACGTACCGGTGAACCGGCAAATCTACAAAACTGTACAAAAAATAGAAAGTACATATTGAATGTTACGTTTTCCGGCAAATTGTGGACAGGTATAGTATAATTTTCTTGTAACAGCAACTTTCACTGGAAAGCAATATATTTTCATCAACTATGATAGATAGCACATCTTTGAACCAACGAACGCGTGGTCGAAGGAAGGATCTTCTTAGATGAATACAAATATGTGTGTTGGTATTGACCTTGGTACAACAAACAGCGTTGTGGCAATGATGGACGACGACAATCAAGGCTTGCTTTGCGTTGCGGACAAAACCGGCAACAAGCTGTTCCCGTCCGTTATCGCTTATGATCCGAAAAAAAACACCATCATAGCGGGACAAATCGCGTTTAACAGGCGTGGTACTTCGCCGGAGCCGGTCACGTCGATTAAGCCCCACATGGCAGACACAACCTTTAAAGCAACCTGCGGGCCGTACAGATTGTCACCGGCAGAAGTTTCCGCTGAAATCCTGCGTGCAATAAAAGAGCGCATGCAGGCCTATCTCAATCACTTTCCGGAATATTCCGGTCGCGTAGTCGATCGCGCCGTGATTACAGTGCCAGCATATTTTACGTCAGTCGCTCGTGAGGCAACGGTACAGGCAGCCGAGATGGCTGGACTGGAAGTGGAATCCCTTCTTGCGGAGCCTGTCGCAGCGGTGTTGTATCATTGCTTTCAAAACAAGATCAGCAACGGAATCTTCATGGTTTACAACCTGGAGTACGACATTTTTGACGTCACCGTCGTAGAATTGAGCGACGGTGACGCATGTGTGCGCGGCAGTGCCGGGAATCATAACCTCGGCAGCGATAGCTTCGACGATGTACTGGCGCACCATCTACTGGAACTGCTCCGAGACCCTTACGAAGGATATGATCTGAGATCAAATGCCAGTCACGCAAAAGAAGACCAATTTCGTTTTGAGCGATTAAAGCTCGAGGCAGAATACATTCGAGAAACGCTGATGCGAAATGAAGTATGCTATGCAAGTGTATTCGACATTTTCAAGGACAACAACGGCGCGTCGGTTAATCTCTCCGCAATCGTTACGCGTGCTGAGTTTGAAGAAATTATCCGCCCGCTGCTGAAAGCAACAATCAAGGAATGCCGCAAAGCACTGCTAGAAGCCGAGGATGCATATGCCATTACGCCGGATATGATAGACGGCGTGCTGCTGACCGGCCGTAGCACCCGTATCCCTGCTATATCAAAAATCATCGAAGAAACAACATTTACCGATTCAAGCCTCC
Organism: Christensenellaceae bacterium; assembly: GCA_963665515.1. Lineage (GTDB taxonomy): Bacteria > Bacillota > Clostridia > Christensenellales > CAG-138 > UBA7703. The sequence continues at coordinate 3,541,041 of OY762278.1, forward strand.
TGTTACAAACAATGCTGCCGAAGCCAATAAACGACAAGCCGGAACTGGCGGTTGGTTTTGGTGCGGCAATCGTCGCCGCGTCCAAAGGTTGAAATCACGTTTGAGTAAACCGACAGCGAGAACACAACGTACACAGTAAACGAAAGAAGGAATGAACTGATGTGTACAGATGGATCTAACGCGGACAACTCGACACTGGAACCAAAACGGCAAGACTACAACACGCTGGTTGAAGACGTAAAACTGCTGAATGAAACCTCCGAAAGAGGCAAAGCGGATTATGAATCCGACATTGTCTATACAATCTCGCTCGGATACCGCGCATACGAGAACAACGACCAAACGCTGCTCACAAAGATGTTTAAAATATGTAAGCGATTAAACGCTTTCTCAAGCCAGACGTTTAAGCTTTTGGATTTATCGGCCTCCATTTTCGGCGGCCGGTTTCCGTTTGCTTTCAAAATTATTTAACTTCCTTCAAATCATAAACGAGTTTGCCGTTGGGCAGGCGTATTGCTTTGCCGTTTTCCAACACCCAACGGATGATCGGATTTTTTGCCGTTCTGTCTTCTATAAGAAAATAACGCAAATCGCCGGACGACACATATTGCTTTAGTTTCGGTAACGTCAGGATCATGTCGCTGCCGGAAAACCCGCCGACCGACATGACCGGCAGGCCTGTTTCCAGTATAATCGGCGCGGCGATGCTTGCCCGTGAAACGGCCAACGCCCACTTTTCTCCATTATAATTTTCAACAACAAACGTATTCAATGCTTGCGCGGTTTCCCCGCTGCCACCCGGTACGCTTTGGGTATGCGAGTCGTTTTGTTCAATCATCAAATCCGGCCCGGCATCAGGTATATTGGAGGGCAACACACCAAACGCGGGCGTGAGCGACCATGCCAGCGGCGCGATAAACACGGCAATCGCAATCAGCACAGCGCCTGCCGTTTGCAGATGCTTCGCCTTGCGCAACGAAAGGAACGCCCCCGCGACACCCACGGCGAGCATTGGAATAAGAAGCCACGTCCACGAAGTTCGCGCAACTATGACGCACTGAACACCCAGCACGGCAATCACTGCTGCCGGAACGAACCACCCCCTGCGTTTATCCTTCCAGGCCGTAACGGCAAGCGCAGCCGTCAGCGCCGCAATTGCCGGAGCCAGCATCACAACATAGTAACGATGCATAAACCCGGCGATTGAAAAGAACACGATCATCGGCAGCAGCCAGGCGCTCCAGAAAAGCAGTTGGATGTGCCGGTTGCGTTGTGTGTCCGTCCAAACCGGCTTATTGCGCCGAAAGAGCCAATAACAAAATCCACCGCAGGATAATATCAGCATAACGAGCGCGGGCAGTAAAAACCATGAAATCAACCCGGAAAGCTGCGCTGAATACAGACGTAGTATGCCTCGTTCTCCGTTTTCAGTGTCTCCACCGACTCCTCCGCCGGCGTTTCGCACGGCGTTTTGCCGGAATGTGTAGGTCGGGGCTTGATCGCTGTCGGCCAATGCAGGCCTGTCGTCGGTCGTTTGCCTGCCGTCCTGTGTCCTGTTGTCGTGCCCAAGCAGCCGGGTAATTCCGTTGTAACCGATTGCAAGCTCGACCACGGAGTTGGTCTGGCTGCCGCCGACATATGGACGTTCGTCTGCCGGTATGGTGTCCACCACAACAGCCCAGCTGAACGAAACGACAATCAGCACCGCCACAACGGCCAGCGTGTTGAGCAGTTTTGTCCGAAACTTGCCTTTACCTAAAAAGTAAGCAAAAATAAACGCAGGCAAAGCAAGATACGCCTGCAGCATTTTTACGTTGAATCCCAGGCCAATAAAGCCCATGGCAAGCATATAGTATGGAAGACTTTGCTTCTTTGCCGCTTTCAGCATGAATTTTGCGCCGCAAAGCAGCAGGAACAACAGCATCATGTCCATGTTGTTCGTGCGGCTCAGCGCAACGAATATCGGCGTTATGGCAACAATTCCGGCGGCAATGACGCCCGCCATGGGACCCCATTCTTCTTTAACGATGCCGTACATAAGCATAACCGAAAAAGCGCCGGCAAGCGCGGACGGCAAGAGGATGCCGAACGAATTAACACCGAAAACCGAGGCGCTGAGCGTCTGTATCCATAGTCCCAGCGCCGGTTTGTCCACCGTTACGTACAGCGATGAATCGAAACTTCCGAAGAAGAAGGCAGCAGGATTATCCAGCATGCTCTTAACAGCCGCCGCGTAATAAGTATTCGAGTATCCTTCCTTGGCTAAGCTCCAGAAATACAGAAAAAACGATAGCCCGACAATACCTGCCAGCGCAACATGCCACCAGGCTATTTTTCTAGATTTTTCCATTCATCTTCCTCTCAAATCGTTGTACTTCCTGTTTTGCCTCAGGCTTTTTCGGCGTTTCTTCACTTGTGTTTTATTCGTCGTCCGTCTCAAACGTCGCCGTCTCTTCCGGTACACTTGCCGCTGGTATCTTTGTCGTTTTTTTGATGGCCATCTGCACGATTAAAAGTAGTCCCAGACCCGTAAGTATGCTGCTTTGCAACAGCAGCGGCTGGAAAAAGAGCGACGTAAGCCGCCGGATACTGTTTCCAATCTCGGTCCTTGCAAAGTCCGATATCGCGGACAGCATGCCGCCCGTGACCACTTGTGTGACCAAAGTTTGCCCGGCCAGCGCAATCAGCAATGCCAGCGCGCCGCCAATGAGCAGCGGTATACCGATATATTTTCCAAGCGTGCGCATGGAGCGGACGTTCAGGATCAGGATCAATACTGCAAGAGACAGCGCAACAATCCATCCTGCCACGGCGATGAGCCGTATCAAGCGCAGCAGGCCTTTCACCGCCCAAAGATTTGCTGCCTGCGCATCGGAGTCCCCGCCGAATTCCTCGCTGAAATGGAATGTTTCGGGGATATTATCGTTGGCGCTTTTTAGCGCGTCCACATAGTCGGCAACCTGGTCTTGATACCATGGTTCGGGGAATTGCGCAAGGTTGTAGAGCACCTCCACGCCCTCCGGCACCTGCGAAAGCCGATGCTCAAAATCGGCAATCTGTTCTTCCGTGGCCTCCGGCAGCGTGTGATATGCAATCATGATCGCTTCTTTGCCTTCGGGGCCGGACATACGTTCTTTTAGCAGCGTCATGTTCCAGGTCACGTCAGGCCATATCTCGTCGGAATCGATCCATGCATACAGGCCGTCCACACTATCCGAGACAATTTGGGTGACAAATTCGTCCGATATGAGCAACTGTTTGATTTCCCGCCATTCGTCGGCTTTCATAAAGGAAATCAAAAGGACGATGTCCGGCTCGTTGACGCCGCTCAGCGATTCATTGTTTTCAACGCGCTGCTGTGCCCGCCATTCGGAAAAGACTTCCAGCGTGGCGGGGACAAGATCAGTCGAAACCACTTCATTCGTCAGTGTTTCTTTTACCAGCGGCGCATTAAAGAATACCCGCCAGACGTTGAAGCCGACCAACCCGATCACAATAAACAGCGTCAGTAAAATCGCCAATATCACGCCGATCGCTTTCGGGGCAACAAAGCCTTTTTTTTGCTTTACGGGAGCTTCCACCGTTTGCTTTTCAGTTTCCATGCCTATTCGCCTCCATAAACGCAAACATAAACCATTTCTGTTCCCTGTTGATTCAAGATCATTTCGTTTCCTTCAATCCTTCCCGCAACCGTACCCGCCGTCTCGTCCAAGCCCGGCGGCGCCAGCGCAAACTGAATCTGCCCATCGGAATATTGATATTCCCCGTGGCTGTAAATGTCCGTCGCCGTTTCCGAAAGATAATCGCTGATGTAGTCCCATGTTTCCGCACAGCTGTACTGTCCTTTCACCGTAACGTGCAAAACAACGCCGCTCGGGAAAAAGCGCAGCACGCTGAACTCCGTTTCATGCGCGTCGGGCGCGGACTCCATGCAGTATGCAGCGTCAAGCGGTTCCATCTCGCCAAGCGTCGGCACAGGCGTGCTTGTAACTTTCGGTGCGGGTGTGTCCGTCGTCTCAATTGTGGGCATTGTCCCCGTCAAAGCTTCGCATCCTGTTAAAAAGAAAACAAGAACAGCAATAACAGGGATGATCTTCTTTTTCATAGTTTCACCTCAAATAACGAAAAGCCTTCTTCAGTTGTTACAGCGTATAGTCGGTCCGAATTGCTAGATAATAGAATGTCGTTGTGAGTTGTAATGAGTTGGTGGGTCAAAATGTGTTGCTTGATGATTTCAAACGACCACCTTCCGGTGGTCGTTCTTGTCGTCGTTCCGCTCTTGTTTATCTCCAGGACATGTTGCCGGAGACTTTGTCGCGCTCGCTTCTTTCCAGTATCTCAATGAACCGCTGCGTCACTCTGCGCGGTTCCGCGCTGTGCCAAATTGCGCCGCCGACGCAAACAATGTCCGGCTTCAGTTCGACAACCGGAAAAATATTGTCAAGCGTGAACCCGCCGTATGTCATCAGTTTCGTATGGTTCGTTGCGAGCTTTGCAATCTTCAGCTGAAGGACGTCGCCAACGGGATACCGGTTGTGGTAAATGTTCGGGTTAAAACCGATCACGTCGACGCCCAGCCGCTCAAGGCGAATCATCTGCGCCGAGCCGTCCGTTTCGGCATTCATCTTTGCAACGATCTTGCAGTTCAGTTTGTGTGCATACTCAATTTGCAAGGTGAGCTCGTCGTCCGACGACTCGGAATCCACCGTTACGTAGTTGGCGCCCATATTGATCGGTGGGATGTTGCCGCTTAAATACATTGCGTTTTGATCCCAGAGAATCTCCAGGTCGGGGTAGCGCTCGTGCACCTTGGGGATCAGCTGTGCACCGAGATACCCGCCGATATATCCAATTTCAACAATGTCGATCAGGTCGTGCGTTTTATATAGCACGTCCCAAAACAATTCCTCGTTTGTCATATCCATACCAAGTTGAAATTTCATAATTGCCTCCTAACTACATTAAGATATTCGAATTTTCCGCATCGTGTGGTAAGGGAGCGTTTAAATGCGTGATTTGCCTGTGTTGATCTTTATGCAATGTTCTTTATATATATTATAATATCAGAATATAGTAAATCCGGCTACAATAAACGCAATTTAAAACGTTTGATGAAAAATCAACACGATTATGGATGTTTGTTGTGTGTTATACGATAGCATTTTCCTCCACTGTAAATATTTCCCATCAAAAAAGAGCCGTCGCCATCTGTTGGTCCGGCTCTCTTTATTTTTCCGTGTCTGCAATCATGTGCTCGATATTCGACACAATGTCCAGTAGCTTTCGATTGCGCGGTGGTGTTGCGTCCTTTCGCACCGATCGGTTCAGCTTTTCTTTGGAGTAAAAAGACGTGAATACAAAGAACAAAGCCACGCAAAAGATGGCGAGCGCATAGAGCTTGCTGCAAAGGAAAATGATGAACAAAAAGAATGCCGCGGAAGCAAACATCAAATACATATTCAATTTCTTTTTGTATTTTTGATAGGCGTTTCGCATCGAGTCCAGCTTATTATCAAACACCAACTGTTCGGATTTTTTGGTTTGCTCAATCAGCGCTTCCAGCTTTCGGGCAACGTCCTGCCGCTGAGCTTCGTTCGCAAGATGCAGGCAATTATTAACGATGGATTCATACCCGTATACCCCTCTGGTTGCTCCGAGGTTTTCGTTTAGCTCGGTAAAATTATGCGTAATCGCCTTGAGGCATCCGAGCCACGCGCGAAAATTGGCGGTGTCTTTTTCAATCGCTTTTTGAAACGCACCGAGTCCGTTTTTCCAGTCCTTCGCTTTTATGCAGATTTCACCATATTGAACGTCGTTTTCCGCCGACGTAAGGTTGACCAAATCGACCTTGCCCGACACTTCAATTTTGTATTTTTGTATCGCGTCGTCAATGATGATCACGCTGTCGCAGTGCTCGCAGATTCCGCGTTCCAGTCTGTCGTCCAGCTTGATCGCCGCACCGCAGTTCGGGCAGGTTGCCGCTTTCATAGCCATATTCTTACCTCCAATACCGGCAAACCACGCGGGTTAGCAAAATTGTTGTCGAATATCACGCTTGATTTAATTTAGCTTCAAGTTATCCGGATTAACATTCGTTTTGGTCGCCTGCATTCAAAAACTTGATAGTACTTCTATTGATCAATCAGAAAAAGATTTTGCTATCGTTTGCGCGGAACATATTGTCATTCCCTGTTTAATATGAGAAGAAGTGAACTGTAATATCTATTTTCAGTTTATTACCCCAGTTGCATATTGGCAAGGATAAAGTGCGCTTGTTCGGGGCCTTTTCGGCTGCTAGACCGCGCATTTAACGCCACAAACTCGCTCTTGCCCGTCTGGTCACGCGCCGCGCGACGAATGTTTGCAAAAAATCGAGAATCGTTATCCGCGCAAAAAGCGGCCGCCGTGTTAGCGACCGCATGAGAAGGCGTTTTCAATCCTATCCGTTATTCGCTGTGCGCGAGCAAAAACTGCGCAAGCCGCTCCATCGCTTCAATCCCTTCGTCCAATTCCAGGTTGCGTTGGTATTCATGCCAAAGTTTTGTTTTGTCAGTTGTCGGCAGGTATGCGGTCGTGTCGATCCCGTTTGCATGCAGCACGTCCAGCATTTCGTTCGCCTGCGTGATAAACGGATCTTCATCCCCGCAGGTGATGAACACCGCGGGATAGTCCGCCGTGACGAACGCAACCGTGTTCATACTCTGCGCCGCGGGCGTACCTTCATAATGTTTTTCGCCGGTCATCATCCAAACCGAATCCGCAATCAGCGGAAATCCGGTGGCGCGGAGCGTATCTATATTGTAGTATCCGCAGAGCAGGACCACCCCGCGGAGCTGTTCGGCAGTAATGGCGGGTTCGTCGCCGATTCCGGCACGAAATTCCGCGTTTGTGTAGTACAGTCCCATCTGCGACGCAAGGTGTCCGCCCGCGCTGTCTCCTGCGATAAACACATTTGCCGGGTCGATTCCGTATTCGTCTGCGTGCGCAAGCAGATACGAAATCGCCTCGTTCACCTGGAGGATCTGCGTGGGATATCGTCCCTCCGGCGCAAGCTCATAGTTGATACTGGCAACGACGAAGCCGTATGACGCGAGCGTTTGACAATAGTACGTAAAGTCTTCCTTGTCGTCACCCACGTAATAACCGCCGTGTGCATACAAAACAAGCGGTTGCGCTTCTTCGGATTGCTTTGTATAAACGTCCACCAGATCACTGCCAAATCGGCTCTCATAGGAGACGTCCGTTCCAAGCGTGTCGACAACGGCCAGTACGTCCGCATAATCCTTCGGCTGAACGCCCGCGTTGCCCGCGCAAATGATTCGTATAATCGTCTTCTGCAAAATCGTCGTACTCGACCAGGTGATCGCCAATCCCGCCGCCAGCACAAGCACTATGGCGAGGATGATGAACCAAACACGTCTATAAACCGGTTTTTTCATTTGTACACTCTCCGTTGTTTATGTTTTGTGGAATCGTTCCGGCGGGGATTTTGTGTTGCGTGCTTCAAATGTATCGGCACACTTTTATCATAGGATCGAATCCATTCAAAGTCAACGCACACAATTGTGTTTTTCATCTGCGTTTGATATACTGCGCTCATAATTGCAATTTGATCGTTTTCGAGTTTTCCGGTGGCGGCTATGGGAGGAATTTTGCGATGAAAGTTGTGTCGGTCCATGGCAAAAAGCAGATGCGCGATTTTGTGCACGTACCCGAAATCATCCACGGGGATCATCCCTGCTATGTCCCGCCCATTTGGATGGACGAACGGTCGGCCTACACGGGCAAAAAAAATCCTATTTTGAGGAACTCGAATTTCGAGCTGCTCCTTGCGCTAGATGATGCTGACAAACCGATCGGCCGCACCATTGCATATATCGACTTTACATTTAACCGCTTTTACGGCACACGCATCGGCTTTTTCGGCGCGTTCGAATGCATTGATGACACCGAGGTCGCACAAATGCTGATCGATACGGCGGAAGACTGGCTGCGTGCGCGCGGCATGGAAGCTGTGCGCGGACCGATCCATCCCGTTGCGGAAAACTGGGGCTTTGTTTTGCAGGGATACGACACTCCACCCATCTACATGTCGCCCTGGAACCCGCCATACTATCATGCTTTTTTCACCGGTTCGGGTTACGAAAAGGTGAAGGATTTGCTTGTTTACGAGGCGGATATGGCAAGCGGTTATGTGCTGCCGCCACGGTACGATAACTTTGAGCAGCGCTTTTTGGCGCGTTATCCCGGCATTTCGATTCGTCAGGTCGACATGCGCCACATCCGCGACGACGCACGCGCCATCTGGGAAATATCCAACCTGTCTCTTGCAAACAACTGGGGGTTTGTTCCGCTTGAACTGCCCGTTATGGAGGATATGCTGAAAAAACTCCGGCTGGTCGTCGATCCCGACGCGGTCTGGATGGTGGAAAACGAAGGCAATCCGGTCGGCTTCTGCCTTGGTTTTCCGGACGTCAACATCATGCTGCGCCGCATCCATGGCCGCCTGTTGCCGTTCGGCTGGGCTCGGCTGCTGCTGGGCGTAAGAAAACTGCGCGATTATCGCCTGTTCGGTCTTGCAGTGCATCCGGATTGGCACGGGCGCGCGCTCGACGCGCTGATGTACATTCACCTGTATCAAAACCTGAAGAAAAAGCAGGTTCGCATGGAAGCCAACTATATTTTGGAAGACAATCCGTATATCAAAAACGCGCTGGAGCACCTCGGCATGCAGCACTGTAAAACATACCGCATCTACGAAAAGCCGCTGAATGCATAAGGCGTAATCGACGGTCGCCAAAGCGTGCGGCCGTTTCTTTTTTCTCTAGGAAGCAACCGAATGTGTTAAACTAGGATGTACGGAAAAGAGTATGCTGAACGGAGTTTGCGGATGGAGCGCACGATACTGCATTGCGATTGTAATTCTTATTTTGCTTCGGTGGAGTCGATCGACCATCCGGAGCTAAAAAGCGTGCCGATGGCAGTCTGTGGCGATCCGGACAGCCGCCACGGGATCATCCTTGCAAAAAACGAACTTGCCAAACACTATGGCATCAAGACCGCCGAAACCATTTGGCAGGCAAAGAAAAAATGCCCTCACCTAACGCTTGTCAGGTCGCATCATCATAAGTATCAGGAATACTCCGAGCTGATCAATCAAATATATGAACAATACACCGACCTGGTCGAGCCGTTCAGCATCGACGAATCCTGGCTGGACGTTACCGGGACGCTGCACAAGTTCGGTACAGGCAAGGAAATCGCCGACACGCTGCGCCGCCGCGTACACGAGGAAATCGGCGTCACCATCTCCGTCGGCGTTTCGTTCAATAAAATCTTTGCAAAGCTGGGCAGCGACTATAAAAAGCCGGATGCGACGACCGTGATCACGCGGGAAAATTTCCAGTCAATCCTTTGGCCGCTCCCGGCAACAGACATGCTGTTTGTCGGCAGTGCGTCCGCAGAGCGGCTGGCAAACGTCGGAATCGAAACCATCGGCGCAATCGCCAATGCCGGACGCGAACAGATGAAGGCAATCCTCGGGCGCAGCGGCGAAACCATCTGGGATTATTCCATGGGTCTGGACGCTAGCCCGGTTAAAAGCAGCCGCGACGTTGAGCAACCCAAGAGCATAGGCCACAGCATCACCTTCCCGCACGATTTGCGGGGACGACAGGAAATCTGCGCAGGGTTGCTTGCGCTTTGCGATCAGGTTGGCTCCCGATTGCGCAAACACGGCCTGTACTGCTCCACCGTGCAGATTCAAATTCGCGATCCTTACCTGCGCACAATTTCGCGCCAGCAAAAGCTTGCGGCGCCGACCAATGTCACAAAGGTGATCTACGACGCGGCGGTCGCCATTGCGGAAAAATCCTGGGCAATGTCCGCGCCGGTGCGGTTGCTGTCCGTTACCGGAACAAGCCTGACCGAAAACTGTACCGCACAGATGACGCTGATTGGTGACACCACGGAAGAAAAACTGAAAAACGCAAAGCTGGATCACGCCATGGATAACATCCGCTCGCGCTTTGGCAAGGACGCAATCTCCTACGGCAGGCTGATGAAAAAGCCGGAAGACTGACGTGGACGGATTAAAACTGAATTGCAAAGCCAAATTTTGCATGTTATATTTGTTTTCAGCATGACTTGGTTTGTACATGAAAGCAAAAGGTTCCATGTCGCCGTCTTGTCCGCCAAATCGAGCATCGGCGGAACGCACGGCGAGCGCAAAATAAACCAAACCGGACAAGGGGGTGCTGACCATGCTAAAATTTCTATTACCGGTAATTCTCGGCTATCTCGTCGGTTGTTTCAACCCCGCGTGGATTTTATCGAAGCTGAAAAAAGTTGAACTGCGCCGCAAAGGTACCAACAATCTTGGCGCCACTAACGTATTTTTGACGCTTGGCAAGCGCATCGGCATTTTCGTTATGATCATCGACATCGGCAAGGCGTTTGCCGTCATCCGCATCGCCTCCGCGCTCTTTCCGACCGTGGCGCTTGCGGGCGCGCTTGCCGGTGCCGCCGCCATCCTCGGGCATATGTTCCCCTTTTACCTCAAATTTCGTGGCGGAAAAGGCTCCGCCTGTCTGGGTGGTGCGGTGCTTGGGTTGGACTGGCGGCTGTTCCTCGCGCTGCTGCTGGCCGGTATCCTCATCGCGATCATCAGCGATTACGCCTGGGCGGTCCCAGTTTCTGCGGCTGGGCTGTTCCCGTTTGCATACGGTGTCAGCACGCAAAGCTACCTGAATTTTGCACTTTTTCTCATCTGCGGCGCCTGCATCGTGTTCAAGCATAAGGAAAACTTTCGCCGCGCCCGCAACGGCACGGAGTCCACGCTTCGCGAATATTTGGCAAAGCAGCGCGCCAAAGCCTGATGGCGCGCGATTCTCACCCGAAGTTTTTAGTATCTGCTTGAACCAGGAAATCACCCTGCAGAAATGCTTATAAAAAGACCGACGAACGCGGTATGTTCGTCGGTCTTTTTGGGTTATGCATTTATTTTTGCGTTTAATTGTCGCAGGACAGGAAGTGAACAGCGATAGCCTTCAGTTTTTCAGTTCCGCCTGCAGTTTGTTAAGGTCTGTTGCGTCGTCAATAACGACCAGCTCCGTACCCGTCAGCTTCGCAAACAGGCGGATGTCGCCTATGCTCAGCGCCGTGCTCACAACGGTGTGGTGTCCGCCGCCGGCATAGAGCCAGGCCGCAGCGCCAGTCTTAAAGTCCGGCTTCAGCTTCCACATGATACGCGCAACCGGCAGGTTCGGCATAGGTTTTGGCTGTGCAACAAGCTCAATTGCCGCCGCAATCAGGCGGAAACGATCTCCCATATCCGTCATGCATACGGCGATTCCCTTTCCCTGCACACCATCGAACACCAGTCGCGCGGGCGCTTCTTTGCCGCCGATGCCCAGCGGGTGCACCTCCACCTTCGGTTTCGACGCGGCAAACGCGGGCGACACCTCAAGCATGTGCGCACCAAGCACCAGTCCGTCTACGAAATCATAGGTGTAATCTTCCATAAATCCGGTCGCGCCGTCGCGTCCTTCGGCCATGCGGTTGAACACCGCGTTAAGCGCGGCGGTTTTATAGTCGCCTTCCGCACCAAAGCCATACTGCTTTGCCATCATGCGTTGGGTCGCGAGACCCGGCAGCTGTTTCAGACCGTGCAGGTCTTCAAAGGTGTCCGTGTACGCGCCGAATCCACCGTCGAGTAGAAACTGTTCCAGCGCGATCTCATAGGCCGCCTGTTCGCGTATCGCCTGCGGCGCGCTCATGTCCATTTCATACGCCGCAGCATATTCCGCCATCTTCGCATCGATCTCACCTTCACTCACCGCTTCAATGCGTGCCGCAAGGTCACCGATGCCATAGTAATTGACTTCCCAGCCGTAGCGAATCTGGCTTTCCACGCGGTCGCCGTCCGTCACGGACACCTCGCGCATGTTGTTTCCAAACATCGCAACCTTAAGGTCCTTCGAAAAAGCAATGGCTTTTGCAACCTGTGCAAACCGACGAATCCGATTCAACACGTCCGGATCCTGATAGTACCCAACCGCAACCTCATGCGCAATGCCAAGCCGCGAAACGATAAAACCGAACTCACGGTCGCCGTGCGCACTCTGATTGAGATTCATAAAGTCCATGTCGATCGTATCATAGGGAAGCCGCTCGTTTGCCTGCGTATGCAGGTGCAGCATGGGCTTTGTCAAAAGCTGTAATCCTTTGATCCACATCTTCGCGGGCGAAAACGTATGCATCCATGTGATCACACCTACGCATGCGTCATCCGAGGACGCTTCTCGGCAAACGCGGATGATTTCCTCGGAATTTCGCACCGTTGGCTTCCATTCGATAATAATCGTATCCTGTAGTATTTTTCCAAGATAGGCGGCAATCTCTTTGCTGTCCAGCGCAACCTGTTCAAGAGTCTTCTCGCCATACAGGTCTTGACTGCCTGTAATGAAATATAGTTTTTCCATTATCTTTTTCCTCCAACCATGATCATTTTGAAAGGATCGCTTAATCCGTTCCGTCCCTTTTGTCCTTCATTTTCAGCCATCTCGGCAGGCGAATTTTAAACTCGCCTTTCTCGCGGATGGAGAGGATGATGCTCTGTAACAAAATAAAGAAGCACAGCATCAATCCGGTCGTAATACTCTGCCAGTACGGCTCGCGAAGGCCGGACGCAATGACGATGTTGCTGATGGTCTTGAGCGAAAGCACCCCGAATAGCGTACCGATTACATTGCCAACGCCGCCGGTTAGCAGCGTGCCGCCAATGATGGACGACGCGATCGCCTGCATCTCCGATGCGGAAGCGTTGGACGCATTGCCCGCCCCCGTATGCAGCAGATAGACATAGCCGCCGATGCCGGAGAGCACCCCGCAGAGCAGATAGGCGTAGAACTTCGTGCGCTTCACGTTGATGCCAAGCATCAGTGCGCTCTGGTGATTTCCGCCTATGGCGTAGAGGTTTCGGCCAAAGCGCGTCCACCGCAGCACCACGAATATCACAAGCACTACCGACAGCGCAACGGCAACGCCACCCTCAATTTTTGCCGGAATGAAGTTGCCCGCCTTTCCGTAAGAACCAATGTTTTGCAAAACGAAGCGGAACTGCTTCAGCGCCAGGAAGGACGCTTGCTCCGCCGTCCGCGGCGCGGCGCTGACGATGGTCGTCATGCCTTTTCCAAAAAACATACCCGCAAGCGTAACGATAAACGGCTGAATTTCCAGATAGGAGATCAAAAATCCCTGAATCAGGCCAAACGCCGTGCCGATGCCAAGCGCAAGCAGGATCGAGCCGAGTAGCGTCCCGTTGTGTTCGTCCAGATATACGACGCAGGCCATCGTCACCAAGACCGTAATGCCGCCGACCGAAATATCGATGCCGCCTGCGATCATAACGATGGTCAGTCCGCAGGAGAGCACGATGAGATACGCGTTGTTGTTGAATATGTCCAGAAACTGCTGCGGATTTAAGAAGCCGCCGCCCCAAACAAGCATGGCAAGAATATACATGCCAAAGAAGGTGATAATTGTAATGGCTAGGAGCAAATTGGTGTTGGAAATCGGCTCCCTGCGTTTTTTCTCCGGTGTCCCGGCAATCATATCTTTTTTACGTGTCATATTACTGATTCTCCGTTACTGCCGCCGGTTTTTTAAAGAGCCTGTCGCGCAGCTGCAAGGCGTATTTTTTCACAATCGGCGAACCCAGCACAACGATGGCGATAATGACAATCGCCTTATAGGCTTTCACCGCCGTGGAAGAGACCTTCATTGCGTACAGGGTGATAGTCAGCGCCTGAATGATGTATGCGCCGATGACCGAACCGGCCAGGCTGAATTTTCCGCCGCTGAGCGAATTCCCGCCGATGGCGACCGCCAGGATCGCGTCCATTTCAATGTCCAGCAGTATAGTTTCGTGGTTGATTAGCCCAATTCTGCTGACGCCGATGCACCCAGCGATGGAAACGCAGACGCCAAGCATCATAAACGACAGCATCTTCATTGCAATGGAATTGATTCCGTTCAGCCGGGCGGATTTTTCGTTGATCCCGACCGCCTGCGTGTACAAGCCGAGGTTGGTAAAACGCAGGATCAGCGCGACCAGCACCCCGAAAACAATAACGATTAAGATAGGCGTCGGTATGGGGATGCCTGGAATAAAGCTTCCGATATAAGTCAGCAGCGGACTGTCGACCGTCGGCGTCGCGCCACCGTTAATCCAGTATGCAATCGGACGTCCGGCTGTAAACAGGATCAACGTTGCAATCATCGGTTGTATTTTAAACACGGAGACAAGCGTCCCGTTAAACGCACCGAACAGGATTGCAACAATGCAACTTGCAAGAAACGCAATCAGGATGATCGGCCACGTAACCTCATGTTCGCGCAGTACGCGTACAAACACACTGCCTGCAATTGCCGAAGCTGCGCCGACGCTGATATCCTGTCCTTTCGTACATGACGTAACAAGCGTCATACCGATTGCCAGGACCGCCAGTTCGGAGGCGCCGTTTAAAATGCTGATAACGTTACCTGAAAGAACGGTGTTTCCCGCGTTGTTCGTCGTCACCGTCAGCGTAAAGAACCCTGCGTCCCGAATCAGATTAAAGATGATGATCAATAGCAGCGCAAACAGCGGGACAATCAACTGGGACTTTGCTAATTTTTTCCAAAACTTAGCCATTTTGTGCCGTCCCTCCCGCTATCGTGTGCATGATTTTCGCCTGCGTCATATCCTCGTCCCTCAATTCACCTACTATATTTCGATCGCGCATAACAATGAGCCGCGAACATGTGCGCAGCATCTCTTCTATTTCGGATGAAATAAACGTGACGCTGACGCCTTCTTCGGCAAGTTTGAGCACGAGCTTTTGAATTTCCACTTTGGTGCCGACGTCGATGCCGCGCGTCGGTTCGTCCAGTATCAGATACTGCGGTTTAGTTAAAAGCCACCGCGCAAGGATTGCCTTTTGCTGGTTTCCGCCGGAAAGAGAGCCGATCGGCGTGTCTGTAGACGCAGTCTTGATGCCGAGCAGGTCAATGTATTCGTCGGCAAAGGCTTCCGCCTCCGTCCTGGAGAACGGGCGGAAGAACCCGCGCATGACCTGTAAGGCAAGAATAATATTTTCACGCACGGACAGGTCTTCAATGATGCCATCCTGCTTTCTGTCCTCGGGCAGATATCCAATTCCCTGGCGCATGGCGTCTTTGGGTTTTGTAATTCGAACCGACTTTCCGTTTATCTTTGTGTTGCCGCCGGTTATCTTGTCCGCACCGAAAATCGCGCGCACACTTTCGCTGCGGCCGGAGCCAAGCAGGCCGGTAAACCCGTTGACCTCTCCTTTACGGATTTCAAAATCAAACGGCTTTGTCCCGTTCGCGCTGGACAGGCTGTGCGTTTCAAACACGGGCGTTTCATCCGCGCCGGGCTCCACCGGCGTGCGATTGCGTATTGAAGAAATATCGTCGAGTTCTTTTCCCATCATTTTGGAAATCAGCTGAACACGCGGCAAATCCTTCACATCGTATGCGCCGACAAGCTCCCCGTTGCGCAAAACGGTGATCCGGTCGCATACTTCATAAACTTGTTCCAAAAAGTGTGTGATGAAAATGATGCCGACGCCGTGGGCTTTCAGCTCCCGCATCAACGAAAACAGTTTTTCAACCTCGCGCTCGTCCAGCGAGGATGTCGGTTCGTCCAGAATCAACACCCTGCAGTCCATATCCACGGCGCGGGCAATGGCAACCATCTGCTGTACCGCCAGCGAACAGGTGCCGAGTTGCTGCGTTGCTCTCGCCGGAATATTTAATTTTGCAAGGATTTCGTCCGTCGTCTTTTCAATCGAGCGCCAGTTTACAAAGCGGTAGTTGCCCCGACCTATGTACATGTTTTCGGCGACCGTAAGGTTCGGACAAAGCGTAATCTCCTGATAAACCGTGCTGATGCCCATGTTCTGCGCTTCCTGCGGCGATTTTATCGTAATCTCTTTTTCGGTGCCGGCAAGGTGGATATGGCCCGAATCTTTCGGATATACGCCTGTTAAAACTTTTACCAGAGTTGACTTCCCGGCTCCGTTTTCTCCCATCAGGGCGTGTATCTCGCCTTTGTTCAGCGTGAAATCCACCTGATGCAAAGCGCGAACGCCCGGAAACGTCTTGCTTATGTTGCGCATTGACAACACGATGTCGTTTGCCATAGGGGTACCATCCTTTTAATGTGTCAAAATCTTCCCAAATATGGCGGTGCGAGTATGTGGAACACATCCACATACTCTGCACCGACATACCTGATTTGAAGTCTAGGTTATTGGTTGAATGGAGTCGATTGCTTAATCGCCAAGACCGTAGGTATCAATGTCGTCCTGCGTGATCGTCGTTGCATCAAAGCCGCGCTCTTCGGAGATAACGGTCTTCTCGGCAAGCGTTCCGCCGGATTCCAGCGTCTGGATCATCTCGTCGATTACGGAAGCCTGGAACGGGCTGCACTGGCCGTCATAGTTCCAGTTGCCGTCGAGCAGCTCTCTGAGTGCCCACTTGTTGCAGTCAAAGCCCATGATGATGACGTCTTTACCAACGCCATGGGTGATTCCCGCTTCGTCCAGGGCAGCAACTGCGCCCTTGGCCATGCCATCGTTCTCAGCATAGATTACGTTGAACGCTTCGCCGGAGTTGATGACGGCTTCCACGATCTTCTTGGCTTCCGCTTCGTCCCATGTTGCCGTCTGCTGTACGACCTTGGTCATGGTGCCGGCTTCAAACTCGGCGTCCAGTGCGGCGGTACGGCCGATCTGCGCATCGGAACCCATAGCGCCCTGAATGTGAATGACGTTATACGCTTCAAGTCCCTGTGCCTTCAGCCATTCAACAGCCGTGATGCCTTCCTGAGACATGTCGGAAACGACGGCGGCTTCATACAGGCTCGCGTCTGCGTTAAGCATGCGGTCAAAGAGGAATACTTTGATGCCGGCTTCCTGTGCGTTGGCCAGTACGGAATCCCAACCGTCGGTCGCCGCTGCGGAGATGAGCAGGTAGTCTACGCCGTCGGTGATGAACTGTGCGGCTGCGTTGAGCTGCTCATCATTCTTCAGGCTATAGAAGGTCGATACTTCGTATCCGTTTTCTTCCGTGAAAACTTTTTCAAAGTCCGCGACGTTCGCCGCACGGTAACCGGACTCGGAGGGCGGGTTGTTGACGATACCGACTTTGATCATCGCCGCTGCTTCCGTCTCTGTGGCTTCGGTTTCAGTTGCTGCAACTTCGGTCTGCGTCGTCGTGTCCGCCGCCGTATCCGTCGTTGTCGCCGTCTTCGATGCGCAGGCTGCGAGACCCAGCGCCATCATGGCGATAAGGAGAACTACAAGTATTTTTTTCATGCTTCCGATTTCCTTTCCCTTTTTAAAATATGATGTGAATGGTAGATTTGCAGTCGCTTGTGCGACCCATCATTTTTCTTATAGCATATGAAAAGTTGCAAACCAATAACTTCGGGCCAAGCGCATAAGAATGTCAACAATCTCAATTAGATAACAAACCGACCCGGATTTTCGCGCATTTTCGGCGTTTCGGCAATCGTAATTTTTCCAACGTCCACAGTAAAAAAACCACCGCTAAATGTGGATTGAACATGCAAAAAGCGGGTTCCGCCGAAGCGGAACCCGCAAGTTAGCGTATTGTTTTATACGATCAATATCCCCGGTCGTCGATCATTTCATGCGTGATGGTGCGGCTGTCGAACCATGTCTCGTCAATATATCGTTCCAGCTCGACCGATTCGCCGCGCTCCAGCCGCCGGATGATCTCCGCTACATACGGCCCCTGGAGCGGATTGCACTCCACATTCAGCGCAATCTTGCCCTGCATGCAGTAGGTGAGTCCGAGCTTTGTCGCGTCAAACGAGATAACGAGCACTCCACCGTCCACATTGCAGTATAGCCCGGCTTCTTCCATTGCGTCGATTGCACCGAGCGCCTCGCCGTCATTTTCACAGTAAACCACATCGATGTCCGTGGTCTCTTCCAAAATGGTGTTCATCACCTCATAGGTCTTTGCCCGTGTAAAGTCGCCGCATTCCTGCGCAACGATCTGCCAGTTTACGTTGCGCTTGATCGCCTGCTCCAGCGCGGCAGTACGCCCGATCTGCGCGGACGACGCAAGCGTGCCCTGAATATGGACAATGTGGATCGGATTCTGTGTGCGCCCCATGTCCGAAAGGAAGTTTTCCAGCCAGGTGATGGCCGTTTCCCCTTCTTTATAGAAGTCGGACCCGATATATGCCGTATACAGGCTGCGGTCTTCCACCTCAATATCACGATCAATGACGATCACCGGTATTCCCGCGTCCCGCGCTTCTTCTAAAATCGAAGTCCACCCGGTTTCCACACGCGGGGAGAACACGATATAGTCCACATCCTGCTGAATAAAGGTTCGGATCGCGCGAATTTGATTCGCCTGTTCGTTGCGGGCGTCGTCATAGATTAGTTCATACCCGTTTTCTTCGCTCAGCGCGGCTTTTATGCTCTCGGTGTTTGCAACGCGCCATTCGGACTCCGCGCCAACCTGTGAAAAACCAACCACAATCAGGTTGCGCAGGCTCTCTTCCGACTCGTCCTCCGCAGATGAAGCATCATATACGCAGCTGCAAAGCAAACCCGCAAGCAAGGCGAGAATGCATATGGCGGCGAGAATTTTTTTCATGTGCCCATCTCCTTTTCTTCATTTGTCTTCTTGGGTATGATGACGGAGATCTTTGTTCCAACGTCCGGCGTACTCTCTATGCTCAGCCCGTATTCCGCACCAAAGAGTATCTGAATGCGCTGGTGCACCGTCCGCAGACCGAAACCTTCTCGCCGGTCGTCCACAAGCGAGGCGCGGACTTCCTCGAGCCGTTCGTCCGACATGCCGCAGCCGTCGTCCGCCACCTCCAGTATGACGTGCTCGCCCTGCGCGCGTCCGCTCACACGGATCAATCCTTTGCGCCGCCGAATTTTTATTCCATGATATAGTGCATTTTCCACAAGCGGCTGTAACGTAAGCTTCGGCAGTATGTAAACCTCAAGCTCTTTGGGAAGGTCGATTTCATACTCCATTAAATCACGGTAACGCATCCGCTGGATTTCCAGATAACTTCGTATATGCTGCTGTTCTTCCTTCAGCGTAATGACATTCTGTCCACGACTTAATGAAAAGCGGAAATAATTGGACAAGCTGCTGACCATTGTGACCGCTTCGTTGATTTCACTGGATTCGATCAGCCAGACAATTGTGTCCAGCGTGTTATATAAGAAGTGCGGGTTGATCTGCGCCTGCAGCAGCGCAAGCTCCGTGCGGCGCCGCTGTTTTTCCTGCTCGGCGTTGCGGTCAATCTGTCGTTTCAGATGCACGACCATGCTCTCGATACCATCGGAAAGCAGCTGTACCTCCTCGACGTCCGCCTGAATCGGCTCGCACACAAGCAGCCCGCCGTGGCCGATTGCGACCAGTCGGTCGCAAAGCATATCCACCGGATCGACGATGCGGCGACTGAGCTTGCGTGAATAGCTGAGCAAAAAGTACAGCAGCACCATGGCGAGAATAACGATGAAAACCAGCATCACGATCATGTTCGTAGTCATGGTGGATTGCAGCACGTCCAGATGCACCGCCTCATAATAGAGATAGGTGTACATGTATTCCTGAATCAGGTCGGCCATGACGTAGATGTTGTCGTTCAGCTGGCTCATGCGGGAATCGTAACCGTCTGTCTCAGCAATTTCCTGCATTTTATCTTCCAGATTGTGGCAAAGATTGAGCACGCTGTTGATAGCGCGCAGACTGTCTTTTTCTGATGTGGTTTCGATCAGCTTCAGTGCAATCGTTTCAGCGGACTTGACTTCTTCGCTCGGCAGGCCTTCCGAATACTGGCTGTCGATCACGTAATAGTACATCTTGGTCTTGATGTTGTCCGTAAATTCACGGTTAAAGTCGGACGCGGTGGTCACGTTGTTCAAAATTGCGTTGTATTGCAGGCCGTATCCAATGCCGATGCCCACCACAAGGATGATGATCAGCATCAGCGGGATAGTGACGACCAGTATCATTTTCCACAGCTTTTTCTGCATGGTGGTTTTTTCACTTTTGCCGGTCTGTCTGAGCTTTTCGATCACCGTTTGTCTCCTCTGCGGTATTCACTCGGCGTACATCCCGAGACCTTTTTAAACACAAAACTGAAGTAATGCGAATCCCGAAATCCCACGGCAAACGCAATCTCGCTGGAACGCATCTCTGTGTGTCGTAGCATGCGCTTGGCCTCTGCAATGCGCTTTCCCGTCAGGTATTCGATAAACGTCTGCCCGACTTCCTGGCTGAACATTGCGGAAAAATAGTTTGGGCTTATGTTCACCTTCTGGGCTACTTTGTCGAGCGAAATCGTCTCATCCTGATAATGTTTGTCAATAAAGCCGATAGCCTGCACCAGCAAATCTCTCTGTTGCTTTTTGCTTTCATTATCGCGTAGCCCCATAACGTGCTGCATCACGCTGCGCAAATACGCCCGCGCTTCGTCCGGTTTGGATATATCGTCCGTTGGCCGAAGTTCCGACGGCCAGAAGCTGTCCGCATGGCAGCCGATCGAGTCGAGATACTCCACCGCCGCAAAAAAGACCGTCATGGTCAAAAAACGGCAGAACATAGGCATCAGTGCGGTTTCTTCGCCCGCGCTTTGCATAAGCTGCTCAATGAACTGGTCTATCTCTTCCGTGGTTCCGCCGCTCAAAAAGCACCGCACAAGCTCCTGGTCAATGTCCCGTGTTCCCGTGTCCGCCGCGGTACCGTCGATTTTGCGCATGTTTTGTATGCTCGTTTCGGAAAGCACGTGTTCCTCAGGGCAGATATAACGGTAGGACAGGATGCGGTTTGCCTCCGCAAAGCATGCGGGCAGTGCGCTGAGCCGCAAAACCGGCGTGCCGTAGGAAATGTGCCAGTTTGCCTCGCGGCCTGCGAGTTCACAGAGCTGCTTAATGCTTGCAACATATTCCAGTGTGCGTTTGCCGATGTCCTCCCGCCCGCCTTTTATGAGCGCCGCGTGCGTTGTGATGTTCCAGCGGAACAGGATTAATTCAGGCTGGCTGAGGAAAAAATGCGTCACCTTGTCCTGCGTTGCGGCGAGCGAGTCGGTGTATCCTTCCGGTGCACTGCCGTTGTATGCAATGCTGTTGATCGAAAACAGCAGGATGTTATAGGACGGCGCGTTCAAGTCGATATCCATCGCTTTTGCGGTTTCAGATATCTCCGAAACGCTCATGCCGCCGGTGACGATCTGTTCAAAAAAGCGTCTGCGGGAAAACACCTCATATTCCTGCGCCTCGCGTTGAAACATTGCAAGATAGTCGCGCTGCTGCTGTTCGGCTTCCATTTTTTTTTGCAGCGTGATGAGTAAGTCTACCATCTTTTCCTTGATGATGGGCTTGAGCAGGTATTGTTCCACGCCCATGCGAATTGCGCGCTGCGCAAAAGCAAAATCGTCGTAACCGCTGATGATGACGATCTTTGTGCGCGGCAGTTCCTTGCGGACCAGTTCGCTCAGCGCAAGCCCGTCCATAAACGGCATTTTGATGTCGGTGATCAATAAATCGGGTTGAATTTGCCGAATCAGCGGCAACGCAAGCTCACCGTCGGGCGCATCCCCGGCGTATAAAAACCCGTATTGCTCCCAATTGATGTTTTTGCGTATACCTTCTCGTACTACAATCTCGTCTTCGACAAGAAAGACCTTGAACATTGGATCTTCCTTTCTAAAGGACATGTCAATTTTATCATAAAAATACATGCTCATATTAAATTTAGATGTGTAAACTTCTCCAGTTAAACTCTATTATTCACTATAATACGACAATATCCAATAGGTTTTTTTTTGTTTTTGGTTTGATTTTTTACCCAAAAGTAAACACGCCTGATTTTACGGCGGCAAAAAACCTGTTCCCGCGGTGGCGATGGCCACGTGCCGTTTCTGTCGCGTTTTTCGGTGCGCCACACTAAAACAGGCCGGAATATGCAGGTTTTTGCTGGTCCCGCGTGAAATAATTCAACGAAAAACATAAGAATTCACACTGTTTTTGTGTTGATGCATCCGTCATTTTTGAAATATGATAATGATATCAAATCAACTCTTTTGCCCGGCACGCAATACGACCGCGTGTTCCAACGGAAAAGAACCAACAGAATTCGAGGGCTCGCATATGATACATAAAACCACCGGCGCCGCCGCAATCCGTGACGGTAAAACCTATCTCGGCATTGAGTTCGGCTCAACGCGCATAAAAGCCGTGCTGATCGACGAAACACACGCCGTGCTCGCATCCGGCAGTCACAACTGGGAAAACCGGCTGGAAGACGGCATATGGACCTATTCGCTGGACGATATCTTCTCCGGCTTGCAGGATGCGTATCAAAAACTTTCCGCCAACGTAACGGCACAATACGACGAAACGCTTACCCGGGTCGGCGCAATGGGTGTTTCCGCAATGATGCACGGTTATATGGCTTTTGATGCGACAGGCAATCTGCTTGCGCCGTTTCGCACCTGGCGAAATACCATGACAGGCCAGGCAGCCGAAGAGCTCTCTTCCCTCTTTGGCTTCAATATTCCGCAGCGCTGGAGCATTGCGCACCTATATCAGGCCATGCTCAACAAAGAACCGCACGTAACGTCCGTTTCTTTTCTCACAACGCTTGCCGGCTATATCCACTGGCGGCTTACGGGGGAAAAACTGATCGGCGTCGGCGACGGTTCCGGCATGTTCCCGGTTGACAGCACGGCGCTTTGCTACGACGAAACCATGGCCGCGGCATTTCAACAGCTTGCGGACAAACACAACTGTGGTTGGAAACTTCTGGATATCCTTCCGCGTTTATTACCCGCGGGTGCACAGGCCGGTCGGCTGACGCCGGAAGGAGCAGCGCTTCTCGATCCCGTCGGCAAACTGCAGCCCGGCATCCCCATGTGCCCGCCGGAAGGCGACGCGGGTACGGGTATGGTCGCGACAAACAGCGTCCGCAAGCGCACAGGCAATGTCAGCGCGGGTACGAGCGTATTTGCCATGCTGGTGATGGAGCGTCCGCTCTCTCGTTCATATCCGGAGGTGGACTTGGTGACCACACCTTCGGGAGACCCGGTCGCAATGGTACACTGCAACAACTGCACAAGCGACGTCGACGCATGGATTCGTCTCTTTGGCGAGGCGGCGAGCGCACTCGGCGCAACATTCGACGAGCGCACACTGTATCGAACACTCTATAAACAGGCATTGCAAGGCGCGCCGGACTGCGACGGGCTCGTCACATACAACTATCTTTCCGGCGAACACGTCACCGGTCTGAACGAAGGTCGCCCACTGATGCTGCGCAGGCCGGACACGACATTTTCGCTTGCAAACGTCATGCGTGCGCACCTGACCTCCTCCTGTGCTTCGCTGCGTATCGGCATGGATATCCTTTCCGCCGAACAGGTGGAGCTGGATGCAATGACCGGCCACGGCGGCTTCTTCAAGGTCGAAGGTGTCGGCCAAACCATCATGTCCGCCGCGCTCGGTACTCCGATCACCGTTATGGAAACTGCGGGCGAAGGCGGCCCCTGGGGCATGGCAGTCCTCGCGGCCTATATGCAAAACCGCGCCGCGGACGAGTCGCTTGCGGATTATCTGGAAACCCGCGTCTTTATGGACGCAAAGTGCACGACCATCTCTGCCACCGATGCCGAATCGGCAGGCTATGCGTCGTTTATGGAAGATTACAAGCGTTGCCTCGCTCTGGAGCGGTCGGCGGTGCAGTTCACGAAGGACTGGAAAGGACGGACCGATGCTTGAAACGCTCAAACAACAGGTACTCGAAGCGAACCTGCAATTGCCAAAGCTGAATCTTGTTGCGTTCACATGGGGAAACGTCAGCGGAATCGACCGCGAAAGCGGCGTAATGGTTATAAAGCCTTCCGGCGTTGCCTATGCGGATATGAGTGCGGATCAGATGGTCTGCGTCGATCTTCAAAGCGGCGCGGTCGCGGAAGGCGACTGCCGTCCGTCTTCGGACACGCCGACGCATATCGCACTCTACCGCGCGTTTCCGCAAATCGGCGGCGTCGTGCACACACACTCCCGCTGGGCAACCATCTTTGCGCAGGCGGGCCGCGTCATCCCGGCGCTTGGCACTACCCATGCAGATTATTTTTACGGGGACGTTCCCGTTACGCGCCCGCTGACAGATGCGGAAATTGCGGGCGAATACGAACTGGAGACCGGTAACGTCATCGTGGAAACTATGTATGGCGTCGATCCCGTCGCAATGCCCGCCATTTTGGTGCGGGAGCACGGCCCGTTTACCTGGGGCAAAGACCCGGCCGAGGCGGTGTATCATGCCGCCGTGCTGGAGGAAGCCGCCATGATGGCCTGGCACACGATCGGGCTTGTTGCGGATGTGCAGCTCAACCCCGCGCTGCTGGACAAGCATTATTTGCGCAAACACGGTAAAAACGCTTATTACGGACAGGATAATCATTAAGCATATCGCCCTGCTCCATTCCCGTCGGCTCTTACCGGAAAAATCGAAGTTGGTGGCTTACTGATTTCTCCGGTTAATCGCGATAGAATATCCCCTCCTCCTCTAACGCCGTCTAGCGAAGCCTGAAAACAACCTGAATGATTCCTTTCAGGCAAAATTCAGCAAAAGACGGTATCCTCTAGTTGTTGAAACCAAGCAAGCCAACCGGGTGGTGGCCGGAGCGGCAAGCGGTATCAACAACAGCATTTTTTCATTTTTTTCCTTCCTTTGATGAAACGCCGCGCTAGAGCACGCGGCGTTTTGTCTGTCGAAAAATATCCGAGGATGTTAAAATCGCAATCCATAACGTAAAAAAAACCGACTATATCGGCTCATCCGGCGTAACGCTCTCGCTCGTTTCAGTCGGTTCAGCACCGCAGTTTCAAAATTCTGCTATAATAACCACAAATACGGCAATTACGCCGCAGGGAGGTTCTTTGTGCACGATAAACGAACCCGCAGTATCATGCTGATTGTAATGACGCTGATCGGCTTTACCTTCGGTTGCTGGCTGTATGCCTGGCTGTCCGGTGTTTTGTCCTATTGGGGTGCGGGCACAATAGCGTCCCACTGGATTGGAGCGGCGGGCACAATTCTCGTACTCAGCACGTTCTTTGTTCGCCCCATACCAATCAAGGTAACGACCATCGCCGCAATCTATCTGATTATCTTCAGCTTTTTCGCCTGGTTGGTGCAAAAGGTGCTAACAGGCGTCTGGCCGTCCACTGCCGGTTACGGCTGGCTCTGGCAGGGCGGTATAGCAGCGCTTGTATGTTCCGCCGTCATGCTGATCTACGGTGTGATTCACGGCAGGCGCATGATCGTCAAGCGCTACACTCTGCATACGCCTTTGCCTGTTCCCGGCGGAGAGTTGCGTATCGCACTGATTTCGGACGTCCACATGGGACTGACGATCAATGCCGACCGGCTCCGGCAGCAGATAGACCGTCTGGCAGAAGAAAAGCCGGATTTACTTGTCATCGCCGGCGATTTGGTGGACGATCAAACGACGCCTGAAGAAATGCGCGCCGCCTGCGCCCTGGTCGGCAGCCTTCCAACAGCGCATGGCGTCTACTTTGCATATGGCAATCACGATCTGGCAAGTCACGGCCCAACACCGCCCTATACCAAGGCAGAGCTTGACGAAGCCCTCATAAACGCGAATATCCATATTCTGGACGATACACATATCGACGTAGCCGGTGTAACGCTCGTCGGCCGTCACGACGCCGCCTTCAGGCGAAACGCCGACCGTGCTTCGCTTGAACAGTTGCTCGATGGTGTTGACTTCACCAAACCGGTCATACTGATCGACCATCAGCCGCGCGAACTGAAGGAAGCCGCCTCGGCAGGCGTGACCTTGCAGCTCAGCGGCCACACGCACGCGGGGCAGGTCTGGCCAATGAGTCGGCTCAGCCGGTTGTTCGGCGTTTCCTACGGGCACAAGCACATCGGTGATATGGATGTGATCGTATCCTCCGGCATGGGCAATCGCGGCTCCGTGCTGCGCAGTGGTTGCACAGCGGAAATGGTGCTGATCAGTCTGCGTGGCGCTGCGTCCAATAAGGAGTAAACGCACCGAGCAAGATACGCGCATATAAAAAACGGCCTGTAAGCCGTTTTTTTTGATTGAATCAGCTCAGTGGATCGTCGTCCGGTTTCTGCCGGTGTTTTTGGAGTTGTACATCGCCTCGTCCGCATTTTTGATCAACTCGGCTTCTTCCTTAATCGACGTCTCCGGGAACGCGTCGCAACCGATGCTGATAGTGATCTGGATGCTGCTGTCGCCATACGTCGTTTTGTTTTCAGATACGATGTGTCGAATCCGCTCCGCAATTGCAAACGTATCGCCTTTTGCTGCGCCCGGCAGAATCACGACAAACTCTTCCCCGCCGTATCGCATCAAAACATCGCCTTCGCGCATGCCCTGACGAATCTGGAACGCAAGGTTTTTCAGCACCCGGTCGCCGACAACATGCCCATAGGTGTCGTTGATCCGCTTGAAATGGTCGATGTCCAGCATCATAACACCAAGCGGGATGTCTTTTCGCACGGAACGCGCATATTCTTCGTGCATACGCACCATGCCGAAGCGGCGGTTCAAAACACCCGTCAGCGGGTCCAGCGCAGCCAGTTTTTGCAGCTGCTCGTGATCAAACGCGTTGTGCAGCGCAACCGCAAGGCTCTGCGTGAAAATCGGCAACTTCTTCAGGTTCTCCGCGCCAAATGCATCCGCCTTCGCCAGCAGAATGACCGCAATCGGAACGTTTTTATAGAGTATGGGTTCAATCAGCACTTCGGACGGCAAAAACTGCGTCAGCGTGCTGTTTACCACCACATTTTTAGGGTAGCAGGTGTAGATGCGCTCACCTTTTGCAAATGCCGTAAGGATGTTTTCGTCTGTTTCGAGGTTTTTCGCCTCGCGGATTCCCGTCGATTGCAACAGCCGGATCTCTCCGTCCTGGTCGGCGAGGATCGCGCCTGCGTCCGCATGCGTGCCGCCGCGAACCAGGTTAAGCGCCTGTTCTGCCAGCGACTGCAAATCCAGCTGGCAGGAGAACGTCGCAGTAAACGTCTTGATTTCGTCCAGCGTTCGCAGTGAACTTGCAAACGCCGAAATCAGTTCGTTAAACGCCTGCGCACTGCTGCCGAACTCATCCTGCGTTTCAACCGGCACCGCGCAGTGCTCCGGGTTGCACTCGGCAATGTTGCCGCTATCCGAAACGGAGATGATCGTGTCCTTGACTTCCTTCATTTTGGACGTAACGGTGTGCAACTTTTTCTTCACAATCGTACGCGATATAGCAATATTTACAAACCCGACGATAACGCCGGATATCACGCACGAGGCGATGAACCATCCGCTGAACGCAATCTCAGTTGAAACGCCGAGAAGGATCATGAAAAAGGGGAACACAATGCCGATAAACAATCCGAATCCAATCATATAAACGGCTAGCTTGGCGAATGTGTTTTTATGTAGATGCATGTTCTGCTCCTTGTCCGGCATTTAATCGAAATATTTTATCATATAGCCATGTTACATGCTAACAAGCTGCACTCGTATTACGCCGTTTGGAACAGTCGAAAGCCGCAAATAGTAGATACTGCAAAGAAAAAACTCCCCAATACCGGAGTCACACCGGTTCGGAGAGCGAAGCGGACGTCTTGCTGGTTCAGGATGCCGAGGGACGTCGTATTTCCAGATATACGCGTTTTTGCAAATTTTTTCTATTTGGATTTTTATTCGTCCATCGGTTCGGCAAAAGCTTTTTGAATACACTCGTTCATCATGTCGTAAACGATCGTGACCTCGCGTATTTCCTCCGCAAAGTCAGGTCCGCCTTTCCCCTGCTGAATCGCAGTGCAAAGCGAATCGCAGCCGATCGCCAAGCGAACCATACCCATGTTGTAGGCTTTTACCTTCAGTTTGTGTGCATACCGTGCCGCCTTTGAAAAATCCCTGTTTTTCAGCGCAGTCAGGATTGCCCCATAATATTTATCGTCCGGAAACCGCCGCAGATGTTTTTCATACAGGTCTTCGTTTCCGGAAAATCGACGCTTTCCAATGTCGATGTGGATCATACTGTTGCATAGGATTACTTTGATCGCATTGTTCATTTCGGGTCACCACCTTGTCTAATTGTACCATGCTTTATGCAAAACACCGCACAATATCTTTAAGTTATTTTATATTTATTGAAATTAATTGGATTTATATAAAAAATCCTATGTGGGCACGTGTGATAATAGTTGACTTTTTCGGATTTTTATGATAAAGTTCCACAGTATTCAGAATAATCGCTTTGACCGCACATGTCTGCAGATCATCGTTATTAGATGATCGGCACATGTGCTTTTTGAATATATTATAAGTTCTTGGAGGTACAAAATGAATTCCGGCACAGTAAAATGGTTTAATTCCGAAAAAGGTTATGGTTTCATCGCAAACGATAACGGCGGAGACGACGTGTTTGTACACTTTCGCTCGATTCAGGGAGACGGTTACAAGACCCTGAATGAAGGTCAGAAGGTCACATTTGACGTTGAAGCCGATCCGCGGGACAGCAGCAAGCTGCGCGCCGTAAATGTTTGTATCGTAGCGTGAACGTATAGTTCACAGGAGTCTACGTGTTACAGATAACAAATACAGAAACAGAATAAGAAAGGGTTACAAATGTTTAGTGACAAAACAGTCGTCTGCAAAGATTGCGGACAAAACTTCACGTTCACCGCTGGCGAACAGGAATTCTATGCCGAAAAAGGCTTCACCAACGAGCCGCAGCGTTGCAAATCCTGCCGCGCTGCCCGCAAAAATTCCCGCGGCAGCGAAGGCGGTACGCGTCAGATGTACGATGCGGTCTGCTCCAACTGCGGCCGTCCCTGCAAGGTTCCGTTCGAGCCGCGCGGCGACCGTCCTGTCTATTGCAGCGATTGCTTCCGCAAGTAATCAAACACAAATTGGCAAACAAAAATGCGCTCCTTTCGGAGCGCATTTTTTTGCTCTCAGTCAATCTTATTTATAATTTACTTTTTCCCTTGAGCAGTTTTAGTTTGTCGGAGACGAAACCGCGCAACCGCCCGGAATCCAAATCCAACTTATGCAACAGCGCCGCGGGCAGAGAGTCCGCCTTCTTATCCTGTCCGTAGAAAAACAGCGCCAGCGCGCCCGGGCCGACATGCGCGCCCGTACCGGGTTCATAACAAACGATCATAAAGTCTTCAATGTTGTGCTTTGCCGCAATCAGATCCCGCAACATTTGCGCGTCCCGCTCGCATGCGGCGTGCGCAATACCAATCGTCTGCGACTCGGGGTCGATCGCTGTTTTGTCGAATATGTCAGCGAGCGTACGGATCGCCGCTTTTCGCCCCGGCACTTTGCTGTCGAGCACGATTTTCCCATCGTCGCCTTTCATAAGCGGCTTGATCTGGAGCATGGAGCCGACGAGCGCAGCCGCTCCGCTGATCCTTCCGCCGCGGCTGAGAAATTGCAAATCATCAACCAAAAAATGCTGACGGACGGACTTTCTCGCTTCCGCCACCCATGTTGCAATTTCCTCCGGGGTTTTGCCGTCGTCGCGCATCATTGCCGCGCGGCATGCCATCAATCCCTCGCCAAGGGACGCCGCACGCGTGTCGAGCACATGAATCGTCCGGTCGGGATAGATTTCTTTGAGTTCTTCTGCAGCATTGACAGCGGCCTGATAGGTGCCGCTGATCTGCGAAGACATCGCGATGTACACGATATCGTTTCCCGCGGAGAGTTTCTGTTCAAACGCCGTTTTGAATCGCTCGGAATTGATCAGCGACGTGCGGACGCGGTATTCCGGATTGCGCAGCGCGGAATAAAACGCATCCCCGTCAAAGGCGGTATCGGGATCGTAACAAAGGTATTCTTCGCCGTCCACCGTGTATGTCAGGGAAACGACCTGAATATCCAGCGCCGTCAGCGTCTCCATGGTGAGATTTGCGGACGAATCCGTAAAAATAGAAAAAGCCATAAATAAAGGCTCCTTTACATACGTAATTAATATATTTTATAGGAGTTTTGTGTTGTAAACAAGTCGGTAAAGCAAGTCCAGTATGGCATTTCGCCTCGTGTTAAGCGGGTAACACCGTTTCTAACAGTATCTTTTCATCCTCGCTGGAAAAACCGCATGTTTTCACGTTGAATCACTTGTGATTGCAGTATTGAAAAAAATATTCGTTTGCGGCAGATTATCAGCAGCGAAAAACACACGAAGCTCTATGCCTCGTGTGTTTTTTATTATTCCAATATCATTCTATGGGCGGTCGTCCGGCGAATCTTTACAGCTCTCCCGCACTTAACCCCAGCGCGTTGATAACATGGCGGATGTGGATGTTCATCGCGCTCTTTGCACCCGCACCGTCGCGAATCCGCAAAAATTCACACATGGCGCGGTTGTCGTATATCACGATGTTCTTCAGCCCCTCTGCGTTGTCTGTCATCTCCATCGCTTCGGTCACTGCGGCGTTGATGATTGGGAACAATCGAATAATAAACTCGTTGTGGGAAGCCGCCGCAATCATCTCGTGCAGCTGCTGATCTTCGTCCGGCCAGTTCCCGTCCTCGCGCACAAGCCGCTCGACGAGCTGCGCCTGATCGAAAATTCTCTGCAACTCTTCTTCCGTTGCGCGGGAACAGGCAAGCATGATGCACTGCGGCTCAAACATGAGCCGAATCTCATACATATCGGCAAGCCGCGCATGGCCAAGCGAACCCACGTCATACTTGTTAAACAGCGACAAGTCCTCGCTTATGAAGGTGCCGCGGCCTCGTTGTATGTTGAGTACGCCCTGCGCAACGAGGTAACGCACCGCCTCGCGCAGCGTCGTCCTGCTTACGCCGAGCCGCTCGGAAAGTTCGTTTTCATTGGGCAGCTTGTCGCCCGGCGCAAACTTCTTTTGCAGCACAATGATGTTGTAAAGCTCGCTTGCAATTTTCTCAGATAAACTCTTGTTTTCGCCTGCCGTATGAACCGCCCCCTCTCCCTTATTTATGCAATTATACATCATTTTTCAGTTCGCTTACAAGAACGATTCCGTGTTCAGCGGAACCCTTGACATTATACATCTCTTTGTGTAGTATGATGTCGTATGATGCTTATATTCATACTACTACTTTTTCTTTAGGAATGCTATATGAAAACAACTTTAAACGCGCTTGCCCATGATCAGTATTCCGTTCGTCCGGTCGTTGCCGTTGCCGCCGCGCAGGATACATGTGTTCTTTCCGCGCTACGGACCGCCGTCGACCGGGGTCTCTGTCATGCCCTGCTGCTTGGCGACGAAAGCGAAATCCGCGCCGTTGCGGCGCAGGACGGTGTTGATTTGACCGGCATGGAAATCATCGACTGCCCCGACAAAACGGAGTGTTGCAAGCTGGCCGTGCGTCTCGTTCGGGAAAAACGTGCCCAGGCGGTCATGAAGGGCCTTGTCAGCACGGCTACGATGCTGCGCGAGGTTGTAAACAGGGAGACCGGCCTACGCGAAAGCGCGCTGCTTTCTTATGTCGGCGTATTTGAATTGCCCGGCTTCGACCGGCTCATCTACCTGACCGATCCGGCGATGAACATGTATCCGGACGTCGCCGCAAAAAAACACATCATCGAAAATGCTGTACAGGTCGCAAATGTCCTTGGCAACAATATGCCAATCGTCGGCTGCCTCTGCGCAATCGAGACCGTCAATCCGAAGATGCCCTGCACGCTGGACGCTGCGGAGCTTGTGCGCATGAATCATGCAGGCGAAATCAAAGGCTGCATCGTCACGGGGCCGCTGGCGCTGGACAACTGTTTGTATCGCGAAGCTGCACTGCACAAGGGAATACAAGATCCCAACGCGGGCAAGGCGGACATCATCCTCGTTTCTGCGATTGAAACCGGCAACGCGCTGTATAAATCTTTCACGCTCGTAGCCAAGGCCTCCAGCGCGGGCGTGATTGTCGGCGCGTCCGCTCCGGTCATCCTGACCAGCCGTAATGATTCGGAAGAGACAAAGCTCAATTCCATTGCACTTGCAATGCGCATTGCTTACGAAAGGAAACTATAACATGGCAAACAGGATCCTTGCAATCAATCCCGGCTCCACCACGACGAAATTCGCGGTATACGACGATAAAACACTGTTGCTGCAAACAACGCTGCATCATTCGCGCGACGAAACGTCCTCCTGCGCCGACATGGTGTCGTCCATGCCGCTGCGTAAGGCTGCCATTGAGGACAACCTTGCGGATCATCAGATTGCCATCGACTCGCTCGATGCGGTGATCGGCCGCGGCGGACTGCTCCGTCCCATCTCCGGCGGTACATACAATGTCAACGAAGCAATGCTTTCCGACTTGAGTCAATGCAAATATGGCGAACACGCCTGCAACCTTGGGGCGATGCTTGCCGATGCGATCGCGCGTGACGCGGGTGTTCCCGCCTTTATCGCCGATTCCGTTGTGACGGACGAACTTTGCGATTTTGCGCGGCTCTCCGGTCATCCGCAGATCAATCGGGTTTCCATTTTCCACGCGCTGAATCAAAAAGCCGAAGCACGTCGCTTTTGCGAACAGCGCGGGCTGAAATATGACGAAGTCAATCTTATCGTCGCGCATATTGGCGGCGGTGCAACCGTCGGCGCACATCAAAACGGTCGCGTGATCGACGTAAACGACGGTCTCGGCGGCGAAGGCCCGTACAGTGCGCAGCGTTGCGGCGGGCTACCCGCAAACTCGCTGATCAAACTCTGCTGCAAAGAAAACCTACCGACGGTCGAAATGATTCGAAAGCTGAATACGCAGGGCGGTCTGTTTGGCTATCTTGGCACGGACGACGGCCGGGAGATCAGCCGCCGCGCACAGAGCGGGGACGAGAAAGCCCGCCTGATCTACGAAGGAATGGCGTATCAAACCGCAAAAGAAATCGGTGCCTGTGCATCCGTGCTCAAGGGTGACGTCCGCGCAATCATCCTCACCGGCGGCTTTGCTTACGACAAGCTGTTTACGGACTGGGTCGCGGAGCGCACATCGTATATCGCCGAAATCGTCGTGATGCCCGGCGAGGACGAACAACTGGCCCTTTGCGAAGCGGCACTTCGCGTGCTGAACGGCGAGGAACAGCCGAAAGAATACTAAATCCATTTCAAAAAACTGCTTGTCATCCGCATCAAAATCGTACCAAAGGCGATAATGCGACCATTCCAAAATCGTCCGCGCACACCCGAACGTACGGAAAGCGTAACCACATGGAAGACCATCTGCACATCATAACCGGCCATTACGGCAGCGGAAAAACGGAGTTTGCGGTCAATCTTGCGTTTCGGCTGGCCCGCGCGGGTCATGCCGTGACGCTTGCCGATCTGGACATCGTCAATCCATACTTCTGCTCGCGTGAGCAAAAGGAACCGCTGGAAACCGTCGGCGTCCGCGTGATCGTATCTGCCGGCGGGCAGGGTGACTTGCCCGCGCTCAATCCTGCAATATTCTCCCTTCTGGAATCTGGCGTTTGCGGCATTATGGACGTCGGCGGCGATCCGGCGGGCGCACGCGTGCTGGGTCGGTTTGCGCAAAAAATCCGGAAAATCGAGCACGAATTCCTTTGTGTGCTTAACTTTAACCGCCCGGAAACCGCAACGCCGGAAAAGGCCGAGCGGTACCTTCGGGAAATCGAGCACAGCGCACAGCTCACGGCAACAGGACTCATCAACAACACGCATCTATGCGGAGAAACCACGGCGGAATATGTTCTGCGCGGCGAAAAGCTGGCGCAGGCAGTAGCTGCTTCTACCGGTATCCCCGTTCTATACAACGCGTTTCCAAGGCGGCTGACCGGCGAGGTCGATCTCCCGAAGGAAACGCTTTTTCCAATGGATTTAATGATGAAAAAACCCTGGGAAGACGAAACTAAACCGACAAAGGAGGAAATGCTGTGTCAGGAAAAGTAATCTTCGAACGGGACCGCTGCAAGGGCTGTGAATTATGCATTGCGGTGTGCCCGAAACATATCATCGAAATTGACGCCGCCACAAACGCCAAAGGATACCACCCGGCGACGGTGCTGCGGATGGATGAATGTACCGGCTGTGCAAGCTGTGCGCGCATGTGTCCGGACAGCGTGATTACCGTGGAAAGGACGTGAGCATATGGCAAAAGAACTGTGGAAAGGCAACGAAGCGGTCGCAGAGGCCGCCATCCGCGCGGGCTGCCGGTGTTTCTTTGGCTACCCGATCACTCCGCAAAACGAAATTCCGGAATATTTTTCCAAACACCTGCCGGAACACGGCGGATGCTTTTTGCAGGCCGAAAGCGAAGTCGCCGCAATCAACATGGTATACGGTGCGGCGGGCTCCGGCGTGCGCGTCATGACGTCGTCCTCTTCCCCGGGCATCAGCCTCAAGCAGGAGGGCATCTCCTACATCGCCGGCGCGGAATTACCCGCGGTCATTGTCAACATGATGCGCGGCGGGCCGGGCCTCGGTAACATTGCGCCGTCCCAGGCGGACTACTTTCAGGCCACGCGCGGCGGTGGCAACGGAGACTATCGCACTATCGTGCTCGCGCCCGCGACGATTCAGGAAGCGGCCGACCTTACACAGGAAGCGTTTGACATTGCGGATGTTTACCGCATTCCCGTTATGGTGCTTGCCGACGGCATGATCGGACAAATGATGGAAGCAATTGAATGGCGCACGCCAAAGCCGCGCACACTGCCAAGCAAGGGTTGGGCGACCGACGGCACGCAGGACAAGCGGGTTCACAACGTGATCAATTCTCTGTTTATCGATCCAAAGGACTGCGAAATACAAAACAAAAAACTACAGGAGAAATACGCACGCATCACGGAAAATGAAATCCGTTTCGAGGAATACATGGCCGACGACGCCGAGGTGCTCTTTGTTGCATATGGAACCACCGCGCGCATTGCAAGAGCCGCCGTTTTGCAGCTCCGGAAAGACGGCATTAAGGCCGGATTGTTCCGCCCGATCACACTCTGGCCGTTCCCGGAGGAAGCGCTGCGCACACTCGCACAGTCGGCGACACTTAAAGCCGTCGTCACTGTGGAACTAAGCATGGGCCAGATGATCGACGACGTGAAGATCGCGCTCAACGGACAAAAGCCCGTTTTCTTCCTCGGCGCGGGCGGTGGCGTCATTCCGACGCCACTGGAACTGATTTGCGAAGCGAACGCGGCTTTACATGAGGTGTGACGCATGAGTATCGTCTATCAACGTTCAAAGGGACTGACCGATGCGGAGATGCATTATTGCCCCGGCTGTACGCACGGCGTGGTGCACAAGCTCGTCGCCGAATCGCTGGAGGAGTTGGGATTGATCGGCTCCACCGTCGGCGTTGCGCCGGTCGGCTGCGCGGTGTTTGCGTATAACTATTTTGCGTGCGACATGCAAGAGGCCGCACACGGACGCGCACCCGCCGTTGCAACCGGCATCAAACGCGCCCGTCCCAACCTTGCGGTTTTTACCTATCAGGGCGACGGCGACCTCGCCGCAATCGGCACAGCGGAGATTGTTCACGCGGCAATGCGCGGCGAAAAAATCACGACTATCTTCATCAACAACGCAATCTATGGCATGACCGGCGGCCAGATGGCGCCGACCACGCTGATTGGACAAAAGGCGACGACCGCACCGCTCGGACGGGACAAAGACCACTACGGCATGCCGATCCGCATGTCGGAGCTGCTCTCCACCATGGACGGCTGCGTGTATGCAGAGCGTGTGACTGTTGTAGACGTCCCCAACATCATGAAAGCGAAAAAGTCCATTAAAAAGGCGTTTGAACTGCAAGTTGCGGGGGCGGGATTCACATTTGTGGAGGTGCTCTCCACCTGTCCGACCAACTGGGGCATGACCCCGCTGGACGCCGTCGACTGGCTTAAGAAAAACATGATCCCCTACTACCCGCTGGGCGTTTACGCGGACAGAGCGGAGGTGAAATGATATGACCCATGAGATCATCATTTCCGGTTTCGGCGGTCAGGGAGTTATGGCGTTGGGCAAAACGCTGGCGGAAGCCGGCATGAAGGAAGGGCTATTTGTCAGCTGGCTGCCGAGCTACGGGCCCGAAATGCGCGGCGGCACAGCGAACTGCTCCGTCGTGCTGAGCGAGGAAGAAATTATCTCGCCGATGATCCTGAACCCGACCGAACTGATCGTCATGAACAAACCTTCGCTGCAGCGGTTCGAACCGCAGATGGCGAGCGGCGGTATCCTGCTGGTCGACAGCAGCATCATTGAGATTCAGGCGTCCCGAACGGACATCACGGCGTACTATGTTCCATGCTCCGCCATCGCAGACGAGCTTGGCAACCGCAAGACCGCAAACATGGTCATGCTCGGCGCGTACATTGCCGCGACCGGGCTGCTGAAACTCGACACGGTACGGGATATCTTTACGCATCTGTTTACCGGCCGCAAAGCCGCGCTTGTCGATTTGAATGTCGAGGCGCTGCATCGAGGAGCCCTGTGTGTAACAACGGAGGCAGAATCATGAGCATTCCAATCACAAAAACAAGTTCTCCGAAAAAGAAATATGAGGACGAATCGAAACTCGGCTTTGGCAACGTGTTTACCGACCACATGTTTATTGCGGATTACGACGATGCGCGCGGCTGGCATGACGCACGGATCGTTCCGTATCAGCCGTTCTCAATCGACCCGGCGTCACCCGTTTTACATTATTCGCTGGAAGTGTTCGAAGGCCTCAAAGCCTATCACTACCCCAACGGCGAAATCGGGCTGTTCCGTCCGAAAAAAAACTGCGCGCGTTTAAACCGCAGCGCCGTGCGGATGTGTCTGCCTCAAATCGACGAAAAACTACAGCTGGAGGCCATTGAAACGCTGGTCGATCTGGATCGCGACTGGGTGCCGAAATCCTCCGGTACGTCGCTCTACATTCGCCCAGCGTTGATAGGCGACGGCGAGCGCATCGGATTGAACAAAGCGCAGCGGCATATCTATTTCATTATCTGCTCTCCCTCCGGTTCGTTTTATCCAAACGGCATCCAAC
This sequence comes from Christensenellaceae bacterium, assembly GCA_963665515.1. GTDB lineage: Bacteria > Bacillota > Clostridia > Christensenellales > CAG-138 > UBA7703. The sequence goes on from OY762278.1 coordinate 3,578,149, forward strand.
CGCTTCGTATCCACATTGAAGATACTTATGTACGCGCCGTCGTTGGCGGCACGGGCGCCGTAAAAACCGGCGGCAATTATTCCGGCAGCCTGCTTGCGGCGATGATCGCCAAAGAAAAAGGGTATGATCAGGTGCTCTGGTTGGATGGTCGCGAAAACCGTTACATTGAAGAGGTCGGCGCAATGAACGTCATGTTCGTCATCGACGGCGTGCTGGTCACGCCCGAAACCGACGGCAGCATTCTCGAAGGCATCACCCGCACAAGTGTACTCGACCTTGCGGGCAGTCTTGGCATACCGACTTGCGAGCGCAAGCTTTCTATTGACGAGCTGTTTGGCGCTTATCGTACCGGCGCGCTCACGGAAGCATTCGGCACAGGCACCGCGGCGGTCATTTCTCCTGTCGGTGAATTTGAGTATAAGGGCGAAACCATCGGCCTCGGCAAGGAGATCGGTCCCGTGGCAAAACTCATGTACGACACGCTCACCGGCATACAGACCGGCCGCATTCCAGATGAACACGGCTGGACGCGGATTGTCCCGAGGATGCAAAAGCCGTAAAAAGTAACCAATTTTCTTTACCATACTGACGCGCCTCCTTCTACAAAAAGAGTGTCGGATTTTCCGGCGTTCTTTTTGTGCGGCGTTAATACGAATCTATCATCAACGACAAAACGCACAGGGTATCACATTCTCTGCGCGTTTTTGTGATAGAATAATATCGTTGCATTTATTGGAGTATGCTGGCAAAATCGGGTAAAATATCGCGATCCTGCATATGGAAAGGGTGTATTTGTGAATTACAGCAAACATACATTAAGCGGTTATCTCATCGGCGGAAAATGGCACGAAGCAATCGATTATTTACAGATGTTCCCCGGCCAGCAAGCGCTTGCAAGGCGAATTGAAAAACGCACGATCGATACCATCCACCGCTCCGACAACACGTTCATCAATAAAATTGACGCTGTGTTTCAGCAATATTACAAAATGATCTTCTGGGATGGTGCGTCCCGCGAGGAAGGCGTGCAATTTCTCTTTGAAGATTTGATCCGTTTTGTCGACGCAGACGAACTGCACAATCTGTTTGCCGATACGTTCGGCGAAGACGCCGAAAAACAATATGCGGACGTTTCCATGCGCGTCAACGGCATTGAGGAATTACTGAAAGTCACTGCCGAAGGCGAAGGCTATCACTATCTCGGTGGAGATACGCAGGGTTACTTCGGACCGTATATCTGGAAAAGCACGATCCCCGTGACGTATCCGGTCACATTGCCCGCCGGAACACAGGATCTGACCATCGACATGATGGAGGGTTTCGTTTCGCGCAGCTGGCTGGACTATATCTCCGCGGGAAAAATCGGTACTGGTGGCTGGGCGAAAAATGGCGAGCTATACTGCGTAAAAGACGCTTACGCAAAAAAGATGGACAAACCTTCGTTCCTCGTTTCATACCTCAAGCATGAAGCACAGCATGGGTACGACATGGCGCACTTTCCTGGCATTACCACGGTGCAATTGGAGTACCGGGCAAAACTGGTTGAGTTGATCTATTACCCGAACATCCTCAAGTTTAAGAGTTTTCTGTCGGAAGCAAGCAATGCCGACAAATCAAATTCTCACACATACGCTTCCTATCTTGTCATTCGGGATTTGTCGCGCCGCATTTTTCAGCAGGAGTATATTGCTGACTACAGCCGATGGAAAGGAAAACTACACCAAATTCAAAATACCGCAATGGATTGCTATTATGCTTTTTCCATTTAAACCCATTGTATTTTTAACTTTCGCAATAAACAGAGGGTCATCGTCCAGCGACCCTTTGTTTTATTTAAAGCAGTTAATGTCTTACATAAAAAAGAAAAAAATGCTCGATGTACAGTCATAAACGGTTGACGCAGTGTTATGTCCCATACTAAACTGAATGCAAGGGCATACCTGAACTATTGCTGAAAAACACTTTCTCAACCGATCGATCGAATCACGTTTATTCCATAAATCATTGAAACAAAGCTATAAACAAGCGTTTTTCTTCAAGGTTGAGAAACCCGGATTTTATAGAAGGAGGTTGAAGGATGAAAGAATATGTCTGCACAATCTGCGGCTACGTTTATGATGAAGCCGCCGGTATTCCGGAAAGCGGGATTGCACCGGGAACAAAGTGGGAAGACCTCCCGCCGGATTGGACTTGCCCGCTCTGCGGTGCACCTAAAAGCGATTTTCAGGAACAAACCGAAAAAAAAGCACCTCCAACACGGTCGGTCCCCGCGCCGGAAATCCATACAGATGGCGAGCGCGAGCTCTCCTTTGGTGAGCTTAGCGCACTTTGCTCCAATCTCTCCAAGGGTTGCGAAAAGCAATACCGACCTGAAGAAGCAAGCCTGTTTATGGAGCTTGCAGAGTATTATCAGAGCAAAAGTCTTTCATCTGACAGCAAATCGTTTCAGCAGCTAAGCGATCTGATCGAACAGGACTTGAACAGCGGTTACCCAAATGCAAAGGATATTGCCACCGGCGACACTGACCGCGGCGCACTGCGCGCGCTCGTTTGGGGAGAAAAGGTTACGCGGATATTGTCGTCTCTGTTGACCCGCTACGAAACACAAAAGGACGCACTGCTTGACAACACCAATGTCTATGTCTGCGAAATCTGCGGCTTCATCTATATCGGCAGCGAGGCTCCGGCAATTTGTCCGGTATGCAAGGTGCCAAACATGAAAATTCGTAAAATCGAAAGGGAGGCGATCTGATGCACGCGGTAAGAAACATTCGGCTTTGTACGAAAGATTGCCTTTGCCTGTACGTTTGTCCAACCGGCGCGACGGACACGGAGACCGGGCAGATCGACGCGAACACATGCATCAGTGGATGCCGCGCGTGTGTGGATGCCTGTCCGTCCCACGCCATCTCCCTGGTTCCGGAAGATTATCCGGCGCAGCAGGAAAAGAAGGACGCCGTCTGCACATCGCTGCGCAAACTGTCGGCAAGCAAGGCCGAGCAGGAGCAGACCGCCACGGCAATTGCCGCCGCTTCGAAAAATCCTGTTGAGCGGCAGCTTGCAAAAGCCGTCGCCATGTCCAATCGTTTGATGGCTGAGGATTTGCTGCGCGAGGCCGGGTTCATGCTTCCACAGAGTCAAAACGCCGTCGACTTTTTACGTTCATTGCTTAAAATGGATCAACCGGACGACTTTCCAAAGGACGTTGTTGAAAAGCTGCTTGCCATTCTCAATCCAAACGACGCGCCAGCGGCGCAGTCGGCCACGCAGAAGTATCGCTGTCCCATCTGCGGCTACATCCACGAAGGATCAATTCCGGACGATTTCGTCTGCCCGATCTGCGGTCAGCCCGGCTCCGTATTTGAACCCGTTGAATAACCTTCTAACCGTGGCAAACACACTATTAAAGCATCGATTCGCACATCATTGCGTGCACGTATTTTTGCAATAAGAACACCCAAAGGACACGGCGCATACATCCATGCGTCAGAAAAGGAGACACACTATGCCGGATTTTGGACAACCGTTCTCAGGACTTGCTGAAAAGAAAAAATTGACCGACGCCGAGCTCATCCGCTCCATTCGCTTCATGATTGCCGCCGAGTATGAGGCCATTCAGCTGTACATGCAGCTGGCGGAATCAACGGACAATAAGCTCGCTATCGAGGTGCTCAAGGATATCGCTGATGAAGAGCGCGTCCACGCGGGAGAATTCCTGCGTTTGCTGAAAGAGCTTGCGCCCGATGAAGAGGCGTTTTATGCCGAGGGCGCAGAAGAAGTGGAAGAAGAGATCGAAAAACTGAAAGGCTAGTCGCATCGCTTGCGCAAAGCATTGAAAAACCGGCCAGTGCGATTAGATCGCGCTGGCTGTTTTTTTGCTACTTCAGTCATTTAAATAGTCAACTGTACGGGTTCGTTACTCAATTCGCTCGCAGGCGTCCATGCGTTTCTTCTTTCCCGCCTTTATGGCGAAGATGACGCAAAGAGCCACCAGTGTTGCAGCAACGACATACAATATATTCTTCCCCGTTCCTTCCAGCGTCTGCTGAAAATAGAAAAACAGCCCGACTACTCCGGAACCGCCGATGATTAAAATCGGGTTTGGATCAAATACGCGCAGCACAATGATTCCCGCGGCAATGATCGCCACGTTCATCCAGTCCACGTTGTTCAGTGCAATTCCGGCTGTATCAAAAACCGACATGAGCAATATCGTCAGCCCTGCGGACGCAATCAGCGCAACGACCGCCGGACGCAGCCCGCCAAGCACCCCCTGCATAAACCGCATCGACTTATATTTCTGGTAGAGATAGGCAAACGTCAACACGATGATGCACGACGGCAGGATGCAGCCGATCGTTGCGACAATCGCGCCCAGGATTCCGGCGATTTTGATACCAACGAACGTTGCGGAATTGACGGCAATCGGCCCCGGCGTCATCTCCGCAATGCTGATGATATCGACAAACTCTGGCAGTGACAGCCACCCATGAATATCGACAACCTGATTTTGTATCAGCGGGAGCGCCGCATAGCCGCCGCCGATGCTGAATACGCCGATCTGCAAAAAACTTAAAAACAGTTTAAGATAAATCATCATGCTTCGAATCCTCTTTCAAATTGATGTACGTCTCCGCGATGCCAATTGCCGCACAAAGCAGGATCACTAGGATGATATTTACCTTAAGGAAGTAAACCGCGACAAACACAGCCGCCATGATGAAGCCCGACAGCCAGCGCTTTTCGCGCAGCACGCAGGACCCCATGCTGAAAACAACGTTGACGATGACCGCCGCAACGCCTGCGCGCATTGCGCCAAGCGTAGCGTTTACCGCAGGGCTTTCACGAAACGCAATATAGAAAAATGACAGCACAGAGAGAATGATCATCGGCGGAAGGATCGTACCTAAAATTGCGACCAGCGCGCCCGGCATTCCCGCAATCCGATAGCCAAGCAGTATCGACGCGTTGACCGCAACCGCGCCGGGCGAAGACTGTGCAATGGCAACATAATCCAGCGTCTCTTCTTCCTCCAGCCAGTGCAACTCGTCAACGAATTTCTTCTTCATCAGCGGCACAATAACATAGCCGCCGCCAAATGTGAACGCGCTGATTATCATTGTCGATGTAAACAGCTTGAGCAGTTTATCTTTATTTTTCATTCATTCAGCTCCTTTTTCATCGGGCGGTGCGCTTTTTTCTTGTAATAGCAAATGTATGCCGCCCGTAAGTTCGATGCCAAAGTTCCGGCTTCGTTTGATAGCAGGTTCAGCATGAATCAACCCGACATCGCCATAATTATGATCAATAGAAGAAACGTTATCGCAATCGGCGCGCTTTTCTGTCTGCTTCGATCAGTAAAAAACAAGCATACTATAACATTTTCGCATCTTTCAAAGCAAATGCCCGAATCGAATATTAATAGGAAGGTTTCCTCTTTTTACCGCATTCATCTTTTAGATTACAATGTTTTGCTAATCTGCCCAAACGGTTTTACGATAGAAAAGTGTTTGTTTTCGTATTTCACCGTGTCCGAACATTGTGCGATGATACGGTTCAGGCTGCGCATCGGAACGCCAATCTCCTCGCTGAGCGCCTGTTTTGTCAGCGTTTGCAGTTCGTTTTTCATCGCATGCCGCTCGTAAGCTTTCATCAGCCGTTGTTTCTGTGTGAGGAATCTTTGATCCGTCCGGCCGTACATATCGTCGTACATCTTTTCGCAAAGGCGGCGCATCATGTGCAGGCAAAACGGAAAATCCGCCTTTAGCCACTTCATCGCCTCGGTTGCCGAAACGACGCTGACCCGACAATCGCCGACGGCGACGACCGGAAGCGGCTGATGGCAGTCGGTCAACAGCTCCACCTCGCCAAAAAAATCCGGCGCTTCGTATCGGTAGATACGCAGGTTCTCCCCGTCTACGTTACGGAAAACCACATCCGCGGCCCCGCTTCTTAATATATATAGGCTGTCGCTCTCTTCAAGGTCTGAAAGAATGTATTCGCCGTGCCGAAATGTTCGCTCGGAGTAGTCGATACCGTCTGGGATTCTAAAGTCAAACATGCTCTTCCCCTCCATCCGGGTCATATGACCTGTTTTTTAAAACTATAACCGAATAGAATCAAAACATCAACAAGGGAGGGTTTCAGAATGAGAAAAATGATAATAGACACCGATACCGGATCGGACGACGCGGTTGCACTCATGATGGCGGTTCTGTCTCCGGAAATCGATGTGCTCGGCGTGACCACGGTCTGCGGCAATGTACCGCTCCATTTGGCCACGCAAAACGCGCTGATGACGCTTGAAATCTGCTCCGCCGACATCCCAGTTTATCCAGGCGCAATCAAGCCGCTCTTTCGCGATCTGGTCACGGCGGTAAATGTTCACGGCGACGACGGAATGGGCGATATCGGGTTGATTCATCCTGCTAAAAAACCTTCGGACATAAATGCTGTTGATTATATTCTCGACACCATCGCAAACGATCCTGATGAAATTGACGTCGTTATGCTGGGGCCGGCAACAAATATCGCGCTTGCCATCCTGCACGACCGGGCGGTCATGTCGCGTGTGCGCCACATCTATACGATGGGCACCGCCGGATTCGGCCCGGGGAATACGACGCCCGTGTCCGAATTCAACGTGTATGTGGACGCGGAGAGCTACAAAATTTTGTTGCAAAGCGGCATACCGATCACAATCATCGGCTTCGATATGTGCCTTGGCGAATCCGCATGGAACAAGACGGACCTCGAAACCGTACATGCAAGCGGACCGATCGGTGCGTTTGCGGTGGATTGCAACACAGAGCTGCTCAACTATAATCTACGGCGATGCGGCGAGCATATCGTCGATCTTCCGGATGCCGTCGCCATGGGTGTTGCGCTGTGGGACGACGTCGCGCTGGAAAGTCGCCCGACGTATTGCCACTGCTGTGTGGAAGACGGTCCGTGCTATGGGCAGGTAATCGTCTACGATCCGGAGCAGACGTTTGCTATCGACTACGAAATACCGCCCTGCAATGCAAGCGTCATCGCAAAGGTGGATGCCGCGCTCTATAAACAGCGGCTTGCCGCGTTGCTATGCTCCTCTAAAAGTTGAATCGACATACGAGAAAGCACACAAAAAATGCGTTTCGCGTCTGGCGGAGCGCTTTTTTGGTCCAATGTGGGCGCACGGGTTTGCAATTTAGAGCGAATATGTTATATTGCTGTTGTTCGTAGTACGAAGGGATCGCCGTTGCCCCGGCGTAAGGAGACAAAGAAATGACCGATCATGAAATCGAGGTTCTGTTGAACCAGGCCCTAAAGGATATGTTTTACAGTGTGCTGCGTCTGCAGGAGCAGAGCGTTTCAAAACTTGCAAATGGTAACCTCAGCCGAACGGAGATGCACACGCTTGAGGTCGTGCAAGACTGCCCCGATACGACGCTGACGCAGATTGCTGAAGTCCTCAATATCACAAAAGCGACGGCAAGCGTCTCCATCAGCCGCCTTGTGGAGAAAGGCTTCCTTCTCAAAGCCCGTAAAAGCGACGACAAGCGCAAGCAAATATTGCAGTTGACCGAAGACGGCGCAGAAGCCTGTAAAAAACACAAGCAATTCCACGATATGCTGGTATACAGCATTATGCGTGAGTTTAATGTTGCCGAATATCCGGAGGTGCTGAAGTCGCTCCAAGCGTTGGTCGACTTTTTTAACTGTTTAAAGGCGTAATTCTTTTTCTTTGGTAAAATACAGTCTTTTTAAGTGAATAGCATTTGTATAAGCTTAATAATTATACGTGTTCTTTTCAATAACAGCAGGATTTCTCCTGTTGTTTTCTTTTGAAGCGATCTTTAAAAATTCGAATTTTGTGCATTTTTGAATCCAAAACGACATTTTTTCGAGATGTTGACAAACGAAACAAGGCGTGCTATCATTCTGCGCATGATTGTTAGCACTGCTAACTATATTGCAATTATTTGTATTTTCATACGGAAAGGAACCGCAGGATGGATCTGGACGCGATACTAAAACTGATGGAGCAAGCGGAAAAATCTTCATTCGCCAGGGTCGAAGTACAGTCGGGCGGGATACGCGTCGCGCTGGAGCGTTCCACCGCTGAGCGTGCGGTCACACAGGCGCAGACCGAAGAAAAAGTTTCGGATGCGCCGGATGAACCCGACAACAAAAATACCGTCCGCGCGCCGATTTCCGGCGTATTCTATTCCGCGCCGGAGCCGGGCGCAAAACCGTTTGTCACCGCTGGAGCAAGCGTTGAGAAAGGCGGTACGCTCTGCATCATCGAAGCGATGAAGACGATGAACGAAATCCGCGCGACAAAGCCTTGCGTAATCACCGCCGTTCTTGCGGAGGACGGCGCAACGGTCACCGCGGGCGACGGGCTGTTCCGGCTGAGCGAAGGAAACTGACATGCAGACGATACTCGTGGCAAATCGCGGGGAGATCGCCGTGCGCATTATTCGCACCTGCAAAAAGCTTGGGCTTAAGACGGTTGCGGTCTACTCGGAAAACGACGAAAAGGGACTTCATGTACGCCTTGCGGACGAAAGTGTCTGCATCGGTCCGCGTCCCGCGGACAAGAGCTATCTTAATATCGACACGATCCTCGCGGCGGCAAAAGCGTACCGCGCGGACCTCATTCACCCGGGAGTCGGGTTCCTTTCGGAAAACGCCGATTTTGCCGAAGCCTGCGAAGAAGCGGGCGTGACCTTTATTGGACCGTCGCCGGAAATCATGCGCATGTTTGGCGACAAACAGACTGCGCGAACGACAATGGTCAAGCATGGTCTGCCCGTCGTTCCCGGTTACGACGGAACGGTGGAAAATTTAAAGGAAGCCATGGCCGCCGCGAAAAACATCGGTTTTCCGCTGTTGATCAAGGCCGCAAAAGGCGGCGGTGGCAAGGGCATACGCATTGTGGAGGACATGTCCGCGCTCGAACGCGAGTTGCCGCTTGTGCGCAGAGAAGCGGAACTTGCCTTCGGAGACGGCGGCGTGTACCTTGAGGCATATTTGCCGAAAGCGCGGCATATCGAGGTACAGATCCTCGCGGATGCGCACGGCAACGTGCTGCATCTCGGTACGCGCGAATGCACACTCCAGCGAAAGAATCAAAAGCTCATTGAAGAAGCGCCCGCAGCCAACGTACCGCCGGAAACGCTTGCCGCAATCGAGCAGGCGGCGATGGAAGCCGCACGCTGTGTAGGCTACTGCAACGCGGGCACGGTTGAATTCCTGCTGACAAACGACGGACGGTTTTTCTTTATGGAGCTGAACGCACGCATTCAGGTGGAGCACCCCGTCACCGAAAGCATCTATAGCATCGACCTGATCAAAGCGCAGATTCAGGTTGCGCTGAATCATCACCTGAACGTGCGGCAGGAGCAGCTGATCTCCCGCGGACACACAATCGAGTGCCGCATCAACGCGGAGTGCCCAACGGAACAGTTTCGCCCGTCGCCGGGTGTAATCAGCGGCATGTCGCTGCCGGGCGGCAACGGCATCCGCATCGACAGCGGTTATGCAAGCGGGGACGAAATTTCGCCCTATTACGATTCCATGGTACTAAAGCTGGTTGCGCACGCCGATAACCGGGACGAGGCCATCCGCCTGTCCGCCGGTGCGCTGGACGAACTTGTACTCGACGGAATCGAGCACAACGCAGAGTTTGCGCGCGCTATGCTGAACGAGCCCGACTTCATTTCCGGCAACGTCCACACGAAGTGGATCGAGCAGGAGTTTTTACCGCGCTACCTGAGGGGACGCCAATGAATCTGTTTTCGGAACAAATTGAACAAACGGAAATCGCCGCGCACACCAGTGAGCCAGGCATGCTGGACATGCTGCGCTGCGCCGTTTGCGGACGCGATCTCGTTGCGGAGGTCGTCCTTGCGGGCGACGCCGCCTGCCCATATTGCGGCGGATTGTTCCGCCAGCCCGCTTACCGGCGGATCGAGGCGATCGTCGACAGCGGAAGCTTTATCGAAATCGAGCGCGAAGCCGAAGCGGGAGACCCGTTGTCCTTCCCCGGCTACCGCAGAAAACTTGAAAAAGAACGTTCAAAGTCCAAAATGCCGGAAGGTGTCGTCATCGGCAAGGCCACAATAAAAGGCCAGCGGACTGCACTCGCCGTCATGGACTCGTACTTCATGATGGGTAGTATGGGCACCGTAGTCGGCGAAAAAATTGTCATCCTTACGGAGTTTGCAACGCTCAACCGCCTGCCGCTGATCATCTTTTGCGCATCCGGCGGCGCGCGCATGCAAGAAGGCGTACTTTCGCTGATGCAGATGTCGCGCACGACCATTGCGCTTGCGCGGCACGGTGCGGCGGGATTGCTGCACGTTAACGTTTTGACACACCCGACAACGGGCGGCGTGACTGCAAGCTTTGCCATGCAAGGTGATGTGACCCTCGCCGAGCCCGGCGCGCTCATCGGCTTTGCGGGTCCGCGTGTAATCGAGCAAACGGTGCGCGACAAACTGCCGGAAGGATTCCAGACGGCGGAATATCTCTATTCCCACGGGTTGATCGACCGGATTGTCGAGCGCAAAGACCTGCGTGAAACACTTGCGTTGCTGCTTGCGCTGCACAATCCCGACGGTACTTTACCGGCAGACGGGAGGCATGAGACAAATGGAAAATAAACCGATCCATCCGCCAACCGGCGTTCCGGCCAGTACAGACCCCGCATGGGAGCGCGTGATCAACGCCCGCCGGGAAGACCGGCCACAGGCGCGGGACTACATTGAAAAACTCTTTCACGGAGTATTTGAAGTCCGCGGCGACCAGTGCATGGGCGATGACGAAGCCATTGTGACGGGCGTTGGTTGGTTTGAGGACTCTCCTGTAACCATCATCGGCCAGCAGAAAGGCCACACGCTTGAAGAGCGCATGCGCTGTAATTTTGGCATGCCTTCCCCGGAAGGTTACCGCAAGTCCATGCGTGCGCTGCGGCAGGCGGAAAAATTTCATCGCCCGGTGATCTGCCTTGTGGACACGCCCGGCGCGTCCTGTGGCGTGGAAGCCGAGGCAAAAGGCCAGGGCCGCGTGATTGCGGAACATCTGCGCGTGATGGCGACAATCAAAACGCCCTGTATTTCGATCATCATCGGCGAAGGCGGTAGCGGCGGCGCGCTCGCGCTGTCTCTCGCTGACCGGCTCGTTATGCTGGAAAATAGCTACTTTTCGGTGATTTCGCCGGAGGGCGCGGCGTCGATCCTGTTCAAGGACAGCTCGCTTGCCTCCGAGGCGGCAAAGAATCTGAAACTCACCGCGGGCGACCTTAAGCGCTTCGGCATCGTGGATAATATTATCCGTGAACCGCAGGGCTACTCCCGCGCACAGATGGATGAAAGTACGGAGGCGGTCAAAAAGGTCATCCGTGCCGCGATCAAACGGTTGATGCGCATTCCCCCGGACCGTCTTGTCGAACAGCGGCAGCAAAAATACCTGAATATGAGGTGGTACTAAGTGTTTGCACCGGTAAAAATCGTGGGCGTCGCAAAAAGCGTGCCCGAACGCATTGTAACGAACGTCGAGCTCGAATCGCTCGTGGATACCAGCGACGAATGGATCAAAAAGCGCACCGGCATCCATACCCGCCGTGTCGTCGTGAACGAAACGGCAAACGGCATGGCAATCGAGGCCTCACGCGAGGCGCTTGCAATGTCCGGCTTTGCGCCGAATGATATCGGCATCGTCGTTGCCTGCACCATTACCGGGGAGAATTTAACCCCGTCAATGGCGGGCATCGTGCAAAAGGCGCTCGGTATCGAAAAATGCGCCGCATTCGATGTTTCCGCCGGATGCACGGGCTTTCTCTACGCGCTGGTCGCGGCGGCTTCGCTGATGGACACGCTAAATAAGGACGCGGCAATCGTTGTTGCAAGCGAGGCGATGAGCAATTTTACCAACTGGACGGACCGTTCGACGTGCGTGCTCTTTGGCGACGGCGCAGGTGCCCTCGTTTTAAAGCGCGACAAAACACAGCATCTTCACGCGCCTATTCTCAATGCCGTACCGGACACGGACGACGTGATCGTGCTGAAAAAAGACACGCGCCAAACGCCGTTTGCCGGCGAAGTTGACGAAAAGAAAAACTACATCGAAATGAAAGGTGCGGATGTGTTTACCTATGCCGTTGGCGTTCTTGAGGATACGCTGCGCGAACTTATGTTAGCGTGCGGCGACCATCCATACACGAAGATCGTCCCGCATCAGGCAAATGTAAAAATCATTGACTATGTCAAGCGCTCGATGCACCTGAAAAAGGAGCAGTTTTTCGTCAACATTTCAGACTATGCCAATACATCCTCCGCCTCGGTCCCAATCGCCCTGTGCGATGCCTGGGAGTCGGGCTGGCTCAACGCGGGCGATCGCGTTGCGCTGGTCGGCTTCGGTTCGGGGCTGACAAGCGGCGGAGCGGTGATCGATTGGACAATACCAAACAAATAAGGAGAAATGAATCATGCAGGAAATTATTATTAAAAATCTTATGTCTCAGCTGGACCTCAGCCGCGAGGAAATCACCATGGAAAGCAGCTTCATCGACGATTTTGCGATGGATTCGCTGGATATGGTCGAGATGCTCATCGATCTTGAAAAAGAAACAGGCATCAAAATTCCCGTGGAAGAAGTGGCCGAAATTCACACCGTCGGCGAACTCGTAGCACACTTGGAAGGCAAGCAGAAATGAAGTACGCAGAAACAATCTGCGCGCTGACCGGCACACAATATCCGTTAATTCAGGGCGGGATGGCTTGGGTTTCGGATGCGAACCTTGCCGCCGCCGTATCCATGGCGGGTGGCCTCGGCGTGATTGCGGCAGGCAATGCCCCGCCCGACTGGGTGGAAGGTCAGATTCACGCGCTTCGTGAAAAAACCGACAAGCCGTTCGGGCTGAACATCATGCTGCTGAGTCCGTACGTGGAGCAGGTTGCCGCACTTGCCGCCAACCTTCACGTTCCGGTGGTCATCACCGGCGCCGGCAATCCGGCCGCATATATCTCCCGCTGGAAAGAAGCGGGCTGCATCGTCGCCCCCGTTGTTGCAAGCCGCGCGCTTGCCGCATTGATGGAGCGCATGGGTGCGGATTTTGTTATCGCGGAAGGCTGCGAAGCCGGCGGGCACATCGGCGAACTAACGTCCATGGTGCTCTGGCCGGATATCGTGCGCAGCGTAAACATTCCCGTGGTCGCGGCGGGCGGCGTATTTGATGCGGCGAGCGTCGCCGCGGCGTTCTGCCTCGGTGTAAAAGGCGTGCAAGTCGGCACGCGGTTCATTCTTGCCGAAGAATGCACCGCGCATGCGGCATACAAAGATCGCGTTGTGCGTGCGAAGGACGTTGACAGCAAGGTAACAGGCCGCGTAACGGGACATCCCGTACGCGTGCTGCGCAGTCCGCTTCAGCGCGTGCTTGCTGGCGCGGAATACGGGCCGAACGGAGCCGAAGAAGTTGAAAAGCTCGGTGAAGGTTCGCTGATGCGCGCCGTGCTGGAAGGCGACAAGGAGCGCGGCTCCTTCATGGCGGGACAATGCGCCTGCATGGTCGATCGTATTCAGCCTGCGGCGGAAATTGTCAAAGAGCTGTTCGACGCAGAGCAAATCAAGTCTGCACTCGGAAGCGCCGCGGCGGGATTGGAGGCAAACGGATGAAAACGGCATTTTTATTCCCCGGTCAGGGCGCACAGTCGCCCGGCATGGGAGCGGACTTATATGATTCTTTCGATTCCTACCGTGCCGCTTTCGACCGCTGCGCTTCCGGGGCGGGTCTTGACCTGAAGGCCGCCTGCTTTCTTGGCGAAGGCATGGACGGCAGCGACGTCATTCAGCCCGCAATCTATGCACATTCGGTTGCGCTCATGCGTACGCTGGAGGCGGAAGGCGTGCAGGCAGACGTATACGCAGGGCTTTCGCTCGGCGAATATGCCGCATTATGTGCCGTGGGCGTTCTTGAAGACGCGCAGGGCGCATCCCTTGTTCACCGACGCGGCGCACTGATGGACGACGCGGTGCCTCCGGGAACGGGCGGTATGCTCTCCGTCATCGGCTTTACGATGGATCAGCTGGAAGCGGCGATTGAGCACTATCCGAACGTTTACATCGCAAACCACCTTTCGGGTACGCAAATGGTACTCGGCGGGTTAACGGAAGACCTCTCCGCACTCAAGCCGGAGCTTGAAGCCGCGGGCGCAAAGATGGTTACACTTCTCGCGCTGAAGGGACCTTCGCACTGTCCGCTGCTCAATGATGCGGCACTCCGTTTTTCCGTAGAACTGCAAGGCGAAACGCTCGGTAAACCGACAAAAACGGTTTACAGCAATGCGCTTGGCGCACCGTATCCGAAGGATGCGGACGTTCGCGCGCTGCTTTGCACGCAGCTTTGCAGGCGTGTGCGCTGGCACGACACTGTGGAACATATGCTCAAAACCGGCGTCACCCGTTTTGTCGAAGTTGGCCCGGGAAATGTGCTGACAAAAATGCTCAAACGACGCGCCGGTCGCGACGCCGCACTCTACAGTGTGCGGGACGTTGCTTCACTGTCGTCGTTCCTCAGCGCTTACAGGGAGGAACCCGATGCGTAAGGTGGCTTTGGTAACCGGTGGTTCCGGTGGAATCGGCCGCGCAGTCTGTCTGCGGCTTGCGCAGGACGGATTTGACATTGCGGTGCATTACAATCGCAACGCTGACTCTGCAAAAAACGTTTGCCAAGAAGTAGAAGCGCTAGGCGGGCATGCAATCGCGCTAAATGCCGACCTGACCGAGTCCACGGCGTGCTACGGTCTGATTGAAGCATGCGTTTCGCAGCTTGGCGCTATGGACGTGCTGGTCAACAACGCGGGCGTTACGGACGACGCGCTGCTGTTGCGAATGTCGGATGAACAGTATCACCGTGTAATCAGCGCAAACCTCGACAGCTGTTTTTACTGCACGCGCGCCGCTGTTTCGCACATGGCGCACACAAAGAGCGGACGCATCGTCAACATCACGTCGGTCATCGGCCTGAACGGCAACGCGGGACAGGCAAACTATGCCGCGTCGAAAGCGGGCATCATCGGGTTGACCAAATCCTGCGCAAAAGAGATCGGTCGCTGGGGCGTCTGCGTCAACGCGGTTGCGCCGGGCTACATCGAAACCGCCATGACCGATAAGCTCAACGAAGCCGTTCAGACGGCGATGCGCAAGAGTATCCCGCTTCGCCGCTTTGGCAAGCCGGAAGACGTGGCAAACATGGTCTCCTTTCTTTGCGGAGACGGTTCCAGCTATGTGACCGGCCAGGTGTTCGTCGTTGACGGCGGCATGGCGATTTAATTTTTTACTTCGAAAGGAGTATCGTATGAAAGTCTACATTACCGGTGTCGGCGCGGTATCGCCGATTGGAATGACCGCTGAGGAAAGCTTTTCCGCAGCGGTCGACGGGGTTTGCGGCATCTCCGAAGCGGAATTGTTCAGTTCGGAAACAACGCAGATTTTTGCGGCGGGTCAAGTGAAAAACTTCTCACCCGAACCGTATGTGAACAAACGCGAGGCGCGCCGCATGGCACGCTTTACGCAAATGGCCGTGGTTGCCGCGGCACAGGCCTGGGAAGAGAGCGGCATGCAGGACGACGCATTCGATCACGAACGCGTTGGCGTCATTCTCGGCAGCGGCATGGGCGGACTAGACGTGATTTGCGATCAGCATGAAGAACTCCGCACCAACGGACCACGGAGTGTTTCCTCGCTGTTTATTCCGAAAACGATCATCAACACGACCGCCGGGACGATTGCAATCCGCTACGGATTGAACGGTCCGTGCTTTGGCATCGTCACCGCATGCGCATCAGGTTCCGACGCAATTGGGCAGGCATACTATGCCGTGCGCGAAGGCCGCGTGGACGCAATGTTGGTCGGCGGTGCGGAATCCGTTATGACAGAACTTGCCGTGCAGGGATTTCACCAAATGGGCGCACTGAGCGAAAGCGAAGACCCAACGCGCGCAAGCATCCCGTTTGACAAGGATCGCCAGGGATTCGTCATGAGCGAAGGCGCGGCGTTTATGCTGCTTGAAAGCGAAGAATCCGTCCGCAGACGTGGCGCAAAGCCGGTCGGCGAGCTGGCGGGTTACGCGCAGACTTGCGACGCACACCATATCACCGCACCGCACCCGGAAGGCACGCAAGCGGCCCGTGCAATGGCGAAAGCGCTGATCGACGCGGGAATCACGCCGGAGCAGATCGGTTACATCAACGCACACGGGACCAGCACGCCGCTGAACGACGTTTCCGAAAGCGCAGCCATCGAAGCCTGCTTTGGCGAACATGCACAGCACCTTAAGGTCAGCTCCACAAAGTCCATGACCGGGCATATGCTCGGCGCTGCGGGTGCTTTTGAGGCGGTTCTTTCGCTGCTTGCGCTCAATGCAGGTATTGCTCCGCCGACGATCGGATTGCAGCAGGAGGACGAAAATTGCCGTCTGAATTACGTAAAGGGTAAAGCGCAGTCGATCGATTGCAACTATGCGCTCTCCAATGCCTTTGGCTTCGGCGGGCACAACAGCTGCCTCGTAGTAAAGAAAGCGGAGCAAGAATCATTATGAGCATCATCGGTATTGACGAAATCAAGCGAATCCTTCCGCACCGCGAACCGTTTTTGATGGTCGACCGTGTGGACGAACTGGAGCCCGGCGTTCGCGCAAAAGGCGTAAAGGCCGTCTCGGCAAACGAATGGTTCTTTCAAGGACACTTTGCCGAGACAAAAGTGATGCCGGGCGTGCTGATTGTTGAAGCGCTTGCGCAGACCGGCGGTATTGCGCTGCTTACGCTTGACGACATGCGCGGACGGCTGGCGTTTCTCGGCAAAATTACGAGCGCGCGCTTTTACGCACCCGTTGTGCCGGGCGATTTGCTGGAGCTTGAGACGCATATCGACGCGGTTAACGGCGTTGTCGGCACCGGAACGGGTGTAGCAACAGTCAACGGAAAAAAGGTTGCCGGCTGTTCTCTCGTTTTTGCGCTGAAGGACGGGATGGAAAAATAGTACAACATGCACATATGTGCATGTTGTAACAATGAAAACCGGCGTTTGTGTAAAAATCGCCTTGTTTACAGCGTTTACATTCCGGCTTGTTGTGTTATACTAAAAGTACAATTCAAAACGGGTTATGTAAGGTGTGCTTCCGAGACGATTACCGCTTGAAGAACCCAAATTCAAGAGGGACCGCCCAAAGGGCCGCGAGGGTGACCGCGCGACCTGCCGTATTTGCAAAGGAGCCCACGGGGAGACGTATGTTTTCCCGTGGGTTTTTGCATTCTTTCAAGCCCTCCGATCCATTCCATAAAACGAAGGAGGTGGCGCTCCGAAACCGTTGACAGACTGTCGGCGGCGTAGGAAACAACATGGCAAAACAACTTATCATCAAACCCGAAAAATGCGTATCGTGCCGAACCTGCGAACTCGTGTGTTCGTTCCGGCATACGCAGCAATTCAACCCGAGGTTGTCCGCCGTAACGGTCATGGACTATGAAGAGGCGGCGATCAGTATCCCGGTGATGTGTCTGCAGTGCGAAGACGCCTGCTGCGAAAAGGTGTGCCCGGTGCACGCCATCAGCCGTGATGCCGACGGTACCGTACTCATCAACCACGAAAAGTGCATTACCTGTAAAATGTGCGTGTCCGCCTGCCCGTTGGGGAACATCAGTTTTTCTCCCATCACGCGGCAGGTCTTTAAATGCGACCTCTGCGGTGGCGATCCGGAATGTGCAAAATTCTGTCCGACCGACGCAATCACGTTTACGGACCCTTCGGAAAGTGTGGAGCGCAAACGGGTAGTGGCCGAAAAATTTAAGGAAGTCTTCGGAGAGGGGGATCTGGCATGAACGCGTGGAAAGGAACGATCCTTCGGGTAGACCTTGCGACAAAGACCATCGTAAAAGAGCCGCTCAACATGAAGGACGCGCATGACTATGTTGGCGCGCGCGGCCTCGGAACAAAATATTTCTGTGACGAAGTCGATCCTCAGGTCGACCCGCTTTCTCCTGATAATAAGCTGATCTTTATGACCGGTCCGTTGACCGGAACCGTCGCAGGCTGCGCGGGACGTTTTGAAGTCGTCACAAAAGCGCCTTTGACAGGAACAATCGGCGCGGCCAACTCCGGCGGGCACTTCGGACCGGAGATGAAATTTGCCGGTTACGACGGCGTTATCATTGAAAACGCTTCGGAAACCCCCGTCTATCTGTACATCAACGACGACGCGGTCGAAATTCGTGACGCTTCCGAACTCTGGGGCAAAACGGTATATGAAACCACCGATGTGCTGCAAGCGGAACTCGGCAAGTTCAAAGTTTCCTGCATCGGACCGACGGGTGAAAATCTCTGCCTTTATGCAGCAATCATGAATGAAAAGCACCGTGCGGCAGGACGCGGCGGTCTCGGCGCCGTTATGGGTTCCAAAAAACTTAAGGCTATCGCCGTGCGCGGCACCGGTTCCGTTACCGTTGCAAGACCGGAAAAATTCATGGAAGCGGTCGTTGACGCGCGTAAAAAGCTCAAGGAGCATCCGGTCACCGGCACCGGCCTAGGCGCGCTTGGAACCGAAGTCCTCGTCAATATCATCAACGAATCCGGCGCACTGCCGTTGAATAACTGGCGCGACGGTGCCGTCTATGACAAGGCGGACGATACAAGCGGCGAAACGCTCGCAAAAACCTATCTCGTAAAGAGCAAAGCCTGCTTCGGCTGTCCGATCGCCTGCGGTCGCGTGACCAACGTGCCGAACGGCCCGTTCAAGAGCTTTGGCGAAGGGCCCGAATACGAAGCGGGATGGAGCTACGGTGCGGACTGCGGCGTAAACGATCTCGCCGCCATCGTATGCGCGAATCACCTTTGCAACGAATACGGCATGGACCCGATCACGCTCGGTTCGACCATTGCATGCGCAATGGAACTGTCCGAGATGGGTGCGTTACCGGAAAGCGATGTCGGCTTCAAGCTCCGCTTTGGGGACGCACAGGCCGTCGTCGATCTGACCCGTGCAGTCGGTAAAAACGAAGGCTTCGGCAAAGAGTTGGCAAAGGGTTCCTACCGCATGGCGGAAAAATACGGCCATCCAGAGCTCTCCATGAGCGTCAAAAAGCAGGAAATGCCCGCATACGACGGCCGCGCCGTTCAGGGTATGGCGCTTGAATATGCAACTAGCAACCGCGGCGGATGCCATGTTCGCGGTTACCTGACCTCGCCGGAAATCCTCGGTGTTCCGGTCAAAACCGATCCGCTCGTTACGGAAGGCAAGGCCGCGCTGCTTAAGCTGTTCCAGGATCTCACGTCTCTGGTCGATGCAAGCGGAACCTGCCTGTTTACAACATTTGCACTCGGCCTGCCGGAAATCGCAGCTCAATACCGAGAAGCGGTCGGCACCGACGAAAGCGATGACGAAATTCTGCTTAAGGGCGAGCGCATCTGGAATCTTGAGAAGCGCTTCAACATCGCCGCCGGTGTAGAAAAGGATACTCTTCCCCCGCGTCTGCTGCGCGAAAAGCTACCGTCCGGCCCTGCAAAGGGAAAAGTCGCCGAACTGTATACCATGCTCGAAGAGTATTACTCTCTCCGCGGCTGGGACAAGGAAGGTATCCCGACGCAGGACAAACTGACGCAGCTCGGTATCTAGCGGCATGAAGGTCCGCTTTTTCGCAACCTATCGTGACATTACACATGTCAATGAGTTGGAGGTGCCTGCGCAGGAAAGCGTGCGCGGGCTTCTCCTGCTGCTTAGCGCACGCTTCGGCCCCGCGCTTGGCGACAAAATCCTTTCTCCCGATAAAAATGCACTCGGTCGGGATGCCATCGTACTGGTGGACGGACGACACATTGCGCACCTGAACGGTATCGACACGCCACTGACCGATTCCAACACGGTGGCAATTTTCCCATTGATCGCCGGTGGTTAAGCTGTCGTTCGCCGCGCGCTCCCCTTTTTTATTAAAAATCAAATGCACATAGACGGACAAATCTGAAATGCTGAACAAATTAGGAGGCAAATGCCTTGCATACGAAAGAAGAAATCCAGGCGGTGATTGACCGCTATCCGTGCACGCAACAATCCGCGCTTGCCGCAATGCAGGATATGCAGCGGCAATTCGGCTATCTGCCGCGCGAAGGGCTGGAGGCGCTTTCAAAGCACCTTTCCTGCCCTTTTTCTCAGTTGTATTCCATGGCTACGTTTTACAGAGCCTTTAGCCTAAAGCCGAAAGGCAAACATATCATCAAACTCTGCGACGGGACAGCCTGCCACATTCGCGGTGGCAGTGTCATTCTGGAAGGCATCGAGCGCGAGCTTGGCATCCACCCCGGAGAAACCACCAAAGACGGCCTATTCACACTGCAGCTCGTCAACTGTCTTGGTTCCTGCGCAATCGCGCCGGTCATCCTCATCGACGACACCTTTTACGGCAAAATGACGTTGGAAAAACTGCCCGCCATCCTGAATTCTTATCGGGAGGAGGCGGCGGTACGATGAAGCAAACCATTCTTGTGTGCTGTGACACCGGTTGCCTTGCAAACGGAGCCCGCGACGTTGCCGACGCACTGGAAAGTGCGGTTTTCGCCGCCGGAATCGACTGTGCCGTTGAGCGAAGCGTTAAAAAGACCGGTTGTCACGGCTTTTGCGAAGCGGGGCCGCTCGTGCGCATTCAGCCGGACGACATCGCCTACTATCGCGTAAAAAAAACCGACGCTTCCGATATCGTTCAGGGATTGATCGACGGCAAGTCCGTTGAGCGTCTGCTCTATAAAGACAAATCCGGCGTAAGACACCCGACGCGAGCCGCACACCCGTTTTACAATAAACAAAACAAAATCGCGCTGCGCAACGTCGGCGAGATCGATCCCCACTCGCTGGAAGATTATATAGCACGCGGTGGATATGACGCGCTGAAAAAAGCGCTTTCCATGTCGCCCGACGAGATCATATCCGAGATGGAGACGTCCGGCCTGCGCGGTCGTGGCGGCGCAGGTTTCCCCACCGGGCGCAAATGGCGCTCTGCGGCGGGATACGATGTGTTCCCCAAATACGTAGTATGCAACGGCGACGAAGGCGACCCCGGCGCGTTTATGGATCGCTCGATCCTGGAAGGCGACCCGCACAGCGTGCTGGAAGGCATGGCCATCTGCGTGCTTGCAATCGGCGCAGAGGAAGGTTATTTGTATATTCGAGACGAATACGATATGGCCGTTCACGCCGTAAACAACGCGATCCAGCAGGCGGAAGAAGCCGGATTTCTCGGAAACAGCATGATGAAAAGCGGCAAGCCGCTCAAACTTCGCGTGGTGCGCGGTGGCGGCGCGTTCGTTTGCGGCGAGTCGACCGCGCTGATGGCGTCCGTTGAAGGCCGCGTCGGCGAACCGCGTGCAAAATATATCCGCAGCGTGCAGCGCGGCCTTTGGGACCACCCTACCGTATTGAACAATGTGGAAACCTGGGCGAACGTCCCCGTTATCATCAACGGCGGCGGTGCGGCATTTGCGCGCATCGGCACCGAAGGCAGCAAGGGCACAAAGGTGTTTTCGCTGGTCGGCAAGGTGAAGAACACCGGCCTTGTCGAGGTGCCCATGGGTTGTACCCTGCGCGAATTGATATTTGATATCGGCGGCGGCGTTGCGGGCGGTCGCCCGTTCAAGGCCGTGCAAACCGGCGGTCCGTCCGGCGGGTGTATCCCGGAAAGCATGCTCGATCTTGCGGTGGATTTCGACACGCTCATCAAATACGGCGCGATGATGGGTTCCGGCGGTATGATCGTCATGGACGACACGAGCTGCATGGTAGAAGTTGCGCGGTATTACGTCAATTTCCTTAGCGAAGAAAGCTGCGGCAAATGCACGCCGTGCCGGGAAGGCTTGCGACAGATGCTGGCGATCCTAACCGACATCTGCGAAGGACGCGGGCAGGAGGGCGACGTTGAGCTGCTTGAACGTCTCGGCAGGACGCTGCAGGACAGCTCGCTTTGCGCGCTTGGCAAATCCGCGCCAAATCCGGTTTTGACCACCATTCGGTATTTCCGGGACGAGTATGACGCGCATATCCGGGAGCACCGCTGTCCGGCGGGTGTTTGCCGGAAGCTGACAAGCTTTCATATCGCCGCGGACAAGTGCGTCGGCTGCACAGCCTGCCTGCGGTAGTTGCCGTACGGTCTGCCGGTTCGATGCCGTCACGGTTTCGGGGAGGGAAAGCAAATGAAGATTACGATCAATAGCAAACCCTGCGAATGTGAAAAAGGCGAATACCTGTTGGGCGTAGCTGAACGCAACGGCATCCACATCCCGACACTTTGCAATCATGCCGTGCTTGGCGAGCAGGGATGCTGCCGCGTGTGCATCGTGGAGGTGGAAGAAAGCGGTAGAAAACGGATCGTAACCGCCTGTGTCTACCCCGTTTCACGCGAATGTAGCGTGGAGACCGACAGCGAAAAGGTACGCGAACAACGCGGGGTCATATTGGAATTGCTGCGCAGACGCGCACCGGACAGTGCGGAAATTGCGGCGCTTTGCGAAGCATATCACGCGCCGAAAATTGAGCGGTTACGCCCGCTGGATTCCGGTAAATGCATTCTCTGCGGCCTGTGCGTGCAGGCCTGCGGAAAACTTGGTTCCGGGGCAATCAACACCATGCTCCGCGGCACGGACAAACTTGTCGGCACGCCGTACGACGAGCCATCGGTGGATTGCGTCGGCTGCGCAAGCTGTGCGGAAGTCTGCCCGACCGGACATATCGTCGTGACCGAAACCGCCGATACGCGCACCATCTGGGGGCGGACGTTTGATCTCATCCACTGCGAACGGTGCGGCGCGGTAATCGATACGCCGGAAGCACTCGCCCTCGAGGCAGAGCGCATCGGGCAACCGGTGCCGACCCTTTGCACGGACTGCCGCCAGCGGTACATGGCCGATGAACTGGCGCACACGTTTGGTATTCCGGTTGAATAACGTCAACAATTGATTATGCATAGAAACAATGGAGTCCGCTTCGGCGGACTTCGTTGTTTCTACACGCTTCCATGCTGTATTTCATGCTATAATGATACAAGTAATGTTCGTACTGTCAAACAACTTTACGCGAGGTACAAGAAGTGCAAATGGAAAAAAGCGCAAGAAAAGCCCTGTGGATCGCGTTAATCGGTTTTTTGGCATGCTTTATCGTCTATCTGCTCTTTTTACCAAATTTTGAACCACGCTTCGAGAAAGAACCTGCACTCCATTTCACCGCGGTTCTATACGCACTGCTTTCCGTGCTCGCTTTAACGACAATCGATCGAAAGCGGCTGCATCGAAGGCATTGGTTGATCGCCTCTGCATTGGGGCTGCTTTCACTCGCCGTCTTTCTACCAAGGGATGGCAACACACTCAATTTCCACATGCTCGGCTTAACCCCGTTCGTCGTCGTTACGGCGAACCTGCTCATAGGCGTCACCGTGGCGCTCGTTTATTTGCTCGTTCTCTCGCTCGCGGCGGATCATGATATTCAAAAGACGCTGGTTCGTCCGTTCACCGCGAAAAACGTCCTGATCTACGTCGGAATCCTTTGCGTCTTCACGCTCATCTACTGGGCGTTTGCAAAGTTCCGCGCGCCCGGTGCGATCACGCTGATGGACATTCCGGGATGCGTCAGCGCGGGCGTTTCCGAAGAGGTGCTTTTCCGGTTGCTGCCGTTTGCGTTCGCGCTGTCGCTTAGCAAGGGCAAACGCGCCTCAAAGCCGCTGACGTTCCTGCTCATGACGGTCCCGTTTACCCTGCTGCATTTTTTCGGGGCGTTCCTGTCCGTCAATTTTTTATCCACGCTGCCGGCGCTCATTCAATTTTGGATCGTTGCGGCCGTTCCGCTTACGCTGCTGTTTTTAAAGCGGGACCTTTTCACGACGATTTCCGTGCATATCCTCTGGGACATTCTCGCAGTCCTGTTCGGCTGAGCCGCGTCCGCTCGCAGGATAAACAGACTCTAATACGTGCAAAGGGACGGTCCCGCAAGGCCGTCCCTTTGTTTATGTAATCTTCCTGTCATTACTTCATCTGCGCCGGTTCTCCGCCCGACAGTGCGGACTCGCATTTACGCGGGTCTTTTACACGGATGGCGACGACCAGATTGACCAGAGATAGCGCCGCAACGGCATAAAAGATATACTGTGAACCAAGCGTGACCCAGGCCACACCGCCAGTTACACCGACGATGATGGAGACCACGTGATCCATCGTCATGGCGAGCGAAAGCGTCGGCGTCACGTCGGCATCCGAAACCGCAATCGACTTTAGATAAATCGTGCGGATGATGCCCATCTGCGACGACAAACGGTCCACAACGAACAACCCGCAAGCTAAAATCAGCGGCAGACCGATCTTGGCGAGTGTCCCGTTGTTGAAAGACTGTGTTAGCAGCCCATAGCTAAGGTATACGGCGATGAACGACAGCGCGTCTACATACAACAATTTTTTTACGCCGAATCGGTCGATCCAGCGGCCAAGCTGCGGCATGAAAAACATACCGAGTGAAGATGCAATGATGCCGAGCAGCACGATGGTATCGACCTGCTGGCCAAGCGTCTCAATCAACACCCACGGCCCGAACACAAGCATTACCTGCTTTTGCACACCGAATACGATGGCGAGCAGATAGTAATATTTATATTCCTTACGGAAGACAAACTTCAATTTTTCGCGCTTGCTGCGCACCTGTCCAACGTCGCGCTTGAGTTTGATAAGCAATAGCATTGTGACAATATAGAAACCGGCCGAGACGACGAACGTCCATTTTGTCTCGGTGAAAAAACTGAACACGCCGAAGCGAAACAGGAAGAACACCGCGAGTCCGGATACCATCAGGCAGGCAAAGCGCACGCCCGCAAACTGTCCCATGCGCTTGCCCAGCTTATCCGGTTCGGACAGCGCCATACCGATGCTGTCGCGCAGCGGCATATACAGATGCGTGCCCATGGACGTTGTGAACAAAAAGATCAGCATCATACCAAACGATGGCGTGAAGAACCCAAGCACGGTCAGTCCCAGTGCAGCAATGCCCTGTGCGATGATTGCGATGGTGATGTCGCCTAAAAAGGATATCGCGCTGATTAAAAAGAACACGATCACGCCCGGCAGTTCCCGCGGGAATTCGATCAGTCCACGCTGAAAGCCGTTGATGTTGTATGTATCTTTAAAGTAATTTGAAAACAGCCCGTCGCTGAAACCCAGCGCCAGATTGACCGCCACGACGACGATAAAAAATAGATATAGATCTTTCTTTTGCTTTTCCGACATTGCCAAACCTTTCCCATCCGCGACGGCTCGTGCGCCCGGTTCCTGCTATACTACCATAGCTTGGCGGATATGGGAAGGTTGAGGAACTGTAGTTAGAGAACTGGATGTTAAATCTTTTACTTGCAATGGATCGTTAGACAGCACAAGTAATTATAAGAATAGTGTTTGAGTCAAATGCGATTTTTTGATACAATTTTAAATAGTATCAAATTTAATTCTGATTGGGTAATTAGCATCAAGAAGTAGCTCATTGAACCTGAATTCTTGGTCAGTCCGAACAATACAACTCCAAAAAGTCTTTCGAGGTAACATTATTATGAAGAAAACAGCACGGCTCGTCTCGTTATTACTTGTTATAATCATGCTAACCGCTATGCTGTCGGGATGCAGTTTAGATGAAGCTAAGCGCAACTACTATGCGTTCCGTTTAGGTTCCAAAAATGTCGAGAAAAGACTCGCGGTTCTGGATAAAGTCTCTCAGCTAGATAGCGATGCAATTGCTCCTTTATTAGAGGAGTTAATTTGCGAGGATGAGAGTGATTTAGTAAAAGAAAAAGCAATGTCCATTTATTGTTCCTCCATAAGTGAAAATAACATTGCTTTTCTCCTCGAATTGCGTACGAACCAAAATGCTTTCATTAGAGAAAACGCATTTGTCCAACTATATAATTTAAGTTTAGATAATGCTGATTTGAAAGAGTCATTTTTCATTGGTCTCGATGATAAAGAGCCAGCCGTTAATATTGTCACGCTTGAAAAAATCAAGCAGGTGGCAGAAAAGAATTTAGAGTTTTTCAGCACCGGCGAATGCGAAAACGATACGTCCGTAGAAGTCGTCCCAATACTGACAGTATTACTTGAGAAATTGAGTGAAAGCGATGATCAACTTTCCCAATATATCATAAGTACAATCGCTGCTTTTTGCAAAACAGAGTGCAATCTTCAGTATATTGAAGAATTAACTTTTAGTTATAACGACAGTCCCAATCCAGATCTCTATAGTATTCTAGATACTTGCGTGGAAGAAAACTATATTTCTTTTGATTATATTTATGAGAGTGCATTCCTGTATGTTTATTCGAATCCGGAAATGCTGTCCCACAAGAAAGAGTACTACCTAGATCAGCTCTATTCCTCCGCAAATGATGCTGGGGCATTATTTGCTTACATACCGAATCTGCTGATGCAGGATCTCGATTATCAAACCGAATCCGGGCTGGTTAAGTTCTTAGAAACCGTAGATCCGGAGGCACTGGTAGGGTTGAAAGACATTTTTATTGATATAATACTTGGATCAGAATTTGACGCAAGTGCTTTTGATTTCGCCGTCTATACAGTCGATCAGGCAATCGCTACTTTTGATGATTATAGTTCGTATACTATAAGATATTACATAAAGGATTATTGGTTGACCGCACCCGAAGATGAAAGGCAAGCCATCCTCCGCTATCTAATGGACACCAATGTCGGAATCATGTCTTCTCTATTCCGTGACAAGACTTTAAAGGACAATTTATCATCGCAAATCGTAGTCGATACAATCATGAGCATTATCTATGGATCACATATGCTGTATAGTGACAACAACTATGCATCCTATCTAGATGGATGCATAGTCTGGGACAGCATGAACAAAAATTATGATGACGGCATAAAGAATCTGGTTTTAAATGCCTATATCGATAGTTATATTACGGAATCCACCACTGTTAGCGTAACCTCCCGATACATATTACACGCGCTGGCTGATGCGGCTATAAGCCCTGCCGATGATTACATCATAAACTGTCTGTTGGATGAAATGTATAATTCGATTGATTCAGATCCTGAATTCAGCGAATATATCTACGCTGCGTTAGGAGCCATTGTCAATCGAAGTTATGGCTATATAAACGATTATTACTTTTCGAGATCTCTAGCGAGTACGAATCAAACAGATGATATATGTGAAACAGCAAGGGGAATTTTAATTTATTCTTTGAATGAAACAACGCATCAAAGAATGATCGTTTTTGACATGCTGCCCTATTATGCCAGACCATATAGGATAAAACAAGTTCGGTATGTGATCTATGCAGAACCCGAAGACCATGTTGTTGGCGTTTACACCAATGGCACCGAAGCAATTCGTCGCGATTATTATGTGAAGGTAGCCGATAAATTAACAGGCGAGCTGCTGGAAACCAAGAAATTTGCAGGAGAAAATCCACCGAGTTCAATATTTTCATCAAATGGGCGAAGCTCCTCCGGAGTAGGCCACGTCGACTACGAAGCAATAGAGGCATATATTCTGGAATTGGCGGATAAATATGTTGCGCGAGTCAGTCTTGACCCGCTTCCTGCACAGTGAAATGTCTCCCTTTATTTTGGTTGTTGTTCTGTTGAAATAGAACACGATTCGATAAGCCGCCGATTGACACGTTATACTACACTTGTTAATATTTAATAAAGCACATGCTTGACGCTCGATGGCAATTGGAGCCGGGATAGTTTAAGCCAAGTATGGGCTTTTTTTACATGCATTGACATTCGCCATTCCGCGCGTTAGAATTCCTTAAGACCCACTGTCGAAGCTAGAGGGCAATTGGAGCCCGGAGAGCTTCGGCCGCGGGTTTCTTTGCAGGGACCATTTCCAACACGGGAGGATATATAGATTGAAAAAGCGCGTAGTCAAAAAGCACAACGCGGCAAAACACTGCTTCGTCTGCGGCGTGGAAAACCCCTTTGGATTGCACACGGACTTTTACGAGCTGGAAGACGGCACGCTCGCGGCGATCGTCGTCCCTCAGGAGCAGCACCAGAGCTATCCGGGTCGCGTCCACGGCGGCGTGAGCACCGCGCTGTTGGACGAAACCATCGGCCGCGCGGTCAACGTTACCGAGCCGGACACATGGGCGGTCACAGTCGAACTCACGACGCGCTACAAAAAACCCGTCCCCTATGATGTCCCGCTGACGGTCGTCGGCAAGGTGCTGCAAAACAGCCGCAGGCTTTTTACGGGCGAAGGTGCAATCCTACTGCCGGACGGCGAGGTTGCCGTCACCGCAACGGGCAAATATATGAAGCTCAAGCTGGACAACATTGCCGACTTTGACGCGGCGGGTGAAACATGGGAAGCATATCCGCGCGAAACCGATCCGGAGTGGATTGATGTCCCGGAAGAGTAGTCAATTTGTTCAGCAACGCGCAATAGCAAAACAGCCCGCCTTTAGAATGGCGAGCTGCTTTTTCTTTTGCTGATTAATTTTTCAGGCTGTTAAGCGGCGCCGGAACGCGTCCGCCGCGCTGGATGAATTCCGCGCTGGACTCCGTATGCACCGGCATGACCGGCGCGCTGCCGAGCAGTCCGCCGAGTTCGATTGTGTCTCCAACCTGTTTGCCCGGCGCCGGGATGATGCGCACGGCGGTAGTCTTGGTGTTGATCATACCGATGGCCGCTTCGTCCGCAATGATGGCGGAGATTGTCTCAGCGCTGGTGTCGCCCGGCACGGCGATCATATCCAGCCCGACCGAACAGACGCACGTCATCGCTTCCAGCTTGTCGATAGACAGCGTTCCCGCCTGCACGGCGGCAATCATGCCTTCGTCCTCGGACACGGGGATAAACGCGCCGGACAACCCGCCGACATGCGAGGATGCCATAACGCCGCCTTTTTTTACCGCGTCGTTCAGCAGCGCAAGCGCCGCCGTCGTGCCATGCGTGCCGCAGCGTTCGAGGCCGATCGCTTCGAGGATGCGCGCCACGGAGTCGCCCTGTGCGGGCGTTGGCGCAAGGCTGAGATCAACGATGCCGAACGGTACATTCAGCCGCGTGCTCGCTTCGCGCGCGATAAGCTGACCCATGCGCGTAACTTTAAACGCCGTCTTCTTGATTGTCTCGGCGACCACGTCGATGGGCTCACCTTTCACCCGCTTGAGCGCGTGGCTGACCACGCCCGGGCCGGACACGCCGACGTTGATGACGCACTCCGGTTCGCCGATGCCGTGGAACGCGCCCGCCATAAACGGATTGTCCTCAACGGCGTTGCAGAATACGACAAGTTTGGCGCAGCCAAGGCCTTCCTGTTCTGCGGTGCGCTCGGCTGTTTTCTTTATGGTTTCGCCCATCAACCGCACTGCGTCCATGTTGATGCCCGCGCGTGTGGAAGCGACGTTGACAGAAGAGCAAACGTATTTCGTCGTAGCAAGCGCTTCCGGAATGGCCGCAATCAGTTTGCGGTCGCCGGACGTAAAGCCTTTTTGCACAAGCGCAGAAAATCCGCCGATGAAGTCCACGCCGCATTCTCCCGCCGCGCGATCCATAGCTTCGGCAAACGGGACATAGTTCTCCGTTTCACTTGCGTCGGCGACCAACGCCATCGGCGTGACCGAAATGCGCTTGTTAACAATGGGGATTCCCATCTCGCGCTCAATTTCCTCACCGACTGGCACAAGCCGCTCAGCGCAGTGTGTAATTTTATCGTATATCTTTCGGGTTGCAATCTTCGGGTCGCTATGCGCGCAATCGCGCAGCAAAATCCCCATCGTAATGGTGCGGATATCGAGGTGCTCCCGGTCGATCATGTGTTGCGTTTCAAATATTTCCCGCTGGTTGAGCATGGTTTTGCCTCCTCAAATGCGGTGCATCGCGTCGAAGATTTCCTCGCGCTGGATGCGCACGTTCACGCCGAGGCGCGTGGCTTCGCCGTCCAGTGTTTCGGTGATCTTCTCGAACGGGACGCTCGCTTCGCCGACGTCGACGAGCATGATCATGGTGAACATGCCGCCGAGGATGGTTTGGTTAATGTCGAGGACGTTTACGTTGACGCCTGCGAGCGCAACGCAGATGCCGGCGATGATGCCGACGCGGTCGTGCCCGATGACGGTGATGATTGCATGCATAATAATTCTGCTCCATTCAAGCTTTTATTCCCGTGAGTTTACCATAAGATGGGGACGGGTGCAATAAATTATGATATATTGTATATTCCTTTGAAAAATCTTAACATTCCCATACAAATGTTGTTTTCAGTGGTAGTAGGATGTATACTTATTTCAGTTGTATATACAGCAATGCAATTTATATTTAAGGTGGGGGCTATGCGAAGATTATCCGTTCTATTTTGCCTTTTATTAATGTTATTACTCTTTTCAACTTGTTCAGCCTGTATTTCTCAAACTGATTACGACGCCTTGGTAACTGAGCGCAATTCTTTTCAAGCTCAGCTGTCATCTCTGCAGGACGACTATGCTGCCTTAATACAAACCGCAGACGATGCCCAAACACAAATCGATCTATTAACATCCGAAAATTCATTTCTCGAGGAAAAGAATCAGAAGCTGCTAACTGAGAATACAGAATTATCCGCCAAGTTGGAGGAAGCCGCACCGTGGTTTGAACTTTCAGAAATTGAGCAAGCTGCGAAAATTGCTGAACTAGAAGCCCAAAAGCAAGCAGAAATAGAAGCCGCTGCAAAAGAGGCTCAGAAAGGATATGAAACCGGAATTACATATAATCAGCTTGCACGAACTCCTGACGACTATTTAGGGGAAAAGGTAAAATTCAGAGGGTATGTTTTGCAGGTTCTTGAAGGGACAACAACTACAACTCTGCGTATCGCTACAAAAGGGCATTATGATAATATTCTATTAGTCGATTATAAGAGCGATATTATTTCAACTCGCGTACTTGAAGATGACACGATTGTTATATACGGTCTGTCTCAGGGTTTATATACATATGAATCAACCATGGGTGCAAGCATTACCATCCCTTATGTTTCCGTTGATCAACTTGAAATCATCGATTAATCAAAAGTCAGAACGATCGATAAAACAATTTAAGTTTCACACGGAGAATCATGTTGGTTTTCCGTGTTTTCTCTACCCAAAACCTGCTATAATATACATGTAACTATAGAAGTCACATCGACCGGCAAGAACCGACCGACCACAACTGAATATCGTACCGCCCGACCGCATACAAATTGCGTTTTTTGTTTCGTTTCAACCAGGACCAGCGGAAAGGAGTGGAAACCATGAAAACCAGCAAAACCGTTCTCACAAGCCCACCCGACCAACCGACCGCGCCCACCATCAAGTGTCCTTACTGCAACGACTCGGGGTACTACCAGCCGATCCTCATGGAAGGCGACGCCCACTATGGCGATGAGGATTATTATGAGCCTTGCCCCTTTTGCGACGCATACGAATTGACCAACGCGCCGCACGTTACCCCGCCGGATGCACCCTACGACCCGCAGCCCAAGGCATGCGGATACGAATTGCAGGTGTTTGCCGCAATCGGTGTCCTTTGCATACTGATTGCCGCCGTCATCGGGATCGTCCGGGCGGTTTCGCTCTCGCGGGCAGGCATGATTCCGCATGCATTCCACGGCGGATTCGGCGCGGCATGGGTATTGCTCGGACTTGCCGCCGGACTGATCGCACTCGGCATTGTGTTGATCGCTACACGCCGCAAACATCGGCATTGAGTTCTCATTTGACCGCGAAGCATCATTATGCTTTTTGTCGATGTGTACCGGAGCCCTTTCAATTCAAACCATACAGTTTTCGCGATTTAAGCAAATAACTAAGATTTCAGGAGTAGAAACACAGTATCATGGATGTTTTTCAGGCAATTACCGAACGAACCAGCTACCGCGGCGCGTATAAGCCCGCACCCGTGCCGAAAGAAGACTTGCAGACGATCATGGACGCAGGGCTTGCCGCTCCTTCCGGATGCAACAAGCAGACAACAAAGCTGATTGCAGTCGACGACCCGGCGATCCTCAACAAATTGCTCGACGTCGGCTACAAGGTAGGCCGCAGCGCACCTGCGATGATCTGCGTGCTGACAAAGCCCATTATCGCCTGCCGCGACGTCAGTTTTTATGTACAGGACTACTCCGCGGCAATCCAAAACATGCTGCTGGCGATCATAGCGCTCGGCTATCAGAGCTGCTGGATCGAAGGGCAAATCACGGACGCAAAGAGACTCGGTCGCAAAATGGCGGATATCCTGGGTGTTCCTGATGATTGGGGAATGGTGTGCTATCTGCCGGTCGGCATTGCAGACGAACCGCTTACGCACGTAAAGAAAACACCCTATTCCGAGCGCGCCTGGTTCAATGGTTATAAAAACGACTAACGCTTCAACACAAATAAAGAAAACCGGAGGTAATATCGCCTCCGGTTTTTATTTTATGCCAACTTTGGTTTTGTTCTGTTTCGAATAAACTGATTGATCGTTTCCGACAGCCAATGCAGCAGCATTGCGCCAAGCACCGTTCCAAGCAGGATAACGATCAAATCGCCATACGGCAAAAACGACATGGCCAGCACGCCAAACGCAGCCTCAATCCAAATGTAATGCACGAGATACATATCATAGCTATATCGATCGGAAAATCGCAGCACGGCGGAGATTGCTTTTGAGCGTTCCAACCGCATAGCGGAAAATATCGTATACGCAAGGAAAAACACGGCGATGCCGAACGTTGCATGGGCATAGTCCTCCAATAGAACATGAAAGTAATAGATGGCTGTGCCCGTCGTCGGTCGCGGTAAAAAGGTGTTGATATAGATTTTCGCACCGTTGAGAATCACCGCAAGGACAGAAACAACGATTGTCGTCACTTTGTAACTCTGCATTCTTCCAGCGTTTTTACGGCTTGCAAATAAATAGGCTATGATAAAGCAGAACAGCCATGCGGCGTTGAACCCTAACACGATGTTGTCAAGCACAATTTGTAAAACAATGCACAACAGCGCTGTTTCGAAAAGGAACCGCCGCGTAGAAAACGTGTTGACGCGCTTCGCAAAGCGCTGGAGCAGCGGCGTAGCCAGATAGCAGGCAAGAATCGTCGGCAAAAACCACGTATGCTGAAGCCCCTGAAAGCCGCCATATTGAAGCGCAAAGAGATTGAGCACGTCAAACGTACTGTGTTCTCCCGGTTCGAACACCAGATATAGCGGAACGACAAGCAGTAATAATATCCAATAGTCCAGAAGAATCTTCCACGCGCCACGTTTGAAAAATACTACGCCGTCATCAATTTGCTTTGCACCGTACAAAAAACCGGAAATGCAAAGGAATACCTGAACGCCTGCTGTTAAATACCATGAACCCGGTAGTTGATAATGCTGAAGAATATGGCACAGCACAATCATGCAAAGCGCCATGAACCGAACTGCGCTAATCACAGAATTCCGTTTCTCCCCCATCTTTTTATTCCCCCTCTACAAGATGTGCATAGCGCGCCACGAGTAACTGTGTGTAACGCTCTGCTCCTTTCGCGTTTAGGTGTTCATGATCGCCAAAGCAATCATCCGGATACACATCGATCACCGTATTGACTATGATGCCGGGATAATCTGTCACAAGGAAATTGAGATAGTCGACATATTGCGTTGCAAACGCAGGATGCATCGCCTGCTCCGAAGCAAGGTTGAGCGGCGGCCGTTCAATAACAACTTGAATCCCAGTATCAAGACAAAGCGTCAGAATTTCACGTATCTGTTCGTCAAGCAACGGCGATACAATGAATTCCTCATATAGTACGGAATCCGTTGCCTGTCCGTTGCTCTCCTGTGTTCCATTGAGATGATATCCGCGCACTTCACCGGTATATTCATACCATTCCCGGTTCAGTTTCAGGCGGCCGCGTTCTTCCAGCATCCCAATATACGCCGGAAGATACTTGCTCGGTGCATAACACGCATAGGCCAACAAATCGGCATACGGACTGTTGGTTTCAAACAACGCAAGATCGTCAAGCTCCTCCGCGCGCCGAAGGATTTGCGCTTGCTCAACCAACGGCATATAATGAAAGTATACGTTGCGACCCCAAAAGGAGCTGAGTTCCATGTAGTGGTTCTGCCCGAACCCCATGATTACGAGCGACGGTGCATCGTGGCAGCTTAAGTATGTTTTGAGCGAGTAATACATTTCAATTGGCGATGCGCCGCCAAGTGCGAGGCTGAGCGCATTGTCGCCCCAAAGCGTCGGCATTACGCCGGACTGCACAAGTGAGTCGCCAAGAAACAGTACATCCGCCTGCACGCTCTCATCCGTAAGTGTGTCCTTTTGCCATTGCCACATGGGGTATTCTTTGTCAAGAATGCGCATCGGCCAGACGGAAAGCATGAACACGAATAGAATCAGCGGCAGCGCGGCCAGCGCGCATTTTAGCAGTATCACCCCGGCGTTTTTCCGGTTTTTATTGTTTTTCGTCATCAAAGCCGGTAATATCCTCTTTATTGTTGATTGCCCTAGGTTTGTTATTCGACAAGGTATGCATATCGTTCATAAAGCGATTTTGTATATCGCTCGGCACCGTTTTGGTTCAAATGTCCCGGATCTCCGAAACAGTCGTCCGGATAAACCTCTATCACTGTATTGACAATAATATCGGGGAAATCTTCCGCCAGTAAATCGAAATATTGCGCATATTGCGCTGCAAACGTTGCGTTCGTTGCATCCACAGTCGCTTGATTGCACGGCGGGCGCTCGATGACAAGTTGGATACTATTATCGGAGCAAAGTTGTGCCATCTCACGAATGTTCACATCAATTGATGGCGCAACAGTAAAACTATCGTACGCAACAGATGCAGACGCGTCCGAGCAGCTATCGAGCATGCCGATTTGAAGGTATCCATGGCTTACCCGACTGTTGGAATAGGTTGCTATGTTTGTCGCCTGTCTGTTCTGCTCCTCAAGCATATTGAGAAGTGCAGGCAAATAACGACTCGGGGCGAATAACCCATAACTAAGCGTTTCGCCTAGGACGTTTACATCCCCGAATACTGCCATATCGTCCAGTGCTTTTGCCTGTTTGATAAATGCGGCCTGTTCGGAAACTGGAGCATAATGGAAATATATCGTTCGATTCCAGTAGCAATTCATCTCAATATAGTGATTCTGTCCAAAGCCCATAATGACGAGCTTAGGCGGCTCGTGATGCTCTAAATAAGTTTTCAGTGCATAACACATCTCAACGGGGGTTGTTCCCGGCAAGCTGATGTTATACGCATTTTCGCCCCACTCCGCAGCCATAACCCCGCTGACCTCCAGTGAATCCCCAATGAATAGAACGTCCGCTTGTACGCTTTCATTTGTTATAAAGTCTTTCTGCCAACGCCAGTTTGGGTAATCGGCGTCGAGAAAGCTCATTGGAAAGACGATAAACAAAGAAGCAAATACAATCAGCGGCAACGCCGCCAACAGACATTTCAGGATCAGTTTAGTTGCTTTTTCTTTCATAATTATTTCTCAACCTAA
Organism: Christensenellaceae bacterium; assembly: GCA_963665515.1. Classification (GTDB taxonomy): domain Bacteria; phylum Bacillota; class Clostridia; order Christensenellales; family CAG-138; genus UBA7703. Next base: position 3,613,696 of record OY762278.1, read on the forward strand.
AACTGTGCGTAAAGGAATTCTTTCGTGGAGAAATTCACAGAAAGAATGATCATTGTAATCAACGCCCAGTACATTGGCCACCGCACATACCAACCGCGCCTTGAAACCCATGTCCGCACATCGATCCCACTGTTTGCCATGTTATCCACAATGAACAGCACGACAAGTCCAAGCGCCAAAAGCGCATATTGCAGCCAGATCCAGCTCGGCTGGTAGAACAGAGTCGTGTCCCATCCCGTAAGAATCCAGCCGACGGTCTGAACGCCTGCACCAAACGAGTCTGCACAGATGAAGATGAACCCAAAGCAGATTAAAAGCAGTGTGCGAAGCCGCGCAAACCACGGAAACCACCCGTGCTCATTATCTAGTTTGAGCCGTCCGCTCAAACGCGCCAGCGCAGGCTGGACGGATTCGCTGATGATGATATAGAACCATTGCAAGATGCCCGACGCGAATAAAAACTTCATCGAGCCGCCGTGCCAAATACCGATAGCCACCCAGAGCACGAGCAACCCGATATAAGTCGTCAGTTTCTTTCCCGCCTTTTTGCCAAAGCGCTTTTTTAATTTTCGGCTGATCTTCTGCAGACCGTCGCTTTTCAAAATTGGATAGAGCATATAGTCCTTAAACCACAGACCCAGCGTAATATGCCACCGCCGCCAGAACTCGCCGAGTGTTCGTGAAAAGAACGGTCGATTGAAATTCTCCGGTAAGCGCACGCCAAGTGCTTCCGAAACGCCCATGATAATGTCCATTCCGCCGGAAAACTCCGCATAGAGTTGAAACGCGAAGCAAATTGTCGCAAGAATCACCATCAGCGGCGAAAAGCTGTCATAATGCAGATAGACGGCCTTTACGATCACACTTAGCCGGTCGGCAATCACCATTTTTTTAAACAAGCCCCAAGCCCCGCGTTGCAATCCACGGACAACCGCCTCATAGTCGAATGCATGCGGCGTAAAAAGCTGTTCCTTCATCTCGCCGAAACGTGTGACCGGTCCGGACGTGATCTGCGGAAAATAGCAGGCAAACAGCGCGTGCTTAAAAAAGTTCGGTTCTGCGGGCGTAACCTCACGGTATACGTCCAGAACATAGCCAAGTAACGATAGAGTGTAGTAGGAAATGCCGAGCGGTGCGGCAATGTTGACCAACTCCAATCCAATATGGATGGAGAATATCTTTGCAAATCCCCGTGCGCCTATAACGAACAGATTCAGATATTTCAGCGCGACAAGTTCGGCAAGCGCCAGAATGATTGTAATAACCAACGCGGCCTTTCGCTTTTTCGAATCGTTCGTTTTTTGTATCCACTGTGCCCCGAAGTACGTAACAATCAAACCGTACAACAGGTACGGAATCATTTTCCAGCTGCTGGCGAGTACGAAAAATGCAGTACTGGAAATCAGCAGCCACGGCCATTTCGCCTTATCCGGCAACAGATAGTACACCGCGATAACGACCGCAGCGAACAGCACAAATGAAAAATCTACGATGCTCAAATACGCGTACCCCGCTCAAGAATAATATCGACCATTTCGCCAACATTTTTCATGCCGGTGACTTCCTTCATTGTAAACTTCAGCCCAAAGCGTTCTTCAATGGCGATGATAAGATTGATATGTTCAAGACTGTCCCATTCCTCAATATCGTCGGCAACAGTCTTTTCCGTTAGCGTGATGTCCTCGTCGTCAAAGTTATCCTGAAATACCTCATTCAATGCGTTAAATACGTCTTCTCTGGTCATATTACGCCTCCCATTTTGTCTAATAGTTTTTTCTGCACTATAGCAAATCACCTTAAAAAAGCTTATCGAACCCCTACCTGCAAACTGGCGCTTGAAACGCGCTTGCCATGTTGATTTCGAATCACCGCACGCACACGTATAACGTTCAGCGCTTCGTGTCGCTCAACGACTTCGCCGCTCACCGTTAATACGTCGCCGATGAACACCGGCTTGTGAAACTTGGCGTCCACACTTTGCAGCAGGCTCCGTTCACCGGGAAGAAACATTCCACACAGCGTCGAATACAAACTCGCCGTCAGCATACCGTAGACAACACGGCTCGGTTGCCCTTGTGTTTTTGCGTATATTTCGTCCGTATGTAGCGGGTTTTCATCCCCGGAGATCATATTGAACGCGTCCATCATCTCCGCAGTGACCTTCCGCGAAAACGAAGCGATCTTCCCGATGGTCATATCGTCGAATGTGTTTTGTTCTGCTTTCATATACTCAATCCCAGCTTTATAGCGATGGTTTTTGCAACGCTTTTTCCATCCAATCCGTTTTGCACACGCACTTCAAGCTGCGTGCCGTAACCATGCGCAAACTGATCATTTAGGCCAATGTTTGTGATGGATGCGCATGCGCTTGCCTTTGAAAACGCATTGCGTACGAGCATGCCAAGCCCGCAATCTACGTTATGCTCTTCCAACGTGAATACTTGCTGAATACCGCTTGCGGCCGCAACGACTTTATTCTCGTCCATCGGTTTGAGCGTTTGTATCTTTATAATTCGTAACAAGCAGCCTTCCTCCGCCAAAATCTTTCGTGCGGTCATTGCTTCCGCCCAGATGCTGCCGGTCGTATAGACCACCGCGTCGCTGCCGTCCGCAATCATCCGTGGTTGACCAACACTAAATTCTGCTTCAGTTTCAAACTCCGGCTCACCGTTCATCTCCATGCGAATGTAAACCGGCCCGTCGATTTCATAGGCGGTCTGCACGGCCTGCTCCACTTCCTTTGGCGTTGCGGGGCAAAGAACCGTCAGATTCGGCATGGCGCATAGGATACCGATATCTTCGGTCGCATGGTGCGTTGGCCCCAACCGCGCAATCGAGAACCCCGCGCCAAAGCCGACGAGCTTAACGTTGCGGTTTTGCAAACAAACATCGTCACGAATCTGTTCGCAACTGCGGTAAGCTAGAAACGCCGATCCACTCATAACAAATGGAACCTTTCCGCCGCCGGCACAGCCCGCCGCCATGCCCACAAGGTTGTTTTCAGCAATACCAAGATTAAGGTATTGCTCCGGATAATTCCGCGAAAACAGGATGTCATAATCCGTGCCGTTATCCGCCGTCATAAACAGTACGTTTTTGTCCGCGGCGGCCAGTTCGGAGATTGCGGTTAAGAATGCTGTTTGCATGCTGAAAGCTCCTCCTCGCTGATATCCAATTGCTCCATAAATTTTTTCAACTGCTTCGGGTTCGGCAGGCGATAATGCCAATCGATTTTGTTTTCCATAATGGAAACGCCTTTGCCCTTCACCGTATGCGCAATCACAATGCGCGGTTTCTCGCCCGGCTTTGCGTTCAAGGCACTGGCAGCCGCCTCCGGATCATGCCCGTCGACCTCGATCACATCCCATCCGAACGCTTCCCAGCGCGCGAGCCAGTTGTCAATACCCGCAATGTCCTTGACCGTGCCGAGTTTTTGCAGACAGTTGCAATCGAGGATTGCCGTGAGGTTGTTTAGTCCAAGTTTTGCGGCAACCATCGCGGCCTCCCAGGTCGAGCCTTCCTGACATTCACCATCTCCAAGCAAAACAAACGTCCGCGCGCCATTGTCATCAAGTTGTTGTGACAGCGCTGTGCCCGCGGCATAGGACAGCCCGTGTCCCAGCGAACCGGTCGTCGCCTCCACTCCCTGCAGTTCCATCATGTTCGGCTCGCCACCGAGACGCGAGTTTGGCTGAGCAAACGTGTAGAGTAGCTTACGGTCAAAATAACCCGCGAGACTCAATACACTGTAATACGCCAGTGATGCGTGTCCTTTGCTGAGCACAAACCGGTCGCGTTCCGGCCATTCCGGTTCGTCCGCGCGATAGCGCAGCACGTCCATAAAATACAACGCGTATAAAATTTCCACAACGGAATATGCCGAAGCGAGGTGTCCCGCGCCCGCCGACCATGCCGAAAGGAACACATCCTTGCGGATTTGGCGAATCATCATATCCCGGTCGCTTGTCTGCATCGTGCTACTCCTTTCTTTCCTTCCTTTTCTTAAAAGAAAAGGAAGATGGAAGAATCAATCTTTCTATTAAACCACTTCTTTGGTTTGGTTTTATTTCACCATACCGAACGCTCTTATACCTGTTTTACTTTCAAGAAAAGCAGGTTAAGAAAAGTGAACGGTGTCCGGGTCGAGGCCGGAGCCGCCGAGATACGGAAGATCGTCGATTACCTTCATGTCGTCGTCCGTCAATATAAAATCAAACACGTCCGCGTTTTGAAGAATGCGAGCAGCCCGTCTGGATTTGGGCAATGGTACCACCCCAAGCTGCAAACACCAACGGATGCAAACCTGCGCAGCGCTCTTCCCGTACCACTCGCCAATTGCGCGCAAGTCGTCGTTGAGCACCAACTTCTGGTGACCCAGCGGACCCCACGCCTCCACGAGGATGTCATTTGCGCGGCAGAATTCCAGTGTCTCAGTCTGCCGTTGTCCGGGGTGAAGCTCAATCTGGTCGACCATGGGCAAGACAATCGCGCCGTCCATAAGCGGCTGCAGGTGGTTTGGTAGAAAATTACTTACACCAATTGCCCGAACGATCCCGTCGCGATACAACGTCTCCAGCGCTTGCCACGTTTCGGCGTTTCTGTCACGCCAGTGTTCGTCCAGCTTGGCTGAAAACGGCCAGTGGATCAGATACAGATCCAGATAATCCATATCAAGTCGCTTTAACGATTGTTTGCATGCGGCAATCGTGGTTTTGTAACCACGATCGTCATTCCAAACCTTGCTGGTGATAAACAATTCATCTCGCGGCACATCGCTTGTTTTCAGCGCAGCGCCGACAAGGTCTTCGTTGCCATAAGACGTTGCGCAGTCAAAGTGTCGGTAGCCCGCATTCAGCGCAGCCGAAATTGCGCCCTGCATGTGTTTTTCGGTAAGTTGCCATGTTCCAAAACCCAGACACGGAACCGGCACGCCGTTTTGGAGTGTAAACGTATCTGTGATTGCTTGCATCCCGTGTTCACTCCTTTTTATTTACCGGTGCCGGACAGTGCCTGCTCTCGTTCGGTACCGCTCTCCGGCAAAATATGTGTTTTATTCCACCTGAAATTATCCGGATCGGCAATGAAATAGTCGCCATCCCGTGTAAAACCAAGCCGTTCGTAGATGTTTTCCACCATTTTGTTCTTTGGCGTGCGGATATATTCGCCGACAACGCGTTTACAGCCCGCTTGCTTTGCGGACTCCACAATAGTGTTGACGATGAACTCCTCCATACCGCGCTTTAAAACACGGCAACTCATGAGCCATGTGCTCACGAACAGCGTTTTATCTGATCGTTTTTCCATAATGACCACGCCGATCAAACCATAGTCGCCAAATTTATCACGCAGGGTGAAATATCGCGTAATCAAATTTTCATCGTTTGCCGTCTGTTCAATCTGCGCTTCGGTATAGCGCACCGTTCGCAGATTGAACTGGTTGGATCGCTGGGTCAACTGCGCAATACGCGGATACTGAAACGGCACAAACGGCTCCGCAACCGCGCGCATATCCAAGCCTTCGAGATATTCGTCATAGTTTGACAGCGTCTCCATCAGCGAAACACGTTCCGCTTCCTGGCGATACTGTTTTGTGCGCGCACCATCCGCCGCGGAGTATGAAATCGTCTCGAACAGGTTCAAACCTTGAATATAGGAAAGGTACAGCGCGGGGTCTTCCGGTAATTCCGGCACGGTTACATCCGGCAGCAGATTGCGTACGACGTTGCGTTCAAACGGATTATCGTCAAAAAACACAAGACTGTCAAAGCCGATATTGAGCGTCTTTTGGATGCGGCGGATATTGCCCGCCTTATCGTCCCAGTTCGCGACAAAGATTGCAAAATCATCCAATGAGAGAATCATATCGGGATGCTTTTCAAACGGTTCCTTTGCCACGTCTTCATCATTTTTGCTGCAAACCGCAAGCAAAATACCGCGGTTTTTCAACTCCTTTAGCCAAAGTTGAAAATCGGTGAACGCGCGACCAGCGCCAAGCTCGCCAATCTGAATGCCGCCGAGCCCATCGCCGCCGATCGTGCCACCCCAGAGTGTTCCGTCGAGGTCGATCACCGCGCATTTTTTCACTTGACCAAGAAGCGAAAGGATCACGTCGATCACGCGCTTCGCAACGGCCGGCAGCACATTCAGCGACAGCGGCAGCTTTGCAATATAATAGAATTTCTCATCGTAAGTGAAAGTCCTTCCATATTGATTCTGCACACCGGCGAGGTCAATCAAAAGGACACTTTTTTGCGTCTGGCAGCCGTCTGCCATCATTAAATTCAGCTTGTCGAGCTGATACAAAAAAGAGGACGAAACCTTTTCGGCGTAATTGCCGAAAATCGCATCGTCCAGTCGAACAAAATTAAATTGCAGGATACTCATCTTCCCGGCGGAGGAGAGCTTCTGCCAAAGTGCGCGAATATGCCCCATCGTGCGTTCGGCAAAACCGTCCCGTTCGGAAACGGGAGTCTTACAGTAGGCCGAATAGAGCTTTTCGGACGCCATGTAGAGGAGGACGGCATTCGGTTGAAATTCATACAGTTCCGAATTGTCGTCCATGACTTGCGCGTCGATCTGGTCATAGTCCGCGTCGAAAACGCTCAGGTCGATTCCGCAGAAATGCGCATAGCCTTTCAGTGCGGTTGAAACATGTTGTGTCGAACAATCGCCGACGACCGCAAGTCGGTAAGGCCGTAGCGTCGCATTCTCCTGTTTGGCCGCTTTTTTCAATTGTTGAAACGTATATTGCAATGGTTTGCCTCCATAAAATAAACATATTCGGCGGCGTTTTGATTCCAACGGCGCGCAGAAAACAGTTAGACGGATAAAACCGTCTCGGTTGATTATAGCCTCTCGACACATGCCGCGTCAACGTCATTGCGGGTAAAAGGAAATACATTTTACTCATTTCTTCTGTGACTTTGATACATTGACTGGAACGTTCGCATACCGTTACAATATCCATATAATATTGGTAAATGAAACCTTATGTTTTGAATGATTTTTATGGAGGGCAAGTACTATGCACGTTCGTTTTCTAAAATTTTCCGCGCTGATCCTTGCGCTCCTGTTTTTATGCGGCTGCACAATGCCAATACCTGTGCAGCAATCCGCTTCAGCGGAAACCAGTGAACCGACGGATACGCCAACCGCTACCCCGACGCAGACACCGGCTGCAACGCCGGAGCCGACGCCAACCGATGAGCCCACGCCTGCGCCCGGCCCGCCGGACGGATACACGCTCGCCTTTTCAGATGAATTTGAGTCGGAATCGATCGACGAAAGCATCTGGGTTTTTGAAATCGGTGCCTGGCCTTATAATAAAGAGCTGGAATATTATACGCGGGACAATGCGTTTATCGAAGACGGTTACCTGATTATTGAAGCGCGTAAGGAAAAGATTAAAAGTCGCAACTATACCTCTGCGCGGCTGAAGACCGAAGGCAATTTTGATTTCACTTACGGTTATCTGGAGGTACGCGCTACGCTGCCGGTCGCAACGGGCACATGGTCCGCCATCTGGCTGTTGCCAACGGACACACGCTACGGCGGATATCTGCACTCCGGTGAAATCGACATTGTTGAACGTGTCGGCTACGACGCAAAGCTTGTGCATGCCACAGTACATACGTTTGACAACAACGCTGTGGATGGCGACCCGATTTCAGCATATGCACGCATCGGGCGACGCGATACATCCTTCCACACCTATGGGTTTCTATGGACGGAGAATGCGCTGCAAATCCTGCTCGACGGAACTGAAACGCTCCGCTATGACCACCCCGAAGGCGCGGACTATACCGAGTGGCCGTTCGACGTTCCGTTTCATCTGATCCTCAACGTCGCTGTCGGCGGAAGCTGGGGCGGCATCAAAGGTGTGGACGACGATGCGTTCCCGCAACAAATGCTTGTGGATTATGTTCGCTATTATATCCCGCCAAACGTTGATTTTGCGGAATAACGAATCTAACAACATAAGCCGCGGATTGACTCCGCGGTTTATGTTTGTTTGGGCCTAAACAAAAGAACGCTCTATTTGTCTGTCGACAGCAAAACACGCATCCTGTATTCAACTCCCGGTTTCATCTTGTATGCTTCGTGGAGTGCAGCCATTCCGGGCAGATCCCCGCCGACGCCGCACATCGCACCATCAAGGCTCAGGGTCGTTTCCCCATGTCGGACAAGTTCATGCTGGTGCTCTGTTTCGTCCAATTCCTGCTGTGTATAACGCCACGCCGAAAAAATCAGGCTTTCTCCAAGGTTTTTCACCGTAAGCCTCTTGTCTCTTCCTTCCAGCACCAGCTTTTCGATATCACAACGCGCACCGTTTTCCTGCGGGCGCATGTAGGGATGCTCCAGCGCTTCGATCTTCATTGAATATTGCCCAATCGCCGAGCCCGTCTTCCGGTCGGGGTAGTTTTCTTCCGGACCTCTGCCGAGCCACTGCGCCGTCTCAAATCCGGCGCTAAGCGTACATTGCAGTCCTGCACGCAGCATGTTTCTTCGCCGGGACGTCGTGCGCTGTTCAATTTCGACCGAACCGTCCGCACGCACGAAATACCGCACGCTCGCCTGCTTGAGGAAAGGATGATTCCAGCTTGTTTCAATCAAAACACCGCCGTCTGCCGATTCTGCACGCATCCTTGCGCGCTGTTTTTTCGCCGCGCGCCGCCAAGCGTCCACATTCATAAATCGCAGTACAAACGGCACAAAATTCGCCGCTCCGCGGTCATTGTCCGTCAGCGCTCGGTAATAGTTCGGTTTCAGCGGCGCGGCAAGCCACTCAGTTTCGCCGGTTCGATAGCTTGCCAGCATACCGTCAATAAACCGAAGTGTGAAATTTTTTCCGTTTACCGTGATCGAGCCGTCTGATTGTGTGTATACTACGTTTCTTTCGCCTTGAACCTGTTGTACGTCTTTTTCGGCTGGCTGCAATACAAACTGATCGAACGCCTGCTCGTATCCCGCCTCTGCCCAAGGCGTTGTGTTGCGCAATAACCAACGAAATGTCAGCGTAACAAGCCCGCCCGGCAGTTCCGGAAGGTTAAGCCGAATCTCCGCCGTTTCGCCCGGCTGCGTGTCCTCATATCTTTCCGGCGGTACTTCCTCTCCCGCAGCTTTCGTTCCGTCCGCTTCCAGTGTCCACACAAGCCGATACGCCGAAAGATCGGAGAACGTCTGCATGTTTTTGACCGAAAACACGCCGTTTTTCGCATCAAAGGCCGTTACATGCAGGGTTTGGTAGCACTTTTTCACCTCAACAGCAGCTGGATGCGGCGTGCGGTCTGCGGCTACGATGCCGTTTGCGCAAAAGTAGCGGTTGCTGCCCGTTGAAGCGCGGCTTTTGTATCCGTTTTTGCGGTCGTATTGTTCCGAAAAGTCCGTGCCGTAGAGCCAACGTTCTCCTGAAGCGTCTTTTTCATGGATCGCCTGATCGACAAAGTCCCAGATGAATCCACCGCAAAGGTGATCGTAATATTCAAACGCGTCGGTGTGTTCTTTGAAGTTTCCCAGGCTGTTTTCCATGCAGTGTGCATATTCGCACAGAATCACCGGCATTGTTTCATAATATTCTTTCTGAATACGAAAGTATTTTTTACTCGGTAAGCCGACGTTCGCGCCGAACGTTGCGGGAATCTGCTTACAGAGCTTGTCAAACAATTTTTGGTCGGGATACATGCGGCTGATAAAGTCGCTGCTTTTGGGGTCGACTTCGCCTTCATAGTGGAAAGGCCGCGTGTCGTCGAGCGTCTCTGCCGCCTTCCGCATGGCAGCAAAGTTCGTGCCGGTGCCCGCTTCATTGCCAAGGCTCCAGAACACCACACAAGCGCGGTTTCGGTCGCGCAGGACCATGCGGCGCATGCGGTCGACGCAGGCCGCCGTCCAATCCGGATCGCTCGCGGGGAGAAAATTGCGTGCGCCATGCGATTCCAGGTCGTTTTCATCCATCACCAGAATACCCATCTCGTCACATACATCATACAGCCGTTCATCGTTCGGGTAGTGACTCGTGCGGATGGCGTTGATATTGTGTCTCTTCATAATCGCAACATCCTGCCGATATTGTTCATCGGGCAGCGTCCATCCGGTGTCCGGGTCGTAGTCGTGCCGGTTCACGCCATGAATTTTGAGCGGCCGGTTATTGAGATACAACACGTTCCTGCGAATTTCGATTTTACGAAATCCGAAGCGAAATGCGTAATAGGTTGTTTCACCTTCGGCTTCCAGTGAAAGCAAGCAATCATAAAGATTTGGAGATTCATGACTCCAAAGCAGCGGGGAGGCAATCTCCATCGTCAGCTCTGTCTTTGCTTCATCGTCAAAGCTGATGCTCGCCTCCGCAACTTCCATTCCAAGCGCGGGCAGTACGGCGGTTAATTTTGCCTGCGTATTTTTGGCGGAATATCCTTTTAAAAACAGCGCAAGGCGCACGGTTGAAAACCGTAGCGTGTCGTCAAACTCCGTGCGAACATAGTAATCGCGAATACATGTCTTTGGCAGTGCGTATAGTATAACCGAGCGGTAGATGCCACTGAAGAACCACATGTCCTGATCTTCAAGATAGGTGCCGTCGCTGTAGCGCCAGACGATTGCCGTCACCTCGTTTTCACCGGAACGCAGATATCGTGTCACGTCAAACTCGTGCGGCGTCATTGATCCTTGTGAATACCCGACGTCACGCCCGTTTACATAAACAGCCAGCGCGGCCTTTGCCGCACCGAAACGCAAAAACACCTCGCGGTTACCAAACGATTCCGGCAGAATAAACCGTCTGCGGTAAATGCCGATTTCCTGCAGTGCGTGGCTGATCTGCGGTGTTCGTCCCGCTTTTGTGCCGATTGCCTGCGGGTAGGAAGACGAATAGTAGTACGGCGTGCCATATCCCTGCCGTTGCCAAACACCGGGCACGTGAATCGTGCCCCACTTGGAATCGTCGAAGTTATCTTCCGTAACGCCACACGGTATCTCACAGCCGTGGACCCAAAGAAATTTCCAGTCCCCGTCAAGCGAGATCGTGTTGTGCGACTGCGCGCGGGCAAGCGCCGCATTCGCATCGCCATAGGGATACAGCGTTGCGTGGCCTTCTTCTTTGTTGCGACCGATGACGGACGGGTCTTCCCAATCGTAACCGCGCTGATTCGACATATTTACTTGCCTCCACATAGATAGAAAATTGATATGCTTACCATTATTCTATCCGTTCCGGGCCACGTCGGCAACATATCCGTAGCGATCGCATAAAAACGAACCGTATGTACAAAATCAATCCATGGTTGGATCGAACTTTGGCACATGGTGAGACAATAGTGTTGTATTTCGATTTGTGTCTAAACATTGCATTGACTACTTTCGAACTTTATAGTATGTTAGATTCAACGACTGGAAAGGATTTGCTGAATGGACAACCAGACGACCAGCTATCGTCCGCTATTGACGCAGCGCGAATACCTGAAGCTTATTGCTGCAAACGTTGTGAATCGCTTTGGTGATTCAATCGATGCGATTGCCTTCAGCTGGCTGATGTATGAGATCACCCAGAGTGCGGCATTAATGGCGCTGATCCTCGGTTTAAATTACCTGCCGACAATTCTGCTTCAACCGTTTACGGGCGCGCTGGTGGAGCACCTTTCAAAAAAGAAAGTGATGATCATTTTCGATATCGGACGGGGATTGGTCGTTGCACTCGGGGTTTTGTTTTATTTAAGGGGACTGCTCACACCTCCGCTGCTCATCGCCTTTACGCTGATTATCTCTACCATGGAAGCGTTCCGCTCACCTGCGGGCGCGGCAATCGTCCCAAAGCTGATCTCGCCGGATTTGTATAAGGTTGGCGTTGCGCTCAACCAAAGCGCAAGTCGTGTGACCGAGCTCATAGGCCTTGCGGTGGCCGGCGGCGTCGTTGCACTGATTGGATGTCAAGGCGCGTTGCTCATCGACGCCGGTACGTTTTTCATTTCAGCACTGATCATTGCGTTCATCCATCTTGAAGAATCTCTGGACCGCTCCAAAATCAACGTCGCCTCAACTTTCGAAAGCTTTAAGGACGGGTTTGGTCTCGTTCGCAATAATCGAATTCTGCTGGTCCTGCTTCTAATCGGCGCGCTGATGAATTTCACCTTTGTCCCGATAAATTCCTTTGCCGTTCCGTTCGTTGTAGATGTTCTGCACGGTGGAGCGGAGATGTTCTCCGTTATGGAAATCTTGATGGTCGCAAGCATGGCGGTCGGTTCCGCTATTGCGCCGAAGATCACGCGCATCAGCGGTCGCGCACAGTTGATCGGCTCCGGCCTGATTGAAGGCGCTGCATTGTGTTTGTTCTCTTTCGGTGCATATTTGGACGGAATCGTTTGGCAATATGGTATTGTTTTCTTCTCTTGCCTGCTGCTTGGATTTTTTGCGGGCATCATCAACGTTGTGTTCAGCGCGGCTTTCTTAAAGCTCGTCCCGCCGGACTACATGGCGCGGCTTTCCGGCCTGTCCACCGCAATTCTTGTGGCTTCCATGCCGGTCGGCAGTTTCTTGTGCTCTGCGTTTGCCGCGGTTTTGCCTGTTCCCGTTGCTATTCTCGCTTCCGGTATTCTCTGCTTTGTGCTCTATTTCGCCATCCTTCGCGTAAAAAGTCTGGATGCATTGTAAGAGTCAGCGAAGATTGTTATACTATGAAAGTGACGTTTAAACCACCGTTGTTTTTTATTACTGTTTGAAACGCAATTTCCTTCAGCCCGGCGATACCGCTATGTAGCATTCTCCGGCTGAATACACTACCCACCACATCTTTGGAGGCATATACACAAATGGAATCCATCCGGTTTTTACCAATGAACTTCCGCGTAGAGGCAGCCGCCGCACTGACACGGCTTGCCTACCGCGGTGACGACGAACGCTCCGGCGGCGCACGTGAGGCCGCCGAATACTACAGCCGAAAATACGCCATCCCGATGGAGACGTTTTCCGGCATCATAGATACATATGAATATGTAAAAAAGCATCTTTCATACGATGAAAACGAGTTGCTCACGCTGTTTTCCGACCTTGGCGGCATGGGCAGCAGCCTTTACGAAATCTTTCTCACTATGGAGACGGCTATCGGTGTTGAACGCTGCAAGGACTTGAACCTTCGTATAGCGCTGATGGTTGCGGATGACAATATGGAGCCGGATTTCTCACGCAATTCACCGGGTGACCTGCTTGCCACCGTGGCGCAGATGACGATTACCGACGAGGCAAAGTGGCTCTACGTCGACGCTTGCATGCATTATGAAGCGTATCATGTGCGCATGGACAAGCTCCTTAACCGTGCAGAACAACTCGTCCGCAAAAAAGCCGCGTTGCTGGAGCCGTATGCCGAGGATGCCATTCGTGCGTTTGAACGGTATCAGCAGGAAGGCAAGCTATTTGAACATTTTGCCGAACATGGCATCCGTCTCGACTGCGAGAATGCAACCATCACGCCGAATCTGATCAATTTTTCGTTCATTATTTTAAATACCAACGCAATCGCCGCGGCAAAATATGGCGAAACGGAATGTTCCGACATTCTTTTTGGCGTATTGATCGACCTAATTCGCGAGCGTGGCAAAACAAGCCGCGACGCAACCGAAGCAATCCTGAGTTTGCTGCACGCGCTGGACGATAAACGCCGCCTACAGATCCTCTCCGCGCTGAAGACACGGCCACGCTATGGGCAGGAACTCGTCGCCGTAACGGGGCTTTCCGCCGCAACGGTTTCGCACCATATGAACGAGCTTGCAGGTTCCGGTCTTGTTTCCATCGAAAAGCAGGGCGTCAAGCTGCTCTACCACATCAAGGAAAAGCGTATCCGCGAGTTGGCGGAGTTGCTCCAGCAGAGCTACCTGGACTAAATTGAATTCAAGCCGAAAAAAAGCAGCCTTCGCAGGCTGCTTTCATTGTTTTGCGTCACTTTTTAATCACGGATTCCAGCCTGCCGAAGCGTTTGAGGCAGGATACATATTCCGCAACGCTATAGAAGTTTTCCAGATCCTTCTCATTCAACCCGCGAAACGCGTACAATTCGTCCCAGAGCAGACTGCTGCCCTCCACGCAGAACCAGCCGGATGCAAGATCGATCCCTACAAAGATGTCTATCCCGGCAAAGCAGGCGTCCTGTTGGTCGTAGAGCTTCATGCCGGTGCCGGTGCGCTTGACGATGAAACAGGCTGGCTTTGGATGCATTCCGTCGGGCAATTGCTCGCGCAGTACATCGTTGGACAAAACGCTGTCACAAACGACTTTTTTTGCTACCTCGCCACTCAATTCCCGCAGCGGATATCGTTCCTTCAGCGCGGCAAGCAACTCATCCCCGCTTTTTCGGTTCGGGTGCAACCGTTCACGATAGTCCGAATACGTGTGTTTCCATTGCGTTACCAATTCCGGCGTGGCTGGCGAAGTTTGCATGGCGACGGTCTCCTTCGTATTATCGGTTCCCTTATTATAGCACCAACCATGGCTGTATGCTCGTTTCGTTACCCAAAATCCTAAATTTGCGCAAAAATCGGACAAAATCATGCATCGGTTCATGTTCGCTTTACAATTTCCCGCTACAATAGCGCGTGTAAAAAGCATCGACCCACATGCGTACAGCCACAACGGCACACAAACACTCTGTTTTCACAATAGTTGTTGTATAATCAAGAGAAGTGGTCGATCCGAAAGTGAAGGTATCAAAATGGAGACTTACGTAAAACTCGAAGGCGTAACAAAGGTTTACGATACGGAAGGCGTTGTAGTCAACGCGCTGCGCGACGTTAGTTTTACCATTGGAAAAGGCGAAATCTGCGTGATCGTCGGCCAGTCAGGCGCGGGTAAAACGACACTTCTGAACATACTTGGCGGTATGGACACACTCACGTCCGGCAAAGTATTCCTCGGCGACGAGGAAATTTCCGCATTCGGCAAGCGGCAGTTGACACGTTACCGTCGTGAGGGCGTCGGCTTTGTGTTTCAATTTTATAATCTCATCCCGAACTTGACTGCACTGGAAAACGTTGAGATGGCGACGGAGCTATCGAAAGCGCCGTTTTCCGCAAGCGACGTCCTTGAAGACGTCGGCCTTGGTGAACGCAAAAACAACTTCCCCGCGCAGTTATCAGGCGGCGAGCAGCAGCGCGTCGCAATTGCTCGTGCACTTGCAAAGAATCCAAAGTTGTTGCTTTGCGATGAACCGACCGGCGCTTTGGACGACAGCACGGGAAAATCAATACTGAAACTTTTGCAAAACCTGAGTCGTCAAAAAGGCATGACGGTGGTTATCATTACACACAACAGCGCAATCACCGGCATTGCTGACCGTGTCGTGCGCATCAAAAGCGGAACGATCGCCTCGGTCAAACAAAATGAACATCCCAAGGCAGTTGAGGAGATCGAATGGTGATGCGCGCACATTCTGCATGGAGAAAAAACCGGCGCAGGGAGGTCCAGCATACGCTTGGACGTTATTTGGCGATTCTGGCGATCGTCGCACTCGGCGTCGGCTTTTTTGCCGGACTCAAAGTGACCCAGCACGGCATGGTCGACACGGGCGATCTCTATGTCCAAGAAACCAATCTATATGATTATGAGTTGCTTACCACGCTTGGCGTCACCGACGACGAGGTGGACGGCATCGCCAAGCTTTCCGGCGTCCGTCAGGCCGATGGGGCGTACAGTGTTGATTTTCTTGCAGAGATGGAGGACGGTTCGTCCCATGTGCTTGCGGCGCATTCCATTTCGGATAAAATCAACACGCTAAGCCTGACTTCGGGACGCATGCCGCAAGCAGCAAACGAATGCGTTGCTGACGCACGCGCGTTTGATGAAAACTCAATCGGTAAAATAATCCTGGTCGCAAGGGATAATGACGAGGACACGCTGGACTCATTTGTATACGACACCTATACCATCGTTGGCCTCGTCAATTCCGTGACCTATCTCAATCTGGAGCGCGGCACGACAAAGCTCGCCGGTGGCAAGGTCAGCGCATATCTCTATCTACCCTCGGACGGATTTTCGCTGGACTATTTTACAGAAATGTATGTCACGTTGACCGGCGGTGGTCGCATCTTCAGCGAAGCATATAACGACGCGCTTGACGCCATGGAGCAGCCGCTGACCGACGAAATCGAGCTGCTGGCGCAACAGCACTACGACAACATTGTTTCCGACGCGCAGGACGAAATAGCCGACGCCGAGGACGAATACAACAGCGCACTCAGTGAATTTATTCAAAAACAGGCGGAAGCGGACTGGGAGCTGCAGAGTGCTTGGGTCGAGCTGCAAGCCGCGCAGGGCGAAATCGACAATGGCTGGTATGCAGTCTATTGGAACGAATCGCGTTTGTCCGATGCCGAGGACGAGTATAACGAAGGCAAAGCGGCCTATGATACGGCGGTGGCCGACTATGAAGCGGCAAAGGCGTCGGCAGACGCAACGTTTGCCGCAAGCCAGCAGGCAATAGACGATCAGCGGACGCCGCTTGAAGCCGCGCTTGCCGCCGCGCAAATTGCGGGCGACACCGTTTTGGAAGCACAGATTCAGGCACAACTAGACGCCCTTGACGTAGCCCAGGCAACGCTGGATGGTCAAAAGGCCGCGTCGGACGCCGCGTTTGCCACCGCAAAGACTGAACTGGACGCAAAAGGATCGGAGCTTAGCACGGCAAAAAACGCCATGCTGACCGGACGTGAACAGATTTGGGCCGCACGCAAGGAACTTCGTTTAGCGCAGGAAGATTACGACGAGGCGATTCAGGAATATAATGACTCGAAAAACGATGCGGCACAGGAACTGACCGACGCGGCGCAGGAGCTCGACGACGCAAAAACCGAAATTTTCGATGCAAAAGCAGAGTTGGCCGACCTTGACGAGCCGGATTGCTATGTACTCGACCGTCGCACGAACATCGGTTATTCGTGCTTCGAGAACGACTCGTCCATCGTCAACGGCATTGCAAAGGTCTTCCCCGTGTTCTTTTTCCTCGTGGCGGCGCTGGTCTGCATGACGACCATGGCGCGCATGGTGGAAGAGCAACGCACCCAGATCGGTACGCTCAAGGCGCTCGGTTACGGTAACGGCGCAATCGCTTGGAAATTCATCTCCTATTCCGCAAGCGCCGCGACCATCGGTTGTGTGCTCGGCTTTTTCGGTGGAATCAAGCTCTTCCCGTGGGTAATCTGGGAAGCATACGGCATGCTCTACGGATTCGCGCCGATTCTGTATGTGATCGACTGGAACCTGTTTGCTCTGTCACTGTTCGTTTCGCTTGTTTGCTCGGCGGGCGTCACCTATGTGACCTGTCGCGCGGAAATGACGCGCATGCCTGCGACGCTCATGCGACCAAAGGCGCCGAAGGAAGGCAAGCGTATCTTATTGGAGCGTATTCCGTTCATTTGGAATCACATGAGCTTTTTGAGAAAGGTCTCCATGCGCAATGTGTTTCGCTATAAGCAGCGGCTGTTCATGATGGTGCTCGGCATCGGTGGTTGCACGGCGTTGCTGCTCACGGGGTTTGGCATCCGAGATTCGATCAGCAACATCGCGTCCGACCAATTCAATAACATCATGAAATACGACTTCGGCATCGCCTTTGACGCGGCACAAAATGAAGCAGAGCAGGCAGAATTTTTATCGGACGCGGACGGTTTGTTGGATACCTGCGTATTCGTCTGCACGGACACACTTGAAGTACCTTCCGATGAAGGCATGAAGACCGCCAACGTCATAGCGACCGGCGATCCCGCAATAACGAGCCTGATCGATCTGCACGACGGTACAGGTTCCATCGAATACCCGCCAGACGGCAGCGTTGTCATCAGCGACAAACTCGCCCGGGTTGCCGGTGTTTCAACAGGAGATGCTGTCACCGTCAATCTTAGCGACGGCCGCACAGCGGATCTCACGGTGAGCGGCATATTTGACAATTATGTGTACCATTACATGCTTATGACGCCCGCCACCTATGAACAGGTATTTAAAAAAGATTGCGTCTATAAGACGGCAATGGCGACCAGCGCGATAGACGACGCTCATGCCGTTTCGGCAAAGCTTATCAACGATTGCGGTGCGGCAAACGTCTCCGTTACGGCAGACATTCGCGAGCGCGTGGCGAATATGATGACGAGTTTGGACTATATCGTAATCGTTGTAATCGCGTGTGCGGCGGCGCTGGCGTTCGTGGTATTGTTTAACCTCAGCAACATCAACATAACAGAGCGTGTCCGGGAAATTGCAACCATCAAGGTGCTGGGTTTTTACGCACCGGAAATCGGAGCCTACGTTTTCCGCGAAAACATCCTTCTGACCGTGTTCGGCGCGCTGGCGGGCATTCCTCTCGGCATTTGGCTGCACGGTTTCGTTATGGGGCAGCTGACCTTCGACATGGTCAATTTCAAGGTTGTGATTGCACCGCTAAGCTATGCAATCGCACTGGCTACGACGTTTGTCTTTACATTCACGGTCGATCTGCTCATGCGTCGAAAACTCGACAAAATCGACATGGTGGAATCCCTCAAGGCGATTGAGTAGACCTTTTACCAAAAGAAATACGATGTCTATGCATATAAAAGGGAGAGTGCATTTTTCCAGCACTCTCCCTTAGGCTAAATTCCTTTGTCTTGCTTCCTTTCTATGAAAGCAAGCAAGAAAAGAGCATGGTGGAAGCATGCTCTTTTCTTTAGGCGTATTGTCTCTTTTAGCCCTTGTGACACATACCAGCACTCGGGCAGCTGGCACAGGAGCATCCACAGGAACTCTTGTGGTTCTTTTTGTCCCGGATAATCTTTGTCATGGCGGCAACAACGATTGCCAACGCAACGAGTCCAACCACCAGCGAAGCCCAGTTTATGCTCAGCCAATTTAGCATGATTCAACAGCTCCTTTCACTGCGCGTACGTTCTGTTCATAGGGATTTTTGCGGAATAGGAAGTAGAGCAGTACCGCCAGTACGATCAGCCCGATCGCAGTCCCCGCCGTAAAGCCGTTTCCGCCGATCCAGAGGCCAAGCTGGTTGACAATCAACGCAACCGCATATGCAAATACCGTCATGTAGCCAATCGCGCCCCAGGTCCATTTCCCGCTGTTCATCTCGGTTTTAATCGCACCCATTGCGGCAAAGCACGGCGCGCAGAGCAGGTTAAAGAGCATAAAGGTATATGCGCTCAGCGCGGTGAAGTCCAGCGCGATGTTCGACCAGATCTCCAGTCCGTCCTCAGCGACTTCAGCAAAACCATATAGTACGCCGAACGTTGTAACGACGTTTTCCTTTGCAATCAGGCCGGTAAAGGTAGCAACAGCGGGTTTCCAGCTTCCGAAACCAAGCGGCGCAAACAATGGCGCAATGAAGTTGCCAACCGCCGCAAGCAGGCTCGTGTTGTTATCCTCAACCATCTGGAACGTGCCATCTGCAACGCCAAACGCCTGGAGAAACCACAGCACGACTGCCGAAACGAGGATAACCGTTCCCGCGCGCTTGATAAAGCTCCAGCCGCGATCCCAGGTGCTCCGAAGCACATTGCTCATGGCAGGCGCGTGATAGCTGGGCAGCTCCATAACGAACGGAGCAGGCTCTCCTGCAAATGGCTTTGTCTTTTTCAACATGATGCCGCTAACGACCACCGCGGCCACGCCGATGAAGTAAGCACTCGGTGCGACCCACCACGCGCCGCCAAAGATTGCGCCCGCAAACAAAGCGATAATTGGCATTTTCGCACCACACGGAATGAACGCCGTAGTCATGATTGTCATGCGCCGGTCACGCTGATTTTCAATGGTACGACTGGCCATAATGCCCGGGATCGAGCAACCGGAACCAATCAACATCGGGATAAACGACTTGCCGGAAAGACCAAACTTACGGAAAATCCGGTCCATGATGAACGCAACGCGTGCCATATAGCCAATGTCTTCCAACAACGCCAGCATAAAGAACAGCACCAGCATCTGCGGTACAAAGCCGATGACCGCGCCAACGCCGCCGATAATGCCGTCCACAAGTAATCCACTTAACCACGGTGCAACATTTGCGGTTTCAAACCATGCGCCCAAATTTCCGGCTATCCATTCACCAAACAGCGTATCGTTTGTAAAGTCCGTTACAATCGCGCCGATGGTTGTTACCGAAATGTAATACACAAGGAACATCACAGCCGCAAAAATCGGCAGCGCAAGCCAGCGGTTCGTCACAACGCGGTCGATCTTGTCGGATGCGTTGAGTTTAACGCCTTTGTGTTTCTTAATGACACTCTTATCCACCACGCGGCTGATGTAGGCATATCTCTGGTTGGTGATGATGCTCTCCGCGTCGTCGTCCAATTCGGTTTCACAATCCGCAATGTGCTGCTCAATGTGCGCTTTGGTTTCCGCGTCCAGATTGAGTTCTGCAAGCACTTTTTCGTCGCGCTCAAACAATTTTACGGCATACCAGCGTAAAAGCTGTGCATCAATTTTGTTTTCGATCGACTCTTCAATGTGTGCAATCGCGTGCTCCACGCTGCCGGAGAATACATGCGGCGGTTCACCGTCCTTCTTCTTTTTGGCAAGTGCAATCGCTTTCCTGGCAACATCTTTTGAACCGTAGCCTTTCAATGCTGAAGTTTCGACAACTTCACATCCAAGCGCGTCGCCAAGTCGAACAAGGTCGATGACATCGCCATTTTTGCGCACAACGTCGATCATGTTCAATGCAATCACGGTCGGAATGCCGAGCTCCAGCAACTGCGTGGTTAAATACAGGTTTCGTTCAATGTTCGTTCCGTCGACAATATTGATGATTGCGTCCGGTTTTTCGTTGACCAGATAGTTTCGAGCAACCACTTCTTCAAGCGTGTATGGCGAAAGCGAGTAGATGCCCGGCAAATCCTGCAGGATTGCTTCGCCATACCCCTTGATTTTTCCTTCTTTCTTTTCGACCGTTACGCCCGGCCAGTTCCCCACATACTGTGCGCTTCCCGTCAGGTCGTTGAACATTGTGGTCTTGCCACTGTTCGGGTTTCCTGCAAGCGCAATTTTAATTGACATGTCGTCCTCCTTCTTTCCTCAGCTCATCTGTCCTCTGCTTTTGAAGCATCAAAAAATTCTCAGTCACGCGGAGTTAGAAATGTCTAACTCTTGTCTCAAAAAAGATGCGGCTCCCACCGCCGATTTCGATAGAGTGTTTTTATACCTTCACTCCACCTGAATGTTTTCCGCGTCGCCTTTGCGCACGGAGAGTTCGTAGCCACGAACCGTGACCTCCATAGGATCGCCCAGCGGCGCAACCTTACGCACGTACACTTCAATGCCGTTGGTGATGCCCATGTCCATAATGCGGCGTTTCAGCGCGCCCTCCCCATGGAGCTTGACCACCTTCGCCGTATGCCCGATCTTTACATCCCGCAGTGTCTTCATTCCCGTTTCTCCTCTCATTCTTTCTATATCATAATGCGGTTTGCCATACCGCGGTTAAGCGCGATGCGGCAGTCCTTTACTTGCAAAATCATGTTTCCACCGATTTCGCTGACCACCGTCACGCGTTCGCCGACAACGAATCCAAGCTCCGCAAGGTGTGATCGCACATCGTCTTTTCCGGTGATTTTTTGAATATAATTCGCTTCTCCCTGTTTTGCCATTGTTAAAGGCATCATACAAATCCTCCAGTTGGTTACATTCGTTGTTTTTAAAGATATATTGCATATCCGAAATTACTAAATGCTCTCTCGTTGAACTTCGGCCGTCAATTGCTTCATTTGCTTCTTCGCGCGTTTGTGCCGCGCTCTATCCGGATACGTCCCTGTTTCCAGTATCTGCTTGAGGTAGAGGTTGTCTTGCGCCATGTCGTTTTGGATCAAGCGCCAGTTTGCGCGCCGTTTTGCCAGCACGTTGAACAGCAGATGGTTTATAAATCTTCCGCGGCTTGTGTTTGGCTTTCCAAACTCTTCAATGTGTGTAAAGCTGCATCCGTTTTCCGTTTTTCCGCCGATAAAGTAAATATGCGACAGGCCGGACATGGTTTCGAACACGAGGCGGAATCCGTTTTCACTTCGCTCGTGTCGACGTATAACGCCGCCGATACGATAGGAAACGCCGTCAACACATTCGCTGAAGCGAATTTGATCTCCAGCGTCAAATCCGCCGGACACTTTGGAAAAACGCCTGTGCGAAGGACTCCAACGCACAAAATTCTCGTCAAGACGCAGCAGCCAACCGTACAATGCATCCAGCGGTGCGTTGATTTCCACTGATTCTATCAATGTGACCATGCGCTTTCCTCCCGTGTTTTAGTCTGCAGACAGATAGATCTGTATGCATCTGGTTAGATACTTCTAACTCTTTCTTAACGGAGTTTACACCTTCTAACCCAACTTGTCAATCCCTGTTTTGCTTGCACCGTTGTACTCGCCTTGCTACAATGGATTTGTTCCTGCGGCGATTTTGCCGCTTGAACAGTCTGCTAATGAAAAGAGACTGCTGTTATGAATCGTTTTGCTATTGAAAACCTCTTTGGAATCGAAGGATTCAATATCGCCTGGTACGGTGTCATCATTGCCTCCGGCATGGTGCTCGGCATCCTGCTTGCAACCCTGCGGGCGAAGAACCGCGGATATAAATCAGACGCCATTCTGGATTTCGTGCTGCTGGCGATTCCGCTGGCCGTCATTGGCGCAAGGCTATACTATGTCGCGTTTGAGTGGGAAAATTATGCAGGAAATCTTCTGAAAATCTTTGCAGTCAACCAAGGTGGCCTCGCCATTTATGGCGGCGTGATCGGCGGCTTGCTTGCGGCGGTGATCATCACCAGTGTAAAAAAATTCCCTCTGTTGACGCTGATTGACCTTGCGGTGCCAAGCCTGATCCTTGGACAGGCGATGGGACGCTGGGGTAATTTCATCAATCAAGAGGCGTTCGGCAACCTCATTACGAATCCCAATCTTCAGTTTTTCCCGTTTGCGGTCTATATTCAAGCTCTCGGCGAATGGCATCAGGCGACGTTCTTTTACGAAAGCATGTGGAATGTGGTGCTGCTCGTCGTCGTGCTGATACTCGCCGATCGCCGCGTAAAAGACGGATCGCTGCTTGCGACATATTTCATCGGTTATGGCGTCGGCCGTTTTCTGATTGAAGGCCTGCGTACGGACAGCCTGTATCTTTTTGCGAATATCCGTGTTTCGCAGTTACTTTCGGCAGTTCTGATCGTCATCGGCATCGTTATGCTGGTCCTCATAAAAAAAGGCATTCTCAAACCAAAACCGTATGACGGCAAATATCTGCTGGATTACGCTGAAGACACCAAATAATCAACGCAAACAAAAAACACCCGCTTCTTTCGTAACTGGAAGTGGGTGTTTTTTGTCGTCAAATTTATTGATGCTCCATGCACCAGGCCTTTAGTATCGCAACCTGTGTCTTGCCGTCCTTGATTTCACCTGAAAGTACCTGATTGACAAGTGTTTTCAGTGGAATGCGTTCCAGTTGTAAAAACTCGTCCTCATCCGTATGCGCCTGCTTATAGGTCAGACCCTTTGCAATATACAGCCGGATGTTCTCATCCAAAATTGCAACCGACGGATAATACTCGCCAATGTAGGTTAGCTCCTTGGCTTCCGCGCCGGTTTCTTCGGAAAGCTCACGGCGCGCACACGTTTCGCAATCCTCGCCGGGGTCAAGCTTGCCCGCGGGAACCTCCAGCAGCACCCTCTCAAACGGATAGCGATATTGCCGTACCATAAGCACCTCGCCATCATCCGTAATTGGCACGATCGCCACCGCGCCCGGATGGCGCATCACCTCGCGTGTTGTCAGTTTGCCGTTTGGCAAGCGCACCGTGTCGCGAAATAAATGCACAACGCGACCCTTAAATATTTCTTCGCTCGACACTTTCTCTTCCGTCAGTTCCTGCATGTTTGTCCTCCACCGATCGTCATTTCTATCTGATGCAATTTTACCACACACGTCAAGCAGGCGGTAAATTTAATTTGTATGAAACAAATTTCCCCAATACCATTGACATGCGTTTTATTTGAGGCATACAATTAACTATACAAATCGCCTTCCCAACAATTTCTAATCTGCTGTATTTTTTCTACTATCCAATGGAAACCATGGCATATGCCGTTTCAACAAATAAATATATGGAGGTAGCAACATGAAACTTGGGTTTGTAAGCGCAATCGTACCGGAGCTTACGTTTGAACAGGTCGTAGATTTTGCAAGCGAACAGGGTTTTGCGTGTGTAGAGATGATGTGCTGGCCAAAAGGCAAGGCCGAGCGCAGGTATGGCGGCGTAACACACATTGAGATGGATAACATCGACGAAGCCAAAGCAGACTATATCAAAGAATACAGCGAGTTAAGAGGCGTCGAGCTATCCGCGGTGAGTTATTACCCGAATAATATGGACCCCGACCCGGAGAAGCGCGCTTTCTACCACGAGCACCTCAAGAAGGTTATTCGCGGAGCAAAGTTGCTTGGCGTGCATAATGTCAATACCTTCATCGGACGCGACAAGGACAAAAACCTGACCGACAGCTTTGCAGACTTCAAGGCGATCTGGCCGGACCTTATCAAGTTTGCGGAGGACAACGAAGTAAAGATCGGCATCGAAAGCTGCCCGATGTACTTCACCATGGACGAATGGCCGGCAGGCAAAAACATGGCGGGATCTCCGCGTATTTGGCGCGAGATGTTCAGTATCATCGACAGTCCGAGTTTCGGGCTGAACTACGATCCGTCGCACCTTCTCTGGCAGCGGATGAACTATATTCGCCCGGTCTATGAATTCAAGGATAAGATTTTCCACGTGCACATCAAGGACGCACAATTTTATCAGGACAAGATGGACGAAGTCGGCGCGCTCGCCACGCCGCTGGAATATCACCTACCGAAGATTCCGGGGCTCGGTGACATCAACTGGGGCAAGTTCGTCTCCGCCTTGCGGGACGTCCGCTTTAATGGTAGCGCGTGCATTGAGGTTGAAGATTACAGTTTTGAAGAAACATATGACGACCGCATCCTAGCACTGCGGCAGTCGAAAGCATATATGAACCAGTTTATACTGTAACAGCGCCTTTTCACATACCAAAAGCCTTCCAGCCGGGAAGGCTTTTGGTATGTTTTCGTTTACAAGTTCTCCATCGTATGGTATGAATAAAGTAACATTTATACAAAGGTGTCCTTATGACAAATTCCGAAACAAAACTATTAACACGCGTAATTTGTTTGCATGCCGCCCGTTACCCGCTAATGGAGCCGACCGATGCCGTAAAGCTCGTATATCAGAGCGTATTCGGTGGCGGTCACCTGATTCAAGACACACAGGCAAGCCTGCTGCGGCTTTCCAACGAACGTGCCGCGGCAAATGCGCTACAGACCAACCCGTTTGTCGAAATCGGCAATGGCAGAGCCCGCATGCACCTTGCATCGCCCGCACTGTCTGCATTACCGGACGCGTTGCTCAATCGGATGTTTGTGCTTTCGGCGCGCGCTCCCGCGGGCGACATTGTTCAGTTTCATTCGGCGCTAAATTTGCTCTCTTCTCTGGCGCGGGATGGTTTGTTTCGTTTTGATTCGGTTTGTTTTGAGGATTATTTACGACCATATGTCGATTCCGACTGTCCAATGGTCAGCCATAGCGAAACATATCGTCAGGCGTATCATCCGTCCTATCGCGTTGTCGACGCGATATACACGCAGTTGCTTCCCACTATTACCGCCGTCCAGTCTGCCATTGCTTCCGGCGCGTCGGAAGCATACATCCCGTTGACCATATCCATGCCGGCGCAGTCCCTCATAATCATACAGACACTGTTTGAGCAATTGAACATAACGCAATCTGATGTGTTCGGCAGGCCGCCCTTGCGCATCAGTAGATAACTATTCTCCGCTATTATCCTTGTCGCCTTGCTAGGACGCACACTTTTTCGTATAATAATATTGTAATATCACTGCTTTTATGCGTGCATAATCAGATCCATCCGCTCACACCCACCGGCTCAATATTACTGGAGGTGAACCGACCATTATCGGATATGCATGCCATACCATCGCTGTTCCGGGCACGGACATTCAAAGCTGCGTGCTGAAAAACGCCACGCCGCAGCGTCTGAATGCGCTCATTTCGCATAATCTTACGTCTTTAGAACACATGGTCGACTATAACATACGCAACGGCATCCGACTGTTTCGCATCAGTTCGGATTTGGTTCCGTTTGGTTCAAGCGTCGCCGCTTCATTGGAGTGGGAATCGGCATTCGCCGAGCGTCTTTCTTCCATTTCCGGAAAAATATCCATGTTCGGATTGCGCGTTTCCATGCACCCGGGTCAATATACAGTGCTCAACTCGCCGGACGCTTCCGTCGTCGCCCGCGCCATAGACGATCTGAACTACCATGCACGCGTGCTCGACGCACTCTCACCGGACGCAAAACACAAGATTGTTTTGCATATCGGCGGCATGTATGGCGACGCGGTCGCCGCGCTAAATCGTTTTTCGGTGGAATATCGAAATCTAAGCGAATCTGTCCGTCGTCGACTCGTTCTGGAAAACGACGGAAAGATCTACACCATATCGGACGTGTTGGAGCTTTCTGCAAAGCTTGACGTGCCCGCCGTTTACGACAATCTGCACAACGCGCTCAAAACCACCGACCCGGAAAAAAGCGACGCGTTCTGGATTGAACAATGTGCACTAACCTGGCAGAAAGCAGACGGCACGCAAAAAATACACTATTCACAGCAACATCCGGATAAAACAAGCGGTGCGCACTCCGATACGATCGGAATCGACGCGTTTCTGGACTTTTATCACAGTCTGCCGGACGAAAAACCCGATATCATGTTGGAAGTGAAAGATAAAAACCTTTCCGCACTCAAGTGCATTCTCTGCACATCTCCTCACTCGATCGCCGCTCTGGAATCGGAATGGGCAAAGTATAAATATGCCATATTGGAGCGTTCACCCGCGGCATATCAGAACATCCGCTCACTGCTGAAAGACAAGCAGAACGACCGATCAATCACATTTTATCGCATGATCGAGCACGCGCTGGAAACCGAGCCAACGGCAGGCCGCGCCATCGCCACTGCAGAACATGTTTGGGGATATTTCAAACATGATGCAACCCCGATCGAAGTAAAACGCTTCTCGCAGCGCCGCAGCCTCTGCCTACGCGGCGAAATCCCGTTGCAACGCTTGAAGACAGAGTTGTACCGGCTCACCGTCAAATATCAGCAAACCTATCTGCAAAACTCGTACTACTTTTCCTTCTGAAAACACTTACCGACAAAACACTAAATAAAAATTTGCCCGACGAACATCTCGCTTCTGCAACGTCCGAACTCAAACACCCAAAGGAGGTACCGTATGGAAACGAAAAAGTCGAACCTGATGCTCAAACTCATCGTCGCGCTGTCATTTGTCGTGATGCTGACCGTCAACGCGCTCAGCGCCATACTGCCGCTCAACGGCGTCACGCCGCAGGACGTCTCCGCGATGTATCCGAACCTATTCGTGCCCGCGGGATACACGTTCTCCATATGGAGCGTCATCTATCTTGCTCTTTTGTTGTTCACGCTCTATCAATTCGGTCTGTTTCGCGGCAAAAAACATCCCGGCAACACAAATCTACTACGCAGGACTGCGGTGTTCTTTTCCATTTCCTCGCTGGCAAATGTTTGTTGGCTGTTTGCGTGGCATTATGGCGCAATCCTGCTTTCCGTGTTTATCATGCTGTTTTTACTGCTTTGCCTCATCTACATACGCCTGTTGATTGCCGAAGAACCCCGTTCCCCGCGCGAAAAGCTGTTCGTTCAGCTTCCGTTCAGCCTCTATTTCGGGTGGATTACCGTTGCGACCATCGCCAACGTCACCGCGTTGCTGGTTTCCGTCGGTTGGAACGGTTTCGGCATTTCGGATGTAACCTGGACGATTCTTGTGCTCGCCATCGGCGCTATCATTGGCGTACTCACAACGCTCCGCTTTCGCGACCCGGCATATGCGCTCGTGCTGATCTGGGCGTATGGCGGCATCTGGATGAATCATACATCCGCAGCGGGTCACGGCGGTGCGTATCCGCAGAT
Source organism: Christensenellaceae bacterium (assembly GCA_963665515.1). Classification (GTDB taxonomy): domain Bacteria; phylum Bacillota; class Clostridia; order Christensenellales; family CAG-138; genus UBA7703. The sequence continues at coordinate 3,641,743 of OY762278.1, forward strand.
TATCTTTTCCGTTGCAATCTGCGTCGGGCTGTTTGTCGTTGCGCTTGTATTCTCGCTGCTGAAAAAGAAAAACGTCGCTCAATGAAAAGCACTTCCTTTTTGCATATGGAAAGGTTGGTGAATCGATCATGTCCGAACACTATGATGTCGTTGTCGCGGGCGGCGGCCTTGCCGGGCTGACGTGTGCTGCATACTGCGCGCGTGCAGGTGCAAGTGTATTGCTGTGTGAAAAGAACGCGAAAACCGGCGGCCTTGTCAATACGTTCCGTCACAACGGATTTGCGTTTGATGCAGGTATCCGCGCGTTTGAAGATTCCGGAGTCATCAATCCGATGCTCTCCGCGTTGCGGTTGGACCTCCCACTCGTGCAAAACAGGGTCTCAATCGGCATCGGCGGAGACTGGGTACGCCTGCGCGACAAGTCCAGCCTCGGCGATTATGCCGCGCTGCTTAAGGCGCACTTTCCGGTTGAAACGAAAAACATCGACCGCATCATACTGGAAATCGAAGCCGCCATGCGCTATATGGACGTGCTCTACGGCATTGAGAATCCCCTCTTTGCTGAAGAGCGTTTGCACGACCCAAAATACCTGACAAAGACACTGTTACCGTGGCTGGCGCGGTATTCCGTTAATATGAAAAAGGCGAATCGGCTCAGCGAACCGGTTGAACAATATCTACTGAAATTCACGGACAGCCAGCCGTTAATCGACATGATTTGTCAGCATTTCTTTACGAGTACGCCGACGTTCTTTGCGCTCAGTTATTTTCGACTCTATCTGGATTATCAATATCCGCTCGGCGGCACGGGCATGCTGGCGGAGCAGCTGACGCAGCGGTTTCAATCGCTAGGCGGCAAGGTGCTGCTCAATACGCCGGTCAAAAAAATACTCCCGGACAAGCATCAAGCCGTATTGGAAGGCCAATGTGTTTCATATGATTCTCTTGTTTGGGCTGCGGATCAAACGTCGCTCTATGACGCCGTGCGGTTTTCGCGTTCATCCCCGCCCGGCGAACACCAGCGTGAAATCATTCAAAAGAGTGAAGGGATCAACTCCGTTCTATCGCTGTTTATCGAAACAAATCTGCCGCCGAAGCATTTCGACGACATTTGCGGTGCACATGCGTTTTACACGCCGAATACGATGGGGCTTTCCGCCCTGCCACGCTGGCAGGACGCCGCAAACGATGGCGAAGCCGCGCTGGGAGATTGGGTGCACCGTTATCTGACAAGCACGACGTATGAGATCTCCATTCCCGCTTTGCGGGACGCCACGCTTGCGCCGGATGGAAAATCCGGATTGATCGTCAGCACACTGTTTGATTACCAGCTTGCGCGGCGGTATGCAAAGGCCGGCATGTACGACCGGTTTAAAGCGCTCTGTTCGAAACAGATTTTCGACACTCTGGAACAGACCATCCTGCCGGGTCTTCGAAAGCACGTCGAATTCTCGTTTTGCGGCACGCCGCTGACCATTGAGCGCGAAACCGGCAACCGTAGCGGTGCAATCACAGGCTGGGCGTTTACCAACACGCCAATGCCCGCGGTCAATCGCTTCCCAAAAATCAAACATGCAATCGATACGCCGTTTTCGAATGTTTACCAGTGCGGACACTGGACCTTCAGCCCGGCGGGGCTTCCAGTCGCAATCATGACCGGCAAGCTCGCCGCGGACGCAATCACAAGCCGGCGGACGAATAAAGGCGGTACTGCATGACGCGTGATCTGATTGAGCTTATCATCATCCTTGTAGGGTTCGGCATGACGTTTCTGTTGTTTTATCGTATACCCGGTTTGCCGGATGCGCCGAAAGACACAAGGCGCATTTTGATCTCCGTGATCATTCCTGCACGAAATGAGGAAGCAACGTTGCCGCTGTTGCTTGGCGACCTTGCAAGGCAAACACTTATGCCCGTTGAAGTCATCTGCGTGGACGATGCGTCGACCGACGGCACGGCGGACGTGGCAAAACACTTCGGCGTGCGGTTGATCGAAGTGGCCGAAAAACCCGACGATTGGCTTGGTAAAAGTTGGGCCTGCCAAACCGGAGCATATGCCGCCAGAGGCAAACTTTTGCTGTTTTTGGACGCCGACGTGCGGCTCCGCCGGGATGCCCTTGCGCGTATTGCCGCAGCGTATCAGAAAAGCGTCCAGACGCTTTCCGTTCAGCCGTTCCACGAGGCGGTTACACTCTATGAACAACTTTCCCTCTTTTTCAACCTCGTTCAAATCGCCGCCAACGGTACGTCCCTAAAGTCGCCCATCAACCTCGGCCTTTACGGGCCGGTCATTTTCATTGCGAAAGAGACCTATCTGGAAATCGGCGGTCACGAGTGCGTGAAGGGCAGCATTGTCGAAGACATGGCGCTTGGCGAACAGCTGAAAAAACGGAATATTCCCTATCGCCTGTTCGTCGGCGATTCCGGAGTGTCGTTTCGCATGTATCCCTGCGGACTCTGCTGTCTTTTACAGGGTTGGATTAAAAATCTTGCCTCAGGCGCTGCGAAAACGCCTTTGTGGTTGTTTGGAGCCGTGTTCCTCTGGATCGCTTCCGCAACATCCGTTCCGCTGCATCTGTTTCGTGCAATCGCTATGCCGGATTGGTTGAGCATCGCTGTTTACGGCGTGCTATACCTTTGTTGGGTTGGCGCAATTTTTGTGCTGATGCGACGCATTGGAAAATTTCAATTTGCTGCCGCACTGTTCTATCCGTTTGCGCTGGCTGCATTTTTTGCACTGTTTCTTATCTCTGCATTCAAGCGCATCTTTGGCATTCAAGTTCACTGGAAAGGACGGGCAATCCGCCCAAAACGGTAAAACCACATGCAAGTTTTGTTTTTGCCGGAATGGCTGATGGTCATCTTGTTTTTCGTCGTATGGCTTGCTCTGCAGATAGGAGCGGCTCTGATTGCGCTAAGCATGCCGGACAATCGGCTTCAGCCGGACGCATTATTTTTCCGCGCACGCCGCTGGGAGGATGAAGGTCGCATTTACGACAAGCTGCTCGATGTTCGTCGCTGGAAAGGATGGCTGCCGGACGGCGGCGCGGCCTGGAAGAAAAAGGGCTACCGCAAAAAGAAACTGACTGATCTATCACAGGAAAATCTGGAACGCTTCGTTCTGGAGTCCGCGCGTGCCGAATTGACGCATCTGTTTGCCATCGTGCCGTTCTGGGTGTTCGGCTTTTTTGCACCGCCGAATGTGCTCTGGATCATGTTTTTATACGCGCTTGTCGTCAACTTACCGTGCATCATTGCACAGCGCTACAACCGCCCGCGTGTACGTGCGCTTTTGCGGCGGCTCTATCCGGATAGTCCGCTTGCCTGAATGCTATAAAAGAAACGATGGTTATACAGTAGACAGCGCCGGGACGAAAAAACTTCGTCCCGGCGTTTTTGCATGAATTATGAAATATATGATTCCTGTTTGTCTTTTACGAATTGTGGATTCGTCTTGCTTAAAAGAAAAACATGCCGACAGCGCCCGGTCCAACGTGTGAAGCCGTGCAGGGTTCAAACTTTACGATCTCAAACTCCAGATCGGGATCACATTCTTTTAAGGATGCGGCAAGCTGCTTTGCGTCTTCCTCGCTTCCGGTGTGTGAAATGCCAACCTTGCGATTGTCCTCGCCTTCGATATGGCTCTCCTCAAAGATTTCAACCAGTGTGGCAAGCGCTTTCTTCCTACCAAAAAGCTTTTTGTCCAACACGATACGTCCTTCTTCGTCGCCTTTCAAAATTGGCTTAAGATGCATGATGGAACCCGCCATCGCCGCGCTGCCGGAAAGACGTCCGCCACGCTTGAGGAAGTTTAGATCGTCCACCATAAAGTATTGATGGATTTCGTCCCTGCGCCATTCGATGTGCGCCGCAATCTCCTCCGGGCTCCTTCCTGCGTCGCGCAGGTCCGCCGCTTCCAAAACCAGCAAACACTGACCAATGGTTGCCGAATGCGTATCGACCGCGTGAACATAGCGATTCGGATATTTCTCCTTGAGAATGTCCGCCGCGGTTTTTCCGCCGGAGAACGTGCCGCTTAGCCCTGATGACATCGCAATATACAAAACGTCGTTTCCGGCTTTGAGCACCGGCTCAAACGCGTTCAAAAACGTGGCCGTGTTTATCATGGATGTTCTGAGCACGAGCGAGTCGTCCTCGCGCATACGCTGGAAGAACGCATCACTGTCAAACGTTACGCCGGGTTCATAGCAGAGCACCTCGTCGTCATTCATGGATAACGTCAGAGATGCAACCTTGATATCTCGTTCGTTCAACCGGTCTTCAAGCAGGTTCGAAGATGAATCGGTAAATAGTTGCAGTGACATGGTATGTTTCACCTCTTCTCATGGTTTATTGAACTATATTAACCGTTTTTTATTCTTATGTAAAGAGATATTTAGAAAACAAGTACTGGCATATTTGTCCATTTGCGTCTATAATAGTGGAAAAGCGGACGCAGATTTGGGGATTATTCATGCAATACGACAAAAAGCAGATAGCGGCAAAACTGGATCGGTGGGAGGAATTCATGGGTGAATTTCGTCTGCCAGCATGGGACGAGTTGCCGCAAATTCATCTTTATATGGATCAGGTTATCGGTTTGATTAACCAATACCTTGGTTTTTTTGTATACGACGAGTCGGACGAAAAGCTCCTCACACCTTCCATGGTCAACAACTATGTTAAACAGCGTCTGCTACCGCCGCCGATAAACAAAAAATATTCTAGAAAGCATCTTGCCTTGTTAATCATGATCTGCACGTTTAAACAATCCCTGAGCATGGCGGCTGTTTTGCAGATGCTTCCGCCGGACGACGAAACCGCGATCATGCAGGACTACGAACGCTTTATCGCCAGTCACAAGCGACTTGCGTTTTACTTCATCCAGCAAGTACGAAAAAGTGCCGAGCCGATCTATAACGAATCCGCCGACACAGGGACGGAGGTCAACGACCTTGTCGTCGGTTCCGCCATCGCTGCCAGTTTTGCGCGCCTGCTTGCGGGCAAAATCATCGCGCTCAAACTTCCGGAAGAAGAATAAAAAGATTGCTTTCCTTAAAAAGGAAGCAAGATAGTGAAACGCACTTTGTCATAAAGAAAACTTCCCGGCTTGTTACAAGCCGGGAAGTTTTCTTTATGTTTGTAAACATATTTAACTTTATTTGTCTATCGTCAAAATTAACGTACCGACAAGGACAATTACGACAAGCGTCACGATCGCATCCGCCGTCCACATTTTGCCGATATCCATCTTTAACAGCATTGCGCTACTGGCGAGACTGCTAAGCAGTGCGCCGAGCCGCACTGAAAACGATGCAACGCTAAGCATGGATGCGCGCACGGCGCCCGATACTTCCGTATTGATGATGGTTTGCTCCGGTACGGACATCACCCCGATGCACAGGTAAACCAGCAGGTATCCGACTGCAAAGCCTGCGATTCCCACTTGCTTTGCAAGCAGGATGACGCCAAGCGCAAGCGCCGCACACAGTCCAAAATAGGTGGCTCTGCGTGCACGATCGCCGTTGAGTCGCATACGACTCATAAGTAGGCTTGCAAGCGTCGTAACAATATATCCGCCCGCACAGATCAGCCCAAGATACGTCTGTTGAACGCCGTTATCCAGCGATACCAGGCGCGGTTGCCAATAGATCTCAACCATGCTCTGCGTCGCCGCAATTACGAGCGCGCAGACGAGCATTGCCGTCAGCATACGGCTGGATCGAACCCCCCCGACCATTTGCCTAACGTGCAGTTTCAGCCGGTTTGAAGCGTGCTCAATTGGTTTGTGCTGTTCTTTCAGCAAAAACACCGCAAGCAGGCCGGTTCCCACGGCCACAAACAACCTTACGTAAAGATGCGTCGCATAGCCGCCGTTCTCCGGCAGCCAACCGCCAAGTAATGCGCCCGCCGCAATGCCCGCGCATTGGAACGCAACAATTTCCCCAACTATTTTGCCAAGCGCGTCCTGTCCGTGTTGGGCAAGCGTTTCATCTACTATCAGTGCATCCATGCTGCCGGACGAAAACGCCGCCGACAGCCCAAATAGCATGAGACCCGCCATTGCGGATAAAAACGCGCTTGAAACCAATAGAACGATGCAGGACAGCGCTGAAAGCGCACATGCAATCAAAAACGACAATTTCCGTCCGTACATATCGGCAAACACACCGGACGGAATCTCCGCCGCAATGACCACAACAGCAAACGCCCCGAATGCGAGCCCGATCATGCCGAGCGGGCAACCGTGCGCGATCAGCAGCAGGCTGAGTACGGGTGCGACGACGCCAAAGCCGAAATTCGTTAGAAAAACCAACAACCGATAGCGTGTTCTCAAGAATCGCCCTCCGCCCGATAGGCGACCAATGCATATTCAATCGGCAGTGTATCGTTACCCGGTCGTGCATTTTCTGTTGTAAAGCGTTTGATCGTTTCATAGAGCTCATCCGCCTGCGCTTGCGTCAGGTGCAGTACGCCCGTTGTCAAATCACCAAGAAACGGCGACTGCTCGACCGGCACGTCCTGTTCCATCACGCGCTTTACGAATCCGGAAAACACATTCATAACGAGGTTTTCCGCAAGCAGCACTTTTTCACGGCGGTGCACCGGGGTCTCCATGCCAATGCGCACCTCAACATCGGTCGCGCGATAAAACTGCGCCGTAATACCGTGTATTTGTTCCGTATGATCCTTTTCCACAACACCGATGCTTTCAAGCTTTGTGAGGTGGTGCTTCGCAGCAGACGGCGTGATTTCCATTTTGTCCGCCAACTTCTTCGCCGTCAGCGGTTTTCCCGCAATTTCCATTGTGCGCAGCAGCCGCTGGCGCAGCGGGTCCATAAATATCTTCAGCTCTTTTTCCGTTTTCAGTTGAATAACCGTCTGTTCCATGGATAGCGCTCCTTTCGTTACACATAATATAACGTAACATTATTTTTTACGTCAAGCGCGAAATAAAACTGGAGCACAATTGCATTGCGCTCCAGTTTTCATGTGTCCCGTTACTTATTTTCGTCTTACCGCCATCGCAATAAGGTTCATATACTTACCCGCTCCGGCGTTCATCGCTTTGCGGTCGCCAATGGCATAATCGTTGTCGCAGGCGAGCCACTCGTTCCAGCACTCGTCAAAGTCCTCCAGCTCGTAGATGCCGAGCAGTTCCGCGCCGTTTGCCGCGCCGATCGTCTTTCGCCAAAAGACCATGTCCCGCAAGGTCGCGACCTGTTCCTTGGTCCATGAAAGAGCCATCTCCGGCGGCAGTTCACCAGTAATATCCTTTTTCATGCCCGGAACCACAAGTAATAAAAGCCCGCCGCGCTTAACGAGCGGCAGTAGATGTGTACCCAGATAATCCGGATCGCAGCCAAAATACTGATAGGAATCGATGCACACCGCCGCATCAAAAAATTCTTCCGCATACGGCAACGCGTGTGCTTCCGCGCCGATTGGAACGATCTGTTCGCGCGTTAATCCAGCTTCGTCAAAACGTTGCTTGTTTTCCGTGGGTGTGATCCACAAGTCCGTGGCAAACACCTTTAGACCATATGCTTTTGCAAGCATAATCGACGTCACACCCCTGCCGCAGCCAAGGTCGAGCACGGTCGATCCCGCCTCAAGCGGATAGCGCGTGATCATCTGTTCCAGTAGTTTGGCGGGGTTTGGCCCCATAATGTTTTCTTTGATGAATGCGTCGGTAAAGATCGCAGTATTTTTGTACTTCATGTCGGTTTCCTTTCCGTAATCAATCGTTTGTAGTTATATTCCTTCCAAAAAATACGAACACGGTCCCATGCGGAAAAACAAAAAAACAGCATGGCGGTATCCTGCCACTGCTGCAATGCCGATTGAATGGATTATGTGCGCAGTTTGGCAATCTTCCGTATGAAACACACCGTACACAAACCACAGAACAACCAAATGCTGTCCATCGATGTTATACGGTTTTTTTCGTGTTCCTTACAGAACAACGGCCAAAAAGACACTTCCTTTACTGACAAATTTTCACAAATATGTTTGCGAACAAGAACATTCTATCATACGTTTTATTGCGTTGCCAGAATTGTTTTCAACATCCCGCTTGCAAATGTTTCGATTTTTTCCGCCATGCCGTCTGTTTGCATCGCTTCACCGGGATTGTTCGCTGTTTGGATCAGGCAGAAGCGCGGCGGCAGCATGAATGTTTTGTTCAGACAAAGCGCACCGAGCACTTGCTGGGCAACAAGGTCGCTACCACTGTATCCGGACACCACGACGGCATAAAGATATTTATCGTAAAACGAAGTATGTACCAAAAGAGCCGTCAGCCGATTGATAAACGCCATAATGTTTGCACTGACGGAATCGTTGTAGTTCGGGCAGAGCAACAGCAGCGCGTCACAGTCGGTCACGGCGGGATACACATCGTTGACAATGCTTCCGCCGTAAAAACAGGAATTTTGCGCGGCGTAATGCGCGCAGGTCGTGTAAGAACACCCCCGGCAGTCGTAAATTGCGCCGTTTTGAAGCGAAAGTTCCTGAATGTCGCAATGCGGCAGCAAATGCTTGCAGATGTTTGTGCCAATTTGCAGCGTGTTGGACGTCGCCTTGTCAGACGCATGCAGCATCAATATCTTTGGCCGCTTCTTCTTCTGCGGTGTGAATTCTATAAGTCGCAAAACAAGCTCCCGCGCCGTCATGCGGTAGGCGCCCATTGGCTCAACACCGCGCCGCTTTGCCTGAACCCGCCAGTTATCGAGAGACCCGGTCGCTTCAACCAGCGGCCTGCCCGGGAAAAAGCCGCCCGCCATATTCGCCGCCAGTGCAAGCGTGTCTGCAATTTGCTTGGTATAGAGTTCACTCGCGCCGTCGACAAGCATAGCGCAGGTTGCGCCGTCAAGCATGTCCGCATGCGTTCGAAGCGTGGCAATCAGTGCGCAGAGTTCGTCATTCAGCCCGCTTTCGTCAACGCCGATTACAAACAGCACACGCCGATTCCGCAAATTGGACAGCGCGTCCTTTACACAGACGGTCTCGTGTGACACGCCGTTCAGGGCAAACGAAAGCGCCGCGTTCAATCGCGCGCGCTCGCCTGCTTTGACGACGATCAATCCATCCATGTCGCGTCAAACTCCTTTAGTTTGTTATAGCTGTTCTGTATGCGTTGGTAGAGTTGCTCGTTCAGCGGTTGCCGATAAATTTCCGACCCGTTTTTCGTCAGTCGCGTTTTGCAGCCGAAATATACGCCACCCATCGGAACCGCCGCGTCATGCAGTTGTCCGCGCAGCATGCGTAATATCGATATCGCCGCCGAAGACAACCCCGGTGCGATGTACGGCTTGTATCCGAGTTTACGGATCGCAAGATTTGCCGTTTCCGTTTGTTCGGTCAGTCGTTTTGAAAAGACGTCGTCATATCCTTCGTTCGGCGCATTGGCGATGACAAGCCCGCTTCCATGCGGGCCAAACGCACAAACGTCCCGTGCGCCGGTTTCGTCGCGCTCCGCACAGTAGTTTGCCCGTGCGCGCATGACCCCAAGGCCGAATCCACGCACCTGCTCCGGCAAAAGACCTTTCCAGTCGAATTCGCCGGATTCGTTTTGATTGCTCATGAGAAACACCGCCCGGCAGAGCTGATCGACCGGATCGGAAATCTGTAAAAAAATTCCGCAAAACCCGGTGTCCCGTGCCTGTTTTGCATAGGAGCGGAGCATGTCCCGATTGGCGCGATACTGCACCATCCGGACATCGGTTTGTTCGTCGCCGACCGGCGGCACACCTTTCGACGCCGTGAACAGCAGCGCGTCGCAGTCAAACAAGTTCGACTGCGAAACGATTTGCACTTTCGGCGGAATGTCAGTGTCGTTCAATGGTAAAATTTGGTTCAGTTCTGCTTCGTATCGGGCGCACTTCTCCTCATCCGGATCAAAAACGCCAACGCTTGCAATCTCGGCGCCGAGCAATTTTAATCCGGTCAGCACCGTGCCGCCAACATCGCCAAGGCCAACAAGGTTCAGGCGGATCGGTCGGTGTTCGCGCGTGTTAAGGTCTTTTAGCACGGCAAAGCTGCGCGCAAACGCCGTGTTGAGCACAATTGCGCCACGCCGCCTGACAAACCGCGCCAGAGTGTCCCGTTCCTCCGCCGGTTCTGCGGGTCGCAGGAGATTCACGCCCTCCGGCTCGTTGAGTTCGGCAATATCATAGATTGCAAAAAATCCCCGGTTGTTTTTCGGGTCGCGTTCGACAAGAAAAACCAGCGGTGAAAACGGTTCCTTCACCGCAATCGCCCCGTGCGGGAGCTGTCCTCCCGCCGGAACGAAACAAAACCCGTCATACCGGTAAAATGCCATAGTTCTACACATCCTCTGCGCTGGATATGCGCCGCATCTGCCGTATATCGTCCCGGATAAACGCGGACGCAACCGCGTTCAGGTCATACTGCATATGCGCGCCTTTGTCCGGCAGGCGCGGACGCATGAGCGCCTCGCTCAGCCGCCGGAGCGTAAGACCAGTGCCCTGCAGTTTCAGGTAACGATCTTCCAGGACAGTCAATATCGTCAGCGCGCTGTTGAGTGCAACGCGTGAAAACTGCCGGACGGCAGGCGCCGGCGCACCGTGCAGATACTTCGGATACTGGTACGGCAAAATGAGGTTGATACTCGGCGGAAAATCCCGCACCCCCATCTCGCCGGAAACGCTGTCCCCGCCGAGGAACGGATAAAGCAAACTCTCCGTAAACCAATACAGCATGTTCGGTATAAAGTATTCGCAGTCGACCTCGCGCTGCTGTTCGCGCATAAGATCCATCCCCTTGCCAGAGAGAACGCCGACAATGATTCGTTCAATCTCCACGCCCTGTTCGCGGAACAGCGGATCGAGCTTTTCAAGGCGGTAGCCGTTGTGCAGCAAATCGTCGATCAACAATACCGGACGCCGGAACGACTTGAGCATTTTGATCTGGTTGTTCAGCGGCGAATAGCCAGGAGATTCCGTTATGTCAAATCCACTCTCGTCGGCGTGGAATACCTTATCGACGTGCAACGTTTTTGTCACCGTATTCGGCACGATGGTGTCGGAAAGAATCTTTCCATACGGTACGCACATGTATTCACCGCGCTGTTTGTCTTCCGGCGACAGATGGGACACACCATTTCTGGCGCGTACTTTTTCAATCAACCCGGCGTTGATTGCTTCCATATCGAAGCACAGCAGCAGCTTTCCGGGGAACATGCCGGTGATTGCGCGGCGTAGTGCCGGTCGTGTTTCCATAACCGCGTCGCGAACCGCCTCGTCACTGGCAAACGGTTCCTTAATCCGCTGCAAAACGTCCTCGATCAATACGAGCGGCGAGCGCATGTCCGCATACAGCAGTTCGTTTTCACCCGGAACCGGTAAAAATCCAACCTGTCCGGCAACTGAGCGGACCGCTTCGTCTTCGCAACGGTACAGCGTATAGGTATGTTCATGCGTCAGCGATCGCGCAAGCAAATCGCACAGCAGTGCACGCAGGGTTTCGCCTTCACCCTTGGTCGATTCAATCAGCAGGATGCGGCCGGACGCGAGCCGTCGCACAATCTCCGCCGCGCCGCGCGTTTCGCCGAGCGCATCGTAAAGATCGGTTACGCCGACACTACGGCAATGGATACGCGCCGTAATTTCTCCGTCCGCGTTGCGGCTGATTGCATCGTATACGCCTTTATTCTCCTTCACGGTACGGGCGCCGTTTTTGATCTCGCTGACCTTGCGCTTGTATTGCGGCAATCGCAGGTACAATCCACGCGAATAAATGAAATCCTGCACGACGGGATCGACCAGCATACCGATATCCATATCTTTGTCGATATAATCGCGGATCTGAGTCGAACTTGCGGACTCGTAATAGGCCGGAAGCGAAAGCAGGACAATCCGTCCCTTCAGGACGTCTTCCGCTCTGCGCGGATCGTCTGTGCTGCTTGCGTCCACGCGGCTGAACAGAATGTGGTTGTATGTTGCCGCCGTGCCTTCCCCGGTTTGCCGGTAGGCGGACGCATTTAGAATCACGTCGCTTCCCGCAACGATATAGAGATCGCGTCCCGGGAAATTTTCGCTGAGGGTCTTTAAATCGTCCGGCACGGCAAGATTGACCGGAATGTCATCCGGGAAGAGATATACGTCCGGAAGTGACGAAGCCGACATACTCACAATCTGGCGACGCAGCAGTTTTGCCAGCGTTCGCTTGCTCCAGGAAAATTCGTCCACGGCGAGATAAACTTCAAAGCCGTTGCGGCGGATCTCCTCAACAATGCGCTTGTGTCCCGCGGAAAATGGATCGAACGTTCCCGGGAAAAACGCGACCGGCATGAGCTGTGGGAATGTAAAGCCACCCTCGATTTCGCACTGCGTCAGAAAGCGGTATAGGTGATTAAGCATAGCCGCTTCGTTGAAGAACGCAAGCATGCCGTCGCGACGCTCGCCGAGCAGCGTCAGCAGCTTTTTGCCAAAGCGCACAAGGCATGCGCGCCGTGCCTCCAGCGGGCAATCTTCGTTGCCAAAGTAATTCCGGCAGATGACTTCCAAGGCGGTCATCCGGATGCCGTCGTCAAAATGTGCAACCCCGGTCAGCAACAGCCCGAACACACGCTCCATCACCGCATTGCGGCGCGTATAACTTTCACTTTCATAATCCGAAAGCACAGTGCAGAGCGTGGACAGCGCGGCACGCGCTGCGCGCGCATTGGACGCGCGGAGCAGGCCTTCGAGATAGACGATGCCTTCGTCCATTTCTTTCTCCGGTACGCTGCAAATCAATTTACCGAGATACGGCGGGATATAACCGGAAATCTCGTTTTGTCCGGTTTCCAGTTCGCGCAGCAGGTCGATCATGATCTCGTTGCGCTGATCTATTGACAGGCTCTCCGAAATTTCAACAAGCGCTTCTCCCGCGCGTTCACGCACGGGTAAATGTTCGCTGACGGACAGCAGGTTGCTCAAATGCATAGCAACGTGGAACGCCTCGAACGGATGCTCGCGCACATATTCGGTCAGACGTTCGATCTGTGCAAGTTTCATTGTCCAGGTAACGCTGCTCTTGAGGTTTGAAAGATAGATTTCCGCAATCGGGAACCGCGGAACTGGCAGCAGGTTGAAGCCGACCTTTTTGCGCATGCGGTTGAGCACCCAAACGCTTGCAAACTCTGCGTCTTGATCCAGTTTCACGCTTTCGACGGCAAGTGTGATGAGTTCCTTGTCGCCGTCCGCAACGGCTTCCATACTGCGCAGTGCACAGAGGCGCACGCGCGCTTCCTTGGAGCCGGCCGCAACTGCAAGAATTGGCATCATTCGCCGCGCTTCTGCGGGCAGGATCACGCTGACCGGTACGCGCGGAAGGGTATCCATCAAAACAAACAGATCGTCACTACCGCTGGACAGGATTCGATGGTAAAGCTTTTGCCAGTAGCTGCGCTTCTCCTGCGTAGAACAATTGGCAAAGAGACTCCCTGCAATCGTTTTAAGTGAATTCGAGATGCGCGCAGAGTGCTTGGCCGATATCTTATAATCGGGATGTAAACAGAGCTCGATATACTCTTCCCAGAGTGTGATCGACTCGCTCAACACCGCGTGCAGCGCCGGTGCGATAGCGAGCGCGCCTGCGCCGCGCGGGAGTTCCTTGCGGTATCGCGGGCCGGAATTGGCAAGGATGTAACCCATAATGCGCCCCGCGTGCCGTCGCACATCGCCGTCGTGATGCATCAATAGTTCATACAGGAATCGCAGCGTAAGCAGTTTATGTGTGCGCGTCATATAGGCGCTGTATTCTTCAAACAGCAGCAGGTAGGTGCGAATGCGGCTGAGTTTCTTTTCATCGCGCGCCTGCTCCAGCAGCGCCTCGAACGAATCGCTCACCGTAATCATGCGCATGAGGTTTACGTTGTTGTCAAACGCATGGTTGCACAGAGCGCGGATGACTTCGTCCTGTGTCAGTAACGCCGCGTCCGTCTTGCTAAACGGAATCGGTTCATCGTTGTTCGGGTCGGTATTGACGCCGTTGGACTCTAAAAACCGCTCGAAATCGTCCAGCTTTTTGTAAACCGTTTCATACCGCCGCCGTTTTTCGTCGTCCATATCCGCAAGCTTGTTAAAGATGCGGTCGCGTGCCTGTTTCAACGAACACACGACGGTCGTCTCTCCGCCTTCTTTCTTTTTGTCCGCGCGTACACGGAAGTCGGCATAGATGAGAATCAGCGATTCTATCGGCAGGTTTTCAAATTCGAGGTCCCAGGTGGAGTGATTCGCCGCAACATGCGCAATATCCGGCATGCCGTTGTCTTCCAGCCATTTCCAAGTGTAATAATAATGCAGATATGGAATCCTTTGCGTGTCTTCACCGCGGCAACCGAATTTGCCGATGTCGTGCGCAAGCGAAGCCGCGCCGACCATCGCCACGTCCACGGGCAATCCCGCGCGTGCTGCCTGTCGCGCAATATGTACGGCAATGTGGCGCACGCCGAACGTATGTCCCGCCGGGTCGAACGGCATGATCTCTTTGCCAATGCGCAGCAGCTCACGGTAACCGCTCTTTCGAACCACCTGCAAAAACCGCTCACACTGTTCGGCGACCGGGCTTGTTTCCATTTCCTCTTTTGTAACGGGCAAATAATCCAGCAGCGGGTCAAACGCGCTTTCGCGTTCAAGATCAAGCAGCCGCGAAAGCACACTCAAATAAAAACGCAGTCCGCTTTTGAGCGCTTTGCTGGTGCTCGGTGCGCCGGAGTACGGATACAGTCCGACAGAGATGGACTCGTATGCAAACTTCAGCATCCCTTCTTCCGGAAGTGCTTCCATCTTCATTAAAACCGGTTCGCAAAGGGTCGCTACCTCCGCGCAAGAAACGCGGCCTCCACAGATACGCGTGAACACTTTGGCAAAGCTTGTCTTTGCCGTCCATGCGCGAAACTGCCGGAGCGTAACGCCCGCGCTCTTTGCAAACTCCGTATAATAGGCGTCTGCCGTGCCAATATTCTTTTTGCGCTCATCCATAAAAGATTTCCTCCGTCCCGTGCGCCTGCCGGAAAACGCGGCGTTTGCGCCGGTGATAATGATTTGCAAGGTCGTTTATTCGTGTTCAATGTGTTTCTTTATCTATTTTAATAAGGATTGTCCCGCATGTCGAGTATAAACAGAGAATTCACTTAAAATTATATATGATCAATCGTCAAGATCTGTCCTTAATATTTGAATAAAATGATACATGCAAAAAAGAGCGGGCTTTGCGTCCGCTCCTTAAAAAGACCATGAATTTATTTATAAGAATGAAATATCTGTGTTTTTCGAGTCGATTCTTTCGCCACAAAAAGCGCTTTTTCTTTGTTCTACATTCTTATGAAAAGCGCAAAGGCTTCATGCCGCGCACACGAAAGGCAAACTCCTTTGGCACGCTGACGCGTACAACGGCCGTATTTTGCGCACTTTTCCGCAGAATCACCGTCTCGACAATAGCGTCGCAGACTTTGTTTCCTTCATTGTCGCGCGCCTCAATCACCATGCCCTCTTCCGGCAGCGGACGATATTCATATGGAAAATCCACGCTGGCGCGATCATCGGCGAAGTCTTCATCCACAAGAAAGCATGCCTGGCCGGGACACGCCGCAACGCACAGTCCGCAGCCCGTGCACTTTTCCGGAAACGTCTGCGGCAGATTTGTGATATCGCCTTCAATCACGATTGCGTGCGCCGGGCACGCATGGCGGCAGGGATCACACGGAATGCGCTCTTTGCAGTCGATCATCACTTTTC
The DNA here is from genome assembly GCA_963665515.1 of Christensenellaceae bacterium. Lineage (GTDB taxonomy): Bacteria > Bacillota > Clostridia > Christensenellales > CAG-138 > UBA7703. The sequence continues at coordinate 3,657,489 of OY762278.1, forward strand.
GCATGCCGATTCCTCCCGCTTTTCATCCGTCGCATCCTCGGTTTCGGCCAGCAGTGAAAGTTTCACCGGCGTAACCGGCAGGCGCAAACTGCCCGGTAAAAACCGATCGACCGGCATTTCGTAGTAGCATGAAAGCATGCGCGCAATCAGCCGCTTACAGGTACGCCCCTGGCAGAAGCCCATGCCCGCACGGGTGGCTTTCTTCACCGCGTCCAGAGAGTCCGCGCCGTTTCGAATCGCTTCCATAATCTCTTCCGCCGTAACTTCTTCACAACGGCAGACGATCTCCGCGTTTACCGCATCGTGTTCCATAGTGCCTCCTTGGCGGTGCGTCGCTTTTCTCCAAACGGCCCCGCTCTAAGCGCGTTCAGCCGGTTTAGCAGCGCGCGCCTCGTCTCTTCATATTCGTCTTTTGTCATACAATCGAGTGCATATGCTGCGCGGCAGCCTGCCATGCGCCCTTCGTCCAGCGCTGTGCTTGCCTCCTCAATGCCGGAAAGATCGCCCGCAATCAGAATGTTGTCGCAGGTCGTTTCCATGTCGGTATTGTGCAATGGAAGCATGCCGCCGAGTGCAGGAGAATATGCCATTTCGCATCCGTTTACGCCCGCAAGCTCAATTCGCGGCGAAAGTCCGACCGCCAGCGTCACAGTGTCGCACTCAATCGTTTCCTCCGTGCCGGCAACCGGACAAAAGTATTCGTCCACCTGTGTAATTACAATGTTTTCAACGCCGTTTGTGCCGTTCGCACGCAGAATCGTATGCCCCGTCCGAATGGGTACGCCCGCACGCCGCACCTTTGCCGCGTGAACACCATATCCGCTTACTTTTTGCGCCGCTTCCAGTATACAGCAAACCTCCGCGCCCGCTTGTAAAAGTTGATAGGTCACAATCAGCCCGACGTTGCCGGAACCGATCATAACAAAACGCTCACCGGGCAAAACATGCTGCACGTTCACCATGGTCTGCGCCGCGCCCGCCGTCATAACGCCCGGCAGCGTGCAGCCCGGAAAACTCAACGCGTTTTCCGTCGCACCGGTTGCAAGGATGATTTTTTTACCAACATAGCGAACGCTCGTTTCACCATCCGTTGCGGTCACGCCGCCGTCGCTATATACGCCCCAAACACGCACGCCAAGCCGGAACTCCACGCCTAACTCGTCCGCTTCCTTTAAAAGATTTTCTCCAATGATGTAACCACGTGTACCCGCGTAATGATCTTTTGAGCCGAAAAATTTGTGTATCTGCTTGAAAAGTTGTCCACCGGGACGGTTGTTTTCGTCCAGAAGCAGCACGCTTGCGCCGTGTTTTTTTGCCTCAATTGCCGCGCCGAGACCTGCCGGGCCTGCGCCGACGACGATGACATCATATCCTTTCATCGTCTTTTCCCCCGCTGTTTCCGTGTCCATTCTGTGTGTTGACCACCATGCCTTCGCGCACAATCGTCATGCAGGTACGCTGGTTCGGCACGCCGTCGATCTCCATGATGCAGTCCGTACACTGACCGATTCCGCAAAACAGTCCCCGCGGTTCGTGGCGCTTTGCCGTGTGCCGAAAAACGCGGATTCCATTTGCCGTCAGCGCCGCGGCGACCGTTTCGCCTTCGCGCGCATACAGCGTTTTTCCATCCACAAGGATCGGGATTTCCGTTCTGTCTTCTATTTTCAAAATCGGATGATTCGTCACCCTTCGCACCGCTAGACCACCGCCTTTTCGAGAACTGAGTATACATGATTTTACCGTAATTTTACGCGCAAAACAGCCCTTTCGAGCCAATTCGAAGCAAACATGCACATATGTGCAGCAATTATTATATACTTTTGTTCTTTGGGTAGTTTAGAATATATTTGGAAGACGAAAACGTCTCAAACAACTTTTTTAAGGAGGGACCCATCGTGAAAAGAACACTTGCTTTGCTGTTTGCCTTAGTCATGGTGCTTACGCTGTTTGCCTGCACCGCGCAGGAAGCGACCGAAGCCACCGAAGCCGCTGAAGAAGCAACCGAAGAAGTCGTGGAAGCCACAGAAGAACCCGTTGAAGAGCCCGCCGCAACCGAGGAGCCCGCGGAAGAAGCCACCGTCGAGGAGCCCGCCGCAACCGCAGGCGTGCAGCGCATCATCGTCTGGAACAACGCCGTTGAAGGCCTGACCGCCAGCGAACAGCCGCGCGGAACCGACGACATGCGTTCGGCCTATTCCATTCAGGAAGTCTACGATAAGTGCGGAATTCAAGGCAGTGACGACGTCGACGTGCAGGTAATCGGCTCTGACGGTTACGTTGGCGAAGAACCCCTGAGCGACATCCTCCAGAAGTACCTGACGCTGGAAGGCGATAATGCGCCGGTCGTCGTCGGCGAAGCGCAGGACCCCGACTGGGCGGTTTGGGAAGTTGCATACCTCAACTTCGGTACGGACGCGATCATGACCTCCTATGTGGAAAAAATCAGCGTGGCTGACATGTTTGCAGCACTCGGCATGGTCGAGGCGGACAGCTATGACTTTATCTGCACTGACGAGTACACCTTCAACGTAGCCGCGGAAGACATTGGCGATTGCTACGTCTCCTGGATCGAAGACCGCGTAGATGCGGAAGTCCCGGGCATTGGCGATTACACGCTTTACAGCATCCTTTACATCCAGCCCGGTGCATAATCCATTTCATTGATTCGCTTGAATCTGAAGGCTGGCGCGATTGCATCGCGCCAGCCATTCAAAATTATACGCCTAAATTCTTGTTTTTTCGCTTTGCGGCCACCCGCGCCGCTATTAACAACGCATTTGCACGAACGTGCGCTTTTTTATAAAATAACTGCTTTGCATATAACCATCCGCCCGCATACGCGGCAACGGAGTTTTCATACGCATCAACGGCAATCGAATTTCATATTTGGAATTGGAGGAATTATTATGGCACTGGAAAAAGAGCGGCTCAAAGGACTTTACCGCGATATGTACCTGATCCGCAACTTTGAGGACGTCATCAAAGAATACGCGGCGAACGGGACAATTCCCGGTTTTGTGCACCTCTCCACCGGACAGGAAGCCTGCCAGGCGGGTGTTGTGCGCGCGCTGAAAACAACGGACTATAAATATCCCGACCACCGCGGCCACGGGGCAATTTTGCTCTGCGGAACAGACCCGAAATATGTTATGGCCGAAATTTTCGGCAAAGCGACAGGGGTCAATGGCGGGCGCGGCGGCTCCATGCACGTACACGATTGGAGTTGCCACAACCACGGTTTCAACGGCATTCAGGGTTCAACGGTCGTCACCGCACTCGGCACGGCATTTGCGGCAAAATACCGCCACAGTGATGAAGTTTCCGCCGTGTTCATGGGCGACGGCACACTCGGCGAAGGCACCTGTCACGAGAGCATGAATCTTGCCGCAACATGGAAACTGCCGGTGATCTACTGCCTCATCAACAATGGTTACGCCATCTCCACGCCGTGCAGCATCGCACACCCGCAGGAAGAACTGCGCCAATGGGCGGACGGATATGGCGTGCCGTCCTGGCGAGTGGACGGCAACGACATTGAAGCCGTAGTCGAAACCATGGAGCAGGCGGTCGATATCGCAAGGTCCGGCGGCGGTCCGTCACTGATCGAATTCGTTACCTACCGCTGGCAGGGGCATTTTGCGGGCGACCCTGCGTCCTACCGCCCGGAAGAGGAGCTTGAATACTGGAAAAAACGCGATCCGGTTCTGCTCACGCGAAACGTGCTAAAAGAACGCGAAAGCGTTTCCGAAGAGGAGCTCAAGTCGATTGAAGCGGATGTAGACGCGCAGATTCAGGATATGCTGCGCTTCTCGCTTGAAAGCCCTGTGCCGAATGTTTCCGAGGCGACCACGCATGTGTATGAGGGATTTCCCGTGGAGGTAGAACGATGAACCGCAAGCTTACTTATACAAAGGCAATCAACGAAGCCATGATACAGGAAATGGAGCGGGACGATTCCGTCTTTGTTCTCGGCGAGGATGTTGCGAGAATGGGCGGAGACTTCGGTCTGACACAGAACATCTATCATCGCTGGCCGGAGCGCATTTTTGATACCGCGCTGTCCGAGGCGGCAATTGTCGGCCTTGCAAACGGCGCGGCAATCGCCGGATTGCGGCCCATTGCAGAAATTATGTTCGCGGATTTTGCAGGTGTTGCCTTCGATCAGATTGTCAACAGCACGGCAAAGCTCAACTTCATGTTTCAGGACGAGGCGAACTGCCCCGTGGTGATCCGTGCACCGCAGGGCGCGGGCATCCGCTGTGCATACCATCACTCTGCGGCAGTCGAAAGCTGGTTTTTAAACACGCCCGGCCTGATTATTGTATCCCCTGCTACTCCATATGAGGCCAAAGGCTTACTGATTTCGGCAATCCGTAGCGACGATCCGGTGCTCTTTTTAGAGCACAAGATGTTGCTGAATGCTAAAGGCGACGTGCCGGAAGAACCGTACACGCTGCCACTCGGCAAGGGCGTGATCGAACGCGAGGGGACGGACGTCACCATCGTCGCTCTCCAGATCACGGTCAGCATGGCGCTGAAAGCCGCCGCCGAATTGGAAAAGGACGGCATTTCGGCGGAGGTGATCAACCTGCGCACCATCAAACCGTATGACGAGCAATTGATCGCGGAATCCGTCGCAAAGACGAGCCGCCTTGTCATTGCGCAGGAAGGCCCGAAAGTTGGCGGCTGGGCGGCGGAGATTTCCGCAATGGTCAACGAAGCATATTTCGAATACCTGTCCGCACCCATTGGCCGCGTTACGTGTCTCGATATTCCGGTGTCGTTTGCGCCTGTGCTGGAGGATTACTATATGCTCAGCCCGGCGGACATCGTGCGCGCCGTAAAAGCGGCGGTCACATTCTGATCTTGCAAGTACCGCAATATGCAACATTATACCGAAACCCGGTCTATTGATCTTGCAAACTTTCACGCTCTAAGGAGGGCGATTCATGGCTACAAATGAAATTATGCCGAAATTTGGCTTATCTATGGAAGAAGGCGTTGTCTCCGAATGGCTCGTGCCAATCGGCGGCGCAATCAAACGCGGCGACCCGATTGCCGTCATCGAGGCCGAGAAGCTTACCAACGACGCGGTCGCTTCGGTTGACGGCGTCATGCTGAAATACTATCTCGAACCCGGTGATTCCGCACCTTGCGGCGATCCTATTTGTGCAATCGGCGAACCAGGCGAAGCAATCGACGATGCGCCATCCGGGAACAAAACAACGGTCGAACCCGTGGAACCACCTGCGACGGCCGCTCCGGCTGTCGAAATCGTCGCTTCCGCAACTCCGCGTGCAAAAATCGTCATGCAGCAGCGGGGTGTCAACTCATCCACTGTGACCGGCACCGGACAATCCGGTGAAATCACAATAGACGACGTGCGTGCCGCAGTAAACGCGCCGGAATCGCAAGCATCTGAAGGACCGGTTTCCATCACGCCGCGCGCAAGAATGCTCGCCGAAAAATTACATCTTTCTTATGCGCACATCCGCGGCACAGGCCTGCTCGGCATGATCACCGTCGCGGACGTAAAAGCGCACGGCAAGCCCGCCGCGCAGGCGAAAATCGTCCCGATGAACGGTGTGCAGCGCGCAACCGCCGTTGCGATGAAAAAGAGTCTCGACAACACCGCTCAGACGACCGTCTGTATCGAGAGTAGTTTTGCCCCGCTCGTTTCTGCGTACAAGCGCCTCAAGCCGGTCTATGCCGCAGAGGGCGTAAAACTTTCCTATACCGCAATAATCGTTTACGCCGTGTCCCGCGCGCTTGCAACGCGCGAAGACATTCGCATGCAGTACTATGATGAAAAAAACTTTATCCTGCCGGAGGGCGTGCATATCGGCATTGCGATCGATACCGAGCGAGGGCTGATCGTACCCGCCGTCCGAGACGCAGATCAAAAATCCCTTCGCGAACTCTGTAAAGAGATTTCCGATCTTGCCGGACGCGCAAAAAGCGGCAGACTGACCGAGAGCGACTTTGGTGGAGCGGCAACGACAGTGACAAACCTTGCCATGGCGGGCGCAACGTCGTTTACGCCGATATTAAACCCGCCGGAGAGCACGATCCTAGGTGTATGCAAGCTGAGGGACATGCCCGTTGCCAAAGATGGTGGCGTATTTATCGAGCCCGCTATGAATCTTTGCCTGACCTACGACCACCGCGTGATCAACGGCGCACCTGCTTGCCGCTATCTGCAATCGGTTGTCGATATCCTCAACGAAACCGACTGGAGGTGACGCGTCGTGCAGCATTTTGAACTGATCGTCATCGGCGGCGGCCCGGGCGGCTATGTCGCTGCCATCCACGCGGCACAATTGGGCAAGCAGGTTGCTTTGATCGAACGTGAGCGCGTCGGCGGCACCTGCCTCAATCACGGCTGCATCCCGACAAAAACGCTCTACCGCACCGCCGAAGTGTTGACGGAAGCGGTAAACGCATCCCGATACGGCGTGCATACAGACAACGTCTCGCTTGACCTTGTCGCAACGCGTACACGCAAGCAAAAAGTGGTCGACACGCTTGTCGGCGGCGTGCAGTCACTGCTCAAATCCAACGGCGTGACCATCGTTTCCGGCGAAGCAGCGTTTGCCGATGCAAACACCATCCACGTCGGGGATGAGACATATACCGCGGATGCGTTTCTTATCGCAACCGGAAGCAAAACCGCTGTTCTGCCCGTCGAAGGTATCGACCTTGACGGTGTGTTGGACAGCACATCTGCATTGCAACTGAATGAAATCCCGAAAAGTCTTGTGCTCATCGGCGGCGGCGTGATTGGCGTGGAGCTCGCGGGTATCTACCGTGCGTTTGGCACGGAGGTCACGATTGTAGAGTTTTTGCCGTCCATTCTGTCCACGCTCGACGGTGAATTGGCAAAATTTGCCGCAAAACGCCTGCGTGCACAAGGCGTCAATATTCTCACAGGCACAAAGGTGACAAAGATCACCGGCCTGACCGGCAATTTTACAGTGCACGTCGAAACTACGAATGGTGAACAGACATTGTCATGCACGCATGTACTCTCTTGTGCAGGACGCGTGCCGAACACGGACGGTCTAAACCTTGAATCGGCCGGTGTAGTGTTCGACCGCAAAGGAATCAAAGTAGACGAAAATTACCGAACGAACGTAAACAGCATTTACGCTATCGGTGACGTGACCGGACGGGTCATGCTCGCGCACGTTGCCTCCGATGAAGGACGCGTTTGTGTGGAGCGGATGTGCGGAAAGCGCACACGCGTGGATTATGCGCTTGTGCCAAGTTGTGTGTTTGCGTTCCCGGAGATCGCCTCCATTGGGAAAACCGAAGAACAATTAAAGACGGAAAACATCGATTACGCCGTCTCGCGCTTCCACTTCGCGGGCAACGGCAAGGCGCTCTCGCTTGGTGAGAAAGACGGATTTATCAAGATACTCGCAAAAAGCGACTTAAGTGAAATCCTTGGCGTGCATATCGCCGGGCCGCACGCAAGCGATCTGCTTGCCGAAGCCGCCATGGCTGTGAAATCGATGCTGACCGTTGAGGAAACCGCGCACACGATGCACGCACACCCGACGCTCTCGGAAGCGTTTATGGAATGCGTCCAGCGCTTTTCCGGCGAGGCGATCCACGCCCCTCCACGCTCTTCTTGAAAGAAAAGTGTGATAAAAGAACTTACGACTTCTTTTAGAGAAAGAAGCAAAATTGTTTATTCAGAAATGGAGGTGGCGGCTCATGTCCCGCACAGTCATCCAAGGCGGCGGCGTACTGACCCCGGACGGCCTCGTCTTTGACGCGGGTGTTGCCGTATCCGAAGGTCGGATCGAGCAGGTCGCGAAAAACACCAAACTCGAATTTTCGTCCAACGACAACGTGATCGATGCGCCGGATCGTCTGATTGCGCCGGGGTTTGTCAACGGGCACACGCACCTCTACGGCATGCTGTCCCACGGCATCACGGCGGAAACGATGGTGATCGAATTTTCAAGCTTTCTTGAGGATTTTTGGTGGCCATATGTGGAAAACCGCATAGATCATAACCTTGTCCGCGCGACAAGCGCCTATGGCATGGCTGAGCTCATCGACAGCGGAGTGACCACGTTTGTGGACGTACTCGAAGCGCCAAACGCTATTCCTGACGCGCTTGAAATCGAACGCGAAATTGCACAATCAGCGGGTCTGCGCGCTATCCTCACATTTGAAGCCTGTCAGCGCGTGAGTGCCGAAAACGCCGCGCTGGGTTTGCAGGAAAACGTTGATTTTGTCCGCGCGCACAACCATCCGGATGAACTTGTTCGCGGCATGATGAGCATCCATACACTTTTTACGTGCGATAAGGACTATGTTAAAAAAGCTAAGCGCTTCGCAGACGAACTTAATTGTGATATTCACATGCATCTGTCCGAAAGCGTATTTGAACCAAACTGGTCAGTGGAGCATCACGGCAGGCGGCCGGTCGAAGTCTATGATGAATTGAGCTTTTTAGACGCGCACGTACTCGCATCCCAGTGCGTGCAGGTTACACCGCGCGAGCTTGACATCCTCACAAAACGCGGCGTACGCGCCGTGCATATGCCGCTGTCCAACTGTGAAGTCGGCGGCGGTGTCGCACCGATAAGCGACATGCTGCATCGCAGGATGCTTGTCGGACTCGGATCGGACGGATATGTCAATAACTTTTTCGAAATCATGCGCGGTGCATTTTTGATTCCGAAAGGACATTTTCAAAGCACGACAATTATGCCGGCCAAGGATGTGTATGACATGGCGACCGCGCGCGGTGCGGCGGCAATCGGCATACCCGATACCGGTAGAATCGAACCCGGCTGCAAAGCGGATTTGATCACAATTGATCTCGATACGCCAACGCCGATTAACAAACACAACGTTTACGATCAGCTTGTGCTGTTTCGAAATCCGCAAAACGTTTGCGACGTTATGGTAAACGGCCGTTTTCTAAAGCAAAATCACCGTCTGCTCACCGTGGACGCCGTCGCCGCAAAAGCGGAACTGCGTGAACGCACAAAAAGCTTCTGGGCTGGAAAATAGGAGGCAATCCCCATATGTTTGACCCAAACACGCTCACTGGAGCGGATATTTCAACCGAATTTTGCGGCATAAAGCTGCGTTCTCCGTTTATTCTCAGCTCCGGCCCGCTTGGCTACGGCGCAGAGGGCTTAATCCGTGCGCATCAAGCAGGTTGCGGCGCGGTCGTAACCAAGACCATCCGCTGCAAACGTGCAATCAACCCCGTGCAGCATATCGCGGCGTTCGGCGGTGGCTCACTCGTCAATTGTGAAAAATGGTCGGACTTGGAGCCGGAGCAATGGTTTACGCGTGAAATCCCACTGGCAAAGCAAGCCGGTGCTGTCGTAATCGCATCCATCGGGCATACGCCGGGTGAAGCGCGCTTGCTGGTAAAAGACGCAGAACGGGCTGGCGCGGACATGATCGAGCTCGTTTCCTATACGGAAGATACGCTGTTGCCTATGCTGGAAACAGCAAAAAATCTCGTCGATATTCCCGTCATATGCAAGCTCTCGGCAAACTGGCCGGATGCGGTGAATACCGGACTTGCATGCATCGCGCGCGGTGCAGACGGTATCTGCGCGGTGGATTCACTCGGCCCGGTGCTCAAGATTGACATAGAAAACGCGCGTTCCGTGCTCTCCGGCGCGGATGGGCGCGGCTGGATGAGCGGAGAAGCACTGCGACCGTTGAGTTTGCATGTCAACGCCGGGATTGCAAATGCCCGGTCGGATTTTCACAACCTCTACGGCTCCGGTGGCTGCATGAACGCACGCAACGCGGTGGAGTTTCTCATGGCGGGTTGTTCGTGTATTGGCGTTTGTTCCGCCGGCATCCTGCGTGGAATCGACGTCGTCGAACGTATGTGCGGTGATTTGTCCGTTCTTCTGGATCAACTTGGTTATGCGGATATTACGTCCGTTCGCGGCGCGGTTCTGCCGCAGTTGCCGAAAACGGACATTGTGTCAAAACTGCACTTTACATTCGAACCACACGCAAATAAACGCACCGGTTCGCGCGGCTGTTCAAACTGCCGCCGCTGCGTCACCGTTTGCAGCTATGGTGCTCGGACGCTGGATTATCCGGACATGCACGTTGACCCTGCGCTTTGCCGCGATTGCGGCGTTTGCGCGGACGTATGCCCGACGGGTGCGCTGCGTGCAGACATTCTGCCGCAAACCGGCGACGATAAGCAGCGCGAAAGCGAAATGAACGCTTTCGATTCCGTGGTCAAAACGTTATAGTTGTATTGGAAGGAAAACGCATTCCATGCAGATAAAACTCTCTCTCAATCAAATTGGAAACGCTTGCACAAAGCTTCTCGATACGCTTGTGCAAAATAGCACACAATTTGGCTTGCGCGTATCACAAGCAGACTGCGGTGCGCGGGTGCTTTTTGCCAAATCGGACACGTCGGAGTCGGTGCATGCCGGCGCGCTCACCGCGTCTCTCTGTCAGGGCGGGCTTGCAACGGTGAGCACATACGCAGATACGTTCGGTAATCAAGCACTGACGTTCATCCGTTCAAAAACAGATTTGCCGCGTCTTGCGACACTCACGCTGCAGTCTGCATGCGCATTTCAAAGCGTGATGCTGTCCGGTCCAATCAAGCTCCACCTAGATCAATCGGGCGAAATTGAATACGACGCCGATCCGACAAACGGAAGCTATTCCGCCGTCGTGCAGTCGGACGCAATACCAAGTGATGCATGGATCGTTTCGCTGGCCGACGCGGCTCACTGCCGTCCCGAGCAAATCACCTTGCTAGTCGCACCGGAAAAAAGCATGATCGGTGCGACGCAGATTGCGGGGCGTATGAACGAAAACATGATTTTCACAATGGAGCGCTCACTGGGTTTAGATTCGAATATCGTTACTTCCATCGAAGGATATTCCCCCGTATGTCCACCGGAAGCGCGACAAAAAAGTGGAACGACGCTCCTGCCGGACGATTTCCTGCATTACGGCGCATTCTCGCGGTTGGTTCTGGCAAAAGACGCGACCGTCAATCCGCAGAAACTTGCGGACGATCTCGCGTTTGTGTCTACGGATATCTTCGGCACGCTATTTTCCGATTTGCTGCAACAGGCAGGCGGCGATTTTTTCAAGATACCAAACCTCCTGCACATCAACAAGCTCGCCGTAGTCGAGGTGGTTGATTCCGATAGCGAAAAAGCATATCGTTCCGGGTCGTTTCGGCCCGATCTGATCGAGTGATTTTATGCCGCATGTTATACTTCTTCATGTGCAAACTACACAATAATTGATAACCCAAACCAAAAGGATTTGATACCATGTTGATTTTAAAGAATATTGCGAATTTGGTCGTCGACGCAAAGACCGTGCTTCCCGGCACGGACATGTTGATCGACGGCGAACGTATTTCCGCCATCGGCACACATTTGCCTGTTCCCGATGACGCGGAGGTCGTCGACTGCACAAGCTGCGCGGTTCTGCCGGGTTTTGTCGATGCGCATACGCATCTGTATCAAATGCTGCTTGTCGGTCGCCAGGATGATCTGCCGCTCTCCGGCTGGTGCAACGACGTTCTCGGCCCGACCGTAATGGCGCTGTTTCAGCGAATTCCGAAACAGGAGCGCGAACGGTTTTCCTATCTTTGGACGGCCGTCGGTATCAGCGAACTGTTAAAAAGCGGCGTAACCGCATTTGTAAATATGGACATGAACTTCGCGCAGGACGGCATGTTTTGCGCGGCGCAGCAAACCGGCGTCCGCGGATATATGGGCATTGAACTGGCCGACTTGTTTATGAGCACGGAAGCCGGTCGCAGACGCGACCTTGCGGAAATTGAGCGGTTGCTATTGACCTATGCCGAGCGCTGTGTGCTCACGCCGTCGGAACCAAACCTTACAAGCGAAACAGCAATGCAAGCCATCGCCGATCTTGCAAAGAAATACAACGCCCGCGTGCAGACGCATGTGGATGAAACCGCCGCGGAAGCACGGCAGTGCGTCGCAGAAAAAGGTGAACCGGAGCTGCTCTATCTCGACCGTCTCGGTTTGCTTTCGCCGCGATTTTCCGCGGTGCACGGCGTGCATCTGACCCAACGCGAAATCGCATGCGCCGCAAAGTGCGGTGCTTCGGTCGTTTACAACCCGAAGAGCAACGCAAAGCTTGGCAGTGGCGTCTGCCCCGTCCCTGCGTTGATTGAGGCGGGCGTTAATATCGCGCTCGCAACCGACGGGCCTGCTTCCAATGATCGGCTCGACATGTTTGAAGAGATGCGCGCAGGCGCAATGCTTCAAAAGGCGTCACTTCAAAGCCCGACCGTCGTCACCGCCAAGGATGTTTTTGCCATGGCCACAACGGGCGGCGCAAAGCTGCTCGGTCTCGATTGCGGCACTCTTGAGGAAGGTCGTCTTGCGGACTTTTCCATCGTACCATTGGACAAAGCGCATCTCGGCTTCGGCACTGGCGACGTTGTCTCAACGCTGGTTTGGTGCGCGCAGAGCGGCGATGTAAAGGATGTATACGTCGGCGGAAAGCCCGCGCTGAAAGACGGCGCCGTTACGGGATTTAACGAATCCGCCGTGCTTTCGGAGTTTTCCGAAATTTTATTCCGGTTACAGGAGGAAATCCATGCTCAGTCTAAGTAAAAACACCTGTCGCCTCATTGAGGAGCAGATTTTGCCGCACCTTTGGGCGCTAGGCTGTGAGCGTCACACGCTCGAAAACGGCGCAACCGTAATCGATATGGGCATCCATGCTCCAGGCGGTTACGAAGCCGCCCGGTTGTTCACATTGGTCACGCTCGGTTCGATCGGCGACGTTTCATATGGCAAAATGACCATTGGTCAGCGCGAATTGGAGAGCGTGGAAATCCGCCTCGACCGTCCGCACGAAGCGGCATTGTCATCACAGTTTTCCGCATGGAAAATCAAACCGTCCGGAACGTATCGTTTGCCCGGCTTCGGCTCCGGCCCCGCGCGGGCGATTGCATATCACGACGGCATCGCAAAGATGTGGCCGTATCGCGACAGTTTCTCCAAAACCGCGCTTGCGCTGCAAACCGCCGAACTGCCGGACGAATCCATTGCGGACGATGTTTCAAAAGCATGCGGTGTGTCTCCCGAAAACGTATATCTTCTTGCGGCGAAAACAGGCAGTCTTGTCGGCTGCGTGCAGATTGCCGCACGCATGGCGGAGGTTTCCCTCTGGGGTCTCGGGTATTTCGGCTTTCCGCTTAAAAAAGTAAAATCTTTTTCCGGCAGCGCTGCGATACCACCGGTCGTCGACGACGAATTGATCGCCATGGACCGCGTTAACTCTTCCACGCTCTACGGGTCGGTTGCGCGTTATATTGTGGACAGCGAGGACGCAGAGATCGAGCAAGTCTTGCCGCATATGGCGTTTTCAGGCACGGTGCACAACAAAAAAACGTTTGCCGAATTATACGACGCTGCGGAGCGGGATATTTTCAAGATGGACACGGACGTGCATAAGGTCGCGCGCATCGAAATAACGAATCTAAAAAGCGGCAGGACGTTTTCTGCAGGCGCAATTGACGCTGACATGCTTTTAAAAAGCTATTTTTCCAACACGCTGTAACGGGAGGTTTCATGCAAACAGAACAACATTTTGACGTTGCAATCGTCGGCGGCGGCGTAATCGGCGCGGCGGCTGCATGGAAACTTTCGGCGGCGGGTGCGCGCGTCGTGCTGCTTGAAAAGGACGATCTTTGTTCCGGTGCGTCGTGCACAAATCCCGGCTTTTGCGTGTTGAGCTATCGCGAAAACCATCTGGTCATGTCTCTCGCGCTGGAGCAGCAACGTCGTTGGGACGAACTGCAATCCGAGATCGGCGACGTGGAGTATGTTCATTCCGGCGGACTGATTCCGCTTACGGATAAAAAGCAGGAAGCCGCTCTGGAAAAGCTCTGTCGCCATGCAAAGAAACTCGGGCTCGATGATATCGGTCTGATCACGGCAAGTGAAGCCAAAACGCTTGAACCCGCGCTGGACGAAAGCAAACTCGTCGGCGCATGCTGGTGTCCTGGTGAAGGGCGCGTCAATCCGTTTAAGCTCAATCTCAATATGGCCACGCGCGCAAAGTCGCTCGGCGCGGACTTGCGTCCGCATAATCCCGTAACCGGCATGCAAATTTCAAACGATCTCGTCACTGCGCTGGAAACGCCGAACGGAAGTGTGAAAGCCGATTTGTATATTCTCGCTGGCGGCGCATGGACGCGTGATTTATCTCGCTTGGCCGGTCACGACACACCGGTGTTTTATGAACGCGGCGAAGCGGTGGTCAGCATGCAGGTGGTTCCCCGTATTCGCCGGATGATCACCGACGGCGCACTCTTTACCCAGCCCGCCAGCGAGCATCCAATGGTCGTCGGCGCGTGCCTTGGGCAGGCGGCCTCCGGTAATATCGTCATGGCGCAGGCAACGACACGGCCGGGCAACTACGATAAAACCAATACGTTCGAAGGTCCTCGCGCCGTTGCGCGCCGGGTGCTCTCGCTCTTCCCTTCGCTGTCCGATTTGGAGATTATTCGCATGTGGGCCGGACTTGTTTCATATGCGGCGGATAGAGAGCCGATCTTCGGCGCATATGCTTCCCCGAAAAATCTGTTTGTTGCAAACTCTTTCCACAGTGCAATCGCGCTTTCCCCCACCATTGGCGAGATGATTACGGCATACTGGAGATCGGGCTCGATTCCCGACGAGGCGAAAGCCTACACGCCCGAGCGATTCGATGTATAAAAATCGCCCCGCGCAAGCGGGGCATTTTTTCAACTTATAAGTTCTTATTGTGCATGCAGGAATCGACCGCGCGGCGTGCCGACGGGTGCGCCACCCTTTGAAACGAGTGCACCGCGTAAAAAGACATATCGCACCGTACAGCCGACCTGAAATCCTTCCCAAACGGAATAGCCCGCGTTGCCGTGTTCTTTTTTTACGGACAGCACACGCGGTGCATTTGAGTCAATCAAAACGATGTCCGCATCCGCCCCGATGGAAAGCGTGCCTTTTTGCGATTGCAATCCGTATCTCCGCGCCGCTTCGCCAGACAATCGTTCATATAGTTGCTTAAGCATCAGCCGTCCTTTTTGGTACCCTTCCGAAAACAGCAATGAAACCATATTTTCACATCCGCCGATTCCGGGGATCGCGCCAAAGCAGGTTGGTTCCTTCAGCTTCTCTTCCAACCCAAACGGACAGTGATCAGTGGAGACCATTCCGATATCACCGCTTTGCAGCAACTCCCATAGAATCTCGTTGTCCCGTTTTGTCCTTAGCGGCGGGGTCATGATATAGCGCTGCGGCTCCAATCCGGCATACAGTTCGTCGTTCAGCAGGAGGTAATGCGGGCAGGTCTCGGCGCAGACATTTACGCCGCGCTTTCTCGCGTTTGCAATCAACAATCCTGCGTCACCGGATGAAACATGCGCAATGATCAACTCGGTCCCGATCTGCTCCGACAGTGTAATGAGTTTCTTTACCGCAGCAGCTTCGGCTTCTGCCGTACGACTGACGGCATGCAGCGGAGCCGAATCGCGGCCTTCCTTCAGCATACGCTGTTTCGTTTTTTGTATGATTGCGTCGTCTTCACAGTGCGCCAGGATCGGCATGTTCAATCGTTTTGCTTCTGCAAAGAGCACGGGCAGTTTTTCAGCCGGGTATTGATCCGTTCCATAGGTAGTATAGATTTTCAACACGCGAACACCCGCATCTTTGAGTTCACCAATCCGCGAAATATCCTGTTTGAACGCGCCTGTGACTTCCATATGTAACCCATAGTCGCAAAAGACTTGCCCGTCTGCTTCCGTACGGCGGACATTCACGCCGTCTGTCCAGCTTTTCTTCCGGGTTGGACTTGCAAAGTCAACAACGCTCGTCGTGCCACCGCAAACGGCGCATTTTGAACCCGCAGAAAAGTCGTCTGCATTGTGACCGCCGTTTGATGTCGGCATAAAGAAATGCACATGGGAATCCACCGCTCCCGGCAGCGCAACAAGCCCGCACGCATCGATTATCTGCGCATCCTCCGGTGGATCGATTTTCCCTATGCCTATTATTTTGCCGTTTGCAATCAAAATATCAAAAGAATCCATTCGATCGCATACTGCCGCCTTCGCATTCTTTATGAAAACCGGACAATTTTCCATTTTTGCATTTTCCATAAGTTTATTATAGTCATTTTTTCACATTTGAACATTATTGCAAAAGATACTTGCACATATGTGCGTATAGTTCCAAAACCGCCTGTTTCGGGCGCTTTTCGGTTGCTTTGAATTTTTCGACTTCATATAATCTGTATATAGTTATAGTTGTCACATATAACTTTGGAAGTTTTTAAGGTGGTTTTTTCGCATGCCGTTGTATGGAGAAAAACGATTCCATATCATCAATCATTCCGCTCCGCGTGTCGATGGATTCGACAAGGTAACGGGGCGCGCAAATTACGCCGCGGACGTGAAATACCCGAACATGGCATATGGTGCGATGCTTCGGCTGGACGGCATCGTCAGCTCACAAATAAAAAGCATTGACGTATCGGAAGCGAAGCAACAACCTGGTGTACTCGCCGTTGTCACCGCAGCCGATATGGGAAAACCTGTCAGTTGGGCGACATATCGCTATCTCACCGACCGCGTGCGTTATGTTGGCGACGTCGTCGCGTTGATCGCCGCGGAAACAAAGGAGCAGGCCGAGGCGGCAAAGAAACACATTCATATCGAGTATGAGGAGCTTCCCGCCGTGTTTGACGTGTTTGAAGCAATGAAACCCGGCGCGCCGCTTGTGCATGAATCTTATCCGAACAATATTTTTACAGACTCGCGCTATACGCTGAAAAAAGGTGATATTGAAGCGGGTTTTGCCGAAGCAGATATCATTGTTGAGCGTAAATATGAAACACAGTACGTTGAGCATGCATACATCGAGCCGGAAGCGGTCGTCGCGGTGGAAAACCCGTCCAACGGAGACATCACGGTGCATGCGTCGGCACAAAATCCATTCTTCACACGGCGCTATGTTGCAGATGCGCTGCAAATTCCGCTAAACCGTGTGCGGCTCATTCAGGAGACGCTCGGCGGCACATTCGGTGGCAAGGAAGAAGGCGTCGGCCTGCTGGCTGGTCGCTGCGCATTTCTCTGCCGTCTGATTCATCGTCCGGTCAAGATGGTTTTTTCACGGGAGGAGTCGTTGATTGAAAGCAGTAAGCGGCATCCGTTTTACTTTACGTACAAAGCCGGGCTGAAAAAGGACGGGCGCATCGTCGCATGGAAAGCTACGCAAATCGACAATTCCGGCGCATATAACAATCAAACGCAATTCATGAACTGGCGCGCAACGGCACACTGCGCGGGCGCTTACGATATTCCAAACGTCGAAGCCGAAACCTTTGGCGTATTCACCAACAATATCCATTCCGGTGCATTCCGCGGCTATTCCAGTCCGGAACTGATCTATGCGCAGGAGCAGTTTATCGAAGAACTTGCCGAAGCCGTCGGCCTCACGCCTTTGGAAATGCGTCGCGTCAATTGCCTCAAAAGCGGTTCACACGTCGCCACCGGCGGCGAGGTAGATTATGTCGTTTTGCCAGAGATGATCGAACATACGGCTGTGCAAACAGATTATTCGGACAAACACGCGCGCTATCAAAAGCAAACCGGGCGTATGCGTCGGGGAATTGGCATGGCGATTTCGCATCGCGGCTGCGGATATGGCGCAGAGTCGCCGGATGCGGCGGGCGCGTTCATTATTGTCAATGAGGACGGCTCCGTACTTCTGCATTCCGGCCTTGCGGAAAACGGGCAGGGTCTCAAGACCGTCTACTGCCAGATTGCCGCGGAATCACTCGGCGTGCCGGTCGACAGCGTTCGTTTTTACGGCACTGACACGCATTGTATCCCGGACAGCGGCATGACGGTCGCCTCGCGCGGGACGGTCATGGGTGCACAGCCGGTGAAAAAGGCGGGCGAAAAACTCAATGGAATTTTGCGTGAAAACGCCGTCGAACTCGATCTGTTTAAAGCAGGAAAGGGTGGGTCAAATCACGACCGCGCGGCGGACGATCTTGTTTTGCGAGATGGTTTCTTCTTTGATCCACGTTATCCTGATTATCGCGTTTCGCTTGCAGATGTTGCAGGCGCAGGTCTCTGGCGCGGCATGTGCCTTTCAGCATACGAATGGTTTACTCCCCCGCCGTGTATTCAGGATCACGACACGCAGCAAGGTAAAGCGTTCCCAACATATTCCTACGCTTGCGTGGTTGCAGAGGTCAAAGTGGACATGGGCACCGGCGAAGTGAGCGTTGAGCGCGTCACCAGCAGTCATGACGCAGGCACGGCAATTAACCCCGCGCTTGTCAAAGGGCAAATCTACGGCGGTGTGCTTATGGGGCAAGGTTACGGCACTATGGAAGAGGTCGTCACGACAAACGGATTCGTCAAAACGCAAAATCTTGACGAGTACCTGATCCCGACCGCCATGGACATGCCGGAAATCGACGTCAATATCTTCGAATGCGATGATCCCAGCGGCACTTACGGCGCAAAGAGCGTCGGCGAGCCCGCCATGGAGTGCGTTGCCGCCGCAGTTGCAAACGCCGTCGCAAACGCGACCGGCAGACGCGTGCGCAGCAACCCGGCGAGCCTCGAAAACGTGCTGCTCGGCAAAAAACTTTGGTAAGAAGGAGCGAACGGATATGCAAAATTTTACATACCTTTCCCCGAAGACGCTCCCCGAAGCGCTTGAATTTATGCGAGTCCATGCCGGACATGTCCGCCCAATTGCAGGCGGTACCGATCTGATGGTAGAACTGCGCAAAGGCGATAAAAAGCTTTCCGATATGGAGTATGTGCTCGATCTAAGTAACATTTCTGAATTGTCCGGCATATCATCTCGCGACGGTCTGGTTGCCATCGGCGCAATGGCGACGCACGACATGGTAGCGCAATCTCCCGTTATACGGCTGGCTGCGGACATGCTTTCGCAGGCAAGTCAAAGCGTCGGCGCGCAGCAAATACGCAATGTTGCGACCATCGGCGGCAACGTCTGTAATGCCGCGGTCGCCGCGGATACGCTCTCCCCGCTCGCCGCGCTGGACGCAAGCGTTACGCTGCAAAGCGCATCCAAACTGCGTGAATTGTCATTGACGGAGTTCATTACAGGTTCCGGTAAAACCGCAATTCAGCCGGACGAATTGCTTACGAAAATATCGTTTGTCCCGCTGACCGGCTGGCGCACCGCGTTTGTAAAGCTGGGTCGGAGAAAAGCACTCGCCATCTCGCGAATGAATGCCGCTGTCGCGCTCCGCTTCGATGGAAGCACGATCTCCGGCGCTCGAATTTCGCCCGGCTGTGTCTTTTCTTCTCCAAGACGCGTTTCATCTGCAGAGGAACTGCTTCTCGGCTGCAAGCCTTCGATAAAGTTGTTTGATCAGTGCGGAAAAGCAGTCTCGGATGAAATGGCAAAGATCACCGGCGTGCGCTGGTCAACTGAATACAAGTATCCTGCGCTGTCGGCAATTATTAGCCGCGCGCTTTGCATCGCCGCAGGCATCCCGGAGGAAACAACATGAGTGAGCTCAAATTTACATTAAACGACGAATCCGTCTGTATCGATATTGAAGACAACGCGCGACTGTTGGACGTCATTCGCGACACGCTGGGACTGACCGGTACAAAAGAAGGCTGCGGCGTTGGCGAATGCGGCGCATGCACCGTCATCATCGACGGCGATGCTGTCGATTCCTGTCTCATGCCCGCCATGCGCGTTATGGGAAAGCGCGTCATCACCGTTGAAGGCCTTTCCAAAGACGGGCGGCTCCACAAACTGCAGCAGGCGGTGCTGGATCATCACGCACTGCAGTGCGGCTTTTGTACGCCCGGTTTTTTAATGAGCGCAAAAGCGCTGCTGGATAAGAATCCACATCCTACGCGCGAGGAGGTCAAGATTGCCCTTGCAGGAAATCTTTGCCGTTGTACGGGATATGAACAGATGATTCAGGCCGTGTTGGATGCGGCTGAACGCGAAGGTTAAAAATCCTATTGTTTAGGCAAAGAATATACGCTCTTATGTTCCGTTACTTTTGAAAAAGCAAGAAAACTGCACAGTTGTGCTACTATATTGACTGAACGCCTGTTCTTTATTACAGACGCACACAACCGCCAAGTGCAGCACGCTTCGGAGCACGCATCAACGGTTAAATCAGATCAATTTGGAGGAACCACCTTGAACCAACAATTGTTTGATGAATGTCTGTCTCTCTGCCGCGAAATGATCGCCTCGCCAAGCGTCTCCGGCGAGGAGCAGGGCGTGGCAAACGCATTGTCCCGCTTTTTTGAACGATATGGTGCAACGCAAATCATCACCGACCGCTGCGGCAACCTCATTGCGCTCATGTGTGGTGACAAGCCCGGTAAAACGATCCTTTTCGACGGGCACATGGACACCGTTCCCGTCGTCGATCATGAAAGCTGGACGCATGATCCATATGCCGGAGAAATCATGGATGGCAAACTCTATGGACGCGGGACGTCCGACATGAAATGTGCGCTTGCCTGCATGGCAGTCGCCGCCGCCGCGCACTGGAAGGCAACCGGCGGGCACTTTGCGGGAACGCTTGCGGTCGCGGGCGTCGTACACGAAGAATGCTTTGAAGGCGTCGCCGCGCGGGAAATCAGCGCGCGCGTCAAGCCGGATTATGTCATTATCGGAGAGGCTTCCGAATGCAATCTCAAAATTGGTCAGCGCGGACGCGCAGAAATCGTGTTGGAAACGTTCGGCAAAAGCGCACACTCCGCCAATCCTGATAAAGGAGTCAACGCGGTCTATCACATGTCAGAACTCATCCGACGCATCCAGGAAATCGTTCCGCCGACTTCGGACGTGCTCGGCCCGGGTATTCTTGAACTGACCGACATAAAGAGTGCGCCGTATCCGGGCGCATCCGTTGTGCCGAACTATTGCCGTGCGACATATGATCGGCGTCTGCTCGTCGGCGAAACAAAAGAGAGCGTGCTTGCGCCGATCCAGTCGGTTTTGGATCGTGCAGCAAGCGAAATTCCGAATCTTTCGGCAAAGGTTTCGTTCGCGCGCGGCGAAGAGCGCTGCTACACCGGCGAAACGATCTCCGGCGAACGCTTCTTCCCTGGCTGGTCGTATGACGAGAATGAACCGCTTGTGCAGTCTGCGCTCACCGGTCTGCGTAATAGCGGCATTGAGCCAAAAATCACACACTACAATTTCTGCACGAATGGCAGTCATTACGCAGGCGAAGCGGGTATACCGACCATCGGATTCGGCCCTTCGAAAGAGACGCTTGCGCACACGCGCGACGAATGGATTGCGCTAGGTGAGATTGAAAAAGCACTCGACGGGTATGCCGGAATCATCAGCCGACTTTATCCGATGGAACGCTGAACGAAAGGAACGATATGGAAGCGGAAATTTTTACCCTGACCGTCAACGGCCGGACGCATACTATCCAGGCAAAGCCGAACACAACACTGCTCGCCGTTTTGCGCGACCAGCTTGATCTGACCGGCGCAAAATGCGGCTGCGGCACGGGTGATTGCGGCGCATGCACTGTCATTATGGACGGCGAGCCTGTGCGTGCCTGCATCGTTCCGATGAAAAAGGCGGCGGGACATTCCGTTTTCACCATAGAAAGTCTTGCGCGCGGAGCTGAATTGCACCCGATCCAGCGCGCGTTTATCGAATGCGGCGCAATTCAGTGCGGCTTTTGCACGCCGGGCATGATTATGTCGGCAAAGGCACTGCTTGATCGCAATCCGCGCCCTACGGAGGATGAAATTCGTGCGGCTATCTCCGGCAATCTCTGCCGCTGTACCGGTTATGTGCGCATTGTCGAGGCGATTCAATATGCCGCAGACCTTCTGAAAAAGGAGGCGGATGCAAATGGCTGATTCCCCGAAAAACGGCGTTGTCGGCGCACCGCATCCGATTGACGATGCGGCGCTGAAAGCAACCGGACAGATTCGCTATGTGGATGATTTAAAATTTTCCGGCCTGCTGTATGGCAAAGTACTTTTTTCAACCATACCACACGCAAAGATTAAGCATATCGATACATCCACCGCAGAAGCTATGGACGGCGTTCACGCGGTTGTGACCTATCAAAACACGCCGGATGTCTGTTATAACAGCAGCGGCGAGACGGTGGATATCTTTAAGACGGAACGCGTGTTTGACGACACCGTCCGCTTTATCGGTGATCGCGTGGCTGCCGTTGCGGCGGAAACACCCGCAATCGCTTCGGCGGCGATTCGCGCAATCAAGGTTGAATATGAGCCGCTGCCCGTCAATTTCGATCCTGAAGCGGGCGCGCGCGACGACGCATGCGTCATCCTTGAGCGCGGCGGGCTCTACAAAGGCAATATCATGGAGATCGTCCATCAGGAATGCGGAAGCGTTGACGAGGCTTTTTCCACCGCGCCGCATGTTTTTGAGGACACCTATACTGTTCCGCGCATTCACCACGGAGCACTTGAGCCGCACGGCTGCGTTGCATATTATGATGCGGGCGGCAAGCTGACCGTCTACACCTCCTCTCAGGATAGTTTTGCCGTCCGTATCAATCTTTCCCGCATCTTTTCGCTTCCAATGAGTCGCGTCCGCGTGAGCGTGCCCGCCGTCGGCGGTGCGTTTGGCGGCAAGGTGGACATGGTGACCGAACCGGTCGCGGCTGCGCTTTCGATTCAGTGCGGCCGTCCGGTCAAAGTAATGTTCACACGCCGCGAGGACATCATCTCCTCCCGCACGCGCCACGCAATGAAAATTCGGCTCAAGATGGGCTTCGACGACGACGGTACGATCCTTGCCGAAGACATGCAAGTCTACTGCAACGCAGGCGCGTATGCATCCGGCACAAGCAACATCGTATGGGCGATGTGTGGCAAGTTTTTCAAGGTTCACCGCTGCAAAAACATCCGCTTTACAGGTTATCCCGTTATCACAAACACACCGCTTGGCGGACCGATGCGCGGCTTTGGTTCGCCGCAGACGTTTTTCGCGCAACAACGGCTGATGCAGCGTGCGGCTAACGCACTTGGTTTGGATATGCTGGACATGCAGCACAAAAATCTCACACTGCCGGGCGGCATGGATTATCGTTTTAATCAGCCTCACGGCAATGCAAGGCCGCTCGATTGTCTCAACCGCGCGGCGGAACTGATTGACTACAAAGCGTGTCTGCAAGAGCAGACGGCTTGCGTGAACGATCGCTTTCGCATCGGTGTTGGCTTAAGCGTCGGCGCACACGGCAACGGAATGTTCGGCATTCGTACGGACATCACTGCAATGATACTCAAGATGAACGACGACGGGAGCTGCGTGCTTTTTTCCGGATCGCACGAGATGGGAAACGCGGCGATCACGTTGCAAAAACAAATCGTGTCCGAAGTGCTCGGCCTGCCGATGGAGATGATTTCCGTCGTTTCCGCGGATACGGAGCTAACGCCCTATCAGCTTGGCGATTATTCCAGCCGGGGAGCGTTCGTCTCAGGACGTGCTGCGTTGCTCGTTGCCGAGGATATGCGAAATAAACTATCCGGCTATGCCGCAGAGTTGTTAAAAACGGACAATATGGAGTTTACGTTTTCCAACGGACATGCGGTCGCACAGGATGGAAAGTGCGCGACAATCGGCGAAATTGTCCAGTTTGCGCGGCATAAGAAATTCACCGAACTCATCAGCGAGAAAACGGCTGCTTCACCTGCATCCGTTATTTCGTATGGCGCGCATATCGTCAAGGTTCGCGTAGATACCATGTCCGGCAAAATCGAAATGTTGGACTATGCCGCCGTTCACGACGTTGGCCGCGCAATCAATCCGTTGTCCGTACGCGGGCAAATCGAAGGCGCAATCCAGATGGGCGCAGGTTATGCGCTATCCGAAGGAATTCAGTTGGACGAAAATGGTCGCGTTAAAAACGCGACGCTCAAAACCTATCGCATGTTGCGCGCAGACGAAATGCCAAAACGGCTTTTCATTGATTTAATTGAGGAGATCGAACCCGCCGGTCCGTTCGGGGCAAAGAGCATTGGCGAGTGTTCCGTCGTTCCCGCCGCCGCCGCGGTAGCCAATGCTATTTCAAACGCAGTCGGTTGCGAATTTAACGATTTGCCTGTTACACCGGAACGTGTGCTGGTCGCGTTAAAAAAGAAATAACCTTTTTAAAGAAGTCGCGTGGAGTCTCTATCCTTCTGACAATCTCGAAACTTACAAAAAACCGGGCTGACGCCCGGTTTTTTTTGTTTTTGATTGATCAAGCACGCTACATATATTTCGACTCTTTTCTCCGCATCCCGGCAGTCCATGCAGTGTCCAGGTCTATATCATATTGCGCGGCTATTTCAAAGAGTATAAACAATAAGTCATATACCTGATGCTTCAAGGTGCCGTCGCATCGCATATTATCTTTCATAATTTGCAGCTCGTTTTCAAGCATCGCAATCTTTTCTTCCACAGGTTCGCCTGCAGCATGGATCGCCTCAAGAAAACGTCCCGCCTCGTCCCGATAATGATTTAAACTCATTGCCTTGTCCCTTCCGTCGGCTTGATGTTTCTATATTAACAGCGAGGCGATCTCGCCGGCAATGTCCACGCTGGTCACTGTTGCCAATCCCTGCCAGCCCGGGCATCCATTCACCTCGGTTATAAATGTTTCTCCCGACTCGGCAACGAGCAAGTCTACCCCCGCAACATCTGCGCCGACTGTTTTTGCCGCGGCAAGCGCAAGCGTCTCTTCCATCGCCGTGAGTTTGTGTGGCTGCACGCGTGCACCTTTGGACACGTTGGCAAGCCAGCTTTCGCCCGTGCGGCGCATAGCCGCAATCACACGATCTTTTACCACGAACGCGCGGATATCGCTATTGCCGGACGGAATAAATTTCTGCAGATAGAACACACCGCCCGATTCGGCGATCATCGAAAATGCCTGTTCGGCTTCCGTTTCGCTTTGCAGACGAAGCAGCCCGTTTCCGCAGGAGCCGAACAGCGGCTTATATACAACGTCTCCTCCGAGTGCAAAAAATGCGTCCATAGCCGCCTGCTTGCTTTCACAGCAAACCGTCGGCGGTACCGGTAATTTAGCTTCGTCCAGCAGTGCGGACGTAAAATACTTGTCCACCGTCTTTTCAATGGTTTTCGGCGAATTGACACAATGTAATCCATTACGCTCCAGCGCATACAGCGCGTCCATGCGATAGATCACCTGCTCCAGTGAACCCCCGGGAATTCCGCGGATCAACAACCCGTCATAATCCAGCAATGGTGCTTTTCTTTTAGGTATGCCTGGGCTGCCGATCAGCGATTCCACGGTCACGAACTCCGCCATCGCTCCGCGGCGATTCAATGCATCGATCACCCGTTCACAATGCCAGCCGGGTTTTGTTCCGAGTACGGCTATCCGTTTCATTCAGGCACCTCCGCCGGGATGAAAATCTCGCCTTTGCCAAAACCCGCCGCATCGCCGATCCAGCGCGTAAATACGCCGCCGTCCCAGTCGGTCGGTAATGATACGTCATGTTTCTCAAGCAGTCGGAACAACAAGCGCAAAAACACGATATCGACGGCTGCCGCGCACGCAAAGCCGTCCGGTGCGACCGCGCCATTTGGCAATAAAACCGTCCCGCGATACATACCGTTTGCAAGTAAGTTTTCATCCTCAACTCCGCCAAGCAGGATCGCCGTTCCGCCGCGAAAACCGGCGCAGGTTTCCCCGTACGCTTTTCCTTCGACAATCAGCATTCCGCGCCGCACTTCCCGTGCAAATCCGTTTTCCGCATTTCCACAAATTCGAGCGAAACCGTTTTGCAACTCCGCGCAGGCGTTTTTGCCCGCATCACCAAAAATCGTCAATTCTCCGCCTTCCATATGTGCGCCTGCTCCTGCACCTATGGACGATCTTACGCGCATTGTTCCCCTTTGCATGCCTCTGCCTGCGTTGATTGCCATGCGCAAATCACCGCAAAGCGTAAGTCCGCTGTCTTGTGTTTCAGAAAGGTCGAATAGCGCGTCCAAACGCACGCAATCCCTTCCGTATCGAAGCAGCACGTTTGCTATTTCGTCCTTGCCCGATTGTGCGCAAGCCGAAAGCGGCTCAAGATCAAGCAGAGTATACAGCGGTTGTTTCAATGAAAGAACGATACCCATACGCTATATCTCCTCCCGCAAAACATGGTGTTCGTCAAAAAACGCATCGTTCGGCTTTGCCTGCGCAAACGGAACGCTGAGTACGTCCGAAACGCGTTTTTCAACCCAATCTGTATCATACGCCCGTTCTTTTGCGGCAAGCACGTGCGTTTCCCCGTGCAATACCCGAACAGGATTGCGGAACATTGCTTCTTTCTCCGGCTGATCGCGATAGATTGTGATCCCACCGCATGCACAGACGCCGAGGTGTCCTCTATTTGGCAGACCAAGTACCGCCGCCGGGCCGGAACGTGTCATCTGCGCAATTTCATATAACGTATATTCGCGTGTAATCGACGGCACTGCGCTGCGAGACACGACTTTTTTGTTGAGACTCTTCAGCACTTCGTCCCGATATGGTTTGTCCATTAAAAGACGGATCAAGTACGGATAAGCCGTAAACGGCCCACCGTTAGGATGGTCTGTGGTCAGAAAAATTCTCGACGGATCGTCGACAAGTAACATAAGCTCCAGTCCGGTCAAAAACTGCGTCGCGCCCATGACATTGTCAGCATCGTATTTCAGCGGAAGCACGCCAAACCCACCGTCCGCTTCCCAAAGCTCGCTCCGGAAACCACGTTTACCCTTACCGAGTTTTTTTGCAAAGCCCGCGTCCGCCGTCACAGCCGCTGCGTCGCCGAACACGACCGCGCCGACATCGCAGGTGACGGCTTTTTGCGTGTTGATTGCGTTGGCCAGTGGCTCCGCCGCAGACACCACATGCCACTCGTCATCTTGCCGATATCCGTAAAACTGCAGATGTGCCAAATGCAGCGGCCTTCCGTCCGCATGCTCAATGGTCTTTGTCACCGACTCATAAGCGCCCATCTGCCCGAGAAACGGATGATGCAAATGCAGTGGGTGCGGCAAGTGCACTCTCATACAAGAATCGATCAACCGGTCGGTCAGCTTTTCATACGGCAATTCGCCGTCATTTCTTCCTTCACGCGGATTGATGAGTTTGAGTCCACGCGCGCCGGAAACCGCCATCAGCCAGCTTAAATACTGATCGAGTTCTTCATTGTCCCCGTGTGCTGCAAGATCAAACAAAATTGGGTTTTCGCCGACCCACACGAGATTTGACGTGTCCAACTTTGGAATCGCGTTTTCTTCAATAATCGTACGTCGCGCGGCCAACGCAGGCATCGCCGCATTGACGGCGAGCGTGTATCCCATATGTGCATACTCATTACCGAGTCGATTCACGCTTGGTACAATTTTATTGCCCGCGTCGCGCAAGAGTTCAAGCGGTTCACCCGCAATATGGCTGTGGACGTCGATGCCGCCCGCCATAACAGCGCACCCGCTTGCGTCGATTGTCTCACTCGATTTATCCGTCGGCACAACGATTCTGCCGTCATCAAAGTAAATATCCTTTATTTCGCCGTTTACGCTATTTACCGGGTCATAGATTTTCCCGTTTGTGATTTTGATCATCACACGCGCACCTCCGCAAGGAGCATCTCCAGCACATCGCGCATTTTCGGCTGCTCAGCCGTTGAGCACGCCTGAACCGAAACCGGGACACCGTCTTCACGGAGTATCGTACCGCCGTCCGATTCTCCAAGCCGCGCCGCCGTTATACAAATTTTCGCGCTTGCAACAATATTGCCGAGTACATACAATGGCACACCTGTGTCAATGACGCGTTTTGGTGCAAACACGCTTTCTCCAATCAGCAGTGCCGCGTCGATTGCCCCTTGTCGAAGCAATTCCGACAGGGCAAACGCGTCGTCCGCTTTTTCAGTTCCACCGGAAAACGAGGCGTGCGCTCCGCCTGCTTCCTCAAGCGCGGTTTCATACGCGCCTTGGAGATTCATTTGTTTCGGCGTTTGCAAAATATCAAGACCCAATGGCAATGCGCATTCATTCCGGAATGCGAGTATTTCTCTTCTTAGCGCATCGTCTATATGGTCAGCGCCCGGCAG
Source organism: Christensenellaceae bacterium (assembly GCA_963665515.1). GTDB lineage: Bacteria > Bacillota > Clostridia > Christensenellales > CAG-138 > UBA7703. The sequence continues at coordinate 3,685,621 of OY762278.1, forward strand.
AAACGCCGCGCCGTTTGATGCAACGATCGATGAATAGAGTCCTTCATATGCTTCCGTACCCTCCGCCGTCCGTCCACGCTGCAAAATCCGTAATTTTCGCCAGGCGTCCGCCGTTAATAATCTGTCGTCATGAAGAATAATTGCGCTTTGAGGCAATGTTACATTCGGCTCTCCGCCTGCAATCAAATAGAGCGTATGGCGGGTGAGCGAACCGCGCGTAAACGTCGGCAACAGCGGGCGCTCCACGGAGACATATGCGCCAAGATTTCGCGCCAGCGAATACGCGCGATGCTGGTCTTCCAGTGAGACGCCGCAAAGACCAAAGATCGCGATCGCACGCGCTTTTTGGAGTTCGTTCGCAATCACGCATACGTCTTCTTTCCAGCGTGCGTTCATACGTCTTCCTCCTCGCGCAATATCTCATATAAAGGATACTGCACCTTGCCAAGATTCCCACCGTAATTTCCAGCCGAGATGCGCACCACATCCGGCAACGCCGCGGCGCGAATGCCGGCCGCCATAGCACGGCGAATGTCCGCCTGCTTTGCGCCGCAGAGTACGATCTCGTACACGCAATTTGCGTCCGCTGGAATCAGCGTGTCGGGAATGTTCTTCAGTGTTGGACAGCAGTTGTGATACGTGGATGCATGCAGTTTTTTATACTTTGAACCGACCTTGCTTCCGCTGCGGACGATCCCGCCGGGAAACGGTAGAATCACGCCGCCGCTTTTTCTCATGACGGCAACCGCGGCTTCTGCCGCACGCAGCGTCGCGTCGCGATCTCTTCCAAATAATATAAGGTTACTGTCCGATCCCTTTTCGAACGAGCCGAATTGTTCTTCGCACAGGAATTCGCCGTCCATAACCGGAATGCGCCAAAAGCGCTTGCCAAAGAGCAGTTTACTCGTTTGGAATCCGTCCCCGAAATAGCGCAGGCTTTTCCCAACGTCAATGGGTTCACCGCCCTCCCAGCCGTTGAAGCAGGCCGTGGTCGGGCAGGTCATCACACATTGACCGACGCGGTTCAGGGTCTGTTCGGCAACGAGATTGTGATTCATGCTCATGATCACGACGGCCGCACCCGGCCTTCCATCCGGACCTTCGTCGAATGTACTCTCAATATCCGCTTCGCAACCGCAGGCAATGATGCTTGTTGCAAATCCAGTCGCTTTTCGCGCGGCTTCCAGCGCCCACGCATGCGTATCCGCAGTGATGAGAAATCGCGTGCCGGACATATAAAACCCTTCCGCATATGTATCTTCAATGAAAACGCCGTTGATTTGCATGCCGTTGCCCTCCCGCTCTTCTGTTTTTGATGATATTCGCAGCCAATCGGCTTGTCAATCAACATACGCCAGCTTAACTGGTTGCAATAAATACATGCACAAAAGTGCATCTGTCCATAGTTCCGTTGACACCCCTTGTAACGCACAAATATAATAATGTTAGCAATCCGCAGAGTACCTGCGGAATCGGTATTTTTTCCTATTGTATTTTCGAGAGGCGGTCCTTGCACATCATGAACGGATTACTTAGAAACACGGCAAAATTATTCAATCACGACGGAAAACTCTTCGTCCTTGCGATGGATCATGCGCAAACAGGCGTCATGGAAGGCCTGACGGACGTCAAAGCGATCATGCGACGCCGCGCGGATTCCGCGCTGGACGGATTCCTCGTTAACGTGGAACCGGCGCGTGCCATGACAGAAGACGCGCTGCTGCAAAAAAAGCTGCTGCTGCGCTCATCATTCGGCGGTACCCGGCTTTCCAGCTCGTTTTCCGCAACGCATAAAAATCACGTTTCGCCTATGACGGCGCTCTCGCTTGGCGCGGACGCCGTGGTCATGATGATTACATTTGGCGAAGACGATGCGGCGGGCATCCAGCAGGCCGCGGCGGACATCGATGCGTACCATCAACTCGGCATTCCCGTCATTGCGGAAATCCTTGCGATCGATTTTACCAAAACGCAGACCTTTGAAACACAGGCAAACGGCGCGCGCGTTGCCGCAGAACTCGGCGCGGACGTGATAAAAGCATTTTATACCGATAAATTCGACGCAATAGTTGAAAACTGTCCGGTTCCCGTCATTCTTGCGGGCGGACCGAAAGAAAAGGACATTTTCGACGTGGCAAAAACCGCGGTCAGCGACGGTGTGAAAGGTTTTGCATTTGGCCGCAATCTTTTTATGGCGGAGGATATCGAATCGCGCATTTGCAGACTCGATGAAATCCTGCGCGCGTAGCACTAAAGAACATGTATTTCTGAATCCCTTAACGATATGGAGCGAACATGACGAAAAAACCTGAACTGACGCTTCTGTACAGCATTGCACGCAGTTACTATGTCGACAAGCTGTCCCAAAGCCAGATCGCAGAGATGGAGAACATCTCCCGGTCACAAATTTCGCGTCTTCTGGCGCGAGCAGAGGCTCTCGGTATCGTAAAAATTACGGTAGAGCTGCCGGAGGATCCGGATCTGAACGAAATGGCCGAATCCGTCACAAAGCTACTCGGCCTGCGCGAAGTAATCGTCGCACCGCTCGCAGGCAGTGCGGACGACCCGGACGCGATATCGGAAGCGATCGCCGTCGCAGCGGCGCAGTATCTGCCGCGCGCGCTCAAACACACAAAAACCGTAGGCCTCGGTTGGGGCAAAACCATGTACAACATGTCGCTGCGCCTTTCCTATCGAAACCTTGGCGACGAGCGCATGTATGTGCCGCTTGTCGGCGTATCCGGCACATCCAATCCGTATTTACAGATCAACACCATTGTCGACCGTGTCGCAGAGCGACACCGCGCGAGAAGTTACTTTGTCAGTGTTCCGGCATTTCGTGAATTGTCCAGCCCGTTCAGCGACATTGAAGAGCAGCGCATGGCGACGCTGGAACAATACTGGTCGCATCTGGATACGGCGATTATCGGTCTCGGCGGGCCACCGCAGGGTGGCGGACTGTTCGTAGATGAAATCAGCGAACGATATTCTTCAGAGGTGGCAATCTCCGGTGCGGCGGGTGACATTATCTCCTACTTCTTCCGTCCGGACGGCAGCATCTACCACTTCGGCCACGCATACCGGCAGGTTGCATTCGATATCCGTCGGCTGCACCGCGTGCGCAAGGTCATTTGCCTTGCGGGCGGGTCGGACAAGGTGGACGGCATCCTTGCCGCGTCAAAGCTTGGTTACATCAACACACTGATAACCGACAGCGCTACGGCAAAGATTTTTTACGATAAGTTTCGTGATGGAGGCGTGGACAGGCTATGAAAGCATTGATGTATCTCGGCGAAAAAAACCTTGAGGTGCAAAACATACCGGACCCGGAAGGCGAATTTCTCGTCCGTGTCCACGGCTGCGATATCTGCGGAACGGACCTGAAAACATGGCTGCACGGGCACCCGAACTTCAAGCCGCCATGCATCCTTGGTCACGAATTTATCGGGACAGTGGAACGTACGCCACAAAACAGCGGTTTCTCTGTCGGTGATGCAGTCGTTGTGGCGCCATACGGCGAATGCGGTGAATGCGAGCTCTGCCAAAGAGACGCGGGTGAACTCTGCAAGCACAAACATAACGTTTCATCCGGCGCTTTTTGCGAGCTGGTCTCCGTTCCGCTCGATTTTGTAAAAAGCGGCGTTATCAAACTCGATTTTCTGGACGACGCGTATACACTTGTCGAACCGCTTGCGTGCGTTTTAACCGCGATGGATAAAATGCATATCACGGAGAAAAGCAACGTTTTAATTGCCGGCGGCGGACCGATGGGCATGCTGTTTGCGCTTATGCTGATGGCAAAGAATGTTTCCGTCACCATCAGCGAGCCGGTCGAAGCACGGCGAAATCAGGTTTCCTCGTTTGGAGTGCGTACAACCGTGCCGGACGACGTTAATGCAAGTGAATACGACAACATTGTCGTAGCCGTCAACCTCCCTTCGCTTGTGGAAGAATACGTAAAGGGCGTCGGCGACAACGGGACTTTGCATGTCTTCGCCGGAATGCCCGGCGGAACGATTCTCGCACTGGATGCGGCGGCGATCCATTATCGCGGCGTCACCGTAACCGGGAGCTCCGGCTTCAACCTCCCGGCTTTCCATCGCGCATATGAAATTATCAAAGCCGATCCCGCGCATTTTAGGCGGTTGATCACGCATCGCTTTCGAATGGACGACGCGGTCCAAGCCTTTGAGACGCTTGCCGCGGGTCAGGCGTTCAAAGTGTTCATTCAGCCATGAGAGCGGCGGTATTGGTCAATCCGTTCGCCGGCGGCGCGGGCGACATACAAAAAGTCGTTTCTGCAATCGACACATTTTTGTGTGACTGCGAGGTCATCGGTGCACAAGGTTTCGGCGCAGAATTTCTCCGAACCAACACCGTTATTCAAATATCGCAGGATGGCTACATCGGCCGTCTGCATGCCGCAGTGGATGCGCTCGCCGCACTGCGACCGGATTTTTACCTCGTAGCGGGCGGTGACGGACTTGCGGCCTACCTTGCAAGTCGTCTGTTGAAAACCGGCACTGTTCGGCCGAATATTCTCGGGGTAGCGATGGGCACGGCAAACGTCGGCCCGATCATTTCTTTTTCCGTCGACGACCTCTTACACGCAACGCCGGAGACGCTTTCCTTTACCGGCTGCGGCGCCATCGAAGCGCTCGACGGGGACGATCCTGTCGCCTTTGGATTCAACGACGTCGTCTTTGGCAACACCATCCTTGGCACGCTTAACGGAAAAGCGCAAACGCTATCTGCACTCATGATGGCGCGCGAAGGGAAAAAGGAGCCGATGGTTCCGTTGGACAACATCGGATCATCCATCCAAATCATAAAAAACGGCGTCCGTTCGCCGTCACCTCTGTTGCATACCGCGCAGATCGTCGTCTCCGCCGTAGAGCGTGAAGACCTCTACGGACGCGCAGTCGCGGGCATGCTCTGCTTCACCTGCTGGGAGCAGGCGCAGGCGGCGCTCATTCTGAGCGAACGTCCGCTCGTTGTAACAGACTATGACCCGCGCGGGTTCGAAACGCCCGCGCTGTCCGCGCAGATCGTCTTCGGCGCGGACGATACGCTTACGATTGAAGGGCTCTCGCCGGACGCGTTGATCATCGCCGACGGCAATCCCTATTGTCGCTCGTTTGACTCGGCAGCGCTTCGCTACCGCCCGAACGTGATCGAGATTGCAAGATAGGAGAGGAGGTCTGGCCGCCATGGAATCCAACACCGCCGCACGCGGACAAAAACCGCTGAAAATACACAAGGTAAGAAAAATCCGCGTGTTCGGTTCCGTTTACAACCTTTCGGAAGTCGGCGTGGGAACGCTTCTTTTGATTCCCAGCGTCGCGTTTTTGATCTTTATTTTCGTTATCCCGGTAATTCAGGTCATTCAGCTAAGTTTTACGAACTATAACACCATCACCGGCGCAATGCGCGGCGTTGGCTTTGCAAACTATGTCTATCTGTTAACCGGAGAAACCAGCGAGTATTTCTACCAGGCGTTGGGGCATACCGTTGTCTATGCGGTCGTTCGTTTGGTATTTGATATTACTGTGGCGCTTCTCATCGCGGTCATGCTGGATTCCAACGTACCGATCAAAAAGTTTTTGCGCGCATCCTATTTCGCGCCTGTGGTCGTGCCGATCGTCGCATCCAGTTTGATCTGGATTTGGTTTTACGACGTCAACATCGGGCCGTTCAATCAAATTTTAAGCTGGCTCGGCCTTCCATCTTGCAAATGGCTGCTGAGCGAGCAAACATCGCTGATGTCCATCATCCTTTTCTCCATTTGGAAAGGGCTCGGCTATAACGTCATCCTGTTTTTAGCCGGACTGCAGAACATCTCCGATTCCTATTTGGAAGCAGGTCGCATAGACGGCGCATCGGGCTGGCAGCTCTTTTGGAAAATCAAGTTGCCGCTGCTGCGACCGATCATGTCGTTTGTGTTCATGATGGACCTCATTCAGGCATTTAAGGTGTTCACCGAGGTCAACGTCATGACGCCGGACGGCGGACCGTTGCGATCCACCATGCTACTTGTAAACTATATTTACGAGCTCGCGTTTACAAACGGACGCATGGGTCGGGCTTCCGCCTGCGCGCTGATTCTATTTGTGATCATCTTCATCTGTACGATGGTCCAGCGGAAGATCGGCGCAAGCAAAACAATCGATTACGAATAAAGGAGGGTGAATCGTATGCATATAAGTCGAAAAAAATTGGTGCGGCGCAACTGGATTTTCTTTATCATCCTGTTTATCGGCGCGCTGAGCATGCTCTTCCCCTTCGTTTGGATGCTGCTCTCGTCGTTTAAAACCAAGGCGGACGTCTACAGCTTCCCGCCGCAGTGGATTCCCTCGGTCTGGACCTGGCAAAACTTTAAGGACGTGTTTGACATGATACCGTTTTTGCGGTATTACGCCAATAGCATCTACACGTCCGTGTTGCAGACCGCGCTTGTAATGGTAGTATCCATCCTCGCGGCATATGCGCTGACAAAACTCCGTTTTCCGGGGCAGCGCGTCTATTCCGCGTTTATGCTCAGCAGCATGTTTGTGCCAGCCGTGGTTACGATGATTCCACTGTACCTCGTCGTTTCGTCTATGGGGCTAAACGATACATACGCCGGCATCGTACTGCCACAGATCAACACGGCCTTTACAACATTGCTGTTGTCCAGCTTCTTTGCATCCGTGCCGAACGACCTGATCGATGCTGCACGACTGGATGGCTGCGGACATTTCCGCGTGCTGACCAAGATGGTGATGCCAAACTCACGCGGGGCGATTTCCACGGCGACGCTGTTTACGTTCCTCGGCGCATGGAAGAGCTACACCTGGCCGCTGATCATCACAACCAAAACCGAATACCGCACGCTGCCCATCGGGTTGAAATACCTCGTAACCGAATCCAGCAGCGAATATCAAATGATGATGGCCGCGTCGCTTATGGCAATTTTGCCGGTTCTGATCGTGTTTATCTTTGCGGAAAAACAGCTGGTACGCTCAATAACGCTTACCGGCATGAAATCCTGACACAACGAATTTAACCTCATTTTTACCTGCCGCTGTTATGCGTTTAACCGTTTGCTGGTAATAGTTTTATTATGATCATTGAAGGAGGATTCAACCATGAAACGCGGAACAAAATTTCTGGCACTCTTGCTCGGTATGCTCATGCTGCTCGTAGCAGTCGTCGGCTGCGTACCTCAACCTGCTGCGGTCAACGGCTCGCAGTCGCGCGACGATGAAACTTCAACGACCGCAGAAAGCACGACGGACGATGGAACCGCCACTGAAGTTGAAAGCGGTCCGGACCTAACCGTTGCAATGGACGTTTCCGAACGCGAACCTGTAACGTTGGAAGTATGGTATGCCGTCTCCGGCACCAGCGGCGAAACGTTTACGGCACAGGCGGAAGCGTTTGATGAAAGCAGCGACCTCGTCTCACTGGAACTCTCCTATTCCGGCGGTTCCAACGACACGGCGACCAAGGTCAGCGCGGCACTATTGACAGGGACCGAACCGGATGTAGCGCTCATGTACGCAGGCCCTGCGTTCACGGGGAGCCTCGGTAATTTTGACATGGCCCAGCTCACCCAGCGCGACGGTTTCGACGCCGACGACATCTATCCCGGCATCTGGAACTACTGCCGTTATTACACGGGCGAAATTTGTGCGGTCCCCTATGGTATTTCCACGCCGGTCATGTACTATAATAAAGACATCCTCGCCGCCGCAGGCGTCGACATGACGAACCCGCCGACGACATGGGACGAATTTTACGAAGTATGCCTCCAGTGCATGGAAAGCGGCAACGTCAACGGTATGGACGGCTTCACGGCCTTTGACACCACCGACTCCGGCTGGCTGTTTAAATCTATGTGCATGCAAAACGACTGCCCCATCGTTGAAGTTGCGGACGACGGAACGATCAATCCAGTGTTCAACAGCGACGCGGCGGTTGAAGTTGCAACCTATTGGAAACAGCTCGTCGACTCCGGCATCATGGCCGCAAGCGAACATTCCGCCGCAGAGAATAAATTCCTCTCCGGCAACCTTGCGTTCCTTGTCATGTCGAGCAACCGCATTTCCCGCTGGACGGACGTGGACATCAATATCGGCGCGATTGAAATGCCCTATTTCAAAACGCAGTCCGTCGCCCTTGGCGGCAACGTGCTCGTTATCTTCACGCAGGACGAACAAAAGATAGAAGCCGCCTGGGATCTCGTGAACTACCTGTTGTCGGCGGAAAACAACCTTGATTTTGCCCTGAGCACCGGTTATCTGCCCGTACGCGAATCTGAACTGGAAACGGAACAGGCGACCGCGGCAATCGAGCAGAACGAAATGTACGGTGTTGCTTTCAAGCAATTGTCCTATGCCTGGGCATATGTACACTTTGAGCAGATGGGTACAATGGACCTTCAGATTGCGGATGCACTCAGCCGCATCGAGAAAGGTACCCGCGAGCCACAAGAGGCGCTTAACAAGGCGCTTGATAAGCTGGTCGCCGAAATGGAATTCGACGCTCAGTAACGTTTTTCCTTAACAACCGATCTGGCGCGACGGGCTGCTTACCGCTCCGCCGCGCCCTTTTTAACGAGGTGATTGATTTATGAAATCCGACCGATATTCTTTTTCCACCGGCGCGCTGTTTCCGCGCGAATCCGCGGACGCGCTCAAGCTCGTTCATGACGCGGGCTTTCCCAACGCAGAATTGATGCCGCAGTGTTTGTCCGATGTTTCGGAGGAGAGCATTCGCGCGTTTGAACGCATCGGTATCCGCATTGCGTCCATCCATTATCCTCTTGCGCTTTTCCCGATGCTCTACACGCCGCATATCTCCATGCGTAACGACGGCAGAAAGTTTTCGAGTGATCTGCTGCGCCTTGGAGAAGCGCTTGGCACAAGGGTACTCGTCGTGCATCCGCATGTGCCGTCAAGGCGCGGTTATGACGGACAGCTTGATGTGCCCGTGATCGAAAACCTGCTCTGGCTGGCCGATGAATGTGAGAAACACAGCATTCTGATGGCGATGGAAAATTCCCCAAAAACCTGTGCAACGCCGGAGCAACTCAACGATTATGTAAAAATGCTGAATCATAAAAACATCCGTCCGATGGTCGACACTACCGAGGTGCGCGAGGCAGACGGCGACCCCGCGGTGTTCGTTGCGGCTGTTTCGCCCTGTCATTTGCACCTGTCCGACTACACGGGCGACACCAAGCATCTGCCCGCGGGCGAAGGCGACACGGACTTTACAGCTGTTTCAAAAAATCTCGACGGCTATAAAGGATTCTATACACTGGAACCGGCGTACCGCTACTACATGGAAAACGTGGAGCAAAAGCTCCGTTCGGGATATGCATTTCTGGAAAGGACGTTCGCCGATTGACCAGCATTACGAAAACACAACAGATTTTTACGGCACTCGCCGTTGGCGATGCCGTCGGGATGCCGACGGAGTTTATGACGCGCAGTGCCATTTGCGCGCAGTTTTCACCGCTTGTTTCCAGCCTGATCCCTGCCGAGCAGTCAAGAAATCATTCCGATCTCCCGATTGCGTCCGTAACGGACGATACCGAACAAAATCTATATCTCTATCGGTTGTATCGAGAAGAAAATCGTGTAGACGCGCATGCCACGGCGAACCGTCTGCTTTCCTGGGCGAAAGAAACGGACGCGATAACAAAAAAATACATCGGCCCTAGTTCTCTGTCCGCGCTTGCGGCAATCCGCGCGGGTACACCCGTTGAAGAGGCGGGCAGACACGGCACGACATGCGGTGGAATCATGCGCACGCCGTCCGCCGTGCTCTATCGCACGCATGCGCCCGAGCAGGATCTGGCTAAAGACATTCACAACTGCCTGATCTGTACGCATAACACGTCCGAGGCATTGGAGGCCGCGGGTGCATACGGCTTTGCGTTACACGCAGCGCTCAATGGTGCAACTCGGAAAGAAGTCCGCTCCGCGGCGGTCCGCGGCGGAGAAGCGCTGCTAAAGCTCGCACCGGAAGTCGACTGTGCGCCGTCTTCGGTTGCGCGTATCCGCGCAATGTACAAACTCGCGGCTACGCACACACCCGATCAACTGCTCGACGAATTATATGCCGTGTATGGAACGGGTCTGCCATCAGCAGACGTGTGCGGCGCAGTATTTGCAATCTTCTTTTCCGCAAAAAGCGACGTTTGGAAAGCCATCCGCATGGGCGCTTCCGTTGGAGGGGATACGGACACAATCGCCGCATTGGCAGGCGCGCTTAGTTGCGCGTATGCGGGCGCACATAACATTCCGAACGATATCGTTGAACGTGTTTTTTCTCAAAATGCAATTCTGCATGGCAGCCCCTGGGAGGAAGACAATTGAAACCACAACAGCAGTACGATTACGACGTGATGATTATCGGCGGCGGTGCTGTCGGCAGCGCCGTTGCCTATACGTTGAGCCGCTACGATCTTTCCGTTGCGGTGCTTGAAAAAGAACTGGATGTTGCCATGGGCACGAGTGGCCGCAACAGCGCGGTCGTGCACGCGGGCTTTAACAACCGTGCCGGCTCGCTCATGGCGAAACTCTGCGTGGAAGGTAATCGCGGCTTTGAAGCATTGGCAAAGACGCTGGACGTTCCTTATAAAAAGACCGGCAAACTCGTCGTCGGATATACGGACGACGATAAAGCAATTCTGGAACGCCTGATTGCCACGGGCGAGCAGAACGGCTGCGAAGGGCTTCGTCTCATCGGAGAGGCTGAAATCGCTGAGCTGGAGCCAAAAGTTCCCGCAAAATGGGCGATGCTCTCCCCCAATACTGCCATTATCAATCCGTTTTTGTACAATATCCACCTTGCCGAAGCAGCCGTACAAAACGGCGTAACTTATCTTCTGGAGCGCGCAGTCACCAAAATCGAACACACGGACAACGGTTTTCGCGTCTTTGCAAACGGCGAATCACTTTCATGCCGTCTGCTTATCAACGCGGCGGGATTGTTCGCGGACAAAATCTCCGCAATGGCGGGTGACGATCGGTACACGATCTATCCCTGCCGTGGTGAATACTATCTGTTGGACAAGATTCCGCAAGGATTGTTACATATGCCGGTCTATCCTGTCCCGCGTCCCGGCGTCGGCGGACTTGGCGTACACCTGACCCCGACCATCGACGGCAATCTGCTGCTTGGCCCGTCCGCGGAGTATGTCTGCCGTCAGGAAGAACTTGGAACAACAGCCGAGATGCTGCAAGCGCTCGGCAAAGAAGCAAAGGAGCTTCTTCCGGCTCTGGATATGCGGCTCGTCATCGGCTCCTATGCGGGCGTTCGCGCAAAGCTTGTTTCGAAAGGCGCGGCGAACTATGGCGATTTCATCATTGAAGAAAGCCCGCTGGTGGACGGCCTTATCCAGCTTGTCGGCATCGAGTCGCCGGGACTGACCGCATCACTCCCGATTGCGCACATGGTCGAAGCCATGGTGCTTACTCGCCTGCATCCAACTGAAAAACAAAACTGGAACCCGGAATATAAGGGCATCGAATCGTTTGCCGAATTGTCCGACGAAGAAAAGGCAGCCTGCATCCAGGAAGACCCGGAATACGGGGACATCGTCTGCCGATGTGAAACGGTCACTAAGGCGGAAATCCGCCGGGCGATCGAAAACCCGCTCGGTGCGCGCGGTATAATCGCGGTGAAAAATCGTGTCCGTGCAACGATGGGTCGTTGCAACGGCGGCTACTGTTTTACCCGCATCGTCGATATGCTCAACAAAGAGTATGGTGTCGCGTATGAAGACGTATGCCTCAAGCATGCAAACGACCATCCGTTTACGGGGGTGGTTAAATGAAGAATCAAACGAAGATGGATTATTACGATATCGTCGTCATCGGTGCAGGCCCTGCCGGGCTGGCAGCAGCAGGTCAGTCGCTGGAAAGCGGCGCAACCAGCGTATTGCTGATTGAGCGGAATCCGGAGCCGGGCGGCATTCTAAACCAGTGCATCCATGACGGATTCGGCATTGAGCGGTTCTCCATCGCGCTGACCGGGCCGGAGTATATCGAACGGTTTTTACCCGTTCTCAGCAAACCCGGCGTTACGCTGAAAACATCCGCCATGGCATTGAAACTCACGCCCGAACGCATCGTGCAGTATGCCGACAAAGATGGTTTGCATACCATTCAGGCAGGCGCAATCATCCTCGCGACCGGTTGTCGCGAGCGCACACGCGGCGCCATTGCCGTACCGGGAACGCGTCCTGCGGGCGTTTATACCGCGGGCGTCGTCCAGCGTCTGACCAATATGGAGAACGTGCGCGTCGGCAATCGTGCCGTCATTCTCGGCAGTGGGGATATCGGATTGATCATGGCACGGCGGCTCACGCTGGAAGGTATGGAGATTGCCTGCGTGCTCGAAAAACTCCCGTATTGCAGCGGTCTTTCGCGTAATGTCCGGCAGTGCTTGATTGACTATGATATTCCGCTGCATCTCTCCACCACAGTTGTCGATATCATCGGAGATACGCATCTTGAAGCGGTCGTCGCCGCGGAGGTGGACGAAACAGGCGCTATCCTGCCCGAAACGAAGCGAACGATTCCCTGCGACACGCTGATTTTATCGGTCGGGTTGATTCCGGAAAACGAACTTGTCAAAGCCTGCGGCGTCGCCATGGACCCGGTCACAAACGGCGCACTCGTTGACGGCCGACTCATGACGAGCGTGCCGGGCATCTTCTCTTGCGGCAATGGGTTGCATGTGCACGATATCGTGGACATGGTTTCCGAAGAAGCGGAATCAGCCGCAAAATCCGCCGTTGCATTCCTTAACGGTAAACAGTCTGAAGATTGTCAGATTCCCATATCGGTAGAAAGCGGTATCCGATATACTCTGCCGCGCAGCATCGTTCAAAACACAAAGGCGCGTTTGGCGCTCCGCGTGAAAAATCCCGGACGCATGCAGACGGTGCTCGTTCAGCAAGGCGATGCATTGCTCACAAAAAAGTCCGCCCGCAGGTTGTCTCCCGCGGAGATGATTCGCCTGAGCTTACCGCCGGTTTCCGGAACAGGCGAGGTGACAGTTTCACTCAAGCAGAATGAATTGCCGGAGGAATCGCACGATAGCGAGCTGATCTGCACCTGCTGTCCGAACGGCTGTGCACTCGTGCCGGGGCAATCGGAAGATGGAGCGCTGGCCATTGAAGGGGCATTATGTAAACGCGGAATCGAATTCGGAATTGCAGAGTTGACCGACCCGCGCCGCACGCTGACGACCACCGTTCGCGTTTCAGGCGGGCGTTATCCACTCGTCTCCGTTCGGAGTGCAGAGCCGGTGCGCAAAGCCGAATTGATAGGAATCGTAAAGAACCTGCGCGAGGTAACACTTCTTGCCCCGGTGTATTGCGGAGACGACGTTCCATTCGACCAAGCAGATATTGTTGTTACGGGACGTGCAGAGCGAAAGCCGGAATGACAATACGCAAAAAGAAGAGCGCAGGCGTTATATTGCACTTTTCTTTCCGTTTACCCTGTGATACACTGATTTTGTATGGTTCGGCACTATTATTTGCGTCAAAACGATACCACTAAGCAGTGCGAAAGGCAGATTTTTTATGACAAAACACCAGAAAAAGATGATCGCGCCGATTGTCGTCACCTGCCTGCTTTCGGCATACCTTCTGGCCTATGTGTACATCGTTATCTCCGTCCCGATGTCGGCGATCGTGAAAGTGCTCATCGGTCTGGTTTCCATTGCACTGTTCGGTACAAGCATCTATGTGCTTGTTCAGCGAATAAAAGAGATAAGGAGCAATGAAGAAGATGATCTTAGTCAATACTGATTATATTTCCGGCAAAGAGCTGGAGATGCTCGGCCTCGTTAAGGGGAGCACAATTCAAACAAAAAACATTGGCCGCGATATCACCCAGAGCTTTAAAACGCTGGTTGGCGGCGAATTGACTTCTTACAACGAAATGATGAACGAAGCGCGCGCGCTTGCGACCAAGCGGATGGTTGCGGAAGCCGACGCACTTGGCGCGGATGCAATTGTCAACATTCGCTATGCTTCCAGTGCAATCATGGCGGGCGCTGCGGAAGTCATTGCCTACGGAACGGCGGTTAAAACGAAGTAGCGCTCCATATCAACACAAATCCAAACAAAACAGCGCGGACGAAATCGTCCGCGCTGTTTTCGTGCAATCGTTATTCTTTCATTTTGGATGGCGCTTTTCCGGTTTTAATCGTGCGAATCCCTGTCAGCGTGCAGCCGCGCGCTTCAACAAGCGTCTTGGTTTCCGCGTCGCTTTTTCGCGGGTCGTCGCCGCCCTGACAAAGAAAAATCTCCACTTCTTTCCCCGCGGGCAGTAAGTCGACAATCGAATTGAACGCCGGTGCGGGGCACGCAGCCCAAACCGGAGAACCGATTATAATTCGATCAAACGCACCCAAGTCGGCTTCCAGCGGCTGAATTTTCACGCGCTTACGTTTCATCGCCTGATAACAGCCGGGAACAAACGAACCGAAAAGGCTTTTGCTCCGTTTTTCTTTTACCCGGTAAACCGGTGCGCTCAATTCGTTACCGAGTTTTTCGGCTTCCGCTTTTGTCGAACCGCCGAACGTATAATACACAATAACAGTGTCCATGCGCATATCTCCCGTCGATTGATTGTGCGACGCATGCCGCCGGAATCATCATATCATACCTTTGACGGAAACATGTATGCGATATGTAAAAAGCACGAAATACTCCAGGATATTGCCTTCCTTCTTACTTTTGGGCGGTCTGGCGTCCGTCCAGCCGCCATGCCCGTGTTCGGTATTCTTCCGGGGGGATCATCGGCTTTTTCAATGCTATCTGCGTCTCATCAGAAATCCTTCCCGTTTTCTTAAATTCCGTTCCCGCCTTCTTTACCGATGCAAGATACGCGTTTGCAGGCGCCTTTGCCGATTCCGCCGAGAGAAGCGGCGCTTCCGGGCACAGGATCATCGGGCAGGCTTCGCCAAACATACGCAGAAACTGGAATTCCATCGCTTCAAAATTGTTCTTAAAGTCTGGAAAACCACATCCGGAGATCAGCATAACCTTTGTTCGAATCTCTTCACGGCCGGGATGATAGGTCCTTCCCTTTTCATCCACATTCTGTGCGGGCAGTGCAAGCGGCAATAGTCGGTCGTATACCGCCTTGCAGTTGGACGGCACGCTGTAGCAATACAGCGGTGCAGACCAGATAACCAGATCGCTTTTCACCATCTTTTGCAGTATGTCCGCCATGTCGTCTTTTTGGATGCACTTGCCGGGCGTTTTACTCCAGCAGGAGTAGCAACCGAGACAGGGTTTTACGTCAACCTTCATGGTGTCGACGATTTCTGCGGTTTCACCCATCCCTTGAAGAAACGCACGCGTAATCTTGAGCGTGTCGCTTCGTTCCCCCTTGGGTGAACCGTTGATCACCAAAATGTTCATTATTTTGCTCCTTATTGATTTTTCTTTATGTATCCGCCGACCCGCTTTGCAAAGAGCCCGTGCCGGTTGCAATAGGCATAGATCACGCCGCGGCCGCAGACGTAGAATCGCGCCTGCGCGCTTTGCTCCGGGTAGAGCTTTACGCTCTGCACGCGATCGCCCGTAACATAGGCTAAAAACGAGACGTAGTGTGTCTTCTCCATCGGGTGACGTATTGTTACAAAATACTCGTTTTCAACCGGTTCAATCTCGATTTCGTGTGCGCCGTCATCTTCTTCGGTTTCCAACACGGGCAGTGACACACCGCAGCAGGAGAACGCGCCTTCTCCAATGGAGTGGATCACGTTTCCGCAAACCGGGCACACGTAAAAACAGCTTTTCGACATGTTCCCGCAGCGATTTCGGTTGGTCACGCATTCGCCGGAAAGCAATTCTGCAACCGAAACGTTCAGCGCTCCGCTCAGCGGCTCAAGCAGGCTAATGTCCGGCAGACCTCGGCCGGACTCCCATTTTGACACCGTTTTGTCGCTGACGGACAGCAGGTTTGCCAGTTGCTTCTGCGTGTATCCTTTTTCTTCGCGAAGCCTTTTAATCGTGCTTCCCGTTACATAATTTGTCATATTGTTTCGCTCCTGTTCGCGTTTGTTTTTCTTGTGAATCGAGCATATCATGCCACGCGCCGTTACCACAACCTACGCATCGTGGAGTTTTGGTTTTGCGCATAAAAAAGCCCTTTTTGTGAGTGATTTCAACAAAAAGGGCTGCTTTGCATCAATGGGACAATCACTTAATGATGCCCGTTCCGGCTCTGTTGTCCGCCGGACGTTGTGGTTGACGTATAGTCCACGTTCAGCGCGTCCGCAACGGCTTCCACAATACCGTTGCTGCTGTATGTTGCGCCGGAGACCGCGTCCACGTCCGGCGTCTGCCCGCTGATAATCTCGCTGATCACGGTGCTCTTTGCGCGAGAGAAGTATTGTTCGTCGTCTCGGTAAGAGTTGATTGTGATTGCCGTGATATAACCGTTTTCAACCGTAACGGTAACGCTTATGTCTCCACGGAACCCCGTTCCAGTTCCGGTATAGGTGCCGTCGACCAGATTGATCGATCCTTCATTTGTCGGAACTTCGGTCGCTTCCGGCGTTGCCGTCGCTTCCGGGGTCGGCGTTGGCGTCAATACCGGCGTTGACGTTGCATCGGTTTCAACGGTTTCGATGATAGTGACGTCACTCGCCGTATTCAGCGCGCTCTGCAAGGCATCGGAAACCGCGCCTATGATACCGTTGCTGCTGAATGTTGCACCGGACACCGTGTCAACGTCAATGCTCTGCGCGGAGATGATGCCGGGAATCACACTGCTTCTCGCCTGATTGAAAAACTCCATATCGTCGCCGGTGGAAAGGACCTCGATTGCCGTGATATATCCGTTTTCAACCGTTACCTGCACGCTTGTCTTTCCATGATATCCGCTTGCACTGCCGGTATAGACCCCGTCGATGTACTGTCCGGAGATGGTGCTTTCCGTGGAGCTCATCGCCTCAGCCACAATTGCGGTTTCGGAAGATTCCGCCGCCGCGCTGCCTGCCAAATTGCCGACCAGATGCATCCCGCTCATGGCGACCACGGCAAACGCCGCCGCCAGCGCAGGCTTCGGGTTTGCGGTCACATTGTCCCGCGGACAGACATTGACGCAATTCATACAGTCGATACACTCCGAGGACGTTACAACGTCCACATGATACAGCGGAATTCCCATGCTGCACTTCTTCGTGCAGGCGCGGCACGCGCCACAGTATGCGTTCGGTTTGCGAATCTTAAACAGTCGGAATTTGGAAACGACCGCGAAGATTGCGCCAAGCGGGCAAAGATACCGGCAGAAGAACCGCTCGATATACATGGAGCCCAAGATAATGAGCAGCAGCAGCGCCGCGCCGATTGAGACGAGAGCCGACAAATCGGACCAGCCTTTGTATGTGGAATACATGCCGAATACAGTCCAGGGGTTCTGTGTTCCATTCAAAATGGATAGTCCGAACGTCCATACCAACAGAATGATGCCGACAAGCAGAACGTATTTCAACCATTTGAGCATCCGGTCGACGCGTGCGCCGATCTTCGGCCGTTTGAGTTTCAGCTTGTTCCCGACAAACCAGAAAAAATCGCCCATGGTGCCGAATGCGCATAAAAACCCGCAGAAAAACCGTCCCATGATTGCTGTAATAACCAGCATTGAGACCGTGAGTACAATCTGACCCGCTTGTGCGGATACGCTGAACGTTCCGCCTATAATTGAAACATAAATGCTTTTAATCGCAGAAAATGTTGAAATAAACAGACCGGGAAATAACACGAACGAAGCAGCCTGAATCAGGCGCCGCGTCAGCGCAAGGGCCGATACCTTCTTTCTTTTCTTTTTCGCTTCGTTTAACCTTCTCACAATGATGTACCTTGTATCCAATGATATCCTTTATTCTAGTCTATCTTTTCATTTTTTCCTACCCGTAAATTCGTGTGTTCTGCGTCGCTGTCAGCAGTGAAAATATGCCGCGCAGCGCGTCCGAACAATACACGTCCAGCCCCGCCGTAACAAGGACTGTTTCAACTCCAAGTCGCCTTGCCAAACGAACACCGTCTTCCGCACCCAACACAAAGATTGCCGTTGACAGTACATCCAGCGCCATTGCGTTTTCGCCGATGACCGTCACACTGCGCAGTCCTGCGTTCGCCGGATATCCGGTCTCCGGATCGAGAATGTGATGGTAACGTATATTCTCGACTTCAAAATACCGCTCGTAGTCACCGGATGTTACAATCGACCGGTCGGACAGTGACAGCCGTCCCATGGATATGCCTGTCGTTCGATCAGGGTGCTGAATGCCTACCATCCGGCTGTCACCCAGCACGGAAACCGTTCCGCCAAGATTGACGATTGCGTTTTTAACGCCGCCTTCTTTTAGTATGCGCTTCACTTCATCCGCCGCGTAACCTTTGGCAATGCCGCCAAGGTCCACGGCCTGACCGAATTTGTTGAGCATACCGGTTTGGTTCTGTTCGTCCAGAATCAAATCTGCGTCGCTGACAAGGTGGAGCGCCTGCTCGATTTCCATTCTTGTCGGTACGCTGCCGCAGCGTGCATTAAGCGACCAGAGCGTGCTCAGCGGTCGCGTCGTCAGCGAAAATGCGCCGTCTGTCATTGCAGAAAAACGCTTGCCCGCTCGCAGCAGGTCCATGGTGTCGACGCTGAGAGCAACAGGCTTTACGCCCGCAGCAGCGTTCAACAGTGAAATCTCGCTATCCGGTTTAAAAACCGAAAGCTTGTCGTCCAGTTCCTGTACGCGTTGCTCAGCGCGATCCAATACGTCGCCGGGAGCGTCTTCGAACAGTTGAATGGTATTCAGTGTTCCGAGAGCACGGAACAGCTTACTTTTCAGGGCGGTCGTCAATGGCGGTGCCTCCTTGTGCAATGTTTGCATAATCCTAGTTTACAGATAGATTATTGAACCGCAAGCACATAAAGATGTCCTTTTGTGAACAATTGCAAATTGAGCGCGTCCAGCTTTGTAAAAACTGCCTTATTTTTGATTTTTCAATCATTCTTTGCGTTTCATTCATATCGTCCGCATTGGCTTTGCAAACAAGCCGTTCATCCGGCAAAAAATGCTAAATACATAATAATGCATTGATTTACAATAAATTACAGTATTATTCGCATAATAATCCATTGGATGACCTTGTAAAATATATTAAAATGTGCGATAATTGTTTTTTCGGTGCGAAAACGCACTTGCGTTGAAAGGTGGCTATTACAGATGCGCACTCTGCACGCCCCAACGGTAGTTGACGTCGTGCGCAGGCTTTGCCTGCGTGCCTGTTGCGACTTACCGCAAGACGTGCAAACAGCGCTTGTTGCCGCGCAAAACGCAGAAGCGAAAAACAGCACCGCCCATTCTGTTTTGTCCCAATTACTCGAAAACCAAGAACTTGCGCGCACCTGCCGACGTCCGATTTGTCAGGACACCGGTATGGCTGTCGTGTTTGCAGATATTGGGCGGGATGTTTTTATTGAAGGCGATCTTGAGGCGGCCGTCAATGAAGGTGTACGCCTTGCATACACGGATGGCTATCTGCGAAAATCCGTGCTTGACCCGATCACGCGTGTCAACACGCAGGACAACACACCCGCCGTGCTGCATGTGCGATTTGTCCCAGGTGACAAACTAACACTCACCGCCGTTCCGAAAGGATTCGGCAGTGAGAACATGAGCCGCGTTTTCATGCTTTCCCCGTCCGCGGGCATAAAAGGCATCATTGACAGCATTGTGCAAACCGTGCTGGACGCGGGCGCTTCCACATGCCCTCCGGTCGTCGTCGGCGTTGGCGTAGGCGGCACGATGGAGCAGGCCGCGCTGCTTGCCAAGCGGCAGTTACTGCGTCCACTCGGCATCTCTGCGGAACGCGACGATCTTGCGGACATTGAACAAACGGCGTTACGCCGCATCAATGAAAGCGGCGTCGGCCCAATGGGACTTGGCGGGCAAACAACGGCTCTTGCGGTGCATGTCGGTGCGCTGCCGACGCATATCGCCGGGCTTCCGGTTGCGGTCAATCTGCAGTGCCATGCCTGTCGCCACGCAAGCGAGGAGGTTTAGCGCCATGGAATATTCGCTGAACGTACCCGTTTCGAAGAACGAGTTAAAATTACTGCACGCGGGCGACGTCGTCCGTCTGAGCGGAACGATCTATACCGCGCGTGACGCCGCGCACGCCCGCTTTGCGGATATGCTCGCTCGCGGCGAAGAACTGCCCGTTCCGAAAGGAAGTTGCATCTATTATGCCGGACCCTGTCCCGCTGCGCCCGGCGAAGTTATTGGCCCCTGCGGGCCGACGACTTCCAAGCGAATGGATGCGTTTATGCCCGCCATGCTGAATTACGGCGTATTCCAGTTCATCGGCAAAGGACCTCGCGCACCGTTTGTGTATGATGCGATGCGCGGCAAGGCTGTCGGGTTCTCCGCCACCGGCGGTGCGGGCATGCTGTACGCCTCACGCATTACGGAGTGCGAACTCGTCGCATTCCCCGATCTTGGCGCCGAGGCCGTCTATCGGCTAAGCGTCACCGACTTCCCCGTGGTCGTGACGTTCGACCTTGCTGGAGTCGACCTTTATTCCGTGCATTCGGGCAAATAGCCCGTTTCAATGCCCGCCGGTATAAAAAACGGCGGACAATTATCGTGCTTGTAATTTGAAAGGAGCGGTAACATGGCAAACTGTGCAATCGTAGGTATCAACTGGGGTGATGAAGGGAAAGGCCGCATGGTCGATCTCATCGCAGCCGATTACGACGTCGTTGTGCGCTATCAGGGCGGCAACAACGCGGGGCATACCGTCGTCAATGAATTCGGCAAATTCGCGCTGCATCTGTTACCATCCGGCATCTTCCGCAAAGGCGTTGTCAACGTGCTTGGCAACGGTACAGTCATTGACCCCGAAAAACTCATGGAAGAAATCGAAATCACGCAGAGCGCCGGCATCTCCATTACGCCGGACAATCTGAAGGTGAGCGATCGCGCGCCGATCGTCTTTCCGTATCATCGCGATCAGGACGTGTTGGAAGAAGCTCGCCTGCGCGACGCAAAGTATGGCTCGACCAAGCGCGGCATCGCGCCCGTGTACGGCGACAAATATATGAAGAAAACCGTCATGCTCGGCGAACTGTTCTATCCCGATTATCTGAAGAAACGCTTAAGCGGCATCCTTGAGTGGAAAAACCTCACGCTTAAAAACGTTTACGGTGGGAAAACCTATTCACTCGACGAGCTCATGGATTGGCTCACGACTTACGGCAACAAGCTGAAGCCGTACATCTGCGACGCCGGTGCGTTTTTACGCGAAAACGACGGTAAAAAGAACATCCTCTTCGAGGCACAGCTCGGCGTATTGCGCGATGTGGACTTCGGCATCTATCCCTACACGTCCAGCTCCGCTCCGCTGGCGGCATATGCACCCATCGGCTCCGGCATGCCCGGCGCACGGATCGACCGCGTAATCGGCGTGGTCAAGGCATACTCCACCTGCGTCGGCGAAGGCCCGTTCACGGCAGAATGGTTCGGTGAAGAAGCGGACAAACTCCGTGAAGAAGGTGCGGAGTACGGCGCATCCACCGGTCGTCCGCGCCGCGTTGGCCCGATGGACATCGTTGCAACACGTTACGGCGTAGCCATGCAGGGCGCGACCGAAGTTGCCCTGACCAAAGTCGACATCCTCTCCTATATGGATAAAATTCCGGTTTGTGTGCAATATGAGCTGGACGGCAAAAAGACGGACGATTTCCCCTTCCCGGCGGCAATCGGCGCGGCAAAGCCCGTTTACGATTACCTGCCCGGCTGGAAATGCGACGTTTCGGAGTGCCGCAATTTTGAAGACCTGCCCAAGGCCGCGCAGGATTATGTGGATTTCATTGAAAAGAACATCCATTGCCCGATTACAAACATCTCCGTCGGCGCCGCACGCGACGCGATCATCCGGAGGTAACGAATCATGCATAACCGCTACGAAAGCCCGCTCGGCAGCCGTTATGCGTCGGACGAGATGCAGCGGCTCTTCTCGCCGGACATGCGTTATTCGACCTGGCGCAGGCTCTGGGTGAGCCTTGCCAAGGCGGAACACGCACTCGGTTTGCCGGTAACCACCGAACAGGTGGACGAGCTTGCCGCGCATGTGGACGATATCGATTATGAGGCGGTCGCCGCGCGTGAAAAACTGGTCCGCCACGATGTGATGGCGCACGTGTATGCCTACGGGCTTGTCTGCCCAAAGGCAGCAGGCGTCATTCACCTTGGCGCAACGAGTTGCTATGTCACCGACAATGCGGATTTGATTATCCTGCGCGACGCGCTGACGAGCATTAAAAACAGCATCTATGCGGTGCTTTCCGCGCTAGGTGCGTTCGCCAACAAAACGAAGGCGATCCCAACCGTCGGGTATACGCATTTTCAGCCCGCGCAGCCCGTCACAATCGGCCGCCGCGCGTGTCTGTGGATGCAGGAATTGTTTCTCGATCTGGAAGAGATCGACGACACGCTGAACGCAATCCGTTTTCTCGGCAGCCGCGGCGCGACTGGTACTGAAGCGAGCTTTGTTTCGCTGTTTAGCGGCGACACCGCAAAGATTGACGAGCTAAACCGCATGATCGCCACAGATTTCGGCTTTGAGCGGATCTATGACGTCAGTGGTCAAACCTACCCGCGCAAGTTCGACAGTCGAGTGCTGAACGCGCTTTCGTCCGTTGCGCAGAGCGCCTATCGTTTTGGCGACGATATCCGCCTGCTGCAGCACGACGGCATCCTTTCCGAACCGTTCGAGTCGAAGCAGATCGGCTCTTCGGCCATGGCGTACAAGCAAAATCCTATGCGCAGTGAGCGCATCTGTTCGCTTTCGCGCTTTGTGATGTCCACGTCGCTCAACGCGGCGATGACCGCGAGCACGCAGTGGCTGGAACGCACGCTGGACGATTCTGCCAACCGCCGTATTGCTTTGCCGGAGGCATTTCTTGCAACCGACGCAGTGTTGCGACTGATGGCAAACGTTGCAAGCGGACTCGTCGTACATGAGGCCGCCAACGCACGCATCCTCGGCGATGCGCTGCCGTTTCTTGCGACGGAAAACCTGCTTATGGCCGCGGTTAAAAACGGCGGCGACAGGCAACAGCTGCACGAAATCATCCGCAAGCACTCCCTCGCGGCAAAGGAACAAACGGCGCAGGGTAAGCCAAACGATCTCGCCGAACGGCTGATCGGCGATCCGGACTTCCCGCTTAAGCGTGCGGACGTTCTCTTTGAACTCGATCCCGTCCGGCACATCGGACGTTCCATTGAGCAGGCCGAACGCTTCCTTGCTTCGCATCCTGTTCCCGAAGCCAAGCCGCTACAGGAACTTATGGTGTAAATTCACACTTTATAAAAGGGCTCTCCGTCAATAGTTGGGGTAGAGCAGTAGATTAAGAGAAACAAAGGGAGTTGTGAGCGAGAGCGAACAGCTCCCTTAAGCATTGGTCGTGCAGAGGATGCGAGCACGAAAGTTCTCGAAACTGCGATATCCAAAGGCGATACGCTTGAGTGCTTTGATCTTGTTGTTGACGCCCTCGGTAAACCCGTTGGAGTAAGGACAGTCGAAAGCGTTGAGGATATAAGGTTCCCAGTTTTGCAGCATTGTGAGACAAGCGGAAAATTCCGGCAGATCGGCAACGAAAGCATGTGCACGAAAGGTGCGGAGGCGCTCCTTTGCCTGCAAAGAATCGGACGAATTCATGAAGGCATAGAATTTCTCTTTCAACAAATAAGCCTCTCTCAAATCACGGGACATTAGCAGCATGCGTTCCACGGCGGCCTTGTTCTCGGCGGAAAGCTTTTCCATATGGGCCAGAAGCAGCTTTCTGCTGCGCTTGAAATACTTGCGCTGTTCCGGCAGCAGCTTCTTTTGAACTCGCTTTCGTACGTTCTCCAGCGCCCATGTACAGTATCGCACAACGTGGAATCGGTCGATCACAATGTTCGCGTTCGGCAGAAGTTTTTTTGCAATATCGAGGTATTCCCGATTCATATCCATCACGAAATATTGCACCTGCTTTCTGTCTGGAAATGCCCGTAAATAGCCGTAAATCTGCGCATGATAGCGCGTCGGCAGGACGTCTACGATTCGTTTATGCACCGGATCGGTCAGGATGCATTGGAACTTTCCATACTCCGTGTTACCGCGGAATTCGTCGATGGAAAGGACTTTGGGTAACCGAGCGGGTTTCCCGAACTCCAGCAGATTCAGCCAGCGCCCGACGGACGATTCTGAGACGCCAAGTGAACCGGCAATTTCCTTACGAGACTGTTTCTTTCGCAACTGGTCGATCCCCAATGCGGCCAGACGATTCGTGATCCGATGACGTTTCGGCAAAAGATAATTTCCTTCGTAGAATCGTTTCCCGCAGCAAGGACATCGGTATCGTCGTTTTCGGTACTGCCAGATCACCAGCTTCCCTTGAATAGGGCTATCCTTGACGCGTTGCAACCGGTAATCGTGAACCTCATCCGTCAATGTCCGGCATGCCGGACATTCCTGTGTGCGACGTTTCATGCACACGCTTAATACGATCTGTTTTTCGTCTTGTTCTACTCCTTCAAAATCATAGGCTTCCATATCCAGCAATTTTGCGATAAGATGTGTTTGAAGCATAACCATCGTCCTTTCTCGTAGTGGCTTGAACAACCTTAATCTACAAGATTTGAAGCGGTTATGCTTCTTCTTTTTTTACTTACCCCAATCTATAGTGTAGAGCCATAAAAGCATACACAAACAGCTCGAACCTAGTCTGGTTCGAGCTGTTTTATTGCCAAAAAAGTTTCTATCGATTCAGTTCTTTGATCACTTCATCAAGGCGTTCTATTGTAATTTCTCCAGGTGAAAAGCTGAACACCGCACGTAGCGGCATGTAGTTCAGCATTGCATTTTCCATTTCCTGCGTAATCGCTTCTCTGGCGGCGTCCGTTTCATCATCGTGCTCGCTGAACGCGCGCATCGCCTGCAAAACGTCCTGCATGCCGTCCTGCTCCATCCGCTTCCCTTTTTTGTTTGAAAGAACATCCATCAGGATCGAGTTTTCATCGAATACAACGGGAATCTCTTTTGTTGATTGCACTCTTACGGGTGCTTCGAGGACAATATCCCGGCTCGATCGTCCGATTTGAATCGAAAATTCGCCGCTCTCAACATGCCAGTCGTGCAGCCGTGTCTCATAATAGGCGAATGCGCGCTTGTCCAGTGTGAACGAAACCGTTCGCGTTTCACCCGGTGCCAGCGCAACTTTTTCAAATCCTTTCAACTCACGCACGGGTCGAATCGCCGTGCTGTCAACATCCGCTACATAAAGTTGCACGACCTCTTTACCATACCGTTCCCCCGCATTCGTCACATCTACAGTGACGGTGAGCGTGTCGGTATCGTTCATTTCGCTTTTATCAAGCGCGAGATCGCTATATATAAACGTTGTATAACTCAACCCATGTCCGAACGGGAACAACACGTCCATTTTCTTTTTATCATAGTAACGATATCCGACGAACACGCCTTCGCGATATTCCGTCCGCTGGTCGTCGCCGCCGAAAAACGGATAAGACGGATTGTCCTCCAATTGGTGTGGGAACGTCTCCGGCAAACGTCCGCTCGGGTTGGCGTCGCCAAACAGTATTCGTACAATTGCGCGCCCGCTGGCCTGTCCGCTCAAATACGCTTCCAGAACACCCTTCACACGCGTTATCCACGGCATTTCGACCGGTGAACCATTTTGCAGAACAACGATGGTGTTCGGGTTTGCCGCTACAACTGTCTCAATCAATTGATCCTGGCAATTCGGCAGGCGCATATGTGTCCTGTCATATCCTTCGCATTCGTATGTATCTGGCAAACCAACAAATACGACGGCGACCTCCGCGTTCTTTGCGGCGTCTGCCGCTTCTTGCAGCCATGCATCGGTCGTCTCGTCGCGCTCTATGGAAAAGCCGCGCGCATAATTAATGTTTTCGATACCCTTTGCCGCACTCAAAGCGCTTGTTATTTTCGCTGCGTTGATGTGCGAACTGCCGCCGCCCTGAAACCGCGGCTTCTCGGCAAACTCTCCAATGAACGCAACGGATGCACCTTTTTTCAGCGGGAGTACGCCTTCGTTTTTCAACAGCACCATGCACTCCTCCGCAAGTTCACCGGAGAGCGCGTCGTCCTCTTCCAAATCCCATCTTTCGGTCGGAAATCCGCTCTCCAGATAACGAGCATGTATCGACAGCATGCGCTCGCAGGCGCGGTCAAGCACCATTTCGTCCAGTTCTCCGCATCGTACGGCGTTGATAATCTGTTCGTCCCGCGCGCCTCCTGAAGACGGCATTTCAAGCTCCAGCCCGGCTTTTAATCCCGTTACCCGGTCGCCAACTGCACCCCAGTCACTCATCACATACCCGTCGAATCCCCATTCGTTGCGCAGTACATCACTCAGCAGCCAATGATTCTCGGACGCCAGTACGCCGTTGATGCGATTGTATGAGCACATCAGCGTCCAAGGTTTCGCCTTTTTCACAACGGTTTCAAACGCGTATAGATAAATCTCCCGCATCGTGCGTTCATCTGCATCCGAGCTTTGCGACATCCGCCGGTGCTCCTGATTGTTGAGCGCAAAGTGCTTCACGCTTACGCCAACGTCGTGCCGCTGTATGGCGGAAACATACGCCGCAGCTTCTTCCCCGGCCAAATACGGATCTTCCGACAAGTATTCAAAATTGCGCCCGCACAGTGGTGAGCGTTTGATATTGATTGCCGGCCCAAGCACAACGGCGACGTTTTCTGCGCGGCATTCCCGACCAAGCGCGTCGCCGAGCCGCTCAAACAGCATCCGGTCAAACGAAGCCGCCACCGCGCACCCCGTCGGGAAGCAAACCGCGCGTATGCTGTCGTTGGCGCCGTCGCCGATCTGTTTGCGCAATCCGTGTGGTCCGTCGCTGACCATTACGGACGGTACGCCCAACCGCTCCACCGGCTTTGTGTGCCAGGAATCCAAACCGGAGCAAAGTCCGGCTTTTTCCTCAAGTGTCATCTTTTGTATCAGCCCTCGAATATCCATCCCATTGTATCCTCCAGTGCTTTCTCGTTTCTATTTTAGCGTCCTACGCCAATCGATTCAAATGTTCTTTTTCCATTCGCACTCAGATTTTTTCCTCTCGCAAGCAAAAAGTACTCCGACGCGTCCAGTTCAGACATGTACGTCTGCATATACTAGCATCATTCTTGCTATTTTTCACTATATCTGATACAATTTTCCTGCTATTTATAACGATACTTCTTTTTTAGAAAGGTTTGGTTCTTTTCGTGAAAGCCTTGCAATTGTTGGACCTTTCCATCGGCCCGGACCTGCACGAATTGACGCGGCATGGTACATCGTTGTTCCCTTGCGCGGGATACGATGAGGACCCTGGTAAATATCTTACCGGAAAAATCCCCTGGCACTGGCATGAAGAATTTGAGTTTGTTCAAGTGACGGAGGGTGAGACCTGCGTACTGTGCAGAAATACGGAGTATGTCATTCGCGCGGGCGACAGCGTTTTCATAAACAGCAACGTCATGCACAAACTCAAACGCGCACATGCCGGACAGCCGACGCGAATCAACAGCTTTGTTTTCAAGCCGGAGTTAGTCGCCGGTTTCCCACAGAGTATCGTGCAGCAGCGTTATATCCAGCCGTTGATGCATTGCAGTTCTCTAGCGGACGTTTTCTTGCGTCAGGACATACCATGGCAAAGGGAAGCGATCGAACATTTTGAAAATGCATTTTCCGCATTCACCAGTGACGCATATGGTTTTGAAATCATCGTTCAGGTCGAACTCATGCACATGCTGCACGGAATCATCACCAACCTGAGCGATCGCATCGCCGAAAGTGATCTGGTGCAAAACAAAGACTCCGTGCGTATTAAGCAAATGATCGGCTATATTCAGGCACATTATGCAGAGCCATTGACCGTTTCACAGATTGCCGGAGCGTCGTCCATCAGCGAAAGCGAATGTTATCGCTGTTTTCGCAAGCTGTTGGATACTTCTCCTATCGATTATCTGCTGCAATATCGCATCCGTATAGCAGCCGGTATGCTTGCCAATACCGACATGAGTATTTCCGATATTTGCTATGCAACCGGCTTCAACAGCCCGAGTTATTTCGCAAAAGTGTTTCGCCATGCACTGCAAAGCAGTCCGCGCGCATATCGAACCGCAAGGCAAAACGAAGCGTAGTTTTTGTTACGAATCAATCCATTGATGATTTTTCGACATAACGCTTGTTTGCCGTTGCAATTCTTTTCACTGCTTGATTACGTGTTTCATTTGCACATGTTGTGTTTTCACGTTTAAGGATCGATTATTTTCAATAATTTGCACATTTTCTGACCCATACGGATTGTATTCAAGGCCGCTGGCATATATAATAAAAAGAAGTAAACATCCCTAACGGAGTTTTAGCTTTTTAGAGAACTGTCGAATTCCGGTTGTTCAGCACAAAGAGACGATTCCGGCGCAACGATTTTTTCGTTATTTACCGGTATGTTTACGCCCTATTCATGCTTACTGTGCAGTTAGATAACACGTGCTGGTCTGTTGACAAACGTTCTGTTACAGTAATATAATATCGATAAAGCTTATCGGAGGTGTGCTATGCAAAAAAATACCCCCGTCTCAATTTCGAGGCAAGCGCTCCAGCGGATGCCCTATTATCTGCAGACGTTGCGCGCAGCGCGCGATTCCGGCGCAGAGATTATTTCCGCACCAACAGTCGCCGCACAGCTTGGCCTCAACGAGGTGCAGGTGCGTAAGGATTTTGCTTCCGTAAGCAATACCGCGGGAAAGCCGAAAACAGGCTTTCAAACAAACGAACTCATCGCTGCGATTGAAAGTTGTCTCGGTTACGATAACTCCAACGACGCTGTTTTAGTCGGTGCAGGAAGCCTTGGCCGTGCATTGATTTCCTATCGCGGATTTGAAGAATACGGCCTCAGCATCGTTGCTGCGTTCGACGTCGATCCGAATTTGACCGGCGGCGAAATCTCCGGCAAGCAAGTTTTGCCGATGAGTAAACTTTCCGGCATTTGCCGCAATATGAATATCCATATCGGCATCATAACGGTTCCCGCCTCACAGGCTCAGGCCGTTTGTGATTCGCTTGTTGAAAGTGGAGTGCTCGCCATTTGGAACTTTGCGCCGATGCATCTTAACACACCGGATGGCATTCTGGTGCAAAACGAAAACATGGCCGCTTCGCTGGCGGTGCTTTCCAAGCACCTTTCCGAGCAGCTTGAATCAAACTTAAAGGATTAATTCCCTTTTCCCATCAATCACTCGGCAGTGCCATAAACGGCACTGCCTTTTATTGTGTGCCTGTTTTGTATAATCATCCTTAATTTCACGCCCATTTCCTCGATTGTTCTTCTTTCGGCAAGCTATAATAACTAATTTTATAAAATTGCGAATTGGGTATTGACACGCCTATATATCAGTGCTATATTATCGATACAGACAAACCGATAACGAATTACTGATTACAAGGAGCATCGATTATGGCACGTTTTACACTACCCAGAGATTTATATCACGGCAAAGGTTCTCTTGAAGCGCTGAAAACCTTAAAGGGCAAAAAGGCGATTGTCGTCGTTGGCGGCGGCTCTATGAAGCGGTTCGGCTTCCTCGACAAAGTGGAAGCGTATCTGCGTGAAGCCGGCATGGAAGTTCAGCTGTTCGAAGGCGTTGAGCCCGATCCTTCCGTTGACACCGTTATGCGCGGCGCGGAAGCCATGCGCACGTTTGAGCCCGATTGGATCGTTTCCATCGGCGGCGGTTCCCCGATCGACGCAGCAAAAGCCATGTGGGCCTTCTATGAATATCCGGACACCACGTTTGATTCTCTCTGCATTCCGTTCAACTTCCCGACGCTGCGTACAAAGGCGCAGTTCTGTGCAATCCCGTCCACTTCCGGCACGGCGACCGAAGTGACCGCCTTCTCCGTTATTACGGATTACAACAAAGGCGTAAAGTACCCGCTGGCCGATTTTAACATCACGCCGGACGTCGCGATCGTCGATCCCGATCTGGCCGAAACCATGCCGAAGAAATTGACCGCAAACACCGGTATGGACGCAATGACGCATGCAATCGAAGCTTATGTTTCTACGCTGCATTGCGATTACACCGACCCGCTGGCCATTCATGCCATCCGCATGATCAGCGAATTCCTGATTCCGTCCTACAACGGTGATATGGAGGCGCGTGACCGTATGCACAACGCACAGTGCCTCGCGGGCATGGCATTCTCCAACGCGCTGCTCGGCATCGTGCATTCCATGGCGCATAAGACCGGCGCGGCATTCAGCGGCGGACATATCGTCCACGGTGCGGCAAACGCCATGTATCTGCCTAAGGTCATCAAGTACAACGCCAAGGATCCGGAAGCCGCAAAGCGCTACGGCGAAATTGCGAAGTGCCTCGGTCTTGAGCCCACCGCGGATGCGCTCATCAAGCACATTTGCGAAATGAATGAAAAGCTTGACATTGCTTCCAGCATCAAGGATTATGAAGGTGGCATCATCGACGAAAAAGAATTCCTCGAAAAGCTGCCGAAGGTTGCCGAACTCGCAGTTGGCGACGCCTGCACCGGCTCGAACCCCAGAGCAATCACGCCGGCCGAGATGGAGAAACTCCTCAAAGCCTGCTATTATGATACAGAAGTTGACTTCTAAGAAGTCAACGCTCAGACCACTATTCTTAATTCTCGGTACGGAGGTCGGCTTCCCTTTGCGGGGGCCGGCTTCCCGTCATGAGATGATAATCCACACACCCCGCCGGCATAGCCCGGAGGAGACTAGTATTTGAGGTCGATAGCGAATGGACAGTGAATACCTGAAGCTCAAACGTTCCAACTGCAAGAACTGCCATAAATGCATCCGCAACTGTCCCGTCAAGTCCATTCGCTTTTCGGACGGGCACGCGCAAATCATCGGCGAAGCCTGCCTGCTCTGCGGGCAGTGCTTTGTCGTTTGCCCACAAAACGCAAAGATCATCCGCGACGATCTGCCGCTTGTAAAAGAAGCGCTTGCTTCCAAAAAACCGGTCGTCGCGTGTCTTGCGCCGTCGTTTGTTGCAAATTATCGCGGCGCAACCATCAATTCCATGCGGCGCGCGTTGAAAACGCTCGGCTTTGCCGACGTTCAGGAAACTGCCATCGGTGCATCTATCGTGAAAACGCGTTACGAAGAGCTGCTTAAAGACCACAGCGTTTTAATTTCATCCTGCTGCCCGGTCGTCGACGATTTAATTCGCGAATATTATCCCGATGCGCTGCCGTATCTTGCAAATGTCATTACGCCGATGGAAGCGCATGCGCGATTGGTTAAACGCAATCAGCCGGATGCGGTCACGGTTTTCATCGGGCCCTGCATCGCAAAAAAGCGTGAAGCTGACCATTCGTCTTTTGTCGATATTTCTCTTACATTTGAGGATTTGACCCGTTGGCTGGTCGAAGAAGGCGTTATGCTCACACCTGAGCCGGACGACCTCGCAGAAAGCCGGACGCGGCTCTTCCCCACCGCGGGCGGTATCTGGCGCACCATGAAGCGCGACCCCGCAATCACGTATGTCAGCGTTGACGGCATGCAGAACTGTATCGCCGCCATCAAGGATATCATCTCCGGCGAGCTGGAGCATTATTTTATCGAAATGTCCTCCTGCGCAGGCAGCTGCATCGGCGGCCCTGCGATGGAGCGGCGCACGCTGCCGCTCCGCGATTATGCCATCGTCAATGCATATGCAGGTCGACAGGATTATATAGTAGATCAACCATCGGCGGACGATCTGGACGAGCAGTATGAGCCCATCTCCACGCAAGTCGCACATATCGGTGAAACTGCAATCGAAGAAACGCTTCACAAAATGGGCAAGCTAAAACCGGAGGACGAACTGAATTGCGGGTTCTGCGGGTACGATACCTGCCGTGAGAAAGCCGCCGCCGTCTGCCAGGGCAAGGCGGAAATCTCCATGTGCCTGCCTTACTTAATGGAAAAGGCTAAATCATTTTCCGACATCATCCTGCAAAATTCGCCTAACGGCGTACTGGTGCTGAATGAATCGTTTGAAATTCAAGACCTCAACAATGCCGCATGCACCATACTCAATATCAGAAACCGCACGGATGTCGTCGGTCGCCCGGTGGTTTCACTATTGAACCCCATCGCCGCGGTACAGGCCGCGCGCGAAGGCCGAACCGTCCGCCGTCCGCCGGAGTATCTTTCCGAATACGGGCGCTACATCGAGCAGACTGTCATGTACGACAAGACGTACCGCATTGTGATCCTGCTGCTGCGCGACGTGACCGAACAGGAGTCTGTACGTACCCAGAAAGAGTCCGTCTCGGTCAGCACAGTGCAAGCGGCCGACCGTGTCATTGAGCATCAAATTCGCATGGCGCAGGAAATTGCATCGCTGCTCGGCGAAACCGTTGCAGAAACAAAGGCAGTGCTGACAACGCTTAAGGAGTCGGTGCGCGATGAATGATCTTTTTACCGACATAAGCTATAAAAGCGTAAACAAGCACGGCGAAGAAGTCTGCGGAGACCGCGTCGAAATTTCAGAACGAAACGGCGCGGTATCTGCTGTTTTGGCGGACGGTCTCGGCAGCGGCGTGCGCGCCAATATACTCTCTACATTAACGTCCAAAATATTTTCAACCATGATGGCGCAAAACATGCCTGTTGAAGAATGCGTCGCCACCATGAATGCGACACTGCCGTTTGCGCGGGAAAGCGCCGCTTATTCCACATTCACCGTCATGCGAATTGATGAAAGTGAGCGTGCGGAAATCATTCGCTTTGATAACCCGCGCGTTATTTGGCTGCGCAATGGCAACCGTATGGATTATCCTGAGTCGCTTTCTTATGTTGGCGCAAAAAATGTCTATACGGCGAATCTTGATCTCGTTTACGGCGACACATTGATTTCAGTTTCGGACGGTGCGCTCTATGCCAGCGAAGGCCGAACACTTGACTACAACTGGGATTTGGATGGCCTGACCGGTTTCGTGGAGGCCTTTTATCACCCTGATTACACAGCAAAGGAAATTTGCACCATCTTGCTTGACAAGCTGGTCGAACTTTACGGCGGGACACCGGGAGATGATACGACCGTTTGCGTCTGTCGAATTAAGAAACGCGACCATGTCAACCTGGTGTTTGGCCCGCCACGCGCAAGCACAGACGACACGCTCATGATGGACTTGTTCTTTTCAAAGCGCGGCAAGCACATTGTGTGTGGCGGAACGACCGCAAAAATCGCCGGTCGTTATCTTGGCCGTCCAGTCGTACCGCTGTTTGATGCGTCGGATGCGGACATTCCGCCGGCTTCCAGCATAGACGGTGTCGATCTGGTTACGGAAGGCGTGTTGACTCTGTCGAGAGTTCTCGAAAATGCGGAATCTTACATTGCACAGGATGGCGGTTCGTCTGCTTGGCAGTCCAAGCAGGACGCGGCTTCAAAAATCTCCGCCATTCTCCTGGAGCAGGCAACGGACATCGATCTATTCGTTGGTCGGGCGGAAAACGAAGCCTACGACAAACCCGGCATGCCGGTGAGTTTGAACGCAAAAGTGCGCCTTGCAGAGCGTCTCGCCGCATGCCTTGAAAAAGCGGGTAAGCGTATCAAAGTCAGCTATTTCTAGTAGAACAATTGCCAAAAAGCACCGCAGCATGCATGTCGCGGTGCTTTTTTAGCGTGCCGAATTCTTATAATAAATTTCTTTTAATTATAAGAAAATATTTCGCCTTTTTGGGAGATAATGAAATTGGATATCCCCGATTGATTTTACCGGGAGGAGTTTATGCAAACAAAAGACTATTCCATCACGCTCGATATGCTGCGGACGCTTCCATTCCGCCCATTCGAAATCGTGGAAGGAGACACCGGCAACGTTCTGCATGTAACGTTGTTAAACAATGGTGACGCAATGGACCTGACCAGCAGCAAGCTCTGCATCACCTTTGCTTCCAGCAGTGGGTTTGCCATGCAGGACGAGACCAGCGGCATCGTGAAAACCGAGGAAGCGGGTACGTTTGATATCGCGCTTTTACCGACGGCATACGGCGCTGGCAACGTCAGCGCGGACGTGCAAGTATACAGCGGTGAAGACGACGCAACGCTGATCACCAGCACACGGTTTGATTTCCGCTGTAGAAAGTCACTTATCAGCGGAGACATCATTCTCGCCAATAGCGCATATCCACCGTTGGTGGAAGCCACACGCATTGCAAATGAAGCCGCCGCATCCGCTCTGGCGGCAGCCGAACGGATCGACACCGACATCGGCGAACTCAACGTCCAGGCAGACTGGTTGGAGTTGGACGATGCGTCCGACGCGTTCATCCAAAACAAGCCGGACATACCGGTCGTACCGTCCGATATCGGCGCGGCGGATGCCTCGCATGCCGCCCGGCATGCATCAGGTGGTGCAGACGCAGTTTCGCCCGCAAGCATTCTTGCCGCACGCAAATCGTCGCTTGTGAATGCGACCTTGCTTGCCGCAAACTGGCAAGCGATTAACCGCGCGTCAAGCGCAGTCTATGACGACACCACGGGTATTTATGAGCTGACAATGCGACCTGAATGGTCGTATTCGCCCGACGGCATTGTATGCTTTTCCTGTCCGCAAGCCGTCACAAGCGCAACGACCGTTTATATCAAGATCGGATCGTCCACGTATACATGCGCAACGTTGCCAAGCTGGGCGGCTGATGACGATGTTGCGGTCAAGTTGCTCACGGAGGCAACGTGCGAGGAGGCTCCCGTTTCGGAAGAGCCTCCAACGTTTTATGATCTTGCTTTAGTGGGCGTAGCCGCAGAATCTGCCGTCGAACTTTTGCCAGGACTCGCCGTCGCGGAAGAACAACTGGACGAATTGCAAGGCGCAAACCTTCAAGACGACGGACAGGCCTCTGGTAGCATCACACTAAAAGCATTCGGCGCTGTCCCGACAATCGATATCCCGATCCGCGTAATCGTGAGAGGAGATTTATACACATGAGTGAATTTTTAAAGAAGCTGTACGCGTGGTGCCTGAATAAGGTGCGATTTGTCGCGGGCGCAATCATCGGATTTTTACCACGCGTTCTGCCGAACAAAAAGAAAAGCGTCGCGTTTTTAAAGCGGGTGTTTTTGATACTCGCTATGATGCTGTTTATGTGTCCGGTTATTATGCGCGTTGGCGGCGGTAGCACGGCGCGAGATTTTGACTATACGTTTTCCGGGATATCAAGCCTTATTGATGATGGAGACGGGCATATTCGAATCAAATTTTTATCAAGCGGGACAGTCGTATTCAATAAAGATATGATATTTGATATCTTTTGTGTCGGCGGCGGTGGTTCCGGCGCTTGCGGCGGGGGCGGCGCCCCGGGATACGGAGGCGGCGGATACACAAATACCTACTCGAGCATTGTATTGTATAAAGACGTTGAATACACCGTAACGATCGGAGCTGGCGGGGCAGCCGTTGACAATGCGTCTGGAGCCAATGGCATAGACGGTGGGAAAACTTGGTTTGTTGACGAGTTGCTTTACTATGCAAATGGAGGAGTAAAAGGCACATATCGTTCGTCGGCTGGAAAAGTTGGTGGAGACGGTGGGTCAGGTGGTTCTGCCCTTGGTTCAACATCTAAAGCATCAAATGGTGCTGATGGCTATGATGATTCAGGATATCTTGGCGGTGATGGTCAAGGGACAACAACGCGAGAGTTCGGCGAAACTACTGGCGACTTGTATTCGCATGGCGGGGCTAAAGGTGACGGAAATCAAGCCGATAATACTGGAAACGGAAGCGGAACGACTAATAATAGTAGTTTACGTCCGGGATACGCCGCAGGGTCGGGAATAGTTGTTATCAGGGATCACCGCGAAACCGCGTAAAGGAGCAATAAAAAATGAAGTGTGCAATAATTGAAAATGGAACCGTAGTAAATATAATTGTCCCGCCTCTTCCTCTCGGGGTTGATGGGATTAATGTTGACAACCGGCCCGTCGCCATTGGCGACAGCTATACGGGCGGCGAATTCACGCGCGACGGCGAAGCGGTGTTGACACCGACCGAGAAAATTGTCGCGCTGGAAGCGCGCATTGCCGAACTGGAAGCGATGGTCTGAGGGCTGACGCATTCCACCACCGAATATCACACGACAAAAGAAGACGGCGGAAATCCGCCGTCTTCTGCGTTACGAGAAATGAGTGTTGGGGTAGTGAAAGTTTTTTACTTAGTCTTCAATTTTGAACTCATAATCCTTGCCGGGGAGGATTGCGTTGACAACGATGCCAACGATTGCAGCGGTCGCAAGGCCGGAGAAACTCAGCGTTCCAATATGGACAACGCCCCATGTCAATGCCGCAGAGTCGGAACCCATTGCGGAACTGGTCTGGATGCCAAGGCCGGTTACAAGGATAAGCGCCGCGACCAGAACGTTACGCATGTTCTTGAAGTCGACTTTGTGTTCAACGATTGTGCGGACGCCGGTCGCGGTAATCATGCCGTAAAGCACGATGGAAATACCGCCGATAATGGCAGCCGGGATCGTATTGACAAACGCTTCAAAAATGCTGACGAATGAAAGGATGATCGCAAAGCAAGCAGCAATAAACATGACTTTCGGGTCAAAAACGCGGGTCAGTGCAACAACACCGGTGTTCTCGGAATAGGTCGTGTTCGCCGGGCCGCCAAGAAGGCCGGCAACCGACGTGCCGATGCCGTCGCCGAGAAGTGTACGGGTCAGACCCGGGTCTGCGATAAAGTTCTTGCCGCAGGTTGCACCGATTGCGCAAACATCGCCGATATGCTCAACCATAGCGGCTACCGCAACAACGATGAAGGTTAGGATCGTGCTGAAGTCAAACTTCGGAAGGAAGAACGGCGGAACCGCAAGGATATCGCTGAATCCCGAAACCTTCAGGCCGGAGAAATCAATCCATGCAGGGCCAAACGCCGTAACTATGCAAGCAACGATGTAGGAACCGAAGATACCAATCAGGACCGGTAGAATTTTAATCATTCCCTTGCCCCAGATATTCGCGACAATAACGATAATGACTGTCAGAATCGCAAGCCACCAGTTGTTGGAGGCCTGGTTAAACGCGAAATACGCCAAACCAAGGCCGATCAACATGATAATCGGACCGGTGACAACAGGCGGGAAGAGTTTCATGATGCGTTTTGGCCCGAAGATGGCAAACAACGCAGCAAAGATAACATACGTTACGCCGGCTGAAACGATGCCGCCGGTCGCGTACGGCATGCCCAGTGTTCCCGCCGCCGCCGTGATGGCTCCGATGAATGCAAACGACGAGCCCAGGAATACCGGAACCTTCTGCTTGGTGATGAAGAAGAACCAGATCGTAGCAATACCAGCGCAGAACAGGGTAACGGAGATTGACATTCCGCAAATTATTGGAACAAGGACTGTGGCTCCAAACATTGCAAATACGTGCTGGAGGCCCAAAACGAGCATTTTGCCCGTTCCAAGCTCTTTAAAGCCATCGTAAATGCCTTCGACTTTCTTTTCCATTGAATTACCTCCTAATATTTTTGAGTCAATTAGGTCTCCATTTCTCAGGGTATATCAAAAGAGCTTGTTCGCTCTTCGATACCGAGCATGTAAAATCACGAGCTCACTGTTTTGCATTATTTTGCTCGCAATCACAGGTAGTTCACGGGTTTATCAAGGTGCAATTGTCGGTTGGGGAATGTTAAAAACTTTCAACGGGCCGGAGATGCACACCAAACCCTATCCTGCCTACTATACATCATCCGGCCATTTCAATCAAGAACAATATACTATTTTTTCTTGTCGCGCAGCGCCCTTAACACATCGTCCGGCGTAATCGGCATACGGGTGAAGCGAACACCGATTGCATTGTATACCGCGTTTGCAATCGCCGGCGCGCCGGGTACCATCAGCGGTTCGCCGACACCGCGCGCACCATACGGCCCGGTCGGTTCGGCGTGCTCGACATACTTGATGGAGAGCTCAGGAATGTCATCCGCAGTCGGAATCTTATAATCCATAAAGCTCTTGTTGAGCACACGGCCATTCTTCAGTTTGAGTTCCTCAAAGATCGCAGTGCCAAGCGCCTGTACCATTGCGCCTTCCGCCTGTGCGCAATACAGCGCAGGATTGACGACCTTGCCTGCGTCAAAACAGGAGGTCATCTTTAAAACGCGGATGTTGCCGGTTTCGGTGTCGACCTCGACCTCCGCCGCGTTGGCACCCATTGTCCAATACGCTGCCGGATGACCATTTGCGAGCCCGGTTTTCTTGTCTGTGTTAATGTTGTTTTCCAGCGTGAACGTGCCGACACCGATTGCAGGCCCGCCGTAGCCGGAACCATCCGGGAAGGAAATGCCGAGTGCAAACTCTGAAATCGGATAACGCCGTTCCGGATAGATTTTGTGTGCGACGTAGCCGTCCCGGAATTCTAGGTCACGCTTGGCCGCGCCCATCTTAATTTCGGCAAGGTCGAGCACTTTATCGCGCAAATCTTCCGCCGCAAGTTTAACGGCGTTGCCCGCGCAGTATGTCGTGCGGCTCGCGACCGTTTGCCACTCATACGGTGTATATTCCGTATCGCCGCAACAGAACGAAATCTTGTCCGGCGATACCGAGAGGACTTCCGCAGCAATCTGCGGCAGAACGGTGGAAACGCCCTGCCCCATCTCCTGTCCGCTGGACATGAGGATGAATGTTCCGTCTTCGTTCATCCGGAGAATCGCCGCGCTGCCCGCATTCGTCGGCATCGAAGGCGCTTTCCATCCGCCGGCGATACCCTTTGCACGGATCTTGGTCGGGCTGCCGGACGGTTTGGAAGGTTTGTCGTACTCTATGTCCTTAACAACCTCTTCGAGACACTCCTGGAATCCGGCGATATCCACCTGTTCATTCATTCCAGTATGTCCGCCGGGACGAATACCGTTAATCCTGCGGACTTCCAGTTCGGACATGCCGATGGCCTTTGCAACCATATCGATGTTCTGCTCAATGGCAAAATGGATTTCACACATACCAAATCCGCGATACGGTCCACCGACCGGATGGTTCGTGTAGACACAATAGCTGTCCGTCCAAACGTTGTCGATATCATACGGGCCGGCCGACGCCCATCCGCCTGCTTTGGTGATGTTTACGCCATACTCGGTATATGCGCCGCCGTCCCAAACGAAGCGGTTTTGAACGCCGAGTATTTTGCCGTCTTTCCGGACTGCCGTTTTAATCGTCGCATGCATGCCCTGACGGACATATGCGTTAACAAACTCGTCTTCACGCGTGTAGACCAGCTTGACCGGTCGGCCTTGGCAATGCTTTGCCAGAGGAATGACGATGCCTTCCAGCGTGGTTCCGGCCTTGCTGCCGAAGCCGCCGCCGACCGCCGGGGAAATGACGCGAATTTTATTGAGCGCAACGCCGAATGCAACGGACAGTGCCTGCCGGACGGCGTATGGCGACTGGCAACTCGACCACACGGTCAGTTTACCGTCTGCATCGTACTTCGCCATACAGGCGTGCGGTTCGAGCGGAACATGCTGCACGTGCGGCACATAGAACGAGTGCTCCAGCACCTTGTCCGCCTGCTTGCAGGCTTCCTCAAAGTCGCCTTTACGCAATACGTAGTGATGCGAGATATTCGTACCTTCTTCCGGTAGGAAGATCGGCGCAATTTTGTATTTTGCAAGATCCGGATGAATGATCGGCGCATCCAGCTTCATGCCATCCAGCGCGTTGGTTACGGCGGGCAGCTCTTCGTATTCCACCTTGATGAGTTTGCAGGCCTCTTCCGCAATTTCCGGTGATTCCGCTGCAACCGCGGCGACTGCTTCGCCCATATACTTTGCCGTATCGCCGGGTTTTGCCATAAAGTAACGGTCTTCCAAATACAGGCCCGCACGGTTGGGATATTCGTCCCCGCAGATTGCGGCGCGCACACCCGGAAGTTTCAGCGCTTCCGACATATCAACCGAGACAATCTTTGCGTGCGCATACGGGCTGCGGACGCATTGCGCATACAGCATGCGCTGAAAATGCATGTCGTCTACAAATTCGAGTGCGCCCGTGACTTTTTTGACCGCGTCGGAGCGTTCAAACGTCTTGCCGACATATTTGAGCTCTTCCATCAGTTCGCACCTCCTTTGTTCTGGTTCACAACATCTTCGATCGCCTCGATAATGCGGATGTAACCGGTGCAGCGGCAGAGATTGCCCGCAATTGCGTGCTTGATCTCCTCGCGCGACGGGCTCGGGTTGTCGTTGAGCAGCGCGGTCGCGCTCATAATGAATCCCGGTGTGCAGAAGCCGCATTGCAAGGCAGCATGATCGATAAACGCCTTTTGCAGCGGCGAAAGGTTTCCGTCATGATCGGCGATGCCTTCGATGGTCGTAATATGCATACCGTCCATCTCCGGCGCGAGCACGAGGCACGCGTTGAGCGGCTTGCCGTCCACAATAACCGTACAGGCGCCGCATTCACCGGCGCCGCAGCCTACCTTTGTACCAGTCAGGTGCAGCTCATCCCGGATGACGCTGAGCATGGTACGGTTCGGCTGAACGTCCAGCTCGTTGAGTTCTTCGTTGATATAGAAACGAACGTGAATTTTTTTCATAATTTTATCGCACCCCCTTACCTGAGCGACCTGAGGCTATTCTTCACGACGACCTCTACCACGTCCAGGCGGTA
Source organism: Christensenellaceae bacterium (assembly GCA_963665515.1). Taxonomy (GTDB): domain Bacteria; phylum Bacillota; class Clostridia; order Christensenellales; family CAG-138; genus UBA7703. The sequence continues at coordinate 3,726,379 of OY762278.1, forward strand.
AGCCTTGGAAGCACGCACATCGTCGATCGGCGAAACCTCGGTCCGCGCAAGTTTTCCGGCTTCCTCGATCAGTTGATCGGTCAGCTCTTTGCCTTTGACCAGCGCTTCGGTTTTCGGCATGCGAACAGGCGTCGGCGCGACCGCGCCAAACGCTATGCGATACTCGTCATTGATTTTTACGGCGGTTCCACAGATGGTCGAAAGATCGACCTCCTTGCGTCGCGCAACCTTCGTGAACACGCCCTTTGCGCCTTCAATGTACGGCACACGGATTGCCGTGACCAGCTCGTCGTCTTTGAGTACGGTTTTGCGTACGAATGTGATAAACTCCTTAATCGGAACCTCGCGCTTTCCGTCCTTGCTTTCAAGGCATACGACCGCATCCATTGCGTAAAGCGGCGTGCCTGTGTCGCAAAGCGGTGACGCATTGACGATGTTGCCGATGCAGGTTGCGCGATTACGCACCTGCGTGCTGCCGATTGATTCGGCGGCCTCCGCGAGATATGGATAATATTTTTTTACGTTCTCGTCTGCAGACAGCTTTGCCACGGTTACGCATGCACCGATGGTCAGGCCGTTTGTCTTGTCAAACGTGAGCTGGTCAAGCCCCGGAATATGCTTGATATCAATCACATAATCCGGCGCGATCAGCTTTTCGCGCAGTTGAATGACGAGATCCGTCCCGCCGTTGAACAATACGGCCGCTTTTCCGTACTGCGCATGCAGTTCGGAAGCTTCCGCAATCGTCTTCGGCTGTAAATAATCAAATTCCTTCATTTGCAACCCTCCGTTGTGTTTCCGGCTGTCTCAAAACGTTATCCTGATTACTCTTTGAAACAGCTTTACCAGATCGTATGCCGTTTCGTTCTTTTGGAAACCAAAATAAGGCCCCTGAAAAAAACAGATCGGTTCTTCCGTTCCATGGCGGTTTGAAACAGCGCTGCGGTTAAGCGTCTGATCCCATGAAGCGGGTCAACAGGTTCATTCCATTGCGGTCGAGTTTGTTCTTTGTTGCTTATGTAACGTGTAGATTATCGTTTCAAAAATGCATTTCAGCCGTCATGTGCCGATCCGAACGATCCTTACATAACGGTGATTTTTTTGCTGCAATCTTTGGAAACGATGGATGGTAACGTAACGTTCCGAATATGTTTTTGGTTCTGTAGATAGTAATGAAAGTTGTCCAGATCTTTTTGCGAGAATGTCGCGTCGGGATGGTTCAGAATCGCAAAAAATGTGTTTGCTGATTCAAACAATTGATTGGTAATAGCATTATATTTATCTTTGGAAAGGCTTCCGTTGCTTGCGCGGGATTGAATATCGTCCCGCAACAGGTATAGGTCACGGATGGCTGCGAGAACCACGTCGTCCACCGGTTTGCCGAGAATTTCCCGCATAAGTACGGTTTGCTCCTCAAGCGGTCTCATGCGCAATAAGTCGCCTCCGAGCGCTTCAACCTGCAGGCTTGCCATTGTGGCGTCTCCCGTCAGCACACTGTCGGCAAGATCGCAATAGCGCATTGCAAACCTGTCGCATGTTGGCATAAGCTTCCATCGCCTGTAATACGAGATGAGGAAGAACGCCGCCGCTACGACAGCAACGATTATAATAGCCAGGTATTGATCCATCTGTTCGCCTCCTGTTGTGAAAGGAGTCGGAAGCGACCGGAACGACTCAGCTCGTTCCGGCCGCCCTTGATATTAATTAATTATACATCATCAAAGCCGTCGAATGCAACGACTCTGGAAATGCAGCTTTCGCCTTCAACCAGCTTCCACGGGAAGATGCCGATGACGCAACGCTTGTTGGAGAGCTTCTCGATATCTCCGCCAAGGCACTCCGCATGAATCGCTTCATATGGCTTGCAGAACAGTTCGATATGCATCGCCTGGTAATGATCCGGCCACGGATACACTTCGTCGAGCGTCTTTCCATACTTTTTCTGGAAGATCGCGTCGCACTTTTTTGCTTCCATGGGTTCCCAGTCGCGAATCTTCGTGTTCATCGGATGGTCTGCACTGCCGCAGTCCACGCCGATCCAGCGAATCTTCTTGTCGCGCACCCACTGGATGAAATCCAGCGATGGGCCAGGATGGCGCAGCATGTAGCGGCGCTCGTCCGCACTCGGCGAATCCCACCCATAGATATGATAGCCGGTGTTGATGATAAGGACGTCGCCTTCTTTGACTTCGACGCGCTTTTCAATATCTTCCGGCGTGTAAATGCCGAAATCTTCTGCCTGATCGGACAGGTCGACAACGACGCCGGGCGCGCAGAGCTTCGTGAGTTCTAACGCTGCAATGTCGCGTCCCGCAGTGTCGAAATGCAGCGGGCCGTCGAGATGCGTGCCGACATGGTTGGAGTGCGTCAGCAGCTGTCCGTTCGCACCGTTGGGCGCTAAACGTTTGAAGAATTTCATCTGAAGCGGTTCATACGTCGGCCACGGTGGCGTGCAGATGCCGATCGGGATCGTGAGGTCGTACATCTTGATATCAGACCATTTGCTCATTTTTGTTTGCCTCCTAACATGCTTTTGAGTTTATTTTGATAACTTCAATCCCATATGTATCATACTCCGCAACGGAGTCGGGATCCGTTGTAAAAACAACATGTTTCAAGAAATTATCCCCAGGCCAGTGCGCAGGCTTCCAGAGCCGTTTTAAAGCACTCTTCCGGAGGATACACCAGTCCCGCGCCGACCTGGCCAACGCCGGGGTCTTTGTGCGCAATGCCAGTGTTGATAATCGGACGGATGCCGGTTTCGATGACTTTCAGCAGGTCGATGCCCGTCGCGCTTCCACGGAAATTGAGCGCCGGAATCTTATATGCCTGGCCTTCGCCGACCGTGATTTCATACATCTTGGTCGAAAAGTTGATTGCGTCGCTGACCTGCCCGCCGACAAACTGGACGATCGCAGGCGCAGCCGCCATGCAAAAACCGCCGATGCCTGCCGTTTCCGTGATGCAGGAATCTCCGAGGTCGGGCGCCGCATCTTCTTCGTCGTATCCGGGGAAATAAAGACCTTTGACCAGTTCGGCCGTGCCGGTGAACCACTTGTCCTTGCCGAGTCCTGCAATGCGGATTCCGAAGTCCGTGCCGTTGCGGCACATGGTCGCCAGTACCGTGCAGTACGGAATATCGAAAATCGGGTCCATCGTGCATTTCATTGCCGGCATGGAGATGTTCAGGAACGTATGGTTATTGCCGTTGATGAAGTTATACGCAGCAACCTTTTGTTCCTGTGGCTTGGAGCAGGACATGATCGCGGGAACCAGTTCGCGAATCAGCAGCGACGTTCCCGCTTCGTTGCGGTTGTGTCCTTCGTCGCCCATCTGCAGTAGCTTGGAAACCAAAACTTTAACGTCGATCTCCTTTTTGATCTCCATGGCTTCCTTCAGCACCGGATAGAGCTCTTTTTCCATCCAGCTCAGGCGATCGAGCACCTCGTTGTCGCATGCACCAAAGCGAAGCACTTTGCCGAGACCTTCGTTGACCGTGCAATATGCGCGATTGCCAAACGCCTTGTTCTCCATGATCCAAACCGGCATGCTGTAGGTTACCACGCCCGCCATCGGGCCGACCGCGTCGTGCATGTGGCAAGGCTCAAACTTGATTTCGCCACTGGCGGCAAGTTTTTCCGCTCCTTCGAGGTCGTTTGCCAGGCCTTCATAGATCAATCCGCCCATAACAGCGCCGCGCTGCGGCCCGCACATGCGTTCCCACGTGACCGGGGGGCCTGCATGCAAAATCGTTTTCTTCGTCATGCCGGGGATGGTGTCGCCTGCAATGCCAAGGCCGATCAATGTCGGTTGTGCGGCAAGGATGCGGCGAAGCGCTTCCTGGTTTGCTTCTACAATCTTCTGCGCCAGTTCAGGCTTTTTCAGCTTGCGCAGATTGCCCGCGGCAACCTTGTCTCCGCCTGCAATCGGTTTCCAGTCCACATGCACGGCGGCTTCCTTCTGGCTGATCAGGTCGTCGTAAAACGACTCGATACCGAAGTTGACAACGTGCAGTTTCTTTCCGAATAATTCGTTTAATTTACTCATCGCCGTGCCCTCCTTACTGTAAGTTGGCAAGCACGCGCTGAACGAACCGCGTTGCCTGCGCGTTGCTCGGCAGCACGACCGCGCCCGCTTCTTCCAGCTGCTTCTGCGTTTTGCTCAGGCACTGCGGGTCGCCTTCCGTGCCGCAAACCGCACAAACGCAGCAAAGGTGCCTTCCCTGCTTTTCCGCTTCGGCTTTGGCTTCTTTAATTGCCGCCGCAAGGTCTTCCGCAGGATTCGGATGCGAGCCGTAGCCGATGACGCAATCCGTCATGATCACCGCACACTCCGGGTCTTTACCGTCCACAATCACGCGTTCGGCGCGCAAACTCGGGTCGATCATCGGGTGCGGACGACCGACGGTGAACTCGTCGTCGCCAAAGTCAAGGAATGTGTGCTCCCGACTCTTGCCACCCTTTGCATCAGGCAGTTTGTCCTCCGCGTGCAGCGGAATGTTGCTGTAGATGTGCTCAAGGCTGCCGATCATAAGCTTCATGGCTTCGTCGCAGAGGGTGCCGCCGGTATAGAACCCGCGCACATATTTCTGTCCTTTCGCCATCTTACCCGCAATCTCTTTTGCCAACGCATCCGCTTTATCGTCACCCATCGTGAACTCGACGAAGTCCGCAACCGGTTTTGCTTTGCTGATTGCGACGGCTTTGTGTGCCGCGTCCTCCAGCGAAACCGCAGCCGTCAGCCCAAAGGACTCGATTTCCTTGCGATCCCCGCCAATAAAGTTGACGACGACCGGTTTGCCCGCCTTGGCGGCGATACCTAGAATCTCGGTCGCAATCTCCTTGGCCGGGGGCTTGCTGATAAGCACGATCACCTTTGTCTTCGGGTCGTTGATCAGGGCGTCGAGGCCGAGTTTCATCATCAGCCCGCCGATTTCTTTCTTCAGATCGCGCCCACCGGTGCCGAGTACCTGGCTGACTCCGCCGCCAAGCTGGTCGACGATGCTGGATACTTCCTGCGTACCCGTACCGGATGCTGCGACGATGCCGATGTCACCGGACGCAACCACGTTCGCAAACGCAAGTGGTACGTTATTGACAATCGCCGTTCCACAGTCCGGTCCCATCATAAGCAGTTCGTGCTCATATGCATATTGCTTGAGCGCGCGCTCTTCATCGATGGTCACGTTGTCCGAAAACAGCATGACGTTGATGCCGTTGTCGAGACAGCTCTGCGCAACGTCCGCGGCAAACTTGCCGGGAACGGAGATGACCGCCATGTTCAGCTCAGGATCGATCTTAATCGCGCCCTCGAGCGTCGGCGGCATATACGCGGCCGCTTTGGATTCCGTCTTTTTGTTGAGCAGCTGCTCAACCGTGTTCATCACCTCGTCGAACACCGCTTCGTCGGCGCATTCCACGGCGACAAAGAAGTCGTTCGCGCCAACCTGCTCGTCGAACTCCGGCGTAGCCACACCGATGTTGTGCGCGATCTCAATATTGAGGTCCGTGCCCATGCCGACCAGCGCTTCGCTCACGCCGTTGAGTTTTTTGAGTTCTTTGGAGATGAGCATGAGGGTTACGGAATCATAATAGGCATTTTTTCTGATTTCCAGTTGAACCACTTTTATTTCCCTCCATCATGATGTGCTATGGCGAGTATCAGCCCCGTGAGCATATCGCCGCCGGATGTCGAACCGATCGACATCACCCGCGCCGCATCCAGCCGGACCGTCTCGTCGTCCGCGTTGGAAAACACGGAACCGATCAGCGAAAGGACGGCCTCGTTGGCGAGCCCTTCGCCGCTTTGCAGTAAAAACGTCGCGCTGACGCGGTTCGTTTTCGCCGCCGCGCGCTTTGCCATTTCGGTCAGGAGCGCGTCGTTCCCTTGTTTGTTCTGTGCGCGCCATAGAACGCGCAGCATTGCAAAATATCCCGTCAGCAAGTCGTCCGATGACGGCGTTAAACCGACGCCACAGCCCGCCATACGTTCGGCGGCATGCAGAGCGCGTGTTTCGTCACCATTGGAGACTGCCTCCGACAGTTCCAAAAATCGCGGTTTCAAAAAATTGCTGTAGACATTCCAGCCGTTGCCCGTGACCAGTGCGGAAACACCAAATTCAACATCCGTGTACTTGAGCGCGTCCCGCAAAATCGGAAGCCTGTCTGCCACCGCGCGCCGCATAACGGTAATTGTGTCTACACTCAGATCTTTGCGCCCGGAACCGGAAAAATTGATTTCGATTCCGGCTCCGGGAATTCTGATGGTTTCATCCGCAATCATCACGTCCATGTCGTTGCAGACACCGAACCGCGTCAGCGGAACGTCCGTCCGCAAGGACACGGCATACGGTGCTAAAGGTCTGTCGTCTTTTATCAGTCCGATCAGTCCGATCAGTCCGTCGCTCCCGTTTGGCGCAATGTTTACCGCATGATCGAACACGGAATGTACCGTACCGACGATCGGTTCCCGCTTTGCCATGGACACGAGCCGACTGCAAACTGTGACCGCCTGAATCGATTGCTTCATGAACGCTTTAGCCAATTCAAAAACATCTTTCAGAAGGCTTAAGCCTTCTGAAAGATGAATCCATATTCTTTAGAATCAATGGTTTCTTTGTAGAGAATGCGGCGCGTGCGAACGACGCCCACGGTTGCGACAAGTTCCATGCCGCTTTCGATGCCGTCGTCAAAGCCGATCTGTCCGGTTGCGCGAACGCCGTTTTCAAACTCGACAATGCCGAAGTTCAACCACGGGCACATATAGCCTTCCGGCAGATTGTATACGCGCGTCCAAGTCAGCAGTTTGCATTTGCCTTCCAGCGGGATTTCTTCAAACTCGCGGCCGTCACAGTCCGGATTCTGGCAGACGATGTAGCGAGGATGATGCAGTTTGCCGCATTTTTTGCACTTGTATGCGTACATTTGTTCCATTTCATTCTCCTCCTTACTTCGTGGTCAGAATCGTGGAAACGACGTTGTTGCCGAATCCGCCGAAGTTCACGGCCAGGCCGGTCTTTGCGCCTTCCACCTGACGGTCCGTCGCTTCGCCGCGGAGCTGCTTGACCAGCTCGACAATCTGCGAAACGCCCGTTGCGCCCAGCGGATGGCCCTTTGCCTTCAGTCCGCCGGATGTATTGATCGGTATCTTCCCACCGATTTGCGTGTCGCCTCTGCGCACGGCAAGATGTCCTTCACCGCGCGGGAAGAACCCGACTTCCTCGGCTTCCTCGATCTCGAGGATCTGGAACGCGTCGTGCAACTCGGCAACGTCGATATCGTCCGGACCCATGCCCGCCATCTTATACGCTTTTTCTGCGCTCAGGCGAACGGCCAGCAGATCGCTCGGCACTTCACGGTTGGCGACAACGTGCGTGTCGGTTGCGGATGCGATACCCGCAACGCGAACAAACTTTTTCTCGCCAAAGCCGAACTCTTCCTGCTTATCCTTGGCAACCAGCAGCACGGCTGCCGCGCCGTCGGAGACGGGACACATATCAAACTGACGCAGAGGATCGGCAACGAGCGGATTGGTTGCGTTGATATAGGCCGGGTTCGTTATGCGCTCCAGCACCACCTTGCGCTGGATATGCGAAACCGGATTGTGGCACGCATTTTCATGGTTCTTGACCGCGACGATCGCAAGGTCCTTGCTCTCCACGCCGAATTTATCCATGCAAAGACGGGTGAACAGCCCCGCAAACGACGGGAGCGTGCAGCCGTATTTATACTCTGCGTCGGGGTGCAGCATGGTCGCAACAAAGTCCGTGCCTTCCCAGCCGCTGACCACGCGCATGCCTTCGCCACCGATGACCAGCACGCAGTCGCTCATTCCGGAGGCAATCGCCATCACACCGAGTTTGACTGCAGAAGCACCGGATGCCGGTCCGTTTTCAACGGTTTCCGCAGCGGCCGGTCGAATGTTCAGCGCATCCACAACCGCGCTGGCAGCACCGCTGATGCGGCTGACCATACCGGAACCCATCGATCCGACAAAGACCTGGTCAATGACATTCCTTCGTCCCGTTTTGGCGCCTGCGTCGTCCATCGCCTCAAGCGCCGCCTCGCAAAGCATGTCTAGGAACGGAACGGTGGACTTTCCGAACTTGGTATGGCCGACGCCAACGATTCCTACTTGTCTCATTTCCCTTTTCCTTTCTTCCGTGTAACGAATTAAACCTTAATCTGGGCGGGCATACGCGCGATTTTGTTCGCCTCGATAACGTCTTCAAACGCGGGACGGATGCCGACGTTTTTGTTTGCCTTGTGCTTTTCCCAGAGTTCGCGCGTCAACACGAAAGTAGGCACGCCACCGAGTTCATGCGGGCATTCCGGACGGGATTCGAGTTCGTACTCGATCATCCAGCGTTTGAATCCGTTCGGGCTCTCCGCAACGATCCAGACTTCGTCCTGATTCATAAAGTCAAAATGATATTCCATCTTGGCGGCAAACAACTGCGCGCCGACGCGTGCGCCACGCTTGAGCGTCATGGTGTGGTAGCTCATGCCGACTTTTTCGTTTACCATGCGGCCGTTCACGATACCGGCGACTTCGCCGTCCACCAGGCCCAGGAACAGGTATTCGTCCTGCACGCGGTAGCGCAACATACCGAGCAGTTCTGCAACGATACGGGCGGAAACGATGTCGTAAAAGTCTTTTTCATGATCGAGCAGAACCTTGATGCCGTTCATGACCATTTCGGTTTCTTCGCGGGTCGCTTCACGAACGAGCATATCTTCGCCGCTCGTCAGCGGGATAACTTTGGGTTCATAGGGTTTTAACCCGATTGTCGGTGGCCGAAGCGTAGCTTCCATTTCGTCTACGGAGATATCATACTTGCTCATATTGTGTGCCTCCTTTATTGATATGAAGAGATGTGATCAATATCGCCCTCATCCGGCGACTACAGCTCTATTGTAGCGTCTAAATGAAGCCTTGTCTAGTATTTCTTGCAAAATTTTTATTTTTGCAAAAACGCGTCTTGTGTTTTTTCTTGATCGCTCATTTTCTATCGCATCTTTATTGTTATTCGATAAATTTTCGCCCGTTATCTGTGTTTTTAGAGTATTTTGAGCGACGAATTTTGTCCTGCACGCATAGGTATCAGATCGAAATATTATGCTGTGTTTCCATATGTTCCGTCCATTTAATCAACATGATGTTGTTTTTTATTGCAAGTTTTTATCTTTCTTCCTGCACTATTTGCCTCGAAAATTATCTTGACTTCATTTGAGTTTTATCCGCTGGCGTAGTATACTATTTTTGGAAAATATATTTTCAAACTGCCATAACATCCAAAGAAAGGATTTTTCAACCTATGTCAGATAGAATTCGCCGCATCGGCGTTCTAACAAGCGGCGGCGACGCACCCGGCATGAATGCCGCGATCCGCGCCGTCGTGCGCACCTGTGTTCTGCACGACGTTATTCCCGTCGGCATTCACCGTGGTTACAATGGATTGATCCATTCGGACGTCGTGGAATTGGACGCACGCGCCGTCAACGGCATTACCTCCCGCGGTGGAACCATTCTGTATACCGCGCGCAGTGAGGAATTCCGGACGGATGCGGGTGTTCAGGCCGCCGTTTCCAATTGCAAATACCTCGGTATCGACGGCATTATCGCTATCGGTGGAGACGGTACGTTCCGCGGTGCTCGTGAGCTGGCAAAATACGGTATCAACACCGTCGGCATCCCCGGTACGATCGATAACGACATCGGTTGTTCACATTATTCCATCGGCTTTGACACGGCGGCAAACACCGCAATCGAGGCAATCGACAAACTTTCCGACACCATGCAGTCCCACCAGCGCACATCCGTTGTAGAGATCATGGGGCGCGAAGCGGGTCATCTCGCCATCTATGTCGGTATCTCCGTCGGCGCAACCGCCATCATCATTCCGGAGCGCCCGTTCGATTTCCAGCGGGACGTGGTCGAGCACATCCGCGAAGGACAATACCGTGGGAAGCACCACCACCTCATCATCGTAGCTGAAGGCGTTGGCAACACCAATGAAATCGCACAGCAAATTCGCGACGATCTCGGTCTCGATACGCGCGTAACCATCATTGGCCACGTACAGCGCGGTGGCAGCCCGTCTGCGCGTGACCGCGTTATGGCGACGCGCATGGGACACCGCGCTGTGGAAGAAATTCTGGCGGGCAACTCAAATCTGGTTGTGTGCTATCGCAACTCTCAGATTACGACACTGCCGATCGACGAAGCGCTAGAAATGACCAAAGACCTCGACGAATATATGTATCGCGTAGCGCAGGAAATCACGATTTAACGTATTATAAAGCGCTCGGAAATAATTCCGGGCGCTTTTTCTATGAATTCTTTAACAGGAGAACATTAGTATGGTGTTCGATCAATATGGCAAGACGAATTCTCCGGTCCTTGTCCTGTTACACGGTGCGGCGGCATTGGACACGTTCGCCAATCAGTATGATATGCTTGCCGATCACTTTCGTGTGCTCGTGCCGCATCTGCCCGGTGCGGGAAGCGCGGCGGCCGAGCCATATGATCCACAACAGGTTTGCGACGCATTGGCAGATTGGATCGCCTCGCTTAACGTTGGTAAAGTAGCACTCATGGGTCATTCCATCGGTGCGGAACTTGCATTCAGACTCGTCTGTGAACACGAAGCTCTCTTTTCTCGCGCGGTGTTTCTCAGCCCGTGGCTGACGGCGAGCGTACGCAGCGCCAAACTATACACCGCAATCGCAAGGCTGACCCACCCCTCGCTAAAACGTGAAAGCTTGCTGCACATGCAGACAAAATACTGGCACCTGAACGAAGAGCAAGCGCAAAAACTCGTTGCATACAGTGCGCGCATCCCACTTGGAACATACGTTGCCTTTTTCGAAAGGCGCACGCACCTGGTCGACGAGCCGCGGTATTCGTCCGTCTCCATCCCGATGCTCGCCATGTGCGCAAAGGGTGACACGCGTGAAACAAAAGCGTCCGTTCGTGCACTTGGGGAAAACAAAAACTGCCTTACGGTGATTTTCCCGATGGGCAGTCATGATTTTGTTTTGCGTTGTGCCGGCAGGTTGAACCCGATTTTGCTGGATTACCTGCTTGCAGAGGATGAGCGGCCACTTCTGCGCGGCCAGTAAAAGATAATCGTAAACGGAATCACATTATATTTCGTCAGGAAACCTGCCATCGTGTCAAAATGATCTTCTTTCCCCGCAATCGCGTTTAAAAAGCGAAAGCGGGGCTTCTCATTTTCAATCTGCGGCACGTTTTCATCTTGATAGAACGTAACAAAATGAAACCCGCGCTTGTGCCGATAATAGATCACGCCCGCCTTCGCAGTCTCCGGCAGCGCGGCTTTTTTATTTCCCGTTATCGCAACGCCCGTGCGATAACCACGACGGACCAGATAGAACCACAGGTGGAGCATCTCCGTCCCAAACAGCCCGCGAAACAGCGTCCAGCGGATTAAATCATCCGCTACGCGTCGCTCGGTCACGTTCTCGCCTTGCTGCTTCAAGAAGTTATACGCCGCAATCCAACCACATCCGTTGGCGCTGCTTTTTCGCAGGCCGTAGCGGATGTTCGTCAATTTGCCCTGGTGCACGATATAGCCGTCGGAAGCATACGGCGTTTTCTCTTTCACATCCATAATTTCTTAATACACCACACGATAAACGGTATAGTTGGCGTCGATTACGTCAATTGCTTCCAGTCCGCTCGCACCGTTGTGCTTTTCCAGATAGCGCAGCAATACTTGCAGGTCGCTTGCATCCGCTTTGCCAAGCAAAAGCACATTGTCCTGCCGGAACATATCCATCGTAAACGGCTCAATCCCGTTTTGCTCGATTTGCAGGGTTTTCCATCCGGAATACATGCCCGTGTCGCCCCAGTCGATCAGATTTGTCGGTTTTTCATCCGTATACACTTTGAACGCCTCATAATTCTTCAACGAGCGCGGCGCAAAGATATATACGCTTTCATCATGTTCCATCGCGTATATTTCCACGCTGCGCACGGTCGCATTCAATTCAGAGGGGGCATATGTTCCCATCCAATGCCAACTTTTCGCCATACTCCAGCCAAGCGCAGCCACGCTCAGCACGATCAAACCCGTGTGTAAAATCTTTTTCAGTATATGTTTTGTGCGCAACGGATTTTCTGCCCGGATTCGCAGCGCAAGCGGCACACACGCCGCCGCCATTGGTACCGCGATCACCTGAAACGAACGAACGATCAGACGCTGTTTGACACACAGATAGAAACAAAGAGCAAACGCGCCAAGCGCAAGGCCCAGGACGATCAACGCGTCCACAGTACGTTTCCTCCCCCGAAAAAACCAGACGAGCGACCACAGCACAAGGAGCACCGGAAAGACCAGCATATATTCCGCCGTGCCATTGCCGCGAAAGAATTTTTCGCCATAGGCCAGCGCACCCGCAAGCTGCGACAGCACGCCCGTTTTCTCCGTCTGCGTATGATCGATAATGGCGTGCAGAGTATCGGCGGTCACGTCGTCACCCAGAAAGCAAAACTGTTCGACAAGATCGTAAGTCTCCTTGTCCCAGCCAATTGTCGTAAAAAACGCCGGATCTTCTTCATAAATCACATGTGGAAAATCCATATACTGACCCCGCGCACTTTCGAACGCAGCGTATTCCGGCGGGTTCAGATTCGTATTTGCCCAGCCGTTGAGTAATACAAGTGCAAGGAACAGTACCACCCCGGACAATGCGTATCCACCCAGTCGAAGGATTGCTTTTCTCCTGCCCGGCTTTCTTAGATAAATTACATCGTTAAGCGCATGGTAAACGACCGCCGCCGCCCAGAAGCAGGCCATCGAATAACCGGTCGAGTTGCGAAACAAAAAGCACAGCGCCATCAGAACGAGGCTTGATACATACACGCCGCGCATGCGTTTTGGTTCCATTGCATCATGTGTGTCCACCGAAAGTAACCGCACGACGCCCGCCGTACCGAGCATGCAGGCCGTCATTGTAAAGGAAAGGCGCGCGACGGCATAGACAAGAACCGTTGCATACAGCGCGACATTCAAGCCAAGCGCAAACAGCGGTTGACGTCCTTCGCCAAGGATAGAAAGAAAAATCACCCAGATTGATACGCTGACCGCCAGCAGCTGCAACACCGGCCACCAAGGTATGCCGGGAATGATCGTGTATAGAAAGCTCGTAAAATAACTCAGCGGCAGGCTGATAAACCCATGCACCGGATACGGACTGCCCGTGAAGTAACCCGCAAGCGTATACATGATGCTTGTGTCGTCGTTGGTTAAAAACGTGATTGGAAACAGCGCCGCCGTCAGGCCGACCAACGCCAGCGTCAGGAGTGCGCTCGTTAGCATCCTGCCGGATTTTGTTTTGCACGCGCGCGTAACCAATCCAATTTTGTTGGAATTTTCGCTCATGAATCCGCCTCGAATGTGAACTGAATCACAACGATGTTGTCAACAATCGTTGCAACGGTGTCGTATCCCGTTGCGCCGCAGGTTTCCACCATATATCCTGTGAAAAGTCCAACATACCGGTCGTTCAAATCTCCAATATAATAGACGTTATCCTGCTGGAACAGGTCGACGGCATAGGTGCTGCTCAGGCTGTTGACGCCTAGCTGGGCTTCCCGCGCGGCGGTGTTCATGTCGCATCCGCCCCAATCCATCAGGTTCGTCGGTTTTTCATCCGGGTAAACACTCAGCGCATCCACATTGTTTGCGACATAGACGTCCCGCACGTACACGTTATCCGGATGGTCGAGCGCATATGCAACGACCGCCTGTGAACTCGCAAGCATATCGTCCGATTCATAACTCATCACCGTACGAAACACTTTGTAGCCAAAACCGAGCGATACGATTACAGTGAACCCGACGATCAGTACACGAACGATGCGCGTTGCCGGTTTCTGTTTTGTCTGCTCGTCCGATCGGTAAAGCGCAAACGCACAAAGCCAGATTGCGGACGTTGCCGGAATGCATATCGACATCCAAACGCGCAAATTGATTCTTCCAGCATAGCAAAGATAGGCGATCAGCACACCTGTACCGATTAAAAAAGCACTAGCTGCCACAAACGCAAGCGTTCGCTTTCTGTTGAACAAGAACAGCCCGAGCGCCGTCAGATAGCTTGCGCCGGCGATGCCGCCGATGTAGACTGCCAGCGGATATGCACCGAGGAACGTCTTCAACACGCTCACCCCGTTCGAAATGCGCTCTCCAAAGCCCATCTGCGCAAATTGCGACCCCTGCACAATGGTGTTGAACGCTTCCGTAGTTACACGCTCGTCCATATAAAACCAGCTGGACACCAGCGCGTTGAGCGTCCGGTCCCAACCGACGGATTCATACAACTCTGGATTTTCGCCGTAACTGTCATGTGGATAGTCCATAAACGAGGCCCGCGCTTCGTCATAGGCAGTAAACCCATCCGGATTCTGCGCGCTACGCCCAATTGCGTTCACACCGACAAGCACGACCGTGACTGCCGCCGCAATCGTCAGGTAGCGAAGCATACGTTTCGCCAAAGCCCGCTCGCCGCTCATTCCAGCTTCCACGGCACGGTAAACCAACGCTCCGCCGACAAAGCAGGCTGCCGCGACGCCGGACGAATTGCGCACAAGCATGCTGCCCGCGAGCAGTACAACAGCAAACGTCAAATATCTGCGCTGGATCTTTGGCGAGTCGTTTAAATCCACCGCAAGAATTAACGCCGCCGCACCGGAACCAACCACACCGGAGCTAATCGTAAACGTCACTAATACGATTCCGTAAAAATGCAGTCCTGCGCCGAGTGCAACGATCAACCCGAGCACAAGCAATAACGGAACATCGTTTCGATGGCCACATTTTAGCAGGGACGCAAACACGGCCGCCACGCCAAGCAGCACCGAAAGCAGTTGCACGAGCAACCACCATGGCAACTGCGGAATGACGGTATACAGTCCGCTGACGATAAACGCCATGATGCAATTGATAAACGGATGTCCAAACGATGGCGTACCACTCCGGTATCCCGCTAGTGCCCATGCAACGTTGAGATCGTCGTTATCAAAGAATGTGATCGTCTGCATTGCCGCCGCGAACGCAATCAAAACCAACGCCGCAAAAAACGCAAAGTACCAGCGGAATCGTTCGCTTCCATATCCTTTTTGAATCAGCGAGCCAAGTTTTTTCATATCGGTTACTCCACTACAGCGGCAGTGAGAAAATCACAATGCCGCAGAGAATTACGCCAAGGCCAAGCAGTTTTTTGCGGTTTGGTTTCTCATTCATGACAAAATAGGCAAATACGGTGACAAAGATATAGGACGACGAATTCCAAACCGGCATCAGCGAAAGCGGCAGCACGCGCAGCGCAATCACCGAGCACAAAGACGATAAAAAGAAAATAAAGTACGCAAAGATCACCGGGAAATTCAAGTACTGTTTCAGCACGGTGTCATAGTGCTTCATCGCCGCTTTTTTCAATATAATCTGGCTCAGCGCCGCTATCAGCACGCCAAAAACCATAACGGCAAAATTAAATGCAAATCCGTCAAGCATCGCTCGTCACCACCAGATAGATTCCGCCGAAGATGACAAGCACTCCGACCAACATATTCCACGTGATCGTTTCACGAAAGATCAACGCGCCGAACAGCATGCTCCAAAACATTGCGCTCGCGCGGTTTGCATAAACGGTAACCAGAGGCATCCGCTTTAAAAACTGCTGCCAGCAAAGCGCATATACGCCCAGCAGGAAAACACTTGCACCGTAAAGTAGTATCCATGACCAGCTTAAGATCGCATATTGCGCAGCAAACTTGGTTAACAGCGTGCTGCACGCGAACAGTAAAATTGCCAGCTGCAGCAGCAGAATCAGCCGCAAGTTCACGCGCTTTTGCGGCGCAGCCTGCGGTCCGTTTTCAATGCTCATGCGTCGTCCTCCGTATCAACGAACGGCAATTTACCGTAATATACATCCCGCACCACATACTGCGGCGAGCGGTTGATGCTAATGTAGATGCGCCCGATATACTCGCCGACCAGCCCAAGCATCAACATCAACACGCCGCCAACAACGAGAATAACCGCCATCAGCGAGGAATAACCGGCGAGGATCTCGGCAGGATTGACGATTTTTCGAATCACGATGATAAGGCCCCACAAAAAGCCGACAATCGCCGTGAAAAAACCGAACACAGTCGCAAGGCGGAGCGGCTTAACCGAAAATGCTGTAAAGCCGTTCATCCAAAGGCTGACCAGTTTTTTGAAGGTATAGGTTGTTCCGCCATACAGGCGGTCGCGCTCCTCCATGGGGATATTGATGATGCGCCGCGTTGTGCGCAGCACAAGACCGGTCAGATATGGATACGGATTTTCATAGCGCATGACTTCGTTGACGACATACCGCCGCATGGCGAGGAAATTATTGAAACGTACGTCTTTTGGCTTCTCAAGGATGATGCGTGTCATGCGCTCGTTGACTTTGCTGCCGATACTCTTGAAAAAGCCCTGCTTCTTAACCGGGTAATCGGCGATTGCAACATCGTAATCCGTATCGCCCGTAACGGGTTCCAGCAGGTCGAACACGCGGTCCATAGGACACTGTCCATCGTCGTCCAGCACCACGACGATGTCGCCCTTGCTCAAGCGGAAACCCGCCATCAACGCAGGAATTCGCCCCATATTTTTGGCGAGATTGACCGCCGTAACGTGCTCGTTTGCGTCTGCCGCGTCGCGCAGAACGTCCCAGACATTGTCCGGCGAGCTGTCGTTTACCAGAATCAGTTCATAGTCATAAATGTTACTTGTTTCAAACGTGGCTGCGATTTCGTCAACGACCGTCTGTATGGTGTGTTCGCTGCGATAGCACGCAATCACGAGGCTTACCAAAGTCTTTTTCATGCTCTCCATCCCCAGATGTAATACGGCGCTTCGTCGCCGGTGTTCAGTATCAAATCAAGAATCGACACGGCGTACTCACCCGCGCCGAACTGCTGCGGATAATCGGGATAGCCGGAGTAATCCTTCCAGATCAACTCAATGCCGGCTTCGTTATAATCGTCCGCCTGAATATAGTCCTTTGCCGCCGGACCGGATACATAGGTCGTCGCGTTCGCGGACTGCAGCATGGTCAACAGTTTTTCGTGCTTAACGCCTTGGAAGTCAAAATCCCGGCTGTCCGCAAATTTAGTTGTAATCCCCAGATAATCCCGCGAAATAGCCTCTATTAAATATCGGTCGAGCTCATAGAGATATTCCCAATTTCTTTCCAGATAGACATGCTCTAAAAACGGCCTGATCTTTTCATAAAACGGCGCTTTTCGATAGGACGCCCTTAGCATATCGAAGTGCTTTTTCTGCCAGGACGAATCATTCATCGTCACATCCAGAATCAATCGGTGCTCATCGGTTCCGACCGGAATCGAAAGCCACTTAGTCCCGCCTTCGGTAACGATTTTGTTGCGGTTGCGCCAATCGTTTTTGGTGTACTGCAAATCGTCATGAAAGATAAAAAGCTCCACGTCGTGGATGATATCGAAATACCCGCGCCAGGGGATATAGTTGGACTGTAAAACAGCAACTTTCATAGTATACGTATGATCCTCTCGTTTCGTGTTTCACGCGACTGTTTTTAAATAAAATCAGCGGTCAAACAAGCTTCACTTTATTTTTCTTTATAAAGAAAAATAATAAAAAAACATTCCTCAAATTAACGTCTGGTTTATTATATCGGATTCACCCCGCAATTTCAATTTCACAATCCGTTGTAGCGCGGTCGCAGAGCAAAAGCGCAGCATTTTACGCTGCGCTTCTGTAAAGTTCAGTTGCTGTAGCTGTGAATAAATCTTTATGCAAAAATCGTCGGCTTGTCTTCCGGCTTGATGAAATGGTAGCTCTTATAAAGCCGCTGTTCCCATTCCTTCCGATAATCCGCATACATCACCTCAAGGTCAGTGAATTGCGGCGTCCAGCCCATGTCACGCTTGATTTTTTCAATACTATAGGAATATCCGCGCCGCAGGCTTGACTTCTCCGGCTTCAAAATGATCTCGCTCACGCCCTTATCCGTCGCAAACGCTTTTGCAACCGCCATCGCGTCCTCAAGCTGGCTGTGTGCCACGCCGCTTGCGACATTGTACACGCCCTTCGTGCCGTCCGGCGCATCGATCGACGCTTCGATTGCACCAAGCACGTCCTTGATATAAATATGGTCACGTTTGATGTTCGTGTCGCCCCATACTTCGATGGGTTTCCCTTCCAGTGCGCGGTCGATAAACACCTCGATCGCCGTGCGCGTATAGCTGCCGTCTTTTTCGAGGAATCCCATCAGAGCGCCAAATCCGTGCACGCCTGTAAAACGCAGCACGATGCAGTCCATGCCGAAATCCTTGCTGTACCACTGAAGGAAATTCTCCGCGGCAATCTTGCTGATGATATAAGGCGAGTGCGGGCCGACAAAACACGGCAGGTCTTCTTCCGTAATCGGCGTGTCGCGCGTGATATCCCAATAAACCTTGTGCGAACTCGCCATGACGTAACGCTTTACGCCATTTTTGCGCGCAAACTCCAGCAGCTTATAGTTGCCGGTCATGTTTACGTCAAAAAACGCTTCCAGCGGCGCTTCATGCTCCGGCAGGCAAACGGCGAGATTGACGACCGCCTCGATGTTCTCCGTCGGCAGTTTTTCGTAGTCCGCGTCGTTTAGCAGATCGAACTCCATAAATGGCACGCCCTGTTCCTTTAAAAACGCCGCGGCCTTCGGGTTACGCCCGAGCGCGAGCACATCCCGTCCTTTTTTCGTCAGTTCCACGGCAAGATACTTTCCGACGTATCCTGTTGCACCGGCAATGATAATCATCTGCTGGTTCGCTCCTTTTCATTTTTCACTGTGGGTGATGCGTATCAGCCATCGTTTTCACGATAGCATTCCGCTGTTTACTGTGTCAAGCAAACAAGCTTTGTTCAGCCTGCCTGTCGCTGTTTCTCCCGTGCTTCTTCAATGGCACAGACCAGCTGGTCTGCGCAGGAGGTGTCTTTGTATCCACAAGTTGTGCCCTTCAGCAGGTCGATCACCTCGTTGATCGGTTTACCTTCAACCAGTTTGCCGATTGCTTTAAGGCTTCCATTACAGCCGCCGCAGAAAACCACGTTCTTCAGTTTTCCGTCATCAATTTCAAACTCGATCTGTCGCGAGCAGACGCCCTTGGGAATAAAACGATATTTCGTCGCCGTAGTTTTTTTACTCATCTGTTGGTTTGTCCGTGTCCTTTCGATTCATACTATCACCATCGTCTTTTTGCGAAATTTCTTCCGTCCATACGGATATCATCGGTTCGCGTAGTCTTTTCATCCGCGGCCTCAAAATCCATTTTGCAAAAGGTTTTTCCACAAAATACGTTGCTAAAATCGCCGCTGAAAACGCCGCAAGCATAATCAACGCCGTATATGTCCATTGCCATGTGCGATCTCCCGTTATATTCGGCGGAGTATCGCCGCTCCAGTACGGAATCCGCCACTCCTTGAATCGGACGGCGATCCACTGGTGCCAGATATAAAGGTTATACGAAATCGCGGCGAAAAACCGCATGACCACATTGGAAAACAGGAATCGAATACCCCGAAACGTCAGTGCCGACGACATGACGATCAGCGCAAATACGAGCGACAGCCGGAAGCGATACTCCGCCTGCCATATATGCACCGGGTCCACGTACATCGCGGTTTTCATCATGCCGGTCAAAAGCCAAATCCCTGTAACCAGCCCGCAGAGCGCGAGCGCAGACAATTGCATGCTGCGCTTAACGTGCCGCGAAAGCAGTACAAACAGATACGAAAACGCCATGCCGTTGGCAAACACTCCAAAAAACGCGGGGAGCTGGTTCAGTGTTGTGCGGATCGATCCCGGGTTGTTTAGCGCATATCCGCGCAGATACAGCAGCGATATCGCCACCATCCCGAGGTATGTCCAGACCGGCTTTTTCGTGAACCACCGCGCCAGCAGCGGAAAAAACAGATAAAACTGCATCTCGATTGCAGCCGTCCAGAGCACGCCGTTCAGCTTTGTTGCAAGCAAAACACTTGGAAAAAACGTCTGCGTAAATGTCAGCGTCGGAATTAAATCGCCAAGGCAATCCTGCACCGATCTGTAATTTCCGGACGGAATCGTCACAGCAAGCAGGATCACCAGCACGCTGAAATAGTAACTCGGTACAATGCGCGCAACTCGTTTTTTGAAAAACAGCCGCGTCTGCGGAAGTGGCGCGCCGTCCAGCGCTGCCCTTGCATACGGCAAAAACAGGCAGAACGCCGATAGAAGCAGCATCAGATCCACAAACAGAAAACCCGTGCGCGCTAAAAACTCCAGGTTGACCATGGTCGACAACCCGAGCGTCCGTAAAAACGGAAGTTTGAAAGACGGCGATATCCAGTTCTGCTGCCAGAAGTGGAACCACAATACCCCCAGCACCGCCAGCGCACGGATGCCGTCCAAAACGTCGATATGCCCGGTTTCGATCGTACCTTTGTCGGTCGTCTTCGATATCGTATTCTGTGCGGGAATGTCCGCCGTTTCGGGCGCCAATTTTTCCATGCAGCTATGATACCACAAAGCCGCCTGCTTGTGAATGCCGTCGGGTCAGCCTTCCGCGGTTCCCGTAAAATCAACCACCCGCACATGCGCAATTATGTAAAACACTGCGATTCTTTCCTCATACCCCTTTTCGTGCATGGTAATCTGTACTATAATTGAGCAGGCGGTTTCCCAACTCCGCCAGGCATATTTTCATCTTATCCATATCGACAGGAAGGAATTATCATAAAATGAGCGTAACCGAAACCGTATTTGGAAAACTGCCGGACGGCGAAGACGTCCTTTGCTATACCATAACCAACAAATCCGGCGCGTCCGCAGCCATCCTCACCTATGGCGCAACCTTGCAGAGCCTACTCGTGCCAAACCGCAAAGGCGACCTCGTGGACGTCGTGCTCGGTTACGATACGCTCGAAGACTATCAAACAAACACCATGTATCTCGGCGCAACGATCGGTCGTGTTGGAAATCGCATTGAAAATGCACGCTTCACGCTGAACGGTAAGGAGTACAAGCTTTTTGCAAACAATGGCGAGGCGTGTCTTCACGGTGGCAAGGTAGGCTTTGATAGAAAGAACTGGTCAGCAAAAGCGGCCGACGATTCCGTTGCGTTCACACTGCTAAGTCCGGACGGCGACGAAGGCTTCCCTGGTAATCTCACCGTTACGGTCATCTATACGCTGTCGGAAGACAACGCATTGTCCCTCCGCTACTTTGCCGTTTCCGATCAGGATACAATCGTAAACCTCACGAACCATTCCTACTTCAATCTTGCCGGTCAGGGTTCCGGTTCCGTTCTCGATCAAACGTTGATGATCAACGCAGACAGCTTCACCCGAATCGATTCCAATATCATTCCCAACGGCGACATCGTCCCCGTTGCGGGCACCGCGCTTGATTTTCGGAAAGCAAAGCCGATTGGGCAGGATATCGAAGCAACGGAAGAAAACATGGACGCGGCCCCAGGCTACGACCACAACTTTGTGCTTAACAATAAAAAAGGCGGCCTTGCGCTCGCCGCAAAGGCAGCCGATCCGGCCGGCGGCGTCATCATGGAAACCTATACCGATCAACCCGGCATACAGCTCTTTACTGCAAACGATTTTACCGGTATGCCCGGCAAAGGCGGCGCACAATACGGCCTTCGCCCGTCATTCTGTCTGGAAACGCAGCATTTTGCAAACGCCATGGAGCACCCGAATTTCCCAAGCATCGTCCTGCAAGCGGGCGAAGTGCTCAATTCCGAAACGATCTATCGTTTCCTCACAGCCAAATAACACAAAGTAAATTAAAAGCTTCCGCTTCGTTTTCAAGCGGAAGCTTTTTAATATATATGAAGGCTTAAACGATTTGGAACAGATAAAACTTCAGATAGTCCGTCTCCGGCACGTTCATCAGCGTCGGATGATCGGGCGCCTGCCGTCTGGCCTCAATCAGTTTGAGTGAGACATTCGCATCTCGTGCCGCCGAAAGCAGCATCTTCACGAAGAGATCGTTGTCCATAAAGTGCGAACACGAGCACGTCGCAAGATATCCACCACGCGGTAAAAGTTTCATTGCGTTATAGTTGATCGTTTTATAGCCGCGCTCCGCTCCGCGTATCGTCTTGCGGCTCTTTGTAAACGCGGGTGGATCAAGAATGATCATGTCGTATACCGCGCGTTCTTCAGTCAGCTTCGGAAGTAAATCGAACACGTCCGCCGTCAGAAAATCGATGTTTTCTTCCATGCCGTTTCGCGCAGCGTTTTCTTTCGCGAGGCTGATCGCCGCTTCGGAGACGTCCACAGCGGTCACATGCGCCGCACCACCGGCCAGCGCGTTGAGCGCAAACGACCCCGTGTGCGTAAAGCAGTCCAGCACACGCTTACCACGCGCGATCTTTGCCGCGGCGAGACGATTGTATTTCTGGTCAAAGAAAAATCCCGTCTTCTGGCCGTTTTCAACGTCCACTTCATAGCGGATGCCATTTTCCGTTATTTCTATGATCGGGCTCGGCGGTTCCGGTAAGTATTCCGCCTTGTACCATCCTTTTTTCAGCGGAAGTCCTTCCAGTTCGCGAATAGAAACTTCGTTTCGCTCAAAAATGCCCTTTATCGTTACACCATCTTCCTTAAGCAGTTCCGTCAGCAGACGATATAGCATGTCTTTTCGTTGGTCCATGCCGATCGAGAGCACTTGCGTAACCAATATGTCGTCATAACGGTCGACAGTCAGCCCCGGGAGGCCGTCCGCCTCGCCAAAAATCAGTCGACAGCATGCATAGTCATCACCCATTACCGTTTTGCGATAATCCAGTGCATAACGCAGCCTGCGTAAAAAGAACGTTTCATCAAACCGCTCGTTTGCATTGTCCGAAAGCAGTCGGATGCGGATCTTGCTTTTTTTGCTTAGCAAACCCGTTCCAAGATACGATCCTTTTTCGCTGAACGCATCAACAAACGCGCCGTTCTCAACCGCGTCAAAGTCTGCCGTAATTTCTGCGTCATAAATCCATGGATGTCCGCGGCGCACGGAAGCTTCCGCTTTTTTTGTTATTGTAGCATGCGCAAACGCGCGCTCCTGCTTCATTGCTTTCTCCATTCAAGGCCGCTGGATTTCGCTTATGTTTCATGCGTCTGCGGCAAGTCCGGGCTCATGGTAACACGTCGCTTTGTCTTTGTCAAAACCCGCGGATAACAACAAACGCCGCGATGGTTCGCGGCGTTTGTCTTCTACATATGAAGTTGGGTATCACAAGATTGTCGCACGGTTTCTTCCGGCGTTCTTGCTCAGGTAGAGCGCACGGTCGGCCCGCCGCACGATGGTCGACGGTGTATCGTCTTTTTGGGCGGTTGTCGCACCGATAGAAATCGTTGTGTGGACGCAGCAACCGTCTTTTGTCAGGTCGGACTCGCAAATCAGCATTCGAATCTTCTCCGCCACTCTCGCGAGTTCCGCCTGTGTCACACCACGCAAAATAGCTACAAATTCTTCCCCGCCCCATCGACCGACAAAATCGTTGCTGCGCAGCGCCTGACGAAACGTCCGGGCGACCATTTTCAACGTTGCATCTCCCATTTCGTGGCCATAACTGTCATTTACGCGTTTGAAAAAGTCCAGGTCCATCATTAAAAATGAGAATGACAGGCTGAGTTCCTCAAGGTCCCGCATTCTATGGCTCAGATACGTATCGATATACCGCCGGTTCGGCAACTCTGTCAATTGGTCATACAAAGCCAGATGTTCTAGTTCCACAGCGGATAAATCCAGCGAACATCGGGATTTTTCTGTTGAAAAAATTTCCGCTGCACCGACGATTTCCCCATTTTGCACAAACGAATGCACCTTGACCTCTACAGGGACACGATGCCCGTCCTTATGGTGCAGATAAACGCCCGCCGTGCGCGGCTGTCCATCCTGGAGCGTGGCGTGCAACGGACAGCCTCCCAGACACAGTCTGCATCCGTCCTCGGTTACATGGCGCAACAGATTATCCTGACAATGTGTTCCAACCACTTCGTCGGAACGAAAGCCAGAAATGTTTTCGGCTCCTTTGTTCCAAAACGTAATGGTGCGCTCTTTGTCAACAAAATACACGCCCTCATAAAGATCATCGATTAGTTCTTCGAAAAACAGACACTCGTTACTCATATTTCCTTTGCCGCAGCAACATCGCTCGGCAACCCTTCTGCAAAACAATATTTTTGGATTATATCAGCTATATTCGGAGCTGACCAGTGTTTCAGCATCTTTTTCACAACAAATTACGAATAAATGTCTAGAAAAACGACCGGACGCATCCGAATTCCTCAGGATGCGTCCGAATCGTAATATCTTGTATTTGTAAACTTATGGTTCGCTTGCCGTACTCGTTGAGGTCGGCGTTGGCGTTGGGGTCTCAATCGGTGTCGGCGTTGGCGTTGGAGCAGGAGTAGGTGTTGGTGTAACGGTTGGTGCTGCCGTTGGCGTCGCTGTCGGCGTAACGGTCGGGGCCGTCGTCGGTGTAGGCGTTGGGGTCGCCGCGGCGCTCGTGATAGTCACATATCGACCAAAGACATAACCTCTCGCTCCGGTTGCATTAATCGTAAGCTTATACCAATTGCCCGACATTCCAAGGATCGTAATAGCCGTGTTTTTATCCAGCTTTCCCTGGCTCTTGTAGCGGGTCGACGGCCCGGTACGGAAGTTGACGCCGCTGGCATTAATAACGCCCGTTGCTCCACTTGTTGGCGCAGGTGTCGGCGTTGCTGATGTAGCACTCACCGTTACATACCTGCCATAAACATAGCCGGATTTCCCTGTTGCGTTCACGGTAAGCTTATACCAGTTGCCGGACGTTCCAAGAAGCGTAACCGCTTCGTTCTTGTTTAACTTACCCTGGCTTTTGTAACTTGTCGACGGTCCGGTTCTGAAATTCACGCCGGTTGCGTTGATCACACCTGCGCTGCCGCTTGTTGCTGCCGGTGTTGGTGTTGGCGTTGCAGACGAGCTGCTTATTGTTACATATCTGCCGTAAACATAGCCGGATTTCCCTGTTGCGTTTACTGTCAGTTTATACCAATTACCGGACGTTCCAGTTACACTCACCGCGTCGCTTGTCTGCAGCTTACCCTGGCTGCTATAGCTTGTGGACGGGCCGGTACGGAAGTTGACGTTTGTCGCATTGATATACCCGCTTTGGTTTCCGGTGGAAGTCGTCGCTCCTTCCACTTTGCACACAATTGAAACGTACCGCGGCGAAATATAGCCTTCCTGCCCGCTGGAATGCACCTTTAGCTTGTACCAACCCGACGTTTGATCTGCAGAATAGATGGTCAAACCCGACTTACTGTCCACAATGGCGAGACTGTCGCTGCTTGCCGTTGCTTCTTTTCTTAAGTGCACTTTCCCCGTCGTCGTACCGAGTGCATATGCCGAAAGGCTTGATCCATTGACCGTGATATACTTTCCATAAACATAACCACTTTTTCCACTCGAAGGAACGTCAATCCGCAGCCACATGCCGTTCACTTCATAAACGTTTATTGACGTATTGCGAGAAAGCGTGTCGACAATATCATAATTTGTGCCCGCGCCTTTTCGCAGATGCAGTTTTGACGCATTCACATATCCCGTTGCCAGCGTGCTCTCTGCGTGCGCGGAATGCATCGGCAACACCGCAACGATCAATGCGGCGCATATTAGAAATATTAAAGATCGTCCAATACCATTTCGTTTCATCATGACCCCCCCGATGGAAATATTCGTCTTCAGTGTATTATTCGTACTAATACGCTTGTATGCTACTGCCGTTTTCTCCCATTGTCAAGGTAAAAGGCGGAATTCATTGGTAGTTTCACAAAAGGGTCACAATGCGGTGGCTTCCGAGAACAAAAGCAAAAAGCCCGAAATGCAGTGGAGTCACTGCATTTCGGGCTTTTACCAAGATGCGTTATTCTTCTTTTTTCACAATCAAATTGATCGTTCTTTTCTGGTTTTTAACCTCGATCGTTTCGCCGGACCCGCCGCCTTCATATTCCCCATCCAATGCCCATGCGACCGTCTCGTCCGCCTCAATCGTCAGTTCCCCGCTCTGGAAAAAGTCGATGACGTCCGCCTCGAAGTTCCCGGTCATCACCGCGCTGATTGCTGCCTGCCACTGAATCAACGTGCTGGGTTCGCGTATCAAGATGACCTCAAACGCACCGTCGTCCGTCTTTACCGCTCCCGCGGGAAATTTCAGAAGTCCGGGAAAGCCAAAAATGTTGCTGACCGCACCAAACAGATACGCGCCTTCATAAACGGCGTTTCCAGAGGTAATCTTCATATGAATCGGTTTGATTTTCGGCAGACTCATCACCCCGTCAAAAAAATATGCCGAGGGGCCGAAGACGTTCTTCAGGTTTTGCGGCGTTGTATAGGACGTCCAAGAAAACGCACCGAACGCCGCGATGAACGCAAAGCTTCGCGCATTGAACCACCCAAGGTCAATCTGCTTGATTCGCCCGGTTGCAATGTCGTTCGCTGCAGTCATGATGTCGGTTGAAATACCATGGCAGGATGAAAACACATTTGTACTTCCCGCCGGAATGTACCCAAGCGGGACCGGCGCGCCGCACCGTGCAATGCCCGCAACCGTTTCGCTCAGCGTTCCGTCGCCGCCAACGCAAACAACCGCGTCAAAATCGGCGGCGTAACGTTCCGCAAGCCACGTTGCGTCCCGCTGTGCATTGGTCACCATCAGCGTTACAAAATAGCCGTTATTCATGAAGACGCGCGTAATCTCCGGAATATAACGGAGTGCCTGCCGCCGTCCTGCAACCGGATTGACGATCAGCATCATACGACGATGAAGAATTGTATCCGTAAGAGCTTCCATAAACGCCAGCCAAACCTTCTTTCTTATACGGTAATTCCATCAGGATGCACCTGCAATAGATAAATCCGTTCTCATTTGCTTCATGTTGTGATTGTTCTTTCTATTTATTATATCTCCATTTCTCGCCGTAGGAATACCCGCCGCAAAAGCTTCACGAACGTTTCACAACGCAAAAGATTTTATTATTCGACTGCGCGGTTCGCCGTACTTCTGTTTGAATGCAAAACAGCGCTCTCACATAACAACGCCCCGTCTTATAAGACGGGGACGTTGTTATGTTTATTGAGTTTATATTGTTACACAAAACATTCTGCTTTGCATACCTTTCCTATCCTCAAATCAGTCCCTGCACGATCATGGCGTCGGCGACCTTGGCAAAGCCCGCGATGTTTGCGCCGGCGACGAGGTTGTAACCAAGCCCGTGTATCTGCGCCGCTCTTGCCGAATTGTCGTGGATGTTCTTCATGATCGTGTGCAGCTTCGCGTCCACTTCTTCCGCGCTCCAGCTGTAGCGCATGCTGTTCTGGCTCATCTCCAGCGCGCTCGTCGCCACGCCGCCCGCGTTCACCGCCTTGCTCGGCGCTATGATCAGGTGCTTTTGCCCCATCAGATAGTTCAGCGCCTCGTTCGTCGTCGGCATGTTCGCCACTTCAATGTAGTATTTCGACCCGCTGTTTGCAATCAGTTTCGCGCTCTCGATGTTCACGTCGTTCTGCGTTGCGCAAGGCATGTATACGTCCGCTTTCACGCCCCACGGTTTCGCTCCCGCGTGGAATTCGCAGCCGTATTTGTCCGCATAATCCTGCACTCGGTCGCGTCCACTGCCGCGCATCTCGACCAGATAGTCGATCTTTTCGCCAAGCACGCCGTCCGGATCGTACACGTATCCGTCCGGGCCGGAAAGCGTCACGGCTTTTGCGCCAAGCTCCTGCAGCTTTCTGGATACGCCCCAGGTAACGTTGCCAAAACCCGAAAGCGCAAATGTTTTGCCCTGAATCGAATCGCCTTCGTGCGCAAACACTTCGTTTACATAATACACCGCGCCGAATCCCGTCGCTTCCGGCCGGATCAGGCTGCCGCCGAAGCTCATGCCTTTTCCCGTCAGCACGCCCGGCTCATACTTGCCGCGGATGCGGCGGTATTGGCCGTAGAGATACCCGATTTCGCGCGCGCCGACGCCGATGTCGCCCGCGGGCACGTCCACGTCGGGCCCGATATGCCGGTAAAGCTCCGTCATAAACGCCTGGCAGAAGCGCATGACTTCTCCGTCGCTCTTGCCGCGCGGGTCAAAGTCGCTGCCGCCTTTGCCGCCGCCGATCGGCAGGCTCGTCAGGCTGTTTTTAAACGTCTGCTCAAATCCCAAAAACTTCATGATGGACAAATTCACCGACGGATGCAGCCGCAGTCCGCCTTTGTAAGGCCCGATCGCGCCGTTGAACTGCACGCGATAACCGCGGTTCACCTGTACGTTACCCGCGTCGTCCACCCATGTCACCCGAAACGAAATCGTCCGCTCCGGTTCCACCATCCGCTCCAGCAATCTCAGTTTTTCATACTCCGGGTGTTGGTTCACCACCGCTTCCAGCGACGTGTACACCTCTTCCACCGTTTGCAAAAACTCCGGCTCGCTTGCATTCTTTTTTCGAACATCGTTTAGTACCCTTGCTATGTAGGCGTTCATCGTCAAACCCCGATTCCTGTGTTTCTATTCAATTGTTTTTATGCGGCTATTTGCCACAAATATACCTTTTACGCCAACGAAAGGTTCAGCATTTTGTGAAGTTTGGTCTCAAGGCTCAACAGGCTGTCCACTTCCATTTTTGCGTTTTTGTCGAGCTTGTTCGGGTCTGCGCTTCTTGTAACGAGCTCCATAGGAATGCCGACTAGGTTCATGTGGTACTTGGCGCTTACGGGGTAAATGCGCATCTCGATCATCGCCGCCGTGGTCAGCATGTCCGCAAGGTACTTCGCTGTCTCCGGTTCGGATTCAACATGCGTAATCAGCCACTTGTAGAGTTCCGGATGATAATTCGCCATAATGCCGCTGTATCCCGCCGCACCATGGATGAAACTATCATAGAACGTTGCGGCATTTGCGTTAAAAAGCTTAAGTGGCGTACCCTTTGACGCCTCCAAGCGCTCGCGGATACGCTCTTTGTCACAGCAAGTATCCTTGATAAACACAAGTCTCCCGCCACCGGCATGCCGTTTAATAAACTCCGTACTCAGCAGGCGTTTATACGGGGACGGACACTCATAAATGCCAAAATCGACTTCCGGGAACGCATCAAATATCGATTGAATGTTCGCTTCAAACGTCTCTTCTCCGCGGTTTTGCGGGTCCAGCGCATTGCTTACAAGAACATAGGCGTCGACGTCCGTTTTCATCATCGCGTCTATTCCGCGCTTTTGCTCGTCCGGATTCGGCGATGTATGACCGGATGCCACCACAGGGATACGCCCCGCGCATGATTCGACAACGCACCGCCCGATGTCCACTTTCTCTCGCTCTGAAAGATAATGCATTTCGCTGGATTGACAAACGGCGAAAATCCCATCGCACCCACGCGCAACATACCAATCGCAAATCTGCGCAATTGCCTTATAATCGGGACGATTAGAGGCCGTGTAGGGCGTAATCATCGTTGGCCAAACACCGTTTGAAATCTTGTCGCTCATAATTCTTTTCTCCATATATAAATGTTGTTCAGCATTCTTTTCTAATTAATTTCCTGAATTGGCAGACGGCAGGAAAACCCGTAAAACAGCTCTCCGGAACAAAGGCCGCTGTTTTTTTCCAACTCTTCAACCGGGATTTCGTTTCCTTCCTGCTCCCCTAAGAAGACCGCAATATCTCCGATTTTCACGTTTGGAATATCGGAAACGTCAACCATGACCTGATCCATACAAATCGTACCGAGCACCGGCGCAGACTGCCCATGCAGCAACACCCGACCTTTGCCGAGAAATGCGCGCGTATACCCGTCGACATAGCCAAGCGGCAGCGTAGCAATACGGCTTTCGCGTTTTGTAACGAATTTTCGTCCATAACTAATCGCCGTTCCAGGCGGGACCGTTTTTATATAGATCACCTTCGCCTTAACGGACATGATAGGTTTCACCTTGACGGTCTCATGGTCACTTACGCACGCCGGATAACAACCCCATACAACAGTGCCGGGGCGCACCGCTTCATAAAACACTTCCGGCAGGCGGTAGACAGACGGGCTGTTAGCAATTGTGCGGATCGGTATGTTTATACCTGCCTCGCACAGCATTTGATAGAAATCGTCAAAGCGTTTCTTTTGATAATAGGTATATGTCAAATCCTCCATATCGGCGGATGAAAAATGGGACATATAACCCGTAAGCCTCACGTTCGGAAGCTTAACAATCCTTCTTATCTCCGGTATCGACTTTGCTTCCGGCAGATAACCGATGCGACCCATCCCGGTGTCTACCTTTAAAAACAGGTCTATAGTTTTATTTGCTCTCACCGCATAGTCGGAAACCGCCTGCGCAAACTCAAATGTGGAAACAAGCGGCGAAACGTCAAAATCGACCGCTGCGTCCGCATATTCTTCCGGGATCAATCCCATCATCACAATTCGGCAGTCGATGCCGGCATCCCGAAGCTGTTTTGCTTCTTGCAGCGTTGCAACGCCCAGCATATCGACCCCGCACTCAAGATAAGCCCGGCTGATCAGAACCGCACCGTGTCCGTATGCATTGCCCTTGACAACGCCAATAATCTTGCTTCCACCGATGCGCTTTTGCACGGCACGAATGTTTTCAACCAACCTCTTGTGATCAATCTCGACCCACGCAGTCCTCAAACGTTCATCATGCATGTCGCGCCGCCTTAGTGTTGCAAAATCACCGACAGGAATTGTTTTAACCGCTCATCTTCCGTGTTTTCAAAGAAGCTCTTCGTATCGGTATTTACGCGAATCTTTGCGTTTTCCAGGAAGCATACGCGGGAAGCGACTTCCTTTGCAAAACCCATTTCGTGTGTAACGATAATCATAGTCATGCCCATTTCCGACAACCTGCGCATGGAATCCAGCACCTCGCGAATCATTTCCGGGTCGAGCGCGCTGGTCGGTTCGTCGAAAAGCATCAGGTCCGGTTCCATCATCAGCGACCGCACGATTGCGACGCGCTGCTTCTGTCCGCCGGAAAGCTGATGCGGGTACGCATCGATCTTGTCGGCGATTCCAAACACTTCCAGTTCTTTCATCGCTTTTTTCAGCACTTCTTCTTTGCTCTTATGCTGTGTTTTAATCGGCGCAATTAAAAGGTTATCCCGCACGGAAAGATTATTAAACAGGTTGAATTGCTGGAACACCATGCCGATATGCTTTCGAATATCGCGCGTGTTTTTGTGGTCCATCTTTGTTCCGCGATAGTAGATTTCACCATCACTGATCTTTTCAAGACCGTTGATCGTTCGCAGCAGCGTACTCTTGCCGCCACCGGACGGTCCGCAGAGCACCACTACATCATGTTCCTGAACATCCAGGCTAACATCGTTGAGCACGACAAGATCGCCAAATTTTTTGGTGATGTTTCGCATCGATAAGATTGTTTCTTTCTTCCCCAGACCTTCAGACATTGACTTCACCCATTATCCTTTCCACAACGGTTTTTTCAAGTTTTTTGCCAAGCCAGGCAAGGAAATGGCACATGACAAAAAAGATGATTAATACATAAGCGTAAATTTCCAGCGGAAACGAATACTTCGGCAGCAGCAGCTGTGCGCGCCGGAGTACGTCCATACAACCGATCGTCGCCGCAACAGACGTGCCTTTCACTAACATAACAGTCTGGCCCATTAACGCTGGAATTGTTACTAAAAGTACTTGCGGTAAAATAATCCTCAGGATCGTCACCGGCAGCGGCAACGACATCGATCTCGCCGCTTCCCACTGACCCTTGTCAATTGAAAGCAACCCGCCTTTTACAATTTCCATCATATAAGCGCCTTCCACCAGAGAAATCGCCAGAACGGAAATCCAAAACTGTGTGCCGCGTGTCAGGTATGCATAGAAAAACAGCAGGAATATAATTGTCGGTATTCCTCTGCAAACCATCGCGTAGAACCCCAGTATTTTGTCGACAATCGGCAATTTAAAGCTGCGGATCACGCCGAAGACCATACCGATCAACAAGGCGAACAATAACGATGCGCCAATCAGCTTCAGCGTCATCGGCAGGCCTTTTTGCAGCAGCGTTTTTACAAAAATCGCATAACGGTCCACCATTGTCATACCGCACGCACCCCCTTGGTTTTGTTGCTTCTCATTATAAGCCTGCGAACGCCCTGAACAATCAGGAACAGCGCCAGATAAATAATCGCGCCTACAAGATACGCCGTCGTCGGGTTATAGGTATACGTGTTGATTTGGTTACATTCATACGTCAGCTCCCAAATCGTGATCCACATCAAAAACGACGTGTCTTTTATGATGATCGAAAGCATGTTGATAACGGAGTCGACTACTTTCTTCCATGCCTGCGGCAGGAGGAAGTAAATCAGCGTTTGAAACTTGCTAAATCCCATCGCATATGCCGCTTCACTTTGCCCTTTGTCAATGCTCTGCAACCCGCCACGAATAATCTCCGCAATAAACGCGCCGTCATTGAGCACAAGCGCGACAACACCCATCATGCCGGCCGACACCTTTACAAAACGGGATACGCCGTAAAACAAAAAATAAATTTGAACCAGCAGCGGTGTTTCCCGAAAAAACGTAACATAGCCTTTCAGGATCGGTCCGAAAATCTTAGGATTTCTAAATGTGATCGAGCCAATCAATATGCCCCAGATAATTGCAAGCACAATGGCAATCGCCGCATATTTGACCGTCGTAACCGTACCGCTCCAAAACCTTGGCCAATACTGTACGACGATGCTCCAATTAAACGTCATGGCGTGCGCCTCCTTATGTATACTCGGCGGGCGGCATAAAAACCACCCGCCGATGCTTCTTGGCTAATCAGCCTTTGGGAATGATTAGTAGGACAAGCCGTCGATCGGCGACCACGCAAAGCCCATCCAGTTCTGGTACATGTCGGCATAGTCGCCGAATGCCTTCAGTTTCGTGAGGTAGAGGTTGAACACATCCACGGTGCTGTCGCCGTCGGCGAACGCAAAGCCATACAGGTAAGAGTCGCCCTTATCGGGAAGCACGCGCAGGTTCGAGTTTTCGGTCAGCGGTCCGGCAAACACGATGCTGTCGTCATATGCGCAGTCGATTACGCCGCTGGCAAGCGATTCCTGCCAGGTGCCGAGCGGGAGAACAACCAGTTCCGCATCCGGGAACACTTCGGCGATGATCTTCTCATAGACCGAACCGGCGGCAATACCGAATTTGGTGCCGGGCGCCTGGAGATCTTCAAAGCTCTGGTAGGAAGAGTCAACCGCAACACATGCCATTGCCGCATCGACCAGCCACGGATCGGAGAAGTCGATTTCGGCTTCGCGATCGAGACGCATGTTCATGTTCGCCGCAATAAAGTCGACTTTGCCGGTGTTGACGGCCGTCAGCATGGCGGACCATTCAAGGATTTCCCACTTTACCGTGACGCCGAGCTGCTCGGCAAATCCGTTGACTAGGTCGGGGATGAAGCCGGTGGGATCGTCGGAACCAGCTTCCGTGAAGCAGATGTTTTCGATGGTCGGATCGATACCAACCGTCATGTAACCTCTCTCCATGATTCTGTCGTACGAGTTGTTTTGGGTTGTCGTCTCCGTCGTTGCCGTGCTTGCGCAGCCTGCAAAGAGCGTGGCTACCAAGGCAAGGGCAAGCAATACCGCGATCATCTTCTTCTTCATAATGCTATCCTCCCAAAATAT
The DNA here is from genome assembly GCA_963665515.1 of Christensenellaceae bacterium. Taxonomy (GTDB): domain Bacteria; phylum Bacillota; class Clostridia; order Christensenellales; family CAG-138; genus UBA7703. The sequence continues at coordinate 3,760,145 of OY762278.1, forward strand.
TTGTTTTTATCCTCAGTAAACAGTTTTTCCTTGCTTACATCGAATACAGAGTGGGTCCCGTTCAGCATGCCGTTTCGTCTTACGTTCGCCTCATGCCGTTGTTCTATAACGGGGGTTATTTTGCGTGCCGATTGATAAACTTGCAAAGGCGTTCGACACCCTCGCAAAGGGGTTCCATCGGTGTGCCATACGAAATTCGCACCATTTGCTCTGCAGATTTTCCAAACGTTCCACCGGGTGCAACGGCAACTTTTTCTTCATCCAGAAGCTGAAGTGCAAACTCCAGTGAATCCATTTTGCACGACGAGATATCGAGCATGATGTAGAATGCACCTTTGGGAATCACGACGGGAATCTTTGCCGCTTGCAGCAAGTCGATCGCCGCGTCCCGTCTGGCCTTATACTCGCGCTTGCTCTCGGCCACGAAATCCTGAGGTCCGCGGATCGCCGCTTCCGTGCCGACCTGTGCAAACGACGTTGCGTTTCCAATCAGCATGACCATTACCTGATTGATCAGCGATACGATTTTCGGATCGGCAATCGCATATCCGATTCTCCAGCCCGTCATCGCGTATTTCTTGGATGCGCCGGAAATCAGGATCACACGACCGTCTTTATCCAGCGGATAAAACGAATGGTGTTCGCCTTCATAAATCAGAAAATCGTAGATTTCGTCAGCAATCACGTAAAGATCGTGTTCTTCGGCAACGTCCATGATCATCTGAACCGTCTCCTGGCTGAACACGCCACCCGTCGGGTTGCCCGGCGTATTGACGAGGATCGCCTTCGTGCGTTCCGTAATGCCTGCCTCAATATCCTCTCGCGTCGGCTCGAAGCCGTTTTCCGGTCGCATAACGTAATACTTAGGCGTCAAATGATTGCCTAACACGCACATGGTGTATACGGGCCAGCTCGGGTCGGGCACAAGCACTTCGTCTCCGGGATCGCAAATCGACATCAACGTGGCTTCAATCGCCATGACGGCGCCGCCGGTCACGACGACCTGATCAAGTTTCACTTCGCGGCCGAGTTTGTTTGTAAAATCTTCCGCAATCGCTTCCCGCACGGATTTGATGCCGGGTACCGCCGTGTATTTCGTCACACCGTCCAACATTGCACCATATGCTGCGTCGCAGATGTGCTTCGGCGTTTTAAAACTGGGTTCGCCGGTTTCCAGACGATATGCGCCGGGAATGTATCTTGCAGCTTCCTGCAATTTTCGAATGCCGGACTCCGGCAGATTTTTCATGGTTTCCGAAAGTTGTTTCACGCTTGGGTTCCTCCAAATTTGAAATAATTAAAAAGCGCTTCGCTCAATATAGCCTTTCCCGCATACGGAATGCCGCATCCTGTAAAATCGCAGAAAATTCCTCAATCTTCTCATCCGTAAAGTTCGCCATCGCTCCGGAAACGCTCGTTCCGGCAACCAGTTTGCCGTGCGAGTTATATACCGGGACTCCAACACAGCGCAGGCCTGGTTCCCGTCCGCCGTCGTCAATGGCAAATCCGCGTTCCTTGCAGGTTTGCAAGTCCGAAATAATCGAATCATAGTCCAGCACCGTTTGCGGTGTGAACGGCTTCCGGTTCGGTGTGATGCGCTGCGGCCATTCTTCCTCGGGAAAAGCAGATAGGATTGCTTTTCCGATTCCCGTGCAATACAGCGGCGCGGTTTCACCGAGAATTTCGCGATACGGCATCACGTTCAATCGAGCCCTCGGATGGATAACATATAGATATAGCACCTGATCGCGATAGGGGATTCCGAAATATACGATTTCACCACATCGCCAGCTGATATCCTGAAGAACATCGTAAACTGCCCTTGGGTACCCGAGATGTTCGTTTACGACAAATGAGTAATGCAGCATTTTCAATCCGAGACAGTACTTTCCGCTTTCCTTCTGCTCCAGATACCCGAGATGCATCAACGTGCTGACAATATCATGCACATTGCTCTTATTCAGGTGCAGCATTTCCGCGATGCGCGATATGCCCAGTTCGGGTTCTTCCACGGAAAAGCACTCCAGAATTTTCATCGCTTTTGCCAGAGATTTTACTTTCACATCTTCTTGAATTTCCATTTTGTTCTCCATTACAGAACGCTGTTCTTTTGATTTTGTATAATATATATCATCCGCAAAATGGAAAGTCAAGCACTATTCTTTTCAGTCAATACTCTTTCGTTGGATACGTCTTTGCAGCAGGCAAAACCTGCAATCGTAGGTCAACAGCACCTGTGTGTTTGTTCAGCAGGTTCCAACAGTTAGCAGCACATTGCCGAACAGTCGTTCTTCGCCGGTAGAGATTGCCAGCTTCACCTGATTTTCACAGGCTTCGTAAAAAGCATACCGTCCCAGTCCATCCATGGTTTTCAGTTGGAGTATCTCCTGAAACTCCGCAAAGATCGGTGGTTTCTCGCCTTCTCCCGGTACCATGACTTCCGCTTTTTCAAAATTCGCAATGTCGACCAGTGCTTCCAGCACCGTATCTGCGCGCGGGGTGCCCTTTGTAATGCCAAGGTAAACACAATCCGCATTTTTGCAGTATGTCGAGAGCGGGAAATTTCCATCCGCAATCAATACTTTGTCTCCGTGTCCGCAAAGTGCAAGCGCTGCGATGATCTGCGGATGAATACATGTCGTTTTCAGCATGCCGTTCTCCTTATCGTTCTCCGTCGCGCAGTTGCCCAAGTTTGCCGCCCGGATGCCGCTTCACATATTCCTGCGGCGTCAAGCCGTAATGCATTTCCAGGCATACACTTAATCCCTGCAACACCAGACACTCCAACAAAACAGATGACATCGGCGCCCTATTCAGCGGTCCGCCTTCCTTTTCGGCACGCGCAACCAGATGTACGTCCGACTGGCCGGCCAAATAGGAATCCGGATCGCGCGAAACGCCAATGATTTTCGCCCCGTTTTGCTTGACCGTCATCAGTGCACTTCGCATTTCCGTGGTCTCACCACTGTTTGAAAGGCAGATAACAACGTCGCCTTCGCGCAATTGTCCAGCCGAACCGTGCACGACCTCTGTACCATCCAGATGGTATGCCGGGACTGAAATGGAACTCATCAACGCCGCGCCATAACCGGCAACATGGTTCGGTTTGCCGATTCCCATAATATGGACGCGATTTCCATGGTCTGCTGCATCCACGATCAGCCGCACGGCCGGCGCAAAGAAGTCCTCGTTCTGCCCACCGCAGAAAAGCTGGACATTTTGTGATGCACAATCTAAAAAGTCTTTCAGTTCATAGTCTTTCATGCTTATATTCCTTTAAAAACAATCTACATCAATTTCCGACAGCATCGGCAATGACGGTTGCCCCCCAAGTCTTGAAACCGTAATCGCAGCGGTTGCGCTTGCGAATTCCATTGCGTGCGATATCGTTGCGCCGGAAGCTGTCGAGACGGTAAACGCGGCGATATATGAATCACCCGCCGCCGTCGGGTCGGCTGAAACCACATTCTGAACACACGGACAATCGACGCTTTTCCCATCGGAAAAATATGCCGATCCCGAATCGCCGAGTGTGACAAGTACCTGCTTTACCCCACGATCCATCAATACTCTTGCCGCTTCTCGCACAGCCTTGCAATCAACCCCGCTCTCCGCGCGCTTAATAGATATGCCGGAAAGCATTGCGGCTTCCGTTTCATTCGGCAGCAGGAAAGCAACGTTTCTTAACATGGAATCGCTGAGTTCCGCCGCAGGTGCAGGGTTGAGCATAACCGGAACATTCGCCGCAAAGGCATATGCAGCTACCGCTTCGTTGACTTCCATGGGGATCTCCAGCTGCAGCATCACCGCATCATACTGATCAATCGTATCTTGCAGGAAGGCAACGTCGTCAACCGTCAGCCGCATATTTGCCCCGGGCACAACAATGATCCGGTTTTGCACGCCGCTCCCGGAGTCTGGAAACAACAGGATGTTTCCGATTGCCGACGGTACGCCTTCTTCAACACGAATGTGTTGCGTGTCAATGCCTTCTTCTTTTGCAACGTTCAGCATTTGCTTGCCGTTTGCGTCATCCCCCACGCAGCCAACCATTGTGACCTGCGCTCCCAGACGGGCGGCCTGCACAGCCTGGTTGAATCCTTTGCCACCGGGCGACGTATGGAAATCATTCCCAAGAATCGTTTCTCCGCTGTCGGGGAAACGGTCCGCTTTCACCGTCAGATCCATTACAAAGCTGCCGACTACCAGCACATGGGGACGTCCATTTGTCATGTCAGTATCCTTTCAGCATATCCGTGGAACGCTGATGTTTTATGATTTCGTAAAATAAATTTCAGATAAAGTGTTGTTTATTTGTGCCATACGTTTCCGCGCAATCGTTTCCACGGAAACGTTTTACATTGGCATTATAAGCAGTATTGTTTCGATTTGTCAAGCTTATTTTTTCTTGTAAAAAAACAATCTTTAACTTTCAGTTTTCCGCAAACAAAAAAGCGCCCCGTATAAAAGGCGCTTTTCGCATTTGTACGTTTTTACAGGCTCACCGCGTAGGTTTCGGCCCGTGCGATGCACGAACTGCAAGCCTGGCAGGAATGGAAACAAAGGTTTCTTCCGGTTCTTTTTCATGAATCAGCTGCAATAGCATTTCACCCGCACGCTGGCCCATCAGATTTGCGTCCTGCGTAACCGCGGTCAGCGGCGGCGAAATAATCTCGGTCCAGGCATAATCGTCAAATCCGATAATCGAGATATCGTCCGGAATTTTTACACCTTTTTCGATCAATCGCTTAACGGTTCCAAGGCAAAGCATACTATTTGCCGCAAAAATCGCGTCCGCATTATGCTGCAGCACGACGTTTGTCGCCTCGTATCCATATTGCATGCTATAGCGCGGCATGCGGCAAATCAAAGATTCGTCAAACGGGAGTCCAAGACTTTGAATCGCGTCACAGTATCCCTGATAGCGATCGATCGCAGTCGAGTTTTGTAATATGCTCCCGATAAATGCAATCCGTCGTCCGCCGGACTCATACAGCATGCGCACGGCCTCCGCAGAAACTTCACGGTTGTTGGACGTAACCTGTGGCAGCTTGCAGCCCTGCACCCAGCGATCCAACAAAACGAGCGGCAAACCGATTTCACAAATAGCTTCGATATCTTCATAACGATCTGTTGCCGGAACAAGAAGGATACCGTCGATCCAACGCCGTTGTAAAACGGATATTTTCATAAGCCGTCTCGCGTCATATTCCGGATATGTGGAAACGATCAATTCATACCCTGCGCTTTCAAGGCATGTTTTAACGCCATTGAGCACGTCAAAGTAAAAACAGTTTGTCGAGTTGTTCGGCTCCGTTTCCGGGATGATGAGCGCAACCGTCTTGGAGCGGTTGGTCTTCATCATCTGTGCGGCAAGGCTTGGCCGATAATTTGTTTTCTTGATTGCTTCTTCAACCAACGCCAAAGACTTTTTCGAGACCTGTCTAGTGCCGTTGATTGCATGGGAAACCGTCGTCATGGACAATCCCGTCATTTCCGCAATTTCCTTAATAGACGACATACGCTTCCCAACTTTCCAGAAATATACTTCCGTCGCCTGCGCTTTCGCCATTGAAATGCACGGCTCAGATAAAACCCATTTGATATTTTAACACGTTTGATTTTTCGAATCAATCCGGCGGCAATCGCAGCTACATAAATACATGCCGGCAGCGCATCCTTTTTACCGACTGTGTTGGTCAAATATAAAAAAGACACGCTCTCTTATCATATTGCAAATAAGACTGTGACCTAAACGTGTTTTGCTGTAGGTCCATGCTTCCAAGAATACCACCTCCAGTCGAGCATCAAACAATCGAATTAATTTCAATTTGATCCATTGGCGTAGTTGTGTCAATTGACAGAACTAAAATCCTTTTGTTGCTTGTTCAGACTTGATAGTAAAGGATGGCGCAGGTGCAAAGGACTGCACCTGATGAATCCATTTGTCGCCTTTCAGCCGAAAAATTAACCAAATTGCTTTTATAATATAGTCGATGCGAAGAGCAACCAATACCCAAAATGGCGAAAGTTTCAGAACGAGTCCAACAACGAAGCCAAGCGGGATTGAAGCACACCATTGGAAAATAACGTCGGCAACCATAAGGAAATGCGTATCACCGCCGCCACGAAGAACGCCTTTCGAAAGCGTGCTCTGCACAGCCTGAAACGTAATCAAAAATGCGCTGGCGTAAATCATTTCTCGGGCGATCGATACGGTCTTAGATGTAATATCATATAGCCCAATCGACCAGATCCCTGCAGTTGTTAATAATGATACGCCCATTATGCCAATGAATGCACTCAGAATCGTGAAAGAATACCCTTCCTTCATGGCATGTTTGAAATCGCCTTTCCCGACAGCTTGTCCAACAAGCACACCAGAGGCGCTTGCAACACCGAAAGTAGCAACGGTGCACAACCGTTCAATTACGGCAACAATTGCATACGCACTTACGATTTCCGTGCTCATATGACCTAAGATAATGGAAATCATGTTTGCAGCAAATGCCAAGATAGTATCACTGATGATTGCTGGTAGTCCAAGGCGTTTGAACTCAATCAATAGATCTTTTTGCGGAGGCTTCAGAAGATTTTTGGGCCTATAGCAAAGATCCTTTTCGATTTTCAGCATATATACTGCGCAAATAACAAATTCAACCAGTCGCGCACACAATGTGCCAAGAGCGGCGCCTTTCACGCCCATTGAAGGGAAACCCAATTTCCCGAAAATAAAAACATAATTGAAAAAGATGTTAAAGAAAAAACTGATAATGGAAATGAATAATCCAAGGCGCGCATTCCCAACGGTTCGAATAACGTTGGAGACAACCAAGCTTATGCCATGCGGCAAATAAGTAAAAGATGTAATACGAAGATATTTTGCACCTTCTCGTATTACATCTGCATCAGTCGTATAAATGCTCATTAGCTTTTCTGGAATTATTGCGCAGAGTATTCCAAAAATCGTTCCACATACCAAAATGATTTGAATGAGAAGGTCAAAAACAAAGTAGACGGATTTTTTATCACCTGCTCCCCAATATTGGGCGGACAAAACCAATCCTGCGGCACTGATACCCATACACAAAAACATAAATATGGAGTAAAACTGGTTTGCAAGAGACGATGCTGAGATTGCAACTTCGCCTAGCCGACCTACCATGATGGTGTCCATCATGTTTACACCCATGTTGATGCTCTGCTGAAGGACAACAGGGATAATAAGTGCCAACGCGCTCTTATAAAACTTTTTATCTGTAATGATATACTTCTTTAAAAACATTTGTCGTTTTCGCATGTTTAATTCTTTCCATCCAGTGAATAGCTGTCTAGTCACTCTTTTGTTAGTTTATGAAGCAAAATTCACCGGATGCTGTTAAAAAGCAGCATCCGGTGTAAGGAAGTTTTGGTCAATCTCAAAACTTCCTGATTCTACGGACGGTAAACGTCATCGATAATCTCAAATCCCTTTAATTCCAAGATCTTGTCTACCCATTGACGATTCGCTGTACCATCTTTTGCAGCTATGGCTTTCTTTTCATCCGCAATCTGGAATTTTTTAGCAGCCTCCAGAACTGTGGCGGCATCCTTTCGCGGAATAACAATTACGCCATCCGGGTCTCCCAATACAATATCTCCGGGATTGACGCTAATGTTTCCGCAGGCGATCGGAACGTTTACTTCCCCCGGTCCTTCTTTGTAGGGACCGCCAGGAGTTGTTCCAGTACAATACACAGGGAAATCCCACTTGCCGATTTCGTCGATATCACGAATTGGCCCGTCAAGCACGATACCGGCAATTTTCTTTGTGTAACGGAGGAATGCCATCATCACTTCTCCAATTAACGCACGGGAATCGTCGCCTTCGTTCGAAACAACAATGATATCTCCTTCATGACAGAAATTGAGTGCGGCATGAAGCGCCAGATTGTCTCCTCCGCGAGCTTTTACCGTATATGCGGGGCCAACCATCATCTGATCTTTCGGGTTGCTTACCAGATGAATCCGCGGATGCATAGCACTGTTACGTTCCATACAATCAGCAGTATTCGAAGCTGGAATAGTCTTAAACTGCTTCATAACGTCATAATCCGGCATCTCGCGATGTAAATAAATACGTTTCCCTATAGACATAACTTTTTCACCTTTTTATCATTCCCTTGCTTTCAAGTTTTAGTTTCTTTACAACTTTGTAACGCCTGTAAAAAATTCATACCACTGGCCGCGCTCCAAGAACATGCATCGTCCCTGAATCCCTCTCGCCTCAGCTGCCTGATTGACCGCATTTACATAATCTTCAGGATCATATTTCCCTGAATAGGCATCTTCGATATGAATCGGCACTAAAATACGAGCGCCGGTCGTTTCCAGAATCGTTGCCATTTTTTCCGCGCAGTCTTCTGCATTAAACGGACCAAATTTTGCCCGATGCGCAAATATAATATCCGGACGCAAATTTTTCCAAAGGTTCTTATCCTGTGGATCGGAGAAACCCGCATTTCCGGCAAAAAGTCCAATTTTCAGGTTGTTCGGCAAAGTCATTAAGAAATTGCTTCCGTATGCCGTTCCAAGGTCGCCGAGCCGTTTTTGCAGAGGCGTGCGTTCCGGCAGTGTAAACGAGCGCGGAGCTCCGCATAACTCATCTCGATATCCTGAGGGACGTTCCATAAAATTACCGGGTACTATATTGTTGTGCCGTCCAGCGATGAACTTCATCTTGAAATCATCAAAATCCAGCTCGTCATTAAATGTAAAAGGAATAAACCTGATAAACGGAACATCATACAGCTGTGCTAAATCGAAACTCTGCGCTGCATGGGCCATAATTTGTGGATGAAAGCGATTGTAAACTTCCCCGAGCGAATCCGTATGATCGCCGTGTGAATGATTGATGAATACATAGTCGCATCCTTGCAGATCGTTTACATCATAACCGCAGCTAAAAGGGCCTTCCTTAAGCAAACATGGATCAACTACAACAGTTTTTCCCGTTGGAAGCTTAATCTCTAAACAATTAAATGCGAAGTAACGTATCCTCACCGTTGGCACGGATAAACTCGTTTGTAGACTCATTGTAACTTCCTTTCTTTTAAAAGCCTTGGTTAATATAAAATGTTTCTATACACAACCATACCGGATTTCACTGTCATTACAGGCTCATATACAACATGTCCGGTGCGCGTGGCCTGATTCTTGTCTAGATTTGGGCGATCGGCAAACAGGACCTCCTTCTCGTGCTTACGGAACACAGCGATGTCAGCTTTACCGCCAACAGTTAGTGTCCCCTGCCCTTCTTGCAATCTCATGTGCTCTGCCGGATTTATCGTGCAGCGTCGCAGCGTCTCTTTGAAAGGCACCCCCATGTCTTGATATCGAGCAAGCTGCATGGCAAGGCTGAAAGTAGTAGGGCGTTTGAGCATGCTGTTTCTCGTTCCATCCGTCGCAATAAAATCAGGCCAAAACCCTTCCGCGATTGCAGGAACGGCAGTTGAGAATCCAAAATGCGCTTGCGCATCGGCCGCCTCAAACAAAACACCTCTTTTGCGTGCGGCAATTGCCGCTGCACTCACATGACCGGTTTCGTCGAGAATCGTAGATCCCATATTCATATACATGTGAGAGCATACGTCACCGCTTCGAAGCATAGATAGAAGTTCATCCATGGGGCCTGGCGGATCTGTCGGATGAACCATGATAGCCACGCCGAGTTTTTCGGCAATTTCGATTGTCTTTTTCAAAGGCTCATAGCCAAGATCATGAACGATATTCTTGCTTGTGCGAATCTTTATTCCCATCAGTTCATCGCCGCACTCAGCAAATAATTCCTTTAGTGCGCCAACGTCCATCAATTTCGGGTGCAAATCTTCAGGCTGTGACAGCCCCATGCCGCTGATGTTGATATAAGCTTTATAGTCCAACAGGCATTGTTTGCGGTGAGACCGATGTTTAGGATAGTTGACGACTCCAGAAGAGCCTGCATCCACGACGGTAGTAACCCCGTTGCTAAACATCACAGATTCTCCCGGAAGCCCGATTCTTTCTGCAAGCGGATAAACATGGCAATGATGGTCGATTAATCCCGGCGTCACAATGCAGCCGCTGACATCGACAACATTATCAAAGAATACAGGTTCATGGGGTTCCTTGCAAATTTTGACTATTTTTCCGTCTTCAATAACAATGTTAGCAACTTCATCAATATTGTTGGCAGGGTCTATGATATGCCCGCCATTTAAAATAACCCTTGCTACAGGTGGCATAGAAATCTCCTCCTCAGCTTTTCTCGATTCGGGAAGCAGCAACTAAGTGCTGCTTCCCACCAAATTCCGAATATTATCTAGCTTTATACCGGATAGAAAACGAGTTGTGAAATAATACAACCTAATACTATGAGTAACGCAAACGGAACCGTAAACACAAGGCTCTTAGACAATGGTACTTTCGAGGATGCGTGTGCCATTGCGCTGGCAGACGACCCGGACGGCAACATAATTGCGCACCATGCAATGTAACTGATCGAAACAACGACCGGGATGGGGTTCCAACCTGCAGCAATGAAAGTCGCGGCTGCCACCGGTACGAATACGGCTTGCGTTGCAAGATTAGACATAAGCGAGGTTACGACCAAGGTTGCCACAGAGAAGAATATCAGAGCGCCCGTCGGTCCAATGTTCGTTCCAAGCAGTTTCAACATCACTTCGCCAATCAGAGTACCTGCTCCGGAAGAGCCAAGTGCATCGGACAGAGACAGGATACCAACGATCATCCAGGAAATATTGGAAGTGGCTGCAGCATTGATTTCATCACGCGGCAGCGCTTTTGTGTAAAGCAGTATCAATGCGCCGATAAGGGGCACGCCATAGGTGAAGCCGCCAATTTTAGGCGAGAAGAAAAGGGAAACAATGACCGCAATAAAGACAATGTATACCGTCAATTCCTGTTTCTTTGTCAAAGGCGTACGCTGCGGCTTTGATGCATTGCCGGAAGCGCAGCTGCCCGCATCGATACCAACAGTCCCACGCTGAGGAAGCAGTTTCCATGCGAACGCGGTCCATATAAAGCCAAGTGTGAAGGGAATGAATTTGTAAACGATTGGTTGCCACATCGTCATGAGTTGGCTGGGACTCGTTACCAAGCCTTCATAGAACGAATTGTAAAATGCAAATGCCACAAGACTGTTTCCGATCGGAACAACAGCCGCCATGCAGGCAATCGCACAGCAAGGAATGATCATGCGCGCATTTGAGACTTTCATATCATCGCCCAATGTTGCGCAGAAAACAACCATCAAACTTGTGGTAACCGAGCTGGGGAAAAAGTTGCCAAAGATGAATGCCACAGCGTAAATGCAAAGCACTAACACAAAGCCGCTTTTCCCTTCCAACTTTGCAAAGAGACTACGCATTTTGGTGAGAAAAGATGTTCTTGCAAAGGCAGCAGATATTACATACATACCTGCAATCATGATCATGACCTTATTGGTCATTCCGCTAAATGCGGCAGTAACATCGCCTTTATAGTAGAATAAGAAAAGAAGTCCTACCGTAGTCAAACCAGTGATGCCAAAGGACCACTTGTTAAGAACCAGGCTAATGATATATACAACTGCAATTAATAATACTATGATCGACGGATCCATATATAACCTCCATAAAATTAGTTGCTGATTGGATTCGACTTGTCTAGATATTTGTGTGGGTACGCTTACTTACTGTTAAGAACGGATCGCTTCAATTATTTCCTGCCACTCCCGGATTTTGTTTTCCGCATTTTGCTCTGCAAAATGGTAGTCCGCCAAGGACTCGTGTATATGCTTGGAAGCGACCACAATTTCGGGATTCAGTTCTGCATCCTCCAGTAATTGGATAGACCCTTTCAGTTCAGCCGCCCGCCTTGTGCAATGTATAGCGGTGCCTGTAACCAATCGGTTCATGGTCGGAACGAAAGGTGTGCTGTCCATGCTTTCAGCAATAGAGCAGATGATCTCATTACTTACTTGATAGGCATCAGCAGCCTGCAGCATTTCAATCATCAGTGCTGCAATCCCCTTCATATAGATACTTCTTATGAGCTTGATGGCCGAAGCCGCGCCAGGGCGATCCCCTGCGAGGGTAATTCGCATGCCGTAAGGTTCCATACATTCTTTAAACTGTATTGCGCCGTTACCGCTTGCAGTTATGGGAACCTTATGACGTTCGGCGGGTAACGATCCCAGCATAGCTGCGTCTACAAATAGAGCGCCGCTACCTTCTATCGCATCCCATATTTTTTCCTTTGTTTTCGGTGTTGAAGCGCTGACATCGACGTATATTTTATCAGATGTCAAAGAATCTTTAACCGCATCACAAACATCCATAGTATAGGTGGATGGCACGGCAGCAAAAATGATATCTGCCCATTGAACCAACTCTTCGGATGACTCCACGAGAGCGACGTGCGCATGCTCTGCGCGCGCATGAATCTGTTTTCCCATGGATGGATGGTTCATCATGGTATCGGTAGCCCGAATCCCCAAGATTCCTTCTTCATACAGGCCTTGAGAAATATTGTATGCTGCTTCTCCAAACCCGATGTAACCTATTTTCATGATATTCATCATCACCTTCCTTTTCGTTATCAACAAGTACTCAAATCCCCGCTAAGAGAAACAGCTCACCGCGCGATGAATACAAGAAATCAAAAAATCATTAATTTTGCCTTCAACGAATAATGGACGCGTTCATTTCATAAAACTGAATTTAGTATCTAGTAACGTTAAAAACGGTCGGAAAACCAACGTATCATCGTTGAAAAACAATCGGTAAAGACAAAAGTTTAGTTAAATGATAAAAAGTCGTCCATGTATAGCCAAGTTCAAATATGGCTGGATAATGTGCTTTGCGAAGCGAAAAGAATGCGATCTGAAGGGCAGTGCTTATTCATCAGAATGATATGGTTACACATTGCAATTCTCGGTACGCCTAGATCATGAATTAATCAAATTGGTAAAAGTAATTTCTCTTAAAGTAGGATGCTTTAAGCAATCATTGATTCCGTTATGAAAAGGCTTTTTCCTGTTCGCAACTAGCCCTATACTCACCTGCTGCTAAGATTGCTTGTGAACTTTCCTAGATCATAGTATACTAAGCTGTAACAAATTCCAAACGATGTTTTATTGGCTTTTGTACAAATATATTTTGTGATCGAGGTAGTTATGAATACTGAGAGCATGTACTATTTTGTCGAATTAGCGAAAGACTTCCATATCACAAATACTGCCAACCGATTATTCATCTCTCAGCAAACGTTGAGCAATCATATCACTCGGTTAGAGAAAGAACTTGGTGCACAACTTCTTTATCGTTCGCCTAATCAGGGTCTAACTTTGGCTGGCGAAAAGTTTTTGGATTTCTGCCAAACCACTCTGTTGGAGCATCGCAACATGATAGATCAAATGGTCGATATACAAAAAGAGACTTGTGGCGTTATCCGCTTTGGAGCCAGCCACTTTCGCATGAGCAACAGCATTCATCATATATTGAATTTGTTTTATTCGATATACCCTCATGTCTCATTTGACTTAATTGAGAATACATCTGCTAAACTGGAAGAGATGGTTACCATGGATACACTCGATTTCTGCATTGTATTAGCCACCGATCCTCATCCTAATATGACAGCCCACACGCTTCTCATGGATCAAACTTATGTATGTGTGTCTGATTTGCTTTTGCAACAATACTATAATCCGGAAGAAAGAATTACACTTAAGAAAAAGATGCAAAATGGAGTTGAAATCCGCGATATCGCGCGATTACCGTTCTGCATGTTTCGAAATCGAATGGGTATGCAGATCAATATGTGCTTTCAGGAAGCCAAACTAAAGCCCCGGGTATTTATAACCAGTACTCATATTGACATTGCTATGCGAGTTTGCAAGAACAATCTTGCTGCCTGCTTTTCCACTCAAATGGCTTTGGCGGATGATTTCACGAATATAGCTCGAATAAATACCTTTCCTTTACTTCATCAAAATCGCCCAATCTCTCAAAAGCTTGTAATTTTGCACAAAAAGAATCGCTATCTACCTTCATACTCAACATATTTTCTCAAAATGCTCCTACAATATTTTGAGAAAATTGAGCATCGAGATTTCATTCATATTGTAAAAGAGGCATAGCTAATAAAGCCTGCCCCCGAAAAAAGCGAGAGGGCGCATCCCTTCTAATAAGACGCACCCTAACACTATAGCTTATAGATAGTAACAAAGTTGACTTTTTAATACTACGATTAATAATCTAAAAACACAATAGATATTCACAAAGTGGTTAATAGCGATTGCGAGGCCTCTTATCACGTATTTTGTATATGCTCAAATCAAACTTGCACCAAACCCTTGTGCTTTTATAAAACACTAATAGCTTGTTATGAAAAAGGGAGGGTAAAAAGGTTGCATCCCTTCCATGAGGATACAACCTTTTCACCAGGTGGAATATAGACAACAACACTTATGGAACACTTATATGTTACAACCAATGGGTTGATGTTATAATAAATATCTCGAAATGGCTCATAGCGATTACAAGATTTCTTATCATGCATTTTATATATGAAAGAAGCGAGCTGCAGTACAATCAAGAAAAATAACGAAGAAGGACTAAAAACGAGTTCTATATTATCAAAAAAGTCTTATTATTGCTTGCAAAAACGATATGAGGTTATGGATACCAGCGATTTTCACAGGATAAAACTGAGAAAATCGCTGCCATATTCAGTTCTCGATGGTCGGCTGTCAATCCGCAAAATACGATTCTCAGCGATGCCTGGAATTCCCATTTATTCAAAATGTGCAAAGCCCTGATATTAAGACAAAACAGGTATGTGCTCAACTGACTTATAGTCGTCAAAAACGTTAATGGATCATTTGCGTAGGAAGCGAAAGGGCGTATCCCACTAAAAAGGACACACCCTTTGCACTTATCATTTAGGTGGCTACTGTCATGCTTATTAAATGTTACAATTTTAAATCTCAAAATACAATATATTTTGAAAAACTGATTAATAGCGATTGAAAGGCTTTATATCATGCATTCTATATCGACGTCAGTCAATCCCGTATATCGAATCATTTAACGGCAGTCCTCAGGATAAATGGCAAGCATGAACCGGTTTCTATCGCCGGAGGATTTCGTAAACAGAGTAAAGCGTTAGCGGAGGGAATTGTCATTCATTCCGTCCGCCATCGCTATTTTTGCCTTATGTAAGTTCGTCTTTCCTATATGTCGCCTTTTGTATCCATCATAGGTCTCGGTGCTTTCTCATGCAGCGGATATCATAATTCTGAAGACGCCTTAAAAGTTTTCCTTCATAAAACTTTCAATTTTGTCAAACGGAATAATATTCTTCTGATCATACAGGTCGGTATGGACCGCACCCGGAATGATCATCAATTCCTTGTTGTCTCCCGTCAGCTTTGCAAACGCGTCGCGGCTGAAGTAAACGGAATGTGCCTTTTCGCCATGGATGACGAGAACAGCATTCCTTATTTCATCGCTGTACTGCAAAATCGGCATATTGAGCAATGAAAGCGGAGACGTCGCGTTCCATCCTTCGTTGGAGTTCAAGGAGCGTTCCGTATAACCCCGTTCCGTCTTGTAGTAGTCGTGATAATCTTTCACAAAGAACGGGACGTCGTCCGGCAAGTCCGCAGGCACACCACCAACCCGGGAATATGTTCCGCTCTTATAATCCGCTGTACGCTGTGCATTCAGGCTCTTCCGCAGTTCGTAACGGGCGTCTGCATCCATAGAGTCGAAATATCCCTTGGCCGTAACGCGGGTCATGTCGTACATCGTCGATGTTACCGTCGCCTTAATGCGCGTATCAATGGCCGCTGCATTGAGTGCCATTCCACCGAAGCCGCAGATACCGATAATACCGATTCTATCCGGATCAATAAATTCCTGTGTTGAGAGATAGTCAACCGCGGCGGAAAAGTCCTCCGTGTTGATATCCGGGGAAGCGACATTTTTTACGTTTCCGCCACTCTCGCCAACGAAAGACGGGTCAAACGCCATTGCAGCAAAGCCGCGAGACGCCATCTCGTCTGCGTACAAGCCGGCCGCCTGCTCTTTCACCGCCCCGAACGGGCCGGCTACAGCAATTGCCGAAAGCTTACCTTCGTAATTTTGCGGGAGATACAAATCTCCCACCAGTTCAATTCCGTAACGATTGTGGAATTGAACCTTTGTTCTAGTCACGTTATCGCTTAGTTGAAAACTATATCCGTTGTATGCTGATTTCATAATTTTTCTCCTATCTTTTAGTTAGTTCTGTGAAAGCGTGACCGTCACGTCTCCGCTTCCAAGTGCTTTTTTCAGGTCTTCTGCTGTTACATCGTCGATTTTTCCCAGTCTTGTGAAATCCCAGGAGTTCGGGGCGTAATAGATGACGAAAGCATTTCCCTGATATAAAATCAAGTCCCCGGGTTCCGTTGTAATCTGTTCGTCATTTCTCGGCAATTCTTTGCCAAGCATGCCGACTTTTTCCATGTTGCCGTAATCGCGCATGTCAATCGAGATCGGCCCATTCTCCAGCATTTTTAATAACGCATCCGCGCTGGAGTTGTTCGCCAACGTCGCGGTAAACACATTGTCTCCCACTTGAAGTTTCATTTTTCTCTCCTTATTCTCTGCCGTCGGTTCCTGCTCTTTTGTCGTCGGCGTTTGGAATTCCGGTGCTCCCGGTTGAGGTATTTGTTCGTCCGCCATTTGCTCCGGGGTTTTCGTCGGTTCCGGTTGATATGTTTCCATTTCCCGTGGCGTTGCAACGCCGGGCGTTGTTTTAAAATTGTTACTGCAAGCATGTAGGGAAATTGCCAACAGCAATACCAGAATCACCCAAACACTCCTCTTCATGATATGCCGCCTCTACTGGTTGTCCGGCACCTGATTTATGCAGGCGATGGCATTCAGACTTCTTGGGTATCCGATATAGGGCAGGCAGTGCGAAACAACCCGGATAAGAAATCCTTTATCGTTCCCCAGGCGAATATTCGCAGCGATATGGCCGCTTAATTGAGATTCGCAGCCGCCTTGAGCCGCCAGAAAACAAAACGTGATCATTTCACGTTGTTTCAAGTCGAGGCCTGTTCTGGTGTAGTAATCCCCGAAACAATTGGCCGCCAACCAACGGTTTATATGGCCGCCTTTCCAGAAATCTTTCATCCTATCTCCAAAGATTTCTACTTGCGTTTGCGCGCCCTTTTCCAAGCGATCGCTCATTGTTGTGGTCGCTTGATTATCCAGCGGCAGCGAGATGCTGAGCTTGCTCATCACGTCGTTCGTCGCCGTAAGGAACGGATACACCCGTCCCATTCCAAGATAATCGACGGCCTGGTACACGATTTCCTTCGCTTCAACCGGTGTCAGCGCTTTTTTCTCCAGCGCCTCTTCCATCACGTTTTGATACGCATCAATCCCCTGGCATCCAAGCAGTACGGCAAGAATTGACAAGTATCTCGTTTTATCATCCAGCTCGACGCCCGGTTCGTTTACGACTTCGTCGTTCGCGAATGCTTCGAATCTGTCAACAAATTCAGGATCCGTATTCATCAAATTTGATATTTTCATGCCTTACAGTACCCTCTCTCTATTTTAAGTTGTTATAAATCTCATCGGAAACAGGTTCCAACCATTCGTTCGACGCGCCTTCTCCCGGAACCTCGACCGAGATATGCGAAAACCAGCTGTCCGCTTTTGCGCCGTGCCAATGTTTCACATTTGCAGGAATCGTAATCACTGTGCCGGGAACCAAGCTTTTTGGTGCTTTCCCTTCTTCCTGATACCACCCTTCACCGGCAGTACAGATTAGAATCTGTCCGCCCTTTTGTTTGGCACGATGAATGTGCCAGTTGTTCCGGCATCCCGGTTCAAACGTGATATTCGCCAGAAACAATGGCGCTTTCCCAAACTCCGTCAAAGGGTTTAAAAAAGAATCTCCGATAAAATACTGCGCAAACATCGTATTTGGTTGTCCTTTGCCAAAAATGTTTGCCTCGTTGAATTCGTTTTCGTTTTGATACTTCATTTCAATACCTCCTATAATTTTTCGCCAGCCAGTTTCAACTGGGATAACAATCCGTTTGTCTTGTTCTGCGATCCATATGCTTTGTAGATTCCCATATCCTGAAGCCCCATATACTCCAGAAATGTTTTTCTGTATTCGTAAATTGCCCCTTCATAAACGCCATTGCTGCCAGAGCTTAAAATTAACATTGCTTTTTTCAACTTTCTTGGTATCCCAATAGCATATGTTCGGTGAATAGCACATTGTAGCTGTCCACTGTAACCGAAATAATAAATTGGGGATGCAATTACAATCATCTCCGCCGTCTCCAGTGCTTGATAAAGTTCCTGCATATCATCTTTTTGAATGCACTCGCCGCGGCCCTTGCTATGGCAATGCTCACACCCGAGACATCCATTGATTTTCTTTCTGCATACGTCGATAATCGTAATCTGGTTGCCGTTTGCTGAAGCTCCCTCCGAGAAAGCATTTATCATAGCGGATGTATTGCCGTTGGGTCTGGGACTGCCGTTTAAAATAAGAATATTCAAGCTGCATCGCCCTCTCTTCTTTTAAAACTTCATGTAATTATTTAGTCGGCCAGTTCAACAACGAATTTTACAGTTTCAGGCAAATCCATAACAAGCTGCAAATCGTCTTCGTCAATATGGGCGATGACCATCATGCCGTGATAGCCGTGTGACGTTTCTTCGCCGTCAAACAAGACGGCAAACCATCCACCCGCCAGGCTGATATCTCCATTCTTCCAGCCGGACTGCGTCTCGGTTGGATCAAACACTCCGCATGCCGCCGAGCAGCAATAATCATGTTCATAACGTGTTCCCGACACTTTAAACGGTAATCTCTTTTTAAATTCATTTGCCGCAAGCGTGTCGTTTAATACTGCGGGAATCACTTTGTTGCTAGCCTTAATCACAATATTTGTTGGCACTTTTCGTTCACATCCTTTTTAATGTCCACGTGTTGATTAATCTCAACAAGTGTATTATAATAGAACGCAAACCGAAATTCAATTTCCAATACGTGTAAAATTGTTGATTACGCCACACAAATGGAAAAGTGGATATTAACGTCTGCTTTTCCATTGCACAATTAGACGATCATGAAAGGAAATCCTTATATGCAGGAAAGGCATGTGGATTTACGAATCCAGAAAACCAGAGAAGCAATCAAAAGTACGTTTAAAAAGATGGTCTGCGAAATGGATGCTCCCAAGATTACTGTAAAGGAGCTTGCCGAACGCGCCCGTATTCACAGGAAAACATTTTACTTGCACTATACTTCTATCGAAGCATTATTTGAGGACATGCTGCTGGAAGCTGCGAACCAATACTTCGCCGAAATCGATCAGGTGCCCTTGCCAATGCCGATGGTTGAAGTGAATCGCGTCTTTTTCACATATCTATCCAGGCAGGACGAATTTACGGAACGCCTGATTTGCGCGGAGAGCTATCGAACGTTTTGCAACAAGTTGTTTATGTCGGCTTTAAAGCATAACCGGCAGCGGTATAATCCGTATACGCACTTGTCTGAGCCCGAACAAAACATCGTAAACACTTTTACATCGCAAAGTTCCCTTGATATGTACCGCCAGTGGGTTGCTGACGGAAAGAAAATTCCGCTGGAGCGATTGATTGAGCTAACAGGTATGCTGCTAAGTAGCGGCACAAAATCCATTACGCAGGCCAGAATACCAATCAACCAATAGCGAAGATCTGACCAAATTGCACAGAAAAATAATACCAAAGATAAACAAATTCCCGGTGCAGCGTTTCCAGCATTCGATCCTCCTAACTGATAGAGGCTTGAGCAAAGGAACTCTCCCTCAAGCCTCTCCCAGTGTTTTGATTGATTTCTATTTTCCGCTGAATACAGGCATGATCCGCATCAATCCATAATTTTTAATCTTATCGAATTTTTTAAGCGTATCCATATCCGCATCGGAAATGGCAAAATTCACTTCGGCGTTCTCCTTCATATGCTGGGGGTTCGCCGTTTTTGGCAGTGCAACACAGCCCAGTTGCAGAACGTAGCGGATACACAGCTGCGCAACAGAAACACTATACTTAGCAGCAATGGCGGCAAGCTTTTTGTTCTTGAGCACTTGCCCATGGGCTATGGGAGCATAGGCCTCTACCAAGACGTCGTTCTTCTGACAGAACTCTATGAGTTCCAACGGAGTATTGCTGATATGCGTCAGAATCTGGTTGACCATCGGTTTAATTTCGCAATGGTCCAGAATATTCTGCAGATCATCCTGCATGAAATTAGAAACGCCGATTGCTTTCAGCTTTCCGGCTTTGTAGGCATCCTCCATGGCACGCCAAACCTCAAGGTTCTCCGAAAAATAGCGGTTTTTCTTCCGCCATTCTTTCCATGGTTGCGGACTGTGAATGATCATCATATCGATGTATCCTACATCCATTTTTGCTATGGACCCATCGATCATCTTCATAGCTTCATCATAGGTTTTCGCCTCGGCGACAACCTTGCTGTTGACAAAGATCTCTTCGCGGGGAACACCGCAGGTACGAATGCCTTCGCCAACACCTGCTTCGTTCATATAGGCTTCTGCGGTGTCGATATGACGATAGCCAAGAGATACTGCCTGTCTGACGGCTTCAGCAGCATTCTTATCGTTGATAAACCAAGTCCCTAAACCAATTTTAGGAATTTTTACACCATTTGACAGAGTATACGTTTCATTTAGCATCATAATAGTCAACCTCCTGTTTTAATCGTTAACGATTGTTCTGTTTGCTTCTTTGTACTGCTCGTCTGTGACCGGTTCGACCCATTCATTGCGACACTTTTCGCCGGTACTTCCACCGTAACATGTGAAAACCAGCTGTCACTTTTTGCGCCGTGCCAGTGATTGACTTCCAGAGCGCTGTATTGACAGCGCTCCAATAGCACCCGCCGGGACTCCAAACACAATGGCAATTAGCAATCCCTTGAGAAAGTAATTCATAGGCATTACTTCAACCGGCTTGCGACACGGAATCTCTAATCTGAATTTTCCCTGTACAATCCATTACAGCATCCTCTTGGATGATTTCCCCAATGCTGTCTGCAGTTATAAGGCCGGACCTGGGATTCTTGACTGAAACAATATGTCCACGGACATCTGCCTCAACATCAGAATATTCGAAAGCCAAATCTGCATTCTCCATTGTGCAATTTATAAGTCGCAAATTCTTGCAATAGCATAAAGGTTGCGTACCGATAATTTTGCAGTTGATCAGGGTAAGACCTTCCGAAAACCAACCCAGATATTCGCCTTTGACAATGCTGTTTTTTATGGTGGCATTTTTGCTGTGCCAGAAAGCGTCCTTTGTATCCAAGTCGCTGTCGCAAATTTTGAGGTTTTCCGTATATTGGAATGAATACTTACCTTTCATCCTGACGTTCTTCAACTGAATGTTTTTGCTGTCGAGAAACAAATACTCTGAATTGATATTTGTGTCTTCCATCGTGATATCTTGGGATATCCAACCGAATTCCTGTGAATTTATCTCACAGCGAGACAATTGGATGCGTGAGCAATCGCGCACGGCCTTGATACCCCCCATATTGCTGTCCGTAATCTTTCCGTCTTTAGCATACCAAAGAGCTGCGCGAGTCAACTCGTCCATGGTCGATTCACTTATAGAAAAGCCTTTCACATGCCACATCGGATAGCGAAGGGAGAATTTGCAGTTTTCCACCATAACGTCTCTAGCCTCTTTTAGTGAAGATTCTCCGTCGGCTGGTCCAGCAAATACACAGTTTTTCACATCTGCATGCTGTATGTTGTAAAGAGCACGCTCTTCATCATATTGCTTATTGTTCACTTGGGTTCTCATTTAAATTCTCCTTGTTTTCCTTTAATATTAATTGTTTTTTGCCTGTATCATGTTCAGGCAGTATCCGATCGACAGTTTCTCCCTGATTTTTACCCCATGCAGACCACGTAATAATTAGAGTTAGTAATATAATACAAAGCCACCAACAATGCTTAGCACGATACGCTTTCCCTTCCGAGGTTTGGCTTGAGCTCTTCTTCGCTGCTTTGACATCTCCAAAGATCCTTTTGGGTTTATTCAACGACTCTAGACCGTGTCGGTACCAAACGTTCCAAATAACAGCTCAAGAATTTGTATGATTCTTTCCGTTCAAAATCGTCACAGAGTATATTGACTTCTCTTTAGTCTTATGTTAGCATTAAACTTTAGTTTAAGGTCAATCTTATTTTAAAAAAGAATTTGTCTTTTTTGTGAAATACTCAGGAGGAATTATTATGCCAAAATACACAATCAAAGACGCAGCGAAAATTATGAATGTTCCAACAAGTACAATACGATATTACGATAAAGAAGGTCTTCTTCCCTTTATGGAAAGGTTGGAATCCGGATACCGTGTTTTTTCAGAAGATGATCTGGCGATGCTTCGAACTATTGATTGCCTCAAAAAAACCGGCATGCCAATCAAAGAAATACGCCAATTTATTGAGTGGGTACAACAAGGCGACGATTCACTTGATGAACGATATAAAATGTTTTTAGAACGTAAAAAAGTAGTGGAAGCACAAATGTCAGAATTGCGAGCTACATTGGATATCGTAAATTTCAAATGCTGGTATTACAAGTCCGCTCTCGAAGCGGGAAGTGAACAACCCGTAACAGCATATATAACAAGGGAAAGGTTGCTGCGTGACGAATCTTCTCCCACCGATATTGATGAACTGCAAAAAAAATTCAGAGAAGAGGTTTTGGGAGAACAGTAACTCGTCTTGAATTTTAGCGCAACCGTAATGCTAATTGTTAAATGCTATGGGCTTTGCAGGCAGCCAGCCTGTACAAGCATACTATCCAATAAACCGTATCCGTAATTTTTAGGAATTGTGAGACTTTGTATGAGCATTCTAAACGTGTGCAGAAATACATTCTGCATTGATGGGAGTATGCTAAAATATCGGACAGCATGGTAAGAAGGTAGAAAAGGAATTGGGAGGCCAAAACCATGTTAAAACAACGCACCCAATAAGACGATGAATTTAAGAAAAATGCGGCCAAACTAAGTTATGTAAGTCCAAAGCCGATGCGCGCTGCCGCAGACGATCTGGGCACAGCAGTAAACCTGCTGTACAACTGGCGCAAGAAATATACGAGGCAGGCGAGAAAACGCCAATGGTCACAATAGAGGAAGAGCTCAAGGCGCTCCGACTGGAAAACGCAGAATTGAAAATGGAGCGTGACATGTTAAAAAAAGCAGCAGACTACTTTGCAAAGCTCCAGGAGTGAAATACAGATTCATCTTTGAACATCCCGAATACCCGAAAGTAAAGTGGGCCGCGCAAATGAAGGTGTCGTGAAGCGGATATTACCATTGGAAACGAACGCGGGCTCAGCGAGAGAAGCGCGAGTGCGAGTATGCCGAGCGGGTTCGGCGTATTCATGACGGGAGAATGGACATATGGCGCGAGTCGTATCTGCGGGAAGCTCAGAACGGAAGGATTCTCTTGCAGCTTTTACAATGTGCGCGATTCCATGGACATGCAAGGGCTGCGCTCGATCCATCGCAAAAAGCGTCGGCGATCCCTGACAGACAGCCGGAAAGCGCGTGGCGACGGGTATGCAAATCTGGCGAGAAATCTTCGGAGAATGTCAGAAACAATCCGGTCAAGAAACGAATGCACAAAAAAGCCAAAAGCCGCATAACTAGACGGTTTTTGGCACATTAGATGGCGCGCCCAAAGGGACTCGAACCCCTGGCCTGCCGCTTAGGAGGCGGCCGCTCTATCCACCTGAGCTATGGGCGCATATGAAGTTTTGATGGCAGCAACCATGCTGCAAACGGCGATATCCCCGACATTCGCTTAGGAGGCGAACGCTCTATCCGGCTGAGCTACGGAGACATATTTTGCTGTGTTGTGTCGATTAGAACCCATTGTCGCAGCGAGACAAATTATACCGAAGCGGATGCGTGCTTGTCAACCAAATCGCCGACAAACTCCGCGCATTTCGCGGCAACTTTTTCCCGCTCTTGTCCATAGGTGCAGCCATGCGGCGATTGCTCGAACAATACATATTCCGTATTCGGCACATTGGTTGCGCCTTTTTTAAAGATGTCGATGGTTTCCGGGTCGACTTTATCATCAAACCTTGCGGAAACAACCAGTGTCGGGCAATCAATTTTGTCCAAATTGTGCTTCAACCGCTTGCTGAGCCGTCCAAGATCGACCAGTTTTGTCGTGGAAAAACCGTCGTACATCTGCGCATACGGGTTGTCCCACCAGTCCGGCTTGCCGGCCTTGCTTTCGGGATAACTCACCACGGGAATTAAAAAGCTGACCGCACGCGCAATGCGCAAAAAACGTTGCATCTTAATTGGCGCACAGATCAACGCCAATCCGTCGAGATGCGCTTCTTCCGCCAGTAGCCCGCAAAGGATGCCACCTAGGGAAAGCCCCAGCGCATAGATTTGATCACAGCCTGCATCCTTGAGTTTTTGATACGCATCCCGCACACACTGCACCCACTCTTTATCGGTAGAAGCATTTTGTGCACGAACGGTCTCCCCGTGGCCGGGGATCATCGGGGAAATTACAGTATATCCTTTTGCAGCCAGCGCATCAGCAACGACGCGAATGTTCGCCGGCGTACCGCCGATGCCGTGCAGTGTAATACACCCAATATGATTGCCCTGGATAAACAGCGGCTGCGACAAATCGTCGTCAAACGGCGGATGATGGTCGAGCACGCGCTTATCCGGAAGGTAATCTTTCAGTGCTTTCAAGAACGACGGCATATGGATGCTCCCCTCTGAAACCTGATTTTACAGCAGTTTTTTCGTCTGGCGATATACGTCTCCCGATCCAACCGTTACGACGACGTCGCCTTCTTCGGCATGCTCATCCAGATACTCTCGAATCTCCTCAAATGTCGGGATATACGCTGCATTGCCGCTTTCTTCATTGATCGCGGCAACCATGTCTCGCGCATGGACAATGCCCGTGTCTTTTTCCCTGCCGGGATAGATATCCGGCACCAACACGCTGTCCGCGTCTGTAAAACACGTTACGTTATTGCAGAACAGCGTGCGCGCACGCGTATAGCTGTTGCACTGGAATACGCAATAGAGATGCTTATGTGGAACGCGCTTTGCCGCGTCCAACGTTGCACGAATCTCACTTGGATGATGCCCATAATCATGGAAAATCTTTACGCCATTGCGTTCACCATAATATTCAAAGCGACGCTTCGTGTTTTGGAACCGACCAAGCGCTTGTGCATATACCGAAAACGGTACGTCAAGTTTGTCTGCAATCACAATCGCCCCAAGTGCATTGACAATGTTATGCGTACCGGGCACGCTTAGCTGTACCCGTCCAAGCGTCTCTCCGCGCCGAACGAGATCAAATCCCGGATTGCCGAATGCGTCGAAAGAAATGCTTTTCGCTGTATATTCGCCGCCGTCCAGTCCGTATGTAACGACCGTGCGGTTCGATTTTTCAGCGAGGGCCTTTACGCGAACGTCGTCCGTGCAGGCGATGAATATGCCGTCTTCCGGAAGAAGCGATAAGAACTTTTCAAACGCCTCAACGATTGCGTCGATATCCTTATAATAATCAAGGTGATCATCGTCAATATTGTTGATCAGCGTGATCGTCGGTCTTAAGGTGAGAAAGCTCTCAACATATTCGCAGGCCTCGGTCACAAAAAGGTCGCGTCCGCCAACATGCACACCGCCGCCAAGCAGCTCCACATAGCCGCCGACATGCACGGTCGCATCCGTCTTTGCCAGAGCATTGATGCCCGCAATCATTGACGTGATGGTCGTTTTGCCATGACAGCCCGCAATTGCAACCACTTCCGGATATCGTTCGGAAATCTGGCCCAGCGCAACACTGCGCTCCAGCTCCGGGATGCCTTTCTCTCGTGCAAGCGCGCGCTCTGGGTTGTCCGGTTTGATCGCCGCCGAATAGATCACAAGGTCCGCATCGTCCAGATATTCGCCGGTGTGCCCTACGGAATATGCAATCCCTTCGTTGTCGAGTGCTTCGGTAAACTGTGTCTTCTCTCTGTCAGACCCGGTCACGATATGCCCCTGGGATTTTAAAATCAGAGCCAGTCCGTTCATGCTGCATCCGCCGATTCCTATCAGGTGAATGCGTTTTGCATCGTCGATATGTGCCATTTCAATTCTCCATACCTTACAAAATCAGTTTATTATACGCCTAATCCCGTCATTCATGCAACGTTGCTGCAAATAGAGATAAAATAGGGGCTTGCCATTCTTCTCCCAATGCGATAAAATAACTTTTGCTTGGGGATGTAGCCCAGCTGGTTAGAGCGCTTCGCTCACATCGAAGAGGTCGTAGGTTCGAGTCCTATCATCCCCACCAAGAAAAAGCCACCCGATTGGGTGGTTTTTTGTTTGTGTAATGATTGTAGGGACTAGAAGCCGCGTTTGTAAAAGCACCGTAGCGTCTGCGTTTTTAGCTATCGAACACCGACAAAGCGCTTTCTCATTGGCTCACCATTTCATGCTTAATTTATCAGAATAGTAGCTAATTGCTTTCCGGTAACGCTCTATTCCTTCATCCTGCGATGTGTCGATAATCACTCTAAACAAAAGTGACATTGCTTCCTTATGTTCTTCGAGGTTAAACAGAGTCATCGCTAAAAAAACGCGATAAACATTGCAATCAAACTTCTCTATACCTTCTTGAAAGATGGCTTTTGATTTCCCATACTCGCCAATCGTTCTGTAAGTACTGCCCAACCCTAAATAGGCCTCCTGCAGGTCGGATTGCGACAACCCCAATGCAATCGCTTTTTCGTAATAAGGAACCGCTTCTTTTTCCAACCCCATTGCATCACAACACCATGCATATTGATAATTGATATCAGCATCATCAGGGTAAGTCTTTAACAGAGCGGATAGCATCGCATTCGCTTCCGCAAGATGGCCTTCTTCTCTTAATTTGATTGCAGCATTGAGTTCGCTTGTCATCGTTTATATTCCTTCTAAAAAGGGCAAGGTTATTCAATCCTTGCCCTTTTTTATTATCGTATCACCATGGCAAAGAACGCGTCAAGTTGAAACGAGCGAGCCTTAACGTGTTGATACACCGTTTCATGCGCTCTTTGATCCTCTGGACTGCGGCGATTGAAGGGCTCGAAGCCATTCAAACCATTATTTCACCATTTGTTGACATGAAGCATGTTGAAGTAACGATTCATATTGCATATAATGAAAAAAAACAAAGGAGTTGAATCTCTTGGGCTTTATCAGAAGACTACTGGGTATCGGCGTGACCGCGGGAGCAACCGTTGCGGCGGTAAAAGTTGCGGAACAATATAAGGAAAACAACCCCAACGGCGTGCAGGACGTTAACGGAGACGGCAAAGCCGACGCGGCGGACGTTATGATTGAGGTCGCCAAGGCCGCAAGCGAAGTCTATAACGACGCAGTTGAAACCATCCAAAGCAAAAAGAAGCCGACAGGTGAAAATCAATAGAAAAGCAGATGCCATGCTGCCGGAGTATGGAAGCAAGCACGGAATAATGTCTTCAACAGCTTATGTAGGAGGCTGAATTGACTAAGACAGAAATAAAGTCCATTATGCAAGCCTGCATGGAAGAACGGAAACTTTGCCGGACGTTTCTGACATACGACCGTTTTTATCGGTACTATTTTCCTCTTAAAGTTAATGGAAAATTCTTTCTCGGTGTCGAGGAAGATGATTTTATTTTGGACGGATTTTCGATACGGCGATTCAGAGATGTATGGAAAGCGGAGATAAAAGACGACATTTGCCTTGAAATCGCCGTCAAGGAAGGTCTTACCAAAAGTATTGTCGTGCCTGAAATTGATATTGCAAGTTGGAAGACAATTTTTTCCGATTTGCAAAAAACTCCCAGGAACATCATTATTGAACACGAAAGTCTTGATGACAGCGCGACACAGTTTGCCATTGGGCGCATCGAAGAAATTTTTGAACGTTTTTTATATATCAGACACTTTACTGGTGACGGCATATGGGAATCGAAACCTTATAAAATTCCATACACATCCATAACAAGCGTGACTTTTGGCTCACGGTATGTGGAGATATTTTCAAAATACTTGCCGGATTTGCCTGACAATTTTGCAGGTTGATGCACCTGCCGAGTGAATAAGCTAATCCGACTTGCGCGATGCTCGCAAGAGCATGTTTGCTTACTCGGAATTAACTTTTGCTAAAGGATTAACTTTGCCTTCTTGATCCATATTGAGAAATCTTATGGCAACTCGAAGTTGGCGACGAGTATGCCCGTTATCTTCTAAAATCTTGCCCTAAGCTTCTTGAATTGTTTCGGCAGCAGCAGATGCTCTCGGTTTGCGACGAGGCCTGCGGATTTGGCGCGTGCAGCGCGATGCTTTCAGACGTCGTTCTGTCATACGGCGAATATAAGGAATGCGACCTCTGCGACATCGCGTTTTCCGAAGGTGCTTTCGACGCTGTCATTGCGACGCGGTCATCGACCATCTGTCGGTTGAGCGTGCAAAAATCGCGCTAACAGAACTGTTCCGCATCACAAAAAAAGGCAGGCTTGTATATCTGTCCTTTGACCCACTTGAAGATGACGACCCCACCGAATCCCATATGATTTTGCAGGTCGACAGCTTTGTTTATAACAACGGAGCTCGAAACGAGCTATTGTTCCGCTATTCTCTTACAGATTACATCGAGTAATTGCTCGTTGGGTTCAATATTGTTTTTCAAAACGAAACGGCACGAGGCGAGTACGAATTCGTTCTGCAAAAGAACGACTGACTATACCGCAAATACATTTTCACCTTTTTTCGATTAATCAATTACAATATTCTAAATTCAACAAACAAAGCGCCGCAAATTTGCGGCGCTTTTATTTGTTTTGCTATTTACGGCGATATACTTACTCCTGTGCATCTGCATTTGCTTTCAAAGCGTGTCGCGCTTCCAACTCCGCAACGACCTTTGCGTGGCTCTCGCGTGTAATCGGATAGCGCATCAGCATTGGCACGCATATCAACAGGAAGAATGCAGGCAGAATGGCAAACATCGACCGGATACCGAGCAGCGCGGTACCCGTTTGCTGCGCGCCATCGACATAACCGGTGAGTTTCAATCCCCAGCCGCATATCGCGCTGCCGAGCGCGCCGGTCACCTTGCCTGCCATTGCGTTCATGCCGTAATAGATACCTTCCCGCCGTTCTCCGGTTGCCAGTTCATCATACTCTATGACGTCCGGCATCATGCTGTGCGGGCAGACCCACTGGCTGGAAAATCCGGCGCCTGCGACAAACGCAATGATATAGATCACGGTACTTTGATGGTTTGGCAAAAAGAAGCTTACGATTAATGCGGCGCAGGCAATTGTCAGTCCGAGCGCATATGTTTTCGCTTTACCAATGCGCCCCGCAACTTTTGCAGCGGGAACAAGGAATACCGCCAGCGTACCGAGCATCAGCACCATAACGAGCGACTGCGTCGCCGCCATATCCAGCTGATAAATCAGATAATACGGAAGCATGGTGGTCACCAGTGTAAACGCCGTGCTCATGATCATGGAGATGGTGAGGTACTTTGTAAACGGACGATTTTTCAGCGTGCTCATAATTGCCTTTAGTGGCGGCATTTTTGTCGGCGTATCGTCGACCGCCGGTTTGTTTCTTACAAACAACCCGGGGATCAGCACCGTAATTGCCGCAAGAATTCCGAACGCCAGGCCGACCATTGCCCATGCTTCCCGCGGGGAGCCGCCCTGCATATTCTGGATCGTCAGCGCCAGCGTCGTTGCAATACCCGCGCCAAAGATATAGCCGACTATGTTGAAAATCATCCGGTATGTAGAAACGGATGTACGTTCGTCATAGTCCGTTGTCAGTTCGGCGGTCATGGCATAATATGCGGTGACGATTAGCGTGTTGAACGTGTCGAACAGCACAAAAGTTCCTATGATTGCAAAAAACGCCACGATGTTGGACATGCCTTCCGGCAGAGACAGCAGCAACCAGAACGAGAGCGCCAGTGGAATCGGACAGAAGATCAGATACGGTCGCCGCCTGCCCCAGCGGGATTTCGTTTTGTCTTCCAGATACCCGAAGAGCACATCGTTGACCATATCCCACGTCAGCTTGCCGACAAGAATCGCCGTGCCCGCGATACCCGGATCGATATGCACGACGTCCGTATAGTAAAACAGCATGTAAAACTGCAGCAGTGCCGTAATGGCGGACATACCAAAGTCACCAACGCCAAATTTTAGCTTTGTCCATACCGATAGTTTCCCCGGTGATCTCATGCGGAAGTTCCTCCTTCAATATGCGGTTTTCTGATTCTATGATTTAAATGAAAAATGATCGGGGTCGAAATGTGTATATTGCTATTTTACCTTTGGCGCCTTGATTGCACAAGGCTTTCATATCTGCTTTTTGTGCTTAATTTTCACTACATCGCCCAAATTTCCGGGCAGGATGCCGAAACGGCCAGCGCTCCCGCGTTGAGCGCGGCGATGACGTCTTCCTTTTCGTGAATAAATCCGCCCGCGATGATCGGCACGTCCATGCGCCCGCGCAGTTCTGTAATCACTTTCGGCAACAATCCCGGCAGTATCTCTACAAAATCCGGCTTGCTGGTTTGAATTTGCGCTTCAAAACTGCCCAGCGAACGGGAATCCAGCATAAAGCCACGCTGAACGGCGACCATGCCGAGTTGCTTTGCCCGTTTGATCAACGCGCCGCGTGTGGAGATGATGCCTTCCGCGCCGGTAAAGCGGTGGATCGCATCGACGGCAATTTCTTTGTTTGAATATCCCTCGATTAAATCCAGATGGATCACACAAAGCTTGCCCGCTTCATGCACACGTTCCGTCAGAGCGCCAACGTCAAGGATGTTTCCCATCAGCAAGAATATCACCCGGCATTCAGACGAAAGCGCCGCTTGCAGCGTCTCCTCGCTTCCCACGGTGGCAATGACCGGATTGATCTGTAATTGTTTGAGTAATGAACGCAAAACGTGCTTCTCCTGTTCTAGGCAATTATGATATAGCATACCAAAAAACGACGCAAAATGCGAGAATGCTCAACGCGCAAAAGCAGATTCGTAAAGAATTAAACGTTTGCCAAAATTGGATTTGACAAATGCAGGGTATATGGATATGATGAATTTGTACAGAAGTTCTATGAGATTTGGAGTTTGGAGCGGCGCACGGTTGTTTTGTGCATGCTCCTTTTTTCATGCAATCTCCCCCGCGCACGAAAACGTCCATTTCTCTATGAGATTCACGGGCTATACCCATCGCATTCAATTTTCACTAAACATATACAAGGAGGATCATGACAATGGCAGAAACAAGACCGTATGTATCCTGGGACATGATTGGCGATTTTATGGTCGACGCATTCGTTGCGTACGGCATACCGCGCGAGGACGCAAAAATTTGCGCGGACGTACTGATGGAGAGCGACCGCCGCGGCATCGAGAGCCACGGCTGCAACCGTTTTAAGCCGATCTACATCGACCGTATCGAATCGGGCATCCTCAACCCTGTTACAGAGTACGAGGTCGTCAAAGAAACGCCCACCACACTGGTTGTGGACGCGCACGACGGCATGGGCATGGTGGCAAGCCACAAGGCGATGAAAACCATCATTGAAAAGGCGAAGACCTATGGTCTATCCATGGCGGTTATTCGCAACAGCTCCCATTACGGCATCGCAGGTTACTGGGCCAGCATGGCTGTCGACGCAGGCATGATCGGCATCACCGGCACCAACGCGCGCCCGAGTATTGCGCCGACATTTGGCGTTGAAAACATGCTCGGCACCAACCCGATCACATTCGGAATGCCGACGGACGAAGACTTCCCATTTATGCTTGACTGCGCGACCAGCATCAGTCAGCGTGGCAAAATTGAATTCTATGCACGCAGTGGCAAGGATACACCGAAGGGCATGGTCATCGGCCGTGACGGCAGCGCAATGACGGACAGCCCGGCTATCCTCAAGGGATTGACGGAAGGCACCGCAGCGCTCGCGCCGCTCGGTGGCATCGGCGAAGAGCTCGCCGGTTACAAGGGCTATGGCTATGCAACGGTGGTCGAAATCCTCTCCGCCGCTTTGCAGGCGGGCAGCTTCCTCAAAATGCTGACCAACAAGGACGAAAGCGGCAACTTGAAGCCGTACCATCTCGGCCACTTCTTCATAGTCATCGATCCGGAAGCGTTCTGCGGGCTGGATACTTTCAAGAAGATTGCGGGCGACATCCTTCGCGAACTCCGCGCATCGGAAAAAGCGCCGGGCGAAGAGCGCATCTTCACCGCCGGCGAAAAGGAATGGGACGTCTGGCAGGACCGCAAGGACAAAGGTGTTCCGGTCGGCGAAGCCGTACAAAAGGACCTCGTCACCGTCCGCGACAAGAAGAACCTTCCCTACAAGTTCCCCTTTGAGAAATAAGCAAGGAGAATACCA
Organism: Christensenellaceae bacterium; assembly: GCA_963665515.1. GTDB lineage: Bacteria > Bacillota > Clostridia > Christensenellales > CAG-138 > UBA7703. The sequence continues at coordinate 3,792,695 of OY762278.1, forward strand.
ATGGATTACGCAAAAGAGAGCCTGCGCTTGCACAAAGAGTGGAAGGGCAAGATTGAAGTAAACGCGACGGTACCCGTGGCGACGAAAGAAGACCTGTCGCTGGCGTATACGCCGGGCGTTGCGCAGCCGTGTCTGGAGATTCAAAAGGACATTTCGCTGAGCTATGAACTCACGCGCCGCTGGAACCTCTGCGCGGTCGTGACCGACGGCACGGCGGTGCTCGGCCTTGGCGACATCGGCCCGGAAGCCGGTATGCCGGTCATGGAAGGCAAATGCGTCCTGTTCAAGGCGTTTGGCGACGTAGACGCATTCCCGCTGTGCGTGAAAAGCAAGGATGTTGACGACATCGTCAATACGGTGTATCTGATCAGCGGCAGCTTCGGCGGCATCAACCTCGAAGACATCGCAGCGCCGCGCTGCTTTGAAATCGAGCGCAAGCTGAAGGAAAAGTGCGACATTCCGATTTTCCACGACGACCAGCACGGCACCGCGGTCGTCACGCTTGCAGGACTGACCAACGCGCTAAAGCTCGTCGGCAAAAAGAAGGCGGACGTAAAGATCGTTATCAACGGCGCGGGCGCGGCGGCAATCAGCATCACAAAATTGCTGCTGTCGGACGGATTCGCCGATGTGACGCTTTGCGACCGCAGGGGCGCGATTTACGAAGGCCGCAGCGAAGGCATGAACTGGATCAAGGAAGAGATGGCGCTGGTCACCAACCGCGCGAAAAAGAGCGGTTCGTTGGCGGACGTTATGGTGGATGCAGACGTGTTCATCGGCGTGTCGGCTCCGAAGATGGTGACGACGGACATGGTCAAAACCATGAAAAAGGACGCGATCATCTTTGCCTGCGCGAACCCGACGCCGGAGATCTTTCCGGACGAAGCAAAAGCGGGCGGCGCAAAAGTCATCGCGACCGGACGCAGCGACTACCCGAACCAGGTGAACAACGTGCTGGCATTCCCGGGCATCTTCCGCGGAACGTTCGACGTACGCGCAAGCGACATCAACGACGAAATGAAGATTGCGGCGGCGTATGCGCTGGCGGGATTGATTTCGGACGACGAGCTGAACGCGGACTACATCATCCCGAAGGCGTTCGACCCGCGCGTTGGCAAAACAGTAGCGACGGCCGTTGCCGAAGCCGCACGCAAGAGCGGTGTAGCCAGACTGTAAGGACGAAGCAACAAAAAAGAACCATCCGGGCGGATGGTTCTTTTTTAGTTGTGCGATTAGTTGCCGAACGTGCCGTCCTGCAGCTGCTGGACATAGTCGACGATCATCGCCTGCGTATCGGCGTCAATCAGTTCATCGTTGAATGCGCCAAGGTAGACACAGCTGTTTTCAAGGGATCCGAAGACGACTTCGTTGCCGAAGGTACCGTTTTCACAGGCTTCAAGGCAGATCTGGAGCATGCCGGCGTTGTCGGTGACTACGCTGCAGGCAACGCACGGATTCTGGCCGAGCAGATCGGCGGGCTGGCCGATGTCAATAATCTTGACCGTTTCGCCATTGGCCTGATCGATGGCCTGACGCGCGCCGGAGTCAACCGCAGATGCATCGCCAAAGAAGACGTCCGCGCCTTCATTGATCATGGAAGCCGCAAGCTCCATGCCCTTGGCGGTATCACTGAACGAACCGGCATAGGCCGAAACCGCCGTGATGTCCGAGTTGATGACCTGCGCGGCGGATTCAAAGTGCGCAAGTTTGGACTTCGTCGTGTCGAGTTCCATACCGCCGATGAAACCGATGACATTGGACTCGCTCATCAGTCCTGCAATGATGCCCGCGATAGAGCCGATCTGGTCGGCGTTGGGCAGCATGCTCATGATGTTGTCGGTGGGCAATTCGGTGGAACCGTTGAGCACCGCAAACGCAACATCGGGATAGTCCGCAGCAACCTGAACGACAGCGTCGCTGTACTGGTTGCCGGGGGCAAAGATCATGTCATAGCCAAGATCGCAATAGCTGATCATGGTGTCGGCATAGGCCGACTGGTCGATCGAGTCGGTGTAGGCAGTTTCCCAGCCACGCGCTTCGGCTGCGCCGATCATGCCGTTGTAGCAGGCCGCGCCCCAGCCACCGTCCGAGATGCTGGAATCGCAAATCATCGCGATTTTGTAGGTCTTTTCAGTGCCCGTCGCTTCTTCTTCTTTTGCGCCGCACGCAGTTAAAACGCCGAACGCAAGGCACATAACAAGTAGCAGTGCCAGGGCTTTTTTCGCAAAAACGTGTTTCATAGTCTCCTCATATCCTCCAAATTATTTTTTTGTAATCGGGTCGAAACCCGCGATTACCAATTGTTGGCAACCGTTACCGCTCCTCGCGGAAGTACGGTTTGCCGTTGGATTTCGGTCCGGATATCCGGCTGCCGAAGATTGTAAGCGCAACCAGCGTCATCACATATGGAATCATCTGGAACAACTGATACGGAATCAAATCCGTGCCGACCTGCAACCGCAATTGCAGCGCATCGAAGAAGCCGAACAGCAAACATGCAATCAGCACGCCGGAAGACGACCACCGGCCGAAGATGACGGCTGCCAGCGCGATGAAGCCGCGCCCAGCGACAATGCCGTCCGAATAGGTGTTGACATAGCAGGTGGTCAGATAGGCCCCGCCCATACCGGCTAAAAATCCGCAGATCATGCAGGCAATGTACTTGTGCAGCACAACGTTAATGCCCATCGTCTCCGCCGCCTTGGGGTATTCGCCGACGGCCTTGTAGTTCAATCCGGACTTTGTCTTGTTAAAGTAGATTGCGGTGACGATGACCAGCAGATACACACCGTATACCATCGGCGTCTGATCGAAGACCAGCTTGCCGAGGAACGGAATGTCCTTGAGCACCGGAATCGCGACGGTCTTCATCAGGGTCGCCTGCGCAAGCGTTGAGCTAACACCGAACACAACGCGATAGATAAACGAAGCAAGTGCAGGCGCAAAGATGTTGATCGCCATTCCATAAACAATCTGCTGCGCGCCGAGCGTTACGGTGCAAAACGCATAAATCATGTTGATCAGCACACCACCGAGCGCACCGCAAAGAACGCCAAGGAACGGATTGCCCGTCCAATAGCAGATAAGAAAACCGACCAGCGCGCCAAACGACATCAGCCCGTCCAAACCAATGTTAACGAGGCCGGCCCGCTCGGAATACAGCTCCGCCAGCGCCACGAACAGAAGTGGCGTTGCCATACGAACCGCCGAGATTAAAATCTCCGGAATCATGCTCCAGTTCATACTCAGTTCGCCTCCTTCTTTTCAAACAGGGTTTGCAGATAATTGCGGATTTGCGGCAGATGCGTCAATGCAGTCCCCGCCACGGCAAAGATGATAACCAGCGCCTGAATGATGTCGACAACACTCGTTGGAACACCGGTCCCGACCTGCATCGTCGTTGATCCGACGCGCAGTACCGCAAAGAAATATGCAACGATCATTGTAGCAATCGGGTGCAACTGCGCAATCAGCGCAATCGCCACGCCGTCGAAACCGTACCCGCTGCCGTAGCCGCTGATCAGCCGAAACTGCGTGCCGAGGATGTCGCAAGCGCCGCCGAGTCCGGCAACGGCGCCGGAGATGATGAACGCTGCGAGCATATAGCGCTTGACGGAAAGTCCGTTGAAGCGGCAAGCCGTCGGATTCAGACCAACTGCGCGCAGCTGGAAGCCCTTGGATGTATTAAACAGGAAATACCACATCGCGATGCCGACAACTAGCGCGACAACGACGCCCCACGTGATGCGAAGCCCCGGAAAAATGCGACCGATCTCCGTCGCTTCCGGAACCGGCGCGGTCTGCGGCACGCTGCCTTCGCGCAATGCCGTCGTGTACAGATAGCCCATAAAGAGCGTCGCAACGTAGTTGAACATAATCGTCGTAATCAGTTCGTTCAGCCCGCGCCATGTCTTGAGCAATCCCGGAAGCAGTCCCCAGATTCCGCCCGCAATGGTTCCGGCAAGAATCGCAATCAGCGTTACCCACCAGCCCGATTTGCCGATTAGCAGCGCAACGGTGATCGCCGCCATAGAGCCGCAAAGGAACTGTCCTTCACCGCCAAGGTTGAATACACCGCAACGGTAGGCAAAGCATGTGCACAGCCCGGTAAAGATCAGCGGCATGGAGCGCACGACCGTATTGGCAAGGTTCGTCTTCGAACCAAACGCGCCTTTCACCAGATATCCGATCGCCTCAAACGGGTTGGCACCCAGACAGAGTATGATAATCATGCCGATGATAAACGCCAGCAGGATGGACAGAATCGGAACCAGCATATTGAGTACTTTGTTTCTTTGCATAATTTCCATTCCCTCCTTACTTGCCCGTCATCGCGTAGCTGATCGATTGAATCGGCGGATTCTCGCCGGAATATTCACCCATAATCTTTCCTTCAAACATAACGACGATTCGATCCGACATTTGCAGTACTTCGTCAAAGTCCGCGCTGATGAGCAGCACCGCGCAGCCCTTGTCGCGCGCGGCGATCATCGCGTCGCGAACATATCGCGTTGCGCCGATGTCCAGTCCGCGCGTGGGATGTACCGCCACAAGCAAGTCCGGCCGTGCTTCCAATTCCCGCGCCAGAATGACCTTCTGCTGGTTACCGCCGGACAGGCTCCGAATCTCCTGCTCGTTGGACTGACAGCGGATGTCGTACTTGGCACGCATTTCGTCGGTATATGTGTGCATCGCCTTTTTCTTTAGCCGCCAGCCGCCCGCATCACAAAATTCGCACTTCTGCGTGCTCTTGAGCAGCAGGTTTTCTTCAACCGTCATATCCCCGACGAGACCCATGCGATTGCGATCCTCCGGGATGTGTGAAACATTCTGCGCAATAAAGTCCGCCGAAGTGAAGCGCGAGACCTTACATCCTTTCAGAATGACCTCGCCCGACTCGGCGGAGATGACCCCGGTTACAATTTGCGCAAGCTGACTCTGGCCGTTGCCGTCCACGCCTGCTATGCCGACGATTTCGCCACGACGAACCTTCAAAGATATTCCGTTGAGTCCATTGTGTTTGGACGTTTTGTTGTAATCGACATTGACCAGCTCGATCACCGGTTCCTGATCCGATTCGATTTTTTTATAGTTCGAGTCAGAAAGCTCCCGGCCGATCATCAAGCTGGCAAGTTCCCGTCCGTCGGTTTTGTCCGCGTCCAGCGTGCAGACCGCTTCGCCCGCGCGCAGGATCGTTATGCGGTCGCTGACGTGCAGTACTTCCCGCATCTTATGGCTGATAAAGATGATGCTCTTGCCTTCGTCTTTCAGCTTTTCGATAATCGCATAAAGGTTTTCAACCTCAATGTCGGTCAACACAGCCGTCGGCTCATCCAGAACCAATATCTGTGCGCCGCGGAAGAGTGCCTTTAGTATCTCAACGCGCTGCTGCGCGCCGACGGAGATATCGGTAATTTTTGCGTCCGGGTCGACGTCCAGTCCGTATTTTTGAGACAGCGCGACAATCTCTTTTTTGCGATCGTCGTGCTGAATGAACAATCCCTTGTCGCGTGTGTCGCCAAGGATGATATTCTGCAAAACCGTCATAGCCTCAACCAGCATGAAATGCTGGTGCACCATGCCGATTCCGAGACGAACGGCCTGCGCGGGAGATTCGATGCGCACCGGCTTGCCGTTGATCAAAATTCTGCCCTCCGTCGGCTGATACAAACCGACGAGCACGTTCATCAGCGTGCTTTTGCCCGCGCCGTTTTCTCCAAGCAGTGTGTGGACTTCACCTTTGCGAACGCCGAAGGTAATATCCTTGTTGGCAAAAAAATCGCCAAACTGCTTGCTGATGTGTTCCATTCGCAGGATTTCTTCCATATATCACGTCCCCTTCCCGTCGTTGTCGGACTTGACGTTATCATTTAGTTTTTGATTACTGATTGAAAATCGATAAAGACAGATCGTTTTGTAGAATTACACAGCAACTATAACAAACGTTCCGTACGAGAACCGTACGAAACGTCATCGTTTCGCCGCTGTTAAGCAGTCTGTTTTATTCGATTTTTTCACCCGGCTCTGTAAGCTCTTTTAGAGACTTACTCCGAATTTCTGGATAGTATATCATTTGTTCCGTACGAGAACCGTACGGAACAGCATAAAAATCGTATTTTTTTCAGCAATTCATACCTTTTTTTTCGCACATCCGGTAAATCGCGGGCTCTGCCCAAGCGTAATCACTCATAAACCGTCCGTCAAATCTTGACACCGCGTCCTCTTTTCCCGCCCAAAAGTCGTAATAATCGCAACCAATCAGTTCGCGCCGGATGTGGCAGCTTCCGCGCTCTCGCACAAAGATGTCCTCCGCGCCGCAATCGCGCAGCGTGTCGACAAGCTCCTTGATCGTCCGGCGATATCCCGTATTGTTCGCGTTTTTGGTATCGCTTCCGTCGCATAGGTACTCGATAATCGAATATATGGAGACGCGCCGACCCTCAAAATAGACACACAGCGCCATGAGCTCCTTCGCCTTGGCGGAGCGGAACCGCACAGGCTGATCGTCCACAAGCATTTCGAAATAGCCGAACGTGTGGAAGATCACACGCTTTTTCTGACGGCTTTGCAGCAGCTTTGCGCGCTCCAGCACATCCAGAATGTCGTCCCTGTCGAATGGTTTGAAAACCATATAGTCCGCCTTCATACGAAATGCCTCAACGGCAAAGCGCGGATGTGCGGTGACGAATACAATAATGATATCGCCGCGCAGCTCCCGCAATCGCATGGCAAGGTCGATTCCGTTCATTCCCGGCATATCGATATCGAGCAGCGCAAACTGCACTTCATTTTGTTCGGCGTATCGAATCGCTTCCATCGGATCGGTAAATTTGCCAACAATCTCAAAATCCGGCATGTCCGCGCACTTCAGCTCCAGCAACTGCATATCCAGCGCCATATCGTCTACCAGTATCGTCTTCATGTGACCTCCTCCCCGAGCGTTCCGCTGTAACGCAGAACGACGATTGTGCCGCGCCCCGGTGCGCTCGTTACGTCCATGCTGCATCCGGGGAATTGGCTCATCCGCGCGCGGATATTGCTGATGCCGACCGATTGTCCCGGTTTTTCGTCGCCGGGCGTATAACCAATGCCGTCGTCCGTTACGTGTACTTCGTAGTCTTCACCGCTTCGCCGCAGTTCAACGCGAACGGTACCACCGCCGACTTTCGGCTTTATACCATGTATGATTGCATTCTCCACAATCGGCTGGACGGTTAAAACCGGAATCAGAAAGTCTGCGTCAAACACATCGTATTCCATGTTCAATCGTTCACCAAGCTGAATCCGGTTGATCTCCGCGTACGCTTTGATCGTGCGCAGTTCCTCCCGAAACGTCACAAGTCCGTCTTCGGCGCTCACGCTGTCCACCTTAAACCGAAGGAAACGCGAAAAATTTTCCGTCATTTTATATGCGGACTCCGGCGCAAGGATGATCAGTGCTTGAATGGCGTTAAGCGTGTGGTAGAAAAAGTGCGAACTGATCTGCGTTAAAAGCATGCTTGTCCGGTCATACTCCAGTTGATTTTGCAGCTCCCGGATGCGACTCTCCGCCGCTTCCTTCTGCATGCGCTGAATGGTTTGAATTGCGGATACACCGGCGGCAACCGCAAAACTCAACACGATGCTAAGCATCGCACCAAGCAAAACCGTCGCCTGTGTATACCAAGAATGTAACGGAAATACAGTGACGTTCCACGTTGAGTTGAAAAGCGGAAATTCATAATCGTATGCGCGCTCCAGTACGCCCGTGCCGGTTTCAAGGATCGTCTGCTCCTCACCGGTGTCCGCATTGATGCGCCACACGCGACAGCCAAACCCTTGCGAATCCAGATTCTGCATTGAGCTCATATCGGTCAGTACCGCCGGATAATCGAGCGTGACAGATACAAGGCCCCAAAATTCGCCCTCAAGATAGACCGGCAAGCGTCCGGCGATACCCATTCCTCCCTGCACCAATGTAAACGGCCCGGCCATGATCATTTCGCCGCGTTCGATGGCTTCCTGCGCTTCTTTGTCTCCCGCCTGATCGCCGGTCAAGTCGTGGCCAACGACGCTTTCGTTTCCGGAAAGCGGATAGACGTCCGTAACGACGCCGTCAGGCGCTAGCAAGACGTTTCGAACGAACAAATCGGTAACAAGCAGCCTTGCGACCTTTTCAAAGCCGTCTGTACCTCCGTTATTTTGCACGATGAACGCTTCCAGCGTCTTTGCCTTGCTCATCTGCGCGGAAAGGACCTCATACGTCTGAGCACTGACCGTGCTCGCAATATATTTCATCTGCTCGCCCTCGCGGGATTCCCGCCCGAGCTCGATATAAACCGTCATACCGGAAAAAATTACAAGCGCTGCAAAGAATGCCGCAATCACATAGCCGGATAGACGATTCTTTTTCATTCTGGCGTGTGCTCCTCTTTTTCATTATTCTTACATATTATATGAAAAGCGACGCGCGCGTGCAATCCATTGCGTTTTAAACAATACGGCGCTCTTCCTTTGTTACTACAAACATGATATAAATAACAGATAAAGAAAACTGTCCAAAGGTGAGGCACCTATGCAAATTTGTTATCTGTTCTGCGCTTTGTCAACGGTGTATATTCCGTCGATCGATCCTGACGATTACGTCATTGCGGTCGACGCGGGGTATTCCCGGCTAAACGGCGTCAAGCCCGATCTGGTCGTCGGTGATTTTGATTCCCTGGGATTTGTTCCCGAAGGTGAAACAGTTGTGAGACTGCCCGTACACAAAGACGACACGGACACACTGTTTGCCGTAAAACTCGCCCTTGAAAAAGGTTATAAGAAGTTTGTCATACTCGGCGGCGTCGGCGAGCGTCTCGATCATACACTTGCCAATATTCAGACGCTCATGTACCTGACCGACCGCGGTGCTAAAGGATGCCTGCTTGGTGACGACGAGTCGATGACCATGCTGAAGAATGGTTCCCTTTCGTTTTCCGGTGTGCCGGAGGGAATTGTTTCCGTGTTTGCCTATGGCGGCACGGCGAGCGGCGTAACGCTTGCCGGGCTGGAGTACCCGCTGGATCGCGCAACGTTGACTATCGACTATCCGCTTGGCGTTAGCAACGCCTTTACGGGTAAACCTGCTTGCGTTACGGTTGAAAACGGTTGCCTGCTCGTCGTGTGGAACGGCGACTTTGAACAAACCGATTTATTTGATTAGGCAGGTCAATATCTTAAGACTCCCCGTGCAGATTGTGAGGACCCGTCATGCCGATCAAGGACATCGAACAACCCGATATTCTGCAAATTACACCATCCCTTCGTCTGGGACGGTTTGACGGATGCTTCTCGTTTGCACTGCCCTGTTATCAGGACGCAGAAACGCTGATGCTGGCGGACGGTAAAACCACACCGTATGATCTGGCGCGACTCGAGCAAATGTATATCTGTTAAGCATTCGCAAAACACCCAATACTCAATCGTCAAAAATAGAATATATCATCGCTCTGTCATTGGTTGAACCAATGTATTTTCTGATATTTGGCTGTGTTTTTTTGCAGTCTTCTTTGGTTTGTTTCACCATGCCATGCTGAATGCCAGAGCAAAACAGGGTAAATTCCAAAATATATAAGCACATTTCTCAAAAAACAATCCACATTTTTATCAATTTATGATATGCTAAGTTTGTCTGGTTGAACCAGCATACCAACACAAAAGGAACCAAACCAAATAACCATGAATCTGGATGCAGTTATTACGTTTTTCGATCATCGCGCCGCCACATGGGACACGCATCGCCAGCCTGCGGAGCAAACCATTGAGCGGATTCTAGACGCCGCCTGTATTCAACCGGGCGACTCCGTTTTAGACGTTGCCTGCGGAACCGGCGTGCTGTTTCCATATTATCTCCGACGGGACGTTGCCAGCGTCACCGGCGTGGACGTTTCGCAAAGCATGATTGCCGAAGCGAGTCGGAAGCTCTCCGATCCACGGATTCGTCTTGTTTGCGCCGATGCACAGACGGAACGTTTTTCGCAGCACGACAAATGCCTTATTTTTAATGCGCTTCCGCATTTCCCCAATCCGGACGTACTGATTCGTTCGCTAAAAGACGCACTCCGTCCAGACGGACGGCTTACCATTGCGCACGGGGAAAACCGGCATTCGATCAACGAGCGACATGTTGCGCGTGCAATGGATGTTTCACATGCGCTTATGCCCGCCACGGAGTTGGCATTGCTGTTTGAGCCGTATTTTCGTGTCGATCATATCGTTGACGACGTCAGCTACTATCTGGTTTCTGGTGTACGAATTTAAAACAGCAATTTAAAACAACAATATAAAAATGTTCCGGCGCTCATACCGTACGCATTCGTGTTTTTCACACCAAATAGCGCGGCCACAAGCACCGGAATCTTTGATTTTGACTTAAGCCTTTAGACTACGCGGACAATCCAGTTGTGCGTGTCTTCAAGTTTGCCGGTTTGATAACCCGTGATCGTATCGTAAAGTTTCTGCGAAATCTCGCCGACCTTGCGATCGCTGATCGTGTATTCGTCGCCCAGATAATGGAGCAGACCCATCGGCGAAATGACCGCCGCGGTTCCACTTGCAAACGCTTCCTTCAGCGTGCCGTTTTTCGCGGCCGCAATCACTTCTTCAATTGCAATCTTTCGTTCGCTTACGGGAATCCCCCACTCCTTAAGCAGTGTAATAACAGAGTCACGCGTAATGCCGGGCAGAATGGTTCCGGCCAGCGGAGCTGTTACAATCTCATCGCCAATCATGAAAAACGCATTGGACGAGCCGACTTCTTCCACATACTTATGCTCTATTGCATCGAGCCAAAGCACGTCGTTACAGTCGGATTCCTTTGCCTTTTTGGATGCACGAAGGCTTCCAGCATAGTTACCGCCGACTTTGGCATAGCCTGTGCCGCCGTGCGCCGCGCGGATGTATTCGTCCTCGACAAAAATACGTGTGGTCGAAAGTTTGCCGCGGTTCGCCGCATAATACGGACCGGACGGGCAGAGGATAATCATAAAGCGATAGTGCTTTGCGGCCTTTACGCCAAGCGCGGGATCGTCCGCGATGATGAACGGACGGATGTAAAGCGATGTGAACGGCTCGCTCGGCACCCAGTCTGCGTCCACCTTGACGGTGGCCTTGACCGCAGCAAGGAAGAGCTCTTCATCCATTTCGGGAATGCAGATGCGCTCGTTGGTGCGGTTGAGCCGCTTTGCGTTCATGTCAGGGCGAAACAGCAACACGTGACCGTCCGCAGTCTTGTATGCCTTCATTCCCTCAAACATCATCTGTGCGTAGTGCAGTACGCTTGCAGCGGGGCTGATCTGAATGTCACCGTACGGGATGATCTTTCCATCGTGCCAGCCTTGTCCTTCGTTATAGTCCATGGTGAACATATGGTCCGTGAAAGTTGCTCCGAAAGCCAGCGTGTTCGGATCGGGTTTTGGCTTCGGGTTCGGGTTTTTCGTAACCGGAAATTCATACTTCATGCTGTTATACCTCGTATTTTTTAAAATAAGCTTACTTGTCCAAATTGTAAAGCTCCGCGCGCCGATCGGTAAAGACCGGTATCGTGTTGCGGATTTCGCGGAGTACCGAAAGGTTTATCTCCGCAGTCATCGTCGTTTCCGCTTCGCCTGCCTCCGCCAAAACCGTTCCCCACGGATCGATGATGGAAGAGTGTCCGCCAAATTGTGTGCCAAACGCTTCTCCACAGGAATTGCAGGTCGCCACAAACATCTGGTTTTCTATAGCACGCGCCTGTGAAAGCACCGAAAAGTGGTTGATCCGTTTCTCCGGCCATTGTGAAACGATGAACAAAAGATCGAGTCCCGGCAACGCCAGAGTGCGCGTGAGTTCGGGAAAACGGACGTCATAGCAGATGATCAGTGCGCAGTCGACGCCGTCCAGTTGAAACCTTGCAAGCATGTCGCCCGCTTCAAACGCCTTGTCCTCACCCATCGGCGAAAACAGATGCGTTTTGTCATAGTTTGCAACGCAGTCTCCCGCGCGGTCGAACACAAACGCCGTGTTGTACTGTTTGCCGTCTCTGCGGTTTGCAACACTTCCTGCCACGATGTTGACTTGGAGTTCCCGCGCCAGCGCGGAAAACACGACCTTCGTGCGCATTCCATTTTCATCTGCAAGCGACACATCGATTTTGCCCGGTGCAAATCCCGTATTCCATGTTTCCGGAAGCACGATGACGTCCGGCTGTTCGGATGCCGCCGCTCCCCGCACCAACGCCTCCGCATGTGCGAAGTTGCGATCCGGCTGTGCTGCAAGCATATTCATCTGGACACAGGAAATGCGCATGGATGCTTACCCCTTATACGCCCGCCCGAGCGCAAGTGCTTTTTTGTTTGCGTCAAGCAGATGCGCTTTTTTCGGCGGAACGACCTTGTTCAGCGCCGCTTCCATATTTTCTTCCGCCTCCGGCATGCATTCACCGACAAACTTGCCAAGCAGGATCATGTTGCCAAGCCCGTCGAGTCCCGCATCGGTCGCCATCTGCGTTGCCGGGATTGCATAAACGCTGACGTCTTCGCGTGTCGCCTTTTCGCCGATCAGCGAGGAATCCATAACGATCACGCCGCCTTTTTGCACCTTGTCCTGATATTTCTGGAACGACGGCAGGTTCATTGCAATCAGCACGTCCGGATCGGACACGATCGGCGAACCGATCGGTGTATCGCTTAAAATCACACTGCAATTCGCCGTGCCGCCGCGCATTTCAGGCCCATAGGACGGAAGCCAGCTAACCTGACGATTACCAATCATACCAATGTAGGAAAGGAACTTGCCGATAAACAGGACGCCCTGTCCGCCGAATCCGGCGATCAGTATCCGCGTTGTCTTTTTCTCCATGGTGCTCACGCCTCCTCTCCGCTGCGGTCTTTGTAAATGCCGAGCGGATAGTACGGAATCATTTGATCGTCAATCCACTTGAGCGCATTTTGCGGCGTCATACCCCAGTTGGTCGGACAGGATGAAAGCACCTCGACCAGCGAGAATCCTTTGCCTTCAATCTGGTTGCGGAACGCCTTTTCGATCACTTTTTTGGCGTTACGCACGTTTTTTACGCTGTTTACGGTCACGCGTGCAAGGTATTCCGGTCCCTCCAGCTGAGAGAGCATCTCACAGACTTTGACCGGATAGCCGCATTGCGTTACGTCGCGTCCATAAGGCGACGTTTGCGTGACCTGTCCCGGCAACGACGTCGGTGCCATCTGGCCGCCGGTCATCCCGTAGATCGCGTTGTTGATAAAGATAATCGTAATGTTTTCGTTACGTGCCGCGGCATGCACGGTCTCCGCCATGCCAATGGAGGCAAGGTCGCCGTCGCCCTGGTACGTAAAAATGATGTTCTCCGGGTCCGCGCGCTTCAGGCCGGTCGCGACCGCGGGCGCGCGACCGTGCGCCGCCTCGATCATGTCGCATGAAAAATAGTTGTATGCAAGCACCGAGCAGCCAACGGGCGCTACGCCGATCGCGCGGCCTTCAATGCCGAGCGTGTCGATCGCTTCGGCTACCAGCCGGTGGACGATGCCGTGGGTGCAGCCGGGACAATAATGGGTCGGTACCGCCAGCAGGGAATCAGGTCGTTTTGCCACTATCATTTTGCTTCACCTCCGGCAATTTCTTCGATACTGCCGAGCACCTGTTCCGGCGACGGGATCATGCCGCCGACGCGGTTGACCAGTTTGACCGGTTTTGTACATTTCATGGCCAGTTCGATGTCTTCTATCATCTGCCCCATGGAGAGTTCCACAGAGAGGAATGTCTTCACTTGCTTCGCCGCGTCCGCAATCGCCTTTTTCGGGAACGGCCAGAGCGTGATCGGACGAATCATGCCGACGCGGATTCCTTTTTCGCGTGCGGCATCAACGGCGTTTCTGGATACACGCGCGGCGATTCCAAACGCCACAACGCAGTATTCTGCGTCTTCCATCATGTACGATTCGTACAGCGGCTCGTCCTTCTCAATCACCTCATACCGTTTGAACCGTTCAAAGTTCATTCGTTCCAATTCGTCCGGCTGGAGATAGAGAGACGTAACGATATTGTGCTTGCGCTTGTTCTTCGTTCCGGTCAGCGCCCAAGGCTTTTTGTATGTCTTCTGCGCGCCGATGTCCAGCGAAACCGGCTCCATCATCTGTCCGATGGTACCGTCTGCAAGAATCATGGACGGCATGGAATACTTGTCCGCAAGGTCGAAACCCTTCACGGTCAGGCTCGCCATCTCCTGTACGGATGCGGGCGCGAGGACAATCACATGAAAGTCGCCGTGTCCGCCGGCACGCGTTGCCTGCCAGTAATCCGACTGGGACGGTTGAATGCCGCCGAGTCCCGGACCGCCGCGCTGCACATTGACGATGAACGCGGGAAGGTCACTTCCGGCCAGGTAAGAAATGCCTTCGCTCTTCAGTGCGATTCCCGGGCTAGAAGAAGAAGTCATGACGCGCTTACCCGCTGCGGACACGCCGTATACCATGTTGATTGCCGCAATTTCGCTCTCCGCCTGGAGGAATACGCCACCGATCTTCGGCATACGTTTTGCCATATAGGCCGCGATTTCGGTCTGCGGCGTGATCGGGTAACCGAAATAGTGCCGGCATCCGGCCTGTATCGCCGCTTCGGCAATGGCTTCATTGCCCTTCATCAATACTTTTTCCGCCATGCTCTTCGCCTTACCTTTCCACCGTGATCACACAGTCGGGGCACATGATTGCACATGAGCCGCAGCCGATACACTTGGATTCGTCCGTGATCGTCGCGGGTGAATGTCCCTTCTGGTTGATCTGTTCCCTGTCAATCTTCAGGATCTTCACCGGGCATGCGTCAATACACAGTCCGCAGCCCTTACAAAGGTCCGTCTCAAACGTCAGTTTTGCCATGTTTGCTCTTTCTACCTCTTTTCCATAAATCCATTCTTATCAAAAGCCTGCGGGCGAATTCGTCCGTTTCGGCATATCAAACATCAATCGGTATCAGTTCGCTCAGTTCCCGTTTTAGTGCCGTGTACAATCGCCTGTCGACGGCTGTGAATCCGACCGGCAATCCGCTCAGCTGCGAAAACGTGTCCATCTTTTCAATCGTACTCAGTACATCTTCTTTGGTCGTCTCTTTGCCGAGATTGCTGTTGTTAACCAGCGTTGTTATTTTTATACCACACGCCGCCTCAATTTCGTGTAAAATGTCCATCGCATCTTCCGGTGTCCGCGTCAGCGGGCGAAAGAAATTTGTAACGAACATCATCTCGTAATTCTGTTCGGCAAGGATGGACGGCACATATCGTCCAAGCGCGACCGCACCGCGGTCGTCGCCGCCGACGTCCAGTACCGCATAAGCGCTTTTGTCCTCAACGAGTCTGTAAAGATCAGCCGGAAGCGCCGGGATGTCCAGATTGCTGTTTGCAAACTTGGACGTAATCAGCTCAATGCCGCGTTCCTCCAGCTCCCGTCGATGGTCCGTCGTGCGAAAATATGGATTGACAATATCCAGATCTGCGACAAGAACTTTCTTTCCACTCTCGCAAAGGCGCTTGGCAAGACCTACCGCAAGGCTCGTTTTCCCACTGCCGTAATGGCCGACCAAAATCGTAACCCGCTTCGTGTCCACTGTCCTTACCTCGCTTCTTTACAGCATTCTTCGTATGATCTTTCCGCTCGTCGTCTTTGGCAGTACATCCTTAAACTCCACAACGCGCGGATATTTATATGGCGCCGTTCGGGATTTTACGTACTCCTGAATTTCTTTTTTCAGCAGGTTCGTCCCGTCTGTTCCATTCGTCAGCACGATGCTGGCTTTGATCACCTGCCCGCGTACCTCGTCCGGCGCTGCGGACACGCCACATTCCAGCACGTACGGAAGTTCCATGAGCACACTCTCAATCTCAAACGGCCCGATGCGATAGCCGGAAGACTTGATCACGTCGTCCGCACGGCCCACATACCAGTAATAACCGTCTTCGTCACACCATGCGATATCGCCCGTGTGATACAGCCCGTCGTGCTTGGCTTCCCGCGTTGCGGCTTCGTCGTTGTAATATTCTGCAACAAGCCCGCAAGGTTCGCCTTTGTCAATTCGCACGACGATTTCACCGTTGGTGCCGGTTTCCACACTGTTCCCGTCCGGGTCGACAAGGTCGATGTCGTACAGCGGTACGGGCTTACCCATGGAGCCGACCTTATGCGTACCGCCGCGCAGATTGCCGATCATCAGCGTGCTTTCGCTCTGGCCAAAACCTTCCATAACCTGCAATCCGGTGGTCTTTTCCATCTGGCGGAACACTTCCGGATTCAGCGCTTCTCCGGCAATGGTCGCATGCTTAATGGAAGACAGGTCGTAATGAGAAAGGTCCTCTTTAATCAGCATGCGGTACATCGTCGGCGGTGCGCAGAATGAAGTTATGTGATACTGCGCAAATTTCGGGAGGATGTCCGCCGCATCGAACCGGTCGAAGTCGTAAACGAACACCGCCGCTTCACAAAGCCACTGCCCGTAGAGCTTACCCCACATGGCCTTTGCCCAGCCGGTATCGGAAATGGTCAGGTGCAGCCCGTTCGGGTCGACACACTGCCAGTAGTTCGCCGTAATAAAGTGGCCAAGCGGATACTTGTAGTTGTGCGCCGCAAGTTTCGGTTGCCCGCTTGTGCCGGAGGTAAAGAACATCAACATGCGTTCACTTCCGCGGGGCGCGTCATTCTCGCGCTGGAACCGTCCGCTGAACAGCGTATATTCCTCGTCAAAATCCCGCCAGCCTTCGCGCTTGCCGCCAACAAGAATCTTCGTTTTCAACCCATCGTAGTTTGCCGCGCCAAGCTCCGCATTCTCCGCCGCGTCTCCGTCCGCCGTGCAGATGATTGCGGAAACACCGGCCTTTTCATAGCGATATGCGTAATCGTGTTCCTGCAAAAGGTATGTCGCCGGAATTCCGATTGCGCCGATTTTATGCAGCCCCAACAGCGCAAACCAGAATTGATAATGCCGCTTTAGCACAAGCATAACACGATCGCCCCGCTGAATGCCAAGGGATTTAAAATAATTGGCGCATTGCGCTGACGCACGCTTCATATCGCCAAAGCTAAACCTGCGCTCCGTGCCGTCCTTTGCTATGTGCAGCATAGCAAGTTTCTCCGGAGATTTCTCCGCAAGGCCATCCACAATGTCAAACGCAAAGTTGAAATTTTCCTCGTTTATAAAGGAGATTCCGGTCAGCGTTCCATTATCATCCGTTTTCGTTTTGATGAAGCGATGATAAATGCGTCCCTGCTCGGTGGCTGTGGATTGTTCTTCTTCCCAGCCCGGGTTTTTCAGCTCCGCCTCGCCCTGCGCGCCGTTGTAAGCGGACGGGTTGAGTACGATTGCATAAAAGGTACAGTCCTCGCCACCAACGGCGATCATGCCGTGCGGAATCGAGCTGTCGTAATAGGCGCAGTCGCCTTCGTGGAGAATCTCCGTGTGTGAACCGATCTGAACCTTTAGCGTGCCCTTGACGACAAGGTCGCATTCCTGCCCTTCGTGCGAAGTTAACTCAATTCCTCTGCGCTCCGCGTCGGCTTTGTATGCGCATTCCACATACAGCGGTTCAGAAATCCTGTTTTGAAACGGTGCGGCCAGATTGTAGTAGACCATGCCGTGCGCTTTTTCAATACGCACACCTTCGCCCGCGCGGGTGATCGTGTATCCACGTAGCGTCGGACTTGTACCTTCAATGATGTCCGTAACGTTGACGCCGAACGCCATTGCGCATCGATAGATAAACGCAAAGCTCAGATCGTGCATCCCGGATTCACAGGCGATATACTCCTGTTCCGAAACGCCAGTCCTGAGCGCCATTTCCGTCGTCGATAGTCCCTCGACGCGTCGTAGTTCGCGGATGCGGGCCGCCATTTCTTGCAGTTGTAAGTCCAGTCCCGTCGTGCTCTCCATCTCATACTCCCTTCATATGGGGGTACAAAAAAATCGTCCCCCAGATGATCATAATGATAGTCCGACCATCTTTGAGACGAGCAAACAGGTTTCGCTTACCCGCGGTACCACTCAAATTGCACCAGCATCGCTGCCGATACCACTCTTCAGGCTCAAACAAGCCCTATGCCGTAACGCCGCATACACGGGGAGGTTCTACTTGCCAAACGAATCTGGCGTTCTTCCTTCCAGCTCAGGAGCTACAAATAACGGACAATGCTTTCCCGGCTCTCACCAACCACCGGGTCTCTTTAGAAAGCAACTCGCCGAAATCCTCTCCGTCGTAGCCTTTCAAATTTTTTAAAGACTATCACGAATCATATATAATTGTCAAGGTGTATGCATGATTTTTTATGCACGTTTTTGCGTATTCATGTAAAAACTGCCGCCGCAATCCTGTCCCGATGCGGCGGCAGTCATTTTTGCTAGAGTTCTCTGCGGATGATCTTTCCACTGATGGTCTTCGGCAGTTCGTCGCGGAACGCAACGATACGCGGATATTTATAAGGCGCGGTATGCGATTTCACATAGTTCTGAATCTCTTTTTTCAGCGCTTCCGTGCCTTGTATGCCGGGTGTTAAAACGATGCTCGCCTTGATCACTTGCCCGCGGACATCGTCCGGCGCTGCGGATACGCCGCACTCCAGCACGTACGGCAGTTCCATGATAACGTTTTCAATCTCGAACGGTCCGATACGATAGCCGGAGGATTTGATCACGTCGTCCTTGCGCCCGACATACCAGAAATAACCGTCCTCGTCCCGCCATGCCAGATCGCCCGTATGGTATACGCCGCCTTCGCGCGCTTCGCGACTGAGCGCTTCATCGCGATAATATCCCTGGAACAGACCACACGGGTCGCCGTCGTCCAGATGCAGAACGATTTCGCCCGGTTCGCCAAACTCCGCCGTTTTTCCTTCCAGGGTGATCAAATCGACGTCGTAGGTCGGCACCGGCTTGCCCATGGAACCCGGTTTTGGAACCATGCCCGCCAGCGTTCCGATCAAAAGCGTCGTCTCCGTCTGGCCGAATCCTTCCATAATGCGCAATCCCGTGGCGTTCTCAAATTGATAGAACACTTCGGGGTTGAGCGCTTCGCCGGCCGTCGTTGCATACGTCAACGTGGAAAAGTCATATTGGCTTAAGTCTTCCTTGATCATCATGCGGTAGATCGTCGGCGGCGCGCAGAACGTCGTTACGTTATATCTTGCCAGCATCGGGATCAGGTGCTTTGCGTCGAAACGGTCAAACTCAAACACGGCGACCGCCGCTTCGCAGAGCCATTGCCCGTAGAATTTACCCCAGAGTGCTTTTCCCCAACCCGTGTCGGAAACCGTCAGGTGTAATCCGTCGGATTGAATACACTGCCAGTACTTTGCAGTGACAAAATGTCCAAGCGCATATTTGCAGCTGTGAGAAGCAATCTTCGGGTAACCGGTCGTGCCGGACGTAAAGAACATCAGCATCGTGTCGTTGCCGCGCGCGGTGTCCTCCGGGCACTCAAACCGGCTGCTGAACATCATGTACTCGTCGTCAAAGCTGCGCCAGCCGTCGCGGTGACCGTTTACTACGATCTTCGTCTTCAGTCCATCGTAGCCTTCTTCCCCAAGGTCTGCCTGTTCGGCAACTTCACCGTCCGCAGTGCAGAGGATGGCCGAAACGTCCGCGGCCTTATAGCGATATGCAAAGTCGTGCGCCTGCAGCTGATATGTCGCGGGGATCGCCACCGCGCCAATTTTATGCAGAGCCAGCATGGCGAACCAGAATTGGTAATGACGCTTTAATACAAGCATGACCTTGTCGCCTTTTTTAATGCCCAGCGAGCGGAAATAATTCGCCGTCCGGTTGGACATTTTCATCATGTCTTCAAACGTAAAACGGCGTTCCAATCCGTCGACGTCCACATGCAACATCGCCAATTTTTTTGGCGCTTTCTTTGCAATTTCATCGACAACGTCGAATGCAAAATTGAACTGATCCGCGTCGGTAAACGTAATGCCGGACAGCGCGCCGTGCTCGTCCTCGTGCGTTTCAATAAAGCGGTTACAGCAAAAGTCTTCCGAGCGGCGCGCTTCAATGATGCTCTCGTGCAGCTCCGCAACGTCTTCCGTGCCTTCGCCGGGCAGCACGACCGCAAGGAACAAACATTCCTTGCCGCCCACGGCGATCATGCCGTGCGGCGTTGCGCTGTTGTAATAAATACTGTCGCCTTCGTTCAAAACTTCGATATGTTCGCCGATTTGTACCTTCAAAGAACCGTTGAGAACAAGGTCGAACTCCTGTCCAACATGGTTTGTCAGGTGAATCGGGCGATTCTGCTGCGTTTCGGAGTAATCGTAACGCACCCAGTACGGTTCGGCGATCTTGTTTCGAAACAGCGGCGCAAGGCTGTCGATCTCGATGCCGTCTTCTTTGGCGGCGGGCTGTCCCTGGCCTTTTCTTGTCACCGTGTAGGAAGAAAGCTTTGCGCTGTCGCCTTCCAGCAGGTCGGTGATGCCGATTCCAAACGCCTGCGCACACTTATGGATAAACGTAAACGGAAAATCCGCGTTCCCCGCCTCGTAGTTTGCGTATTCCGCGGTGGAAACGTCGGTCTTTTTCGCCATTTCCTCCTGCGTAAAACCGGAGATTTCGCGCATCTCCCGAATTCGATATGCAACCTCCATCAGCTGCGTGTTCAGTTCAACCGCTTCCATAAGCTCCTCCTTGCCAACTATTTCTATATTATTTTTGCTTTACGGCACAAAAAACGCCCGTCTCAAGATTTTCCTTGAGACGGGCGATCATTCCGATTCTACCCGCGGTACCACTCAAATTGCGCTTTTTTAAAAAGCGCCGCTCACCAGACTCCAACAAGTCCTTTGCCTTTACGCGACAATTACGGAAAACCCTACTCGCGTTGCGTCGCGTTTTCAAGTTTTCGGCTCGGAAGGGATGGGATTCTATGAATCTGCCTGCCGCCGGGATTTCACCATCCCCGGCTCTCTTTGTGCGGCGCGTTCGTCCGTCTTCGTCACAGCCTTTGTATGATTATTAAATTGTTTTGTATATTATCAGTTTCCAGTCGTTTTGTCAACGCTCAACCGACCTTTTTGTCCCACAAATTTGTTATGTCGTCACGCGGTCACGATATCTGCCGCTTCTTGCAGTTTCAGTTGCTTGATCGCATCCTCGCGCATCTTGTACTTGAGGATCTTCCCCGCGGCGTTCATCGGGAATGCATCCACCATGGCGACGTATTTCGGCACCTTGTGCTTGGCCATGTTGGCGCGCACATAATCCTGGATTTCCTTTTCCGTCGCGCTCTCGCCTTCCTTAAGGATGACACAGGCCATGATTTCCTCGCCGTACTGTTCGTCCGGCACGCCGATCACCTGTACGTCTTTCACTTTCGGGTGCGTATAAAGGAATTCTTCAATCTCCTTGGGGTAGATGTTCTCGCCACCGCGGATGATCATATCCTTAAGCCGTCCGGTGATGCGATAATTACCTTCCGGCGTTTTGCATGCAAGGTCTCCCGTGTGCAGCCAGCCGTCTTTGTCAATGGCGGAGCGAGTCGCCCCGGGCATTTTGTAATATCCCTTCATAAGGTTGTATCCACGCGCAACAAACTCGCCGATTTCGCCGATTGGCAGCTCCTCATACGTTTCCGGGTCGACGATGCGGCATTCAATCTCCGGCAGCGCGCGCCCGACCGTTCCAACGCGTATTTCGAGGGAATCGTCCGTTGAGCTCATCGTGCATCCCGGCGAAGCTTCCGTTTGCCCATACACGATGGTGATCTCGTCCATATGCATTTTGTTGACGACGTCCTGCATGACACTGATCGGGCAAGGGCTCCCCGCCATGATGCCGGTACGCATATAGGAAAAATCCGTCTTTGGGAAGTCGGGATGCTCCAACAACGCGATAAACATCGTCGGCACGCCGTGGAACGCCGTGATGTGCTCCTGATTAATGCATGCAAGCGCAGGCCGCGGCGAAAAATACGGCAAAGGCAGCATGGTCGAGCCATGCGTCATACAGGCCGTCATGGCAAGCACCATGCCGAAGCAATGGAACATCGGCACCTGAATCATCATGCGATCGGCAGTGGAAAGGTCCATGCGATCGCCGATGCATTTGCCGTTGTTGACAATATTGTAATGTGTGAGCATGACGCCCTTGGGAAATCCCGTCGTGCCGGACGTATACTGCATGTTGCAAACATCGTGCGGATTGACGGACACTGCGATGCGCTGCACTTCCTCAATCGGCGTCTTATCCGCCTTTTGCAGCATCTCTTCCCAGGTTAAGCAGCCTGCCTGCCGGTAACCGAGCGTTACGACATTCCGCAAAAACGGAAGCCTGCCGCTGTGCAGGTGCTCACCGGGTTTGGTTTGCGCCAATTCCGGGCAAAGCTCGGCAATAATGCCGGAATAGTCCGAATCGCGATACCCTTGCTCCAATATGAGCGTGTGGGTGTCGCTCTGCTTGAGCAGGTATTCCGCCTCGTGAATTTTATAGGCGGTGTTGACGGTAACGAGCACCGCGCCAATCTTGGTCGTCGCCCAAAAAGCGATGTACCACTGCGGCAGGTTCGTCGCCCAAACCGCAACATGGCTGCCGGGGCGCACGCCCGACGAGAGCAGCGCGCGGCAGCACTCGTCCACGTCTTCCCGAAACTGTTCATAGGTACGCGTGTAATCAAGCGTGGTGTATTTGATGCAATACTGATCCGGAAACTCTTCCGCCATGCGGTCGAGTACCTGCGAAAACGTTGCGTCGATCAGATTGTCCTTGCGCCAGACAAAGCTGCCCGTGCCTGTGCGGTTTTTATAAAGCTTATGCCGGTTTCTCGCCGGTGTGCCGAAGCGCTGCATATAATTGCCGAAGTGCGCAAGGATGCTCTCCATGTCGTCAAGCTCCGGCATCCATTTCGGGTCCCACTCCAGCGAGATAAACCCGTCGTAATTGATTGACGACAGCGCCGTCATGAGGTCACCCATCGGCAATTCGCCTTCGCCGGGCAGGCAATATACGCGTGCCTCATTTTCCAGCGCGGAGTCTTTGACATGCACGTGCTTTACGTATGCGCCGAGGTTTTTAATGCTCGTCTCCGGCGTTTCGTTATGGTCAAAGTACGGATGGTGCAAATCCCAGAGCGCGGCAAGAGAATCGCTTGAAAACCGCATCAAAAAACTCTGTAGCAGTGCGGTGTCCGAAAACGCGCCGACTGTTTCGACCAGCATCGTTACGCCGCGTTCTTCGGCAAGCGGCAACATGCGCTTAACGCAGGCGTCCGCCGCATCGACGCCGGATTCCGATCCGTCCAAAGCGCGCACGCGTACATAAGGAATCAGAAAATCATGCGCAAGGCGAATGCAGGCTTCCAGTTCTTGCTCGTCCTCTTTGTTGCCGGAAGACAGGTCGCAGACGGAGTCTAGGCACGTTAGGCGCAAGCCTTCGTCGAAAAGATTGCGAACCGTGCGCACTGCATTTCCGCGATGAAACGGCGAACCGTCATTCGTCCAGTCGGAATCGATCAATCCGTGCAACTCAATGCCGGAAAATCCGACCGTTTTTGCCGTCTTACCGATCTCATCCCAGCTGTAACCATCCCAGCCCCGGGTAGAAAAGCTTAGTTTCATTGTCGAGTGCCCTCCTCATACACGATTTTATTCAGTGCGTTGAGGTAGGCGTGAATGCTCGCGCCGATAATGTCGGTTGAAATGCCGCGACCGGAATAGAGCTTGCCTTCCGCGCGCAGGCGGACAAGTGCGCTGCCCATTGCCTCGCGGCCTTCCGTTACGGACTGAATCTGAAAATCGTCCAGCTCATAGTGGTGACCAATGATCTGTTCAATCGCGAGGAAAGCCGCGTCGATCGGACCGTCGCCAATGCCGAATCCCTGCTGTGTCTTATCTTGCTTGAACAGCTTTATATGCGCCGTAGCCGTAATGATGTTGCCGCTGTTGATAACATAGCTCTCCAGCGTATAGGTCGGCGGGACCTGCAGCGCCGCACTCGCGACGATTGTGTCGAGTTCTTTTTCACCGACGCTCTTTTTATTGGCAATACGCTCAAACGCGGCGAATACCTTTGCGGTGTCTTCTTCAGAAAGTTCATAGCCCAGTTTGCGCACAGCGGCGGCAACTTCCGGCAGCGTGCTTTCGGATGAAAGGCACATGTCTCCGTCCACCTGGCGCGGTATGCTGTTGTCGCGCGAAGCGCTGCCGTTGCGCTTTGCGCTGATCATCCAGCGCGCTTTTTCAACGGCGCGGCTCAGTTCCGTCATCACCAGATCCGTACCAAAGCCCATGTCCATGCCGCGCGCGCGCAGAATGCCCGCAATCGTTTCGAGCGGGAGTAGTGTGTCGTCACCTGTGGACGCCTTAATCAGCGTCGCACCCGCGTTGGCCGCAGCCAGCGAACACGCGGCCGCAAGCTGTAATGCATCGGTACACTGGACGCCGAGAATGCAATTTTCAAGCGCAGGCACATGCGCATATACATCCTGAATAAAGTTGCCGAATTCATCCGGCAGCATCCCGTTGGAGCCGTCGCACAGCGTAACGACGCCGGCACCGGCGGACAGAGCAGTTTCGATTGCGCGATACAAAAACTCCGGATCGCTACGGGTCGCGTCTTCTGCGCAGAATTCCACATCCTCGCAGAAAGATTTCGCTTTTTTCACAAGTTCCTCTATGAGCAACAGCATCTTGTCCGGTTTTTTGTGGCAGATGTACTCCATCTGCGCCGTAGAGGTCGGCACACATATCTGCAAACAGGGGTGCTCCGCTTCCGAAATGGCATTCCAGGCGGTTTCAACGTCTTTTTCGGACAGTCCGACGGGTAGGACGATGCGGCTCTGCTTCACGGCGGAGGCAATCGACTTTATAAGCAAGACGTCGGCTTTTTCATTCTGGATGGCAGGCAGTTCCACGCTATAAAGTCGCAATCGGTCCAACGAGCGGGCAATCTCTAGCTTTTCGCGGAAGCTAAGCAGGGCTTCCGAGCCTTTCTGTTCCTGCCGCAGGGTCACGTCGGAGATGGATAGGGTCTTCATAGCGGTTACTCCTTCCGGTCTTCGCACGGCGTTTAAAAAAATATCCCTGAGCCAGCCATTTTGCTGGCTTCAAGGACGTGCCGAACGGACCTGTTTTATAATACAGCGCTTGCTTGTTTGAAGGAAGCGAAAAAATAAAGCGATTTGAAAACGGCATTTGCTGAATCATAGCACAGCATAAACTTTTATGTCAATATATTATATAGCATTGCGAAGTCTAAATTTACGATCCGCACCAAAGTTAAAAAACCATATGTGCTTCACATGCATTCGTAGTATACTAATGTCATGAAATTGTTAACTCGCATCAATGAGCGAATACGCACCTCGTTGCTGGATGACGCATCCCGGTATCATCTCCAGTTTGTGTGCGTATACGGCACGCTGAGCCTCATCGCAGCCGTCATGACGATTGTAAACGTTGTTACGAACAAAGGCGCGCTGACCTACGCCACACTCGGATATTCACTGTTTTGCGGGGCGGCCTGTATTCTGCTGTTAAAAAATAAAATCGGGCTCCGTGTTTCAAAACTTTCATTTGCAGTCAGTTTCTTTCTGCTGTTTGTATATTTCATCATCAGCGGTAATCCGGATGGTTTTAGTGTGTTGTGGATGTGCCTGTTGCCGTCGCTCGGGCTTTTAACATTCGGCAGAAAAGACGGGACGCTTGCGTGCATAGGGATGCTCGCGATGTTGGTTTTCTTCTTCTATACGCCGTTTGGCCGGTCACTGCTGCAATATGAGTATTCGGCGACGTTTCAAATGCGCTTCCCCTTGCTTTTTATCGCTTTCTTCGCAATCGGCTATTTCCTTGAAACAGTGCGCGTGCTTACGTATAACAAGTTGATTGAAACACAGGAACTCTACCGTTACCTCTATTCTCACGACGCGCTGACGAACGTATACAGTCGGCATGGATTCAACGAACGGATGGACCGGTACTTCAGTAGCGCACAGAAGAACCTTGCTTTGATCGTGTTGGACATCGATCACTTTAAAACGGTCAACGACCGCTACGGACATCTTCAGGGCGATGTCGTGCTTCGCAGCATAGCTCAGGTGATCTGTTGCGTTGTTGGAAACAAAGGAGACGTTTGCCGCTGGGGCGGCGAAGAATTTGCCGTTATGCTCCCCGACTGCGACGCGCCTGAGGCAGTTGCCGAAACGTTGCTTGCCGTCATTCGCGGCCACTCTGTCCAGTTGGAGAACGATTGCCTGTCCGTCACAGTCAGCGCCGGCGCGGCCCTTGCGAGCGATGCGGGCGCATTTTCTGCAATGCAGCTTGTTAACGCTGCGGACGCATGCCTTTATCAGGCCAAAGAACGCGGACGCGATCGTGTCGAATATTGTACATTGTAAAAAACAAACAGATAGCAGAAAAGCCGTCCATACGGACGGCTTTGTTTATTTTCGCTTCACGTTATCAGAATTCCGCAATTGCAACATGCTCCGCGCATTCCGTAATGTCCTCGCCAAGGAACATAGACGCCATAGCCGCAAAATCTTCCGCGCTGTCGCTGGCGTAATACCGGCGCTGTCCTTCCTCGGCGGTTGTATTCAGCTTGTCTTCCTCTTCTAAAAGTGCGGCGAGAGCACGCGCAGCCTGTTCACCTGTGTCGATCAAGGCCACACCTTCTCCCATAAAATCACCGATCACGGTGCTTAGCAGCGGGTAATGCGTACATCCGAGAACCAACGTGTCTATGCCTTCTTCTTTTAAGGATGATAAATATTCGGCAACAACCCGCTCGGTTACCGGATCCCCGCGCTGCACACGTCCTTCCTCCACCAGTGGAACAAGCAGCGGGCACGCCTTTGCCCACAGCACCGCATCCGGCTTTAACGCGCGGATCGCATTTTCATATGCGCCGCTTCGTATGGTCGCCTTAGTACCGATTACGCCGATGCGCCCGCTTTTCGTCGCTGCTGCTGCCGCTTTTGCCGCCGGTTCCACAACGCCGAGAATCGGAATTGCGTTTTCGCTTTTCAGCACGGAAAGAGCCGTCGTGGAGACCGTTCCGCAGGCGATGACGATCGCCTTAAGGTCGAAACTGCGTAAAAACGCCACGTCCTGGCGCGCGTATCGAACGATGGTCTTTGCCGAGCGTCCACCGTACGGCACACGCCCGGTATCGCCAAAATAAACGATATTCTCACGGGGCAGCAGATGAAACATCTGCCGCACGGCAGTGAGTCCGCCCATGCCGGAATCGAATACGCCGATCGGTCGTGTGTCCATACACATTCCTCCGCCTGAAAAATGGACAGATGCAGTCTGCCCGTTTGAAATATTTCTGCTTGCTTATTGTAGCACATTTTTTCGCTTCTTGTGAATCATCCTGCCGCAAGCGGCAGCTGTGACAATGCATTGCTTTGTTCTGCACAGCGTTTTCCACATTCCCATGAACTGCTCGCTTTTTTCAGTCTTTATCTTTTCCGCAAAGTGGGGAGATACCGTTTTCGCTCCAATGCAACCTCGTTTGGAAAACAGCTGTCCGGTCCTTTATTTATTATCAAAAACCTGCTGAAACTGTATGTTCGTAGTCAACCATTCATAATTGTGTTAAAATATAGTTGTCGTCGGATCACTTCATTGTCTTCTGGCGCATATACATTTTAGGAGGGAATATCTATTATGAAAAAAAGTCTGTCCATCCTGTTGGTGGTATTGATGGTGCTATCGGTCTTTGCCGGTTGCTCTTCATCGAAAGAAGCGGCCGACACTCTTGAGCAGGCAGGCATCGAAAGTGCGGACGACGCTTTGGAAGCCGCCGAAGAAGCGGGCGAAACGCTTTCACAGACAGTTTCTACCGGGACGGCGTCGGATTTTTACAGCGCATATGCCGAGGCAAAATCGGCACTGCTCAATAATCTTGTCGACGCGCTGAGCTACAACCCCGACACGGCAATGGCCGCGCTATCATTCCTCGGCGTTTCGTTTGCGGAACTATATATGCTCCCGGCGAGCTATTTTGGTCTTGGCGAAGACGCCGTTATGAACGCGCTTGCCATCCTCGGATCAAAAAACGTCACCTACACGGAAAATGGCAACAGCTATACCGTAACCTATCTGGATTCCAACGATCAGCCCTGTGAATTCAGCGGCACATACGATCCGGCCGGTTCGCTTGTATGCGTCGGTTCGACCAACGGAACGGAAAACGTATTTTCCGAATCCTATCAGACCTCGTTTGGTTACGTCGGACAGTTTTACATGATCAATGAGGACGGCAGTCCCGTATTGTATCAGTATGTCGTCGACGAAACGGACGGTAACGGCATGGTCGGCATCACGTCCGGTGCGGAGCAGCCCTCTCCATTGACCGGTGGTGAAGCGGTCGATTTTCCGGCGAGTTGTGCGGAATGGTACGCCATATACGGCACCACCGTCACCGGCATTACATCCGACGGCACGAGCGTGAATTTCGAATATGTCCCGACGGACGACGCGGAATAATTTGCCACTGAAATAAAACTCCCAAAGGTGTTCTCCCGTTTCACCGGGAGAACATTTTTTTGCCGCAATGATCAAACACTCCCGACAATATTTGTCTTAAAATCGTAACGATGTGTTGATGTCTTGTTCATGATTCTCTGATATCATTCTGAATGTAGGGTTTGAGCGGCACAGCAGTCATGCATAAACTATGTTCCCGTTAAAAAATTCTTTCCCTGCCGCACAAACCGGTTTTAAGGACGCTCCGAAAGGGGTGTCCTGTCAATTTTGGCGATTTTTCAGTCGCAAATGTATTTCGAAGCATGTTCAAACTAACGGACCGTTTGTTACGCAAAAAACCCCGCCCGCGATTTTATCGCGGGCGGGGTTTTACAGCCAAGCGCGGCATGTTCAAACACTTAACACACACGCACCTGCTTGAGCCGCAAGCGGCTCAATTGTTATTCTTTTTGCCGCTCAAAACCAGATGGCCGCAAATTATTTCTCCAGCAGACCTTTCACGGTTTCAACAATATGCTCCGCGGTCAGGCCAAAGCGTTTTTGCAGATAGTCCTGCGGGCCGACCTCGCCGTATTCGTCGTTGACCGCCACAACATCGATCTTCGCGCAATTTTCGCGGGCAAGCGCCTCGCAAACAGCGCTGTACAGTCCACCGATGCGGTTGTGGTTTTCCGTGACCACAACGTTCCCCGTAGCTTTAGCATACCGTTTCACGGTTTCCGTGTCCAGCGGTTTGATCGTAAAAATGTTTACAACCGCCGCATCGATGCCGTCGGCTTCAAGTTGTTTTGCCGCCTGCATCGCCTCGTGCACCATAATGCCGGATGCAAAGATGACGATATCCTTACCCTCTTTCAGCGGAACCGCCGGACCGATTGGCGTTTCCTCACCGTCGGCAAATACTTTTGCATACTGCTTTCTGCCAACACGGATATATTTTACGCCGGACCGGTCTTTGCACTGGCGCAGCACGCTGATGAGATTATTGACATCCGTGATATCGATAATCGTCGCCGTAGGGATTTCACGGTAAAGTCCAATGTCTTCAAACGGCATGTGTGTGCCGCCGTTAAACGCCGCACAAACACCCGGGTCCGTCCCGATGACGGTAATATCGTTCTTTGCGTATCCTGCCGATAAAAACACCTGATCAAACACGCGCCGTGACGCAAACGGGCCGAACGTATGCACAATGGGCTTATAGCCGGTTGCCGCAAGTCCGCTTGCAACGCCGATCATGTTCGCTTCCGAAACGCCGCAGTTCACACCGCGCGTCGGGTTGTCGCAGGACCACTGGCAGGTGCCGATGCAGCTCATCAAGTCGGCGTCAAGGTAGATCACATCCGGGTCTTCCGCGGCAAGCCGCTGAATCGTTTCGCCGAGTACGTTTTTAAACAAACGGGGTTCCATGGTTCCATCGTAAACAATTTTCATTTCTTCCGCCTCCCCGTTAGTCCAATTGAGCAATCAATTCCTGTTGCCAGGTTTCCCATTGCTCGGTCGGAACTGTCATACTGTGGTTGCTTTTTGCGTTTTCTACGCCGGGAACGCCTTTGCCTTTAATTGTGTTCATCACGATGGCATATGGTTTGTCTCCGCCGGCGCGCGTGCGCTCCAGCGCATCGTACAGCGCTGCAACGTCGTTGCCGTCGATGCTGACGGTGTCGAAGCCGAACGCTTCGAGTTTCATACCCAGATCCAGTGTGTCGAGAACGTCTTTCGTGCAGCCGTCAAGCTGTTTACCGTTGACGTCCATGAGCAAAACAAGGTTGCTCAGTTTTTTTGCCGCGGCAAACATGCACGCTTCCCAAACCTGTCCTTCGTTCGCTTCGCCGTCGCCAACAAACAGGAAAACACGCGTGTCGCGACCTCTCAGCCGTTCGCCAAGCGCCATGCCGCAAGCAAGGCTCGTTCCCTGCCCAAGCGAACCGGTCGTCATATCAACGCCCGGCGTTTGGTTGCGGTCGCAGTGGCTCGGAAGTTTCGTTCCGGGTTGGTTCAACGTTGCAAGCATTTCATAAGGGAAGTAACCCAATAATGCAAGCGTGGCGTAGATCGCCGGACCCGCATGTCCCTTTGAGCAGACCAGCTTATCGCGTTCCGGCCAGTTCGGATCCTTTGGGTTATAGCGCATCTGCGTTTTATACAACACCGAAAGTGCGTCCGCAACGCTTAGCGATCCGCCGACGTGCCCGAATCCGCGCGCTTTGAATTCTTCCATCATTCCGATGCGAATTTCAAGCGCGAATCGTTCCAATTCCTTCTTTTTTGCTGCGTCCATCGCAGAAATTCCTCCTTTTATTAAAACGGCGTGGTATTCAATCATCCTCTGTCATCTTCACCACGTCGCTCAAAGTACTTTTCCGTCCTTACAGTCTGGCTACACCGCTCTTGCGTGCGGCTTCGGCAACGGCCGTTGCTACTGTTTTGCCAACGCGCGGGTCGAACGCCTTCGGGATGATGTAGTCCGCGTTCAGCTCGTCGTCCGAAATCAATCCCGCCAGCGCATACGCCGCCGCAATCTTCATTTCGTCGTTGATGTCGCTTGCGCGTACGTCGAACGTTCCGCGGAAGATGCCCGGGAATGCCAGCACGTTGTTCACCTGGTTCGGATAGTCGCTGCGTCCGGTCGCGATGACTTTTGCGCCGCCCGCTTTTGCTTCGTCCGGAAAGATCTCCGGCGTCGGGTTCGCGCAGGCAAAAATGATCGCGTCCTTTTTCATGGTTTTGACCATGTCCTTCGTCACCATCTTTGGAGCCGACACGCCGATGAACACGTCTGCATCCACCATAACGTCCGCCAACGAACCGCTCTTTTTCGCGCGGTTGGTGACCAGCGCCATCTCTTCCTTGATCCAGTTCATGCCTTCGCCGCGGCCTTCGAAAATCGCGCCCCTGCGGTCGCAAAGCGTCACATCGGCGAATCCGTCCGACAGCAGCAATTTTGTGATGCTGATTGCCGCCGCGCCCGCGCCGTTGATAACGATCTTTACATCCGCCTTCTTTTTGCCGACGAGCTTTAGCGCGTTGGTCAGTCCTGCAAGCGTGACGACCGCGGTGCCGTGCTGGTCGTCGTGGAAAATCGGAATGTCGCACTTCTCCTTCAGCTTGCGCTCGATTTCAAAGCAGCGCGGCGCTGCGATGTCTTCGAGGTTGATGCCGCCGAAGCTGCCGCTGATCAGATACACCGTATTGACGATGTCGTCAACATCCTTGCTTTTCACGCACAGCGGGAATGCGTCTACGTCGCCAAACGCCTTGAACAGGACGCATTTGCCTTCCATGACCGGCATGCCGGCTTCCGGGCCGATGTCGCCGAGGCCGAGCACCGCCGTGCCGTCGGTCACGACCGCGCAGAGGTTCCAGCGGCGCGTGAGTTCATAGCTCAGCGAAATGTCCTTTTGAATCTCCAGACACGGCTGCGCAACGCCCGGTGTGTAAGCCAGCGACAGGTCTTCTTTCGTCGCCACGGGTACCGTCGCGTTTACTTCAATCTTGCCCTTCCACTCTTTGTGTAAGCGCAGGCTCTCTTTTGCGTAATCCATTGGTATTCCCTCTCCTTATCGCCGGGTTGTCGTTCCCGGTTACTAGTTCATTCATGTTTCATTCTGCGTCCGCACGCGGAAGCGTCGAACCTCCATACGGCATAACGAGAACCGTTGCATCCTGTCCGCATTTGTCAATTGCCGCGTCAAATGCAGATTGCGCGCTTGAAAACGGCGTTAAAAAGATACTGTCCACAAATTCCGGCGCAAGTTCGGACACAAGATAGATATCCGCGTGTTCCAATACCATGGCAATTGCCGCGGCTTTGTGTCCTCCGAGCTGGAAATCCTGTTCGATGCGATCGATCATACTGTGCGCGCTGGTCGAACAGGTCATCCATTGTTCAAAAGTATGTTCGCCAAGACCTTCCTTACAAGAACCAACCAATATGATAACGCCCCCGTCCCGAACGGCATGTTTCGCGTTGTCCAGTGCCTTTTGCGTTTGGTAGAGGTTCAAGTCCTTTGGTGCACCACCCTGCGAAACAACAACGATGTCCGCACGGTCGTGGATCGGCTTTGCATAGAGCTTGTCGAGGTAACGGCAGCCTTCCCTGTGCGCCTTTTCAACGTCTCCCGCGACGGCACGCACAATCTGTTTATGTTCGTCCAGCACAACATTGACGATAAAATCCACGCCAACCATGGCGGCGGCTTCTTCAATGTCCTCGCGAACGGGGTTGCCTTCCAGCCGGCCTGCACAGGCGGTTTGCTCCACCATCCGGCTGTGGTTGCTCTGTATTGCATCACGCGTGCTCACGCCCGGCATAATCGCCTTTGCGCCGCCGGAATATCCGGCAAAATAATGGAATTCAATATTGCCAAGACAAATTCTGCGGTCGGCTTCAGCAACAATTCGCACAATGTCCACCGGCGTCCCACGGGACGTCGTGCCGACATGCACACAATCGGAGTCGTCTCCGTCAACGCAGGTGATTTCGGTAAACGCCCGCTCGCCAACGAGTTTTTTTTGCTCTTCGGGCGTCTGCTTTCTGTGACTGCCCAGTGCAAAGACGAGCGTAATATCTTCCTTCTTTACACCCGCTGCATACAGTTCATCCAGCAAAAGCGGCATGACCTTATAACTCGGCATTGGCCGGGTAATGTCGCTGGTGATAATCGCAATTTTTTCACCCGGATGCACGATCCGGCTCAGTTTTGGCGTGCCGATCGGGTTGCTCAGCGCGCGGGCAACCTCTGCCTCGCCCGTCAATTCATGATCGACCTTGTTTGGGAGAAGCACGCACACCAGGTTTTCGTCCGGAACATTCAGTTTCTGCGTTCCGGCACCAAATCCAAGTTCGAACTCCATTGCCTTTGTCCTTTCCCTACGATGTTTAAAAATCCGTCTAAAACGACTTTGCAGCATGGCGAAGCGCCTTGACCACCGGAAGTTCTTCTCCGGTTAAAAAGCGGATCAGTGCGCCGCCGCCGGTGCAGATGTACCCCATCTGATCGACAAGGCCGTATTTCTCCGTCGCCGTAATACTGTCACCGCCGCCGACAACAGTATGCGCCGCCGTCTCGCCAAGCGCTTTCCAGACGACCTTTGTGCCAAGCTCCGTTTCCGGCTTTTCAAACACGCCCATCGGGCCGTTGACGAACACGGTCTTTGCCGTCTTGATTTTATCTTCATAAATTCCGGCTGTTTTTTCGCCGATGTCCAGCACGCCCGCATCCGGTGGGATCTTGCCGACGTCCGCTTCCGCGCGTGCGCCGTCCTTATTCAGGTACGCCGCATCGATCGGAAGGATGATCTTGTCGCCGAATTTCTCCAGTAACGGCATGGACTTCTCAATGAAATCCGCATAGTTCGACTTTTTGATGAAATCGAGACTCGCGCTTCCAATATCTTCGCCCTTTGCCGCGAGGAGAATGTTTGCAACCAGTCCGCCGGTCAGCACCATATCCGCAGACCCGCCATTCAGCACGGTTTCCATCATTAAAAACGCGTCCGAAACCTTGGCGCCGCCGAGCACGAACACACATGGACGCGCAGGCGATTCCATCAGTTCCGAAATCACGCAAAATTCTTTCTCAAACAACCTGCCCATCATGCTTGGCAGCACCTGCTCAAACCCGCAGAGCGACGGTTGATCGCGGTGCGAAGCGGCAAACGCATCGCAGACATAATAATCTGCAAACGACGCAAGTTTTGTAACGACCTGCGTTTGCGCCTGCTGCTCATGGGACAGACAAAGTTTCATTTCAAAGAGTGTCTGCTCTTCCGAGCAGAAACGGACGTTGTCCAGCAGCAGGATTTCGCCGTCTTTGAGCGAGCGAATCGCTTCCCTTGCCGCGGGGCCGGTCACGTCGTCGATGAAATGCACATCACGGCCAAGCAGCTCGCTCATTACCTTGGCGTGCGGCGCGGTCGTGTAAAAATTCTTATATTCGATGTCGCTGCCCTGATGTGCCAGCAGCACGAGTTTCGCTCCGCGTTCGGAGAGTTCCCTTACCGTTGGAATGCATGCGCGGATGCGATTGATGCTTTTCAACGTCCCTTTTTCGCGGTCGACCGGTTGGTTGACGTCCACGCGGCATAGCACGGTTTTGCCTTTTACATCATAGGCGTCGAGCGTATTGATTCCAAAACGCATTGTGCGTTGACCCCCTTTGATTCAGCTGCGTGCAGGCAAAAGACGCCTGCACGCAGCACATAGTTGATCCCGATCTTATTTGAACAGACCGATCTTTAAGTATTCGTTGGTCTTTTGCGTGCCTTCCTCGCGGGTCAGCTGCATCTTGCAGGCGGCGCGGATTGCGTCCATCGTCTCCGGAATCGTCACGCTCTCCTGCGGAATATTGATGGCATACATAATGTCGTCGCCCGACTCCACAATAGAATCCGACCACAAGCCGATTTCGTACATATCCCCGCGCGGATGCCCAAGATCACGCGCATACTTGAACAGGCTTGCATTACCGAGGAAGCCTTCGTCGATCGAAACAACGCGGATACGCGGATGCTTCTGGAATGCTTCCATCGCCATGTCCTTGGTGATCTTCTTTTTTCCGTGCGCAACGACCGTGATGATATGCCCGTGGGTTACTGGTGTATGCACCAGGATGCCCGTCGCTTCCACATGCGGCATGATGGTCATGAGGTCGACCGCCTGGTGGGACGGCGCTTTGTCCATCTGCAGCGCGTTGGTGAGTCCGCGGTGATAATCGCCCGGATCAGCCACGCGGCGGATGATCGTGATTGCGACGCGATCCAATCCGAATTCGCGGTCGAGGCAGTCGACTGAGCGGATCAGGCCGGTCGTGTTGCAGCTTGTCAGCTTCAGGTAATCTTTGCCGACGCCCTTTTCATAGTTGGCGTAGCCATGGAAAAATACGTCCGCAACGGTATTTTTCTCGCCGCCCTGGAAAATGGCTTTTACGCCCGCTTTTTCATAGAGTTCCTTATTCTTGGCGCCGATACCACCGGGGCTGCTGTCCAGCATGATATCTACGTTGCTGATTAAATCATCAAACGTCCCGGCAGTCGGGATTCCCAATTCGTCAAACTTACTCTTGTCCGCACCGGCAACCAGATACAGGTTGTAAGGCATGCCTTTTTCCTTCAGCGCGCGGATTGCAAGCGTCGGCGCAAGGTCCGCCACGCCGACGAGCTCCATGTCACCCTGCAGCGCCACGCCGTCCGCCAGCCGCTGGCCAATCGTTCCGTATCCCGCAACGCCTACTCGTATCTTCTTACTCATTTTTGTGTCATCCTCCTCCATTGATTCCAATTTATATCCCCTTTTGCCCCCATCCGTTGGGCGAGATTTTCACTAAATCTTTATGATCGTCTCGTCGTCCACCGCACGTTTTGCCGCAAGCGCCCATTCCACAGCTTTGTAGCCGTCTATCAGGTTAGCGCCGGTAAGCGGTGCGCTGCCCGCAACTGCATCCACAAAGTTTTGAATCTCCGCCGTGTAGGTCGGCTCCCAGTATTCATAAAACCAGGACAGCGTGGACTGGTTCATGCCGCCTTTGTCGAGACTGACGACGCGGTCGTTCGACGGTGTTGTGCAGATGCGCAGGCAACCTTCCGTGCCGAAGATCTCAGCCTCCGCGTGGTATCCATACGGGCAGTTACGCGTGGTCTCAAACCAGCCCATTGCGTTATTGTCAAAGCGGCAAAGCACGCCGCAGTTGTCAATATCGCCGACTGCTTTCAGTCCCTCGTATGCATATACGCCACCGAGACCATAGACCGAGCTTGCATCTGCGCCAAGGAACCAGCGTGCCGCATCATAGTCGTGCGTCAACATGTCGAAAATCAAACCGCCGGACGTCGGCGAGAACTTGATGATAAATTCCGAAAGCGCCGCCGGGTCACGGTTGATCATCTTGACCGAAATCGGCGTGCCGATGAAGCCTGCTTCAATCTTCTTTTTCGCGGCGATATACGACTGGTCAAAGCGCCGGTTGTAGCCAACCATAAACACCTTGATGCCGCTATTTTCTACAGCTTCACGGATCTGCTTTGCTTCCTCAAGGGTCATGGCGAGCGGCTTTTCGATGTAGACATTCTTTACACCGAGTTTTGCTGCTTCCACCGCCATTTCGCAGTGCATCTGCGAATTGCTTGCGATGACGACGCCGTCGAGTTCCTTGTTCCGAAACATCTCACGATAGTCCGTGTAGACGTATTTTGGATGCATCTCCGCGGAGACTTCGTCCAGCTCTTTCTGAACCGCGCTGCAAATGGCGGTCAGTTCCGCATTCGGGATGGCAAAATGGATGTTCTTCGCGTGATTTCTGCCAAGCCGTCCAAGGCCGACAATTCCTAGTTTCACCTGATCCATTTCAATCCTCCCGTCTTACAGCTTGACCGGTTCGCCCGTATCAAGCGATTTTTTGGCGGCCATTGCAATCAACACCGGCTTCAGACCGTCGTCTGCGTTTACCAGCGTCGGCTTATTTTCCAAAATGGCGTCCACAAAACCCTGTTCTTCTGAGATAAACGCATCGTTGTAACGCTCCAGGAAGAAATACAGCGGTTTTTCACGCATAACGCCTTCTTCGGTATAAAGCGTGGTCAGGTTCGGCGTTTCGTTGTCCGCCGTGATGCAGCCCTTGCTACCGAAAACTTCCACGCGCTGGTCGTAACCATATACGGCTTTACGGGAGTTGTTGATCACGCCGATCGCGCCATTTGCAAACTTCAAAGAAACGATTGCGGTATCCACGTCTCCGGCTTCGCCGATTTCCGGATCGACGAGGACGACGCCGTTTGTGAAAACTTCCGTCACTTCGCTGCCGGACAGGTAGCGAACCATATCAAAATCATGAATCATCATGTCGAGGAAGATGCCGCCGGAAACTTTAACATAGCTAATCGGTGGTGGCGCGGGGTCGCGGCTCGTCACCATGATGATATGCGGATCTCCAATTTTACCGGTCTGCACTGTGTCGCGGACGTGCTTAAAATTGCGATCAAAGCGGCGATTGAAGCCAACCTGGAACTTTACGCCCTTTTCTTCGACGGCGTCAATGACCTTCTTGATCCTGTCCAAATCAAAATCGATCGGCTTCTCGCAGAACACATGCTTGCCAGCCATGACCGCGTCATAGGAGATGATGGAGTGTGTGTCCGTGGAAGAGCAAACGAATACCGCGTCGATTTCCGGATCGTTTACCAGTTCCTTATAACCGCCGTATACCTTAGGGATGTTGAACTGTTCCGCAAGTGCTTTTGCGCTTTCGGCCACAACGTCGGTCACCGCAACAACAGTTGCGTTTTGCACGCGCGTCATCAGGTTGCTTACGTGGAGCTTACCGATCCGCCCTGCACCGACCACACCGATCTTCAAGGTTTTCATTGGAGTACTTCCTTTCTATTCTTCTCTGGTTTATGATTTCATCGCGCACGATCTGCGCGATTTATTCGACCTAATTAATACTTCCGCGCCTGCGCGAGGTGCTCGTCCTGATCCAGGCGGGCTTTTTGCACGCGCTCGCGTTCGCTGACCTCAGGCGCACCGACGCGCCACCAGCCGCCGTATCCTTCGGTCATCGATTTCGGTAGAACTTTGATGTCGATCAGCGTACTGACGGACTGCCTTTTGCTGTCCTCCAGTGCAGCTTCCAGTTCTTCGGCGCTGCGTACGGTGTAACTCACACAGCCGTAAGCCTTTGCAATCGCGGCGTAATCGATGTTCATAAAGTCGCCGTGGTGATAAACCCGGTCGCCCGGCACGCGCTTGCGCATTTCGGTGCACATGCTGTCGTTGCCCTGTCCTTGCTGCAAATTATTGATGCAGCCAAAGCTGGCGTTGTCAAACAACAACACGTTGATCTTTTTGCCTTCCTGAACGGAACTGATCAGCTCGCTGTGCAGCATGTTGAAACTTCCGTCGCCCGCCATCGCGTAAACTTCTCGCTTTTCGCCGATTGCGATTTTGACACCGTATGCACCGCTGACTTCGTAACCCATGCATGAATATCCGTATTCCATGTTGTAGGTGTTCGGCACATACGGCCGCCACATGCGTTGCATGCATCCGGGCAGACTGCCACTCGCGCCGATGACTACGGAATCCGGTGTGATGACGCGGTTGACCATGCCGAGCGCAAGCGTCTGCGTCAAATCGCAGCCGACGTCCTTTATAAAGCGTTTCCAGCTGTCGCTGTTCGGATCCTTCACTTCCGGCGTGTATTCATCGCAGATCGTTTTCCCATCCAGACGGTCGAGCTCTTTCGCCCAGTCCGCCTTGACTTTTTCAATTTCGCCGTTATAGCTCGAACGATAATCGCCAAGCGCTTCGCTCAGCGCGTTTAGCGCAACTTTTGCATCCGCAATCAGCCGTACGCCGTCCATCTTGTATGCCTGAAACTCGCTGACGTTAATGTTGACGTATTTCGCGCCTTCCGGGAACAGCCACTTTGAAGCGGTCGTAAAATCCGTATATCGTGTGCCGACGCCGATGACGACGTCCGCATCTTTCGCAATTTCATTCGCCATTTGGCAGCCGGTCACGCCGATGCCGCCAAGGTTCATTTCGTGCGTCCATTCGATCGCGCTCTTGCCCGCCTGTGTTTCGCCAAACGGCACGACATGCTTTTCAGCAAATGCGCGGAATGCATCGTGCGCCTCGGAATAACGCACACCTCCGCCGCAAATCATGATCGGACGCTTCGCCTGGCGAATGACCTCGGCCGCCTCGGCAATCGCATAGTCCGTCGGCGGACGACGTTCAATGCGGTGCACCCGTTTTTCAAAGAAGCTCACCGGATAATCGTATGCTTCGCCTTGCGTGTCCTGCGGCAGCGCGATGCAAACTGCGCCGGTATTCGCAGGGTCGGTCAGCACGCGCATTGCGCTGATCATGGCGGTCATGATCTGTTCCGGTCGGACAATGCGGTCCCAATACCGGCAAACCGGGCGGAACGCATCGTTTGTCGAAATCGTCAGTTCGTTCGGTTGTTCTATCTGCTGAAGGACCGGGTCCGGCTGACGGGACACATAGATATCGCCCGGCAGAAGCAGCAGCGGTATGTTGTTCGCGGTTGCATTTGCCGCGGCGGTCACCATGTTTGCGGCACCGGGACCTACGGACGATGTGCAGGCAAAAATCTGTTTTCTATGCATCTGCTTTGCAAAAGCCATCGCGGCCTGCGCCTGTCCTTGTTCGTTTTTCCCGTGATAAACTTCTAGTTCGTGCGATTCCTGCTGGATGGCCTGCCCAAGACCAACGACGTTTCCGTGCCCTGGCAGCACAAAAATACCACGCACAAATCGATGCTCCGTATCGTCATAACGAACAAATTGATTTTCCAGAAAACGAACCAGCGCCTGTGCCATGGTCAAACGTACGGTTTCCATTCTCTTCCTCCTGTAGAATTGTTATGATTGCGTATATAAATATGATAGAATTCAGTTAAGACGTCTCTTGCCGTCCGCCGTTTATAGGCTTCGCTCAACACAATTGTCAGACGGACGGATCTTCCAGAAATTCAGCGTCTTTTTCCAGCATCCAAGTATGTTCCGGTTCGTCGATGCGCGTCTTCTTCCAAGGATCGTTCTCCAGGTGGCGAATGCCCCAGACGTAGCAGAGCCCGTAACCGGGTGCGGCAACTTGGCTGTGGAATCCACTTTGTATGACCAGCAGGCCGTTCTGCCCCGTGCGGTGGATGTCTCCGTTTGCAAACCCGGCTCCGAATCCCTGCGGCTTATCGAATCGATAAAAGTATACTTCCGGCTGCGGATGGAAATGCGGCGGATAACTAGACCATTTTCCCGGGAAATTCAGAACTTCACCCAATACCATGTTGGAATACGGCGCATTTTCATAATCGAAAACAGTCTTAATATTCCTGCGCATCGTTCCCTGCAGTTCGGTTACGCCGGCTTTTTGCGTCTGAATGTCTTCCGGCATGTAGAAAACGGGCTTGAACGAATTTTCGTTTTCCACCATTTGTAAATAGATCTCGCAGTGGCTCTGTGCGCGGACCGTCACGTTAGTTTTAGCTGAAACATGCAGACAGCTTGCCTCCTGCATAAATTCGGTCTCTCGTGAAACGTTTTTCCTCGTGCCGTCGGCTTCCCACTCCGCATCCCCGCAGAACAAAAGCAGCGCCGCCTCTTTCTTTTCTTCATGCAGCGCAAACGAATCTCCGGCTTCGAGCACCAGCAAGGCTACGTCCATTCCAATTTCCTTGCCTTTGCCACCTTCCATAACAATGTATGGGTTCAGCCCTGCGCTCAAATTATCTTTTTGTAAGTACATA
The DNA here is from genome assembly GCA_963665515.1 of Christensenellaceae bacterium. Lineage (GTDB taxonomy): Bacteria > Bacillota > Clostridia > Christensenellales > CAG-138 > UBA7703. The sequence goes on from OY762278.1 coordinate 3,833,433, forward strand.
TTGTCCCTCTCCATAAAACCAAGGATTGAATTCACAAATTCTCGATGATATAATAAACATTAGAATCAGATTTGCCCAGAAGTCACCAATTACATAACTATCTTTTAACGCAATTATACACGCATTTTATACCAAACGTCAATGATAAAACACATGAAAGGAAAACAAACTTATGCTCGACAAGAAAAAAGTATTCCTTGGAATCGCCCCGATCGGCTGGACAAACGACGACATGCCGGAACTCGGCGCAGAAAACACCTTTCAACAGTGCGTGAGCGAAATGGCGCTGGCCGGTTTCGCCGGAACCGAAATTGGCAACAAATATCCGTCGGATGCCAATGTGCTAAAGCACATGCTGGACGTTCGCGGTTTGCGCATCGCTTCCCGCTGGTTCAGCTCTTTCCTGATCACCAAACCGATCGAAGAAAACATCAAGTCCTTCGAGGCTGAGCTTGCCTTTCTGAAGGCCGTCGGTGCAAGCTGCATCAACGTATCCGAGCAGAGCTACAGTATCCAGGGCATGCAGGACACCCCAATTTTTGGCAACAAGTATATAATGAATGAAAAGGAATGGGGTCTTTTGACCGAAGGGCTCAATACTTTGGGCAAAATCGCCACAGCACAGGGTTTCCGGCTCTGTTTCCATCATCATATGGGCACCGTCGTACAGACCGCCGAGGAGACCATTCGCCTCATGGACGAGACCGACGCCAAGCATGTACACCTCTGCTATGATACAGGACATTTCGTGTTCAGCGGTGACGACCCCGTAGAAATGCTAAAAAAATTCATCAACCGCGTCGGGCACGTACATCTGAAAGACGTCCGCCTGAACTGCCTTGAGCGGACTCACACTGAAAAGTGGAGCTTTTTGACTGCCGTCCGTGAAGGCGCGTTCACAGTTCCCGGCGATGGCGACTTTGATTTTACTCCCATTTTCGAACTGCTTGATCAAGCAAAATACACCGGTTGGTTGCTGGTTGAAGCCGAACAGGATCCCGCAAAAGCAAATCCGTTCGAATATGCTCTCAAGGCACGCGCCTATATTGGAGAACACACCGGACTCTAATGCACTTTGCAAAAGAAAACCATCTAATCTAATATACTTAATCATTAGTTATCCATCTATTTGTCATGTTATGGCTCGTTGATGAATTATTGTGGATTAATTGTTGACAATCGTGTGAGTGTGTGGTAGACTGACCGCGTTAAATCAACTAGTCTAGCACTCTCAAACATCAAGTTTGCACACAATTATTACCATAACATTCGCGCCTTTGGCGCATCACTTTAAGACCCGGTTGTTACACCGTATCAATTGTTGTTGTTATCTGGAAATACTAAATCAAACAAACAGCTTTTGCACTCAAGTACTGCTAACTGCCTGTTGTAAACACGCACCAAGCGTGCAAAGCACGTTCACAGCGATTTTCTTTGAGCTTATTGTCACTTTTCGAGTGGTAATGCCTCAATCTTCCTAACCGATTCCAATTAAATGTTTATAGATTTGAGCGGCCAGCGCTCAATAAATAAAAGGAGGTTATTAAGAACTATGAAAAAACTGTTAGCTCTCTTGATGGTACTCGCCAGCGTCTTTGCTATCGTAGCATGCGCAGCCAAGACGGACACAGCCGAAGAAGCGGCTGCGACGGATGGAATCACCATCGGCGTATCTCTGTATGCGCGTGACCAGTTCATCAGCACGCTGGAGCAAGGCATCCTTGCGGCGGCCGAGGCTGCGGGCGTTACCGTAGACTCCCAGGAAGCCAACAATGATACCCAGAAGCAGCAGGAGCAGGTCCGTACATTCGCGACCAAGGGATATGACGTCCTGATCGTCAACCTGGTCGATACGTCTACTGCGGAAACCATCATTGCAGAAGCAGGCGACATTCCGATCATCTTCGTCAACCGTCGCCCCGACGATTCCCTCCTCAAAGAAGGCCAGTATGCATATGTTGGCTCGCAGGAGTGGGATGCAGGCAAGATGCAGGCGGAATTCCTCGCCGAGTACTTTGCGGGCCGTACCGACCCCATCAACTATGTGCTCTTCATGGGTCAGCTGGGCCTTGAGAACACGCAGCAGCGCACCGAGTCCGTCAAGACGGAACTTGAAAACGCAGGCTTTACCCTCAACACGGTGTTCGAGGACACAGCCGAATGGGATCGCGCAACCGCGATGGACATGATGCAGACGTTCCTTGGCACAGGCAAAACGTTTGACTGCGTCATCTGCAACAACGACGAAATGGCGCTGGGCGTCGTCGAAGCGTTGAAGGCAGCCGGTGTTGACCTCTCCACCACGCCGGTCGTCGGCATCGACGCAACCGACATGGCTTGCGAATCCGTCAAAAACGGCGAAATGGCTATGACCGTCTTCCAGGATGCGGCCGGCCAGGGCGAAGCCTGTATCGACTTTGCCGTCAAAGCCGCCACTGGCGAACTGACCGATCTGTTTGGCTGGGTTCCGTTCCAGCCGGTTACGATCGACAACGTTGACGACTTCATGAAATAAGCGAACGTCGCCGAATAATTAAAAGCCAAGGCAATCCGGTGTCCCTGTCCGGGGCGCCGGATTGCCAAATCTGAACAAATATTTTTCGGCACAAAAATCAATCTATGAACCGACAAAACGACGTTAACATGCAGGACAATGGAGGTGCGCGTGAAGTGAGTGAATATGTGCTCGAGATGATAGACGTATCCAAAAGCTTCCCCGGCGTTCAGGCGTTGAAAAACGTATCGTTCCGTTTACGCCCAGGCACGGTGCACGCGCTCATGGGCGAAAACGGAGCCGGGAAATCAACCCTGATGAAGTGCTTGATCGGCCTTTATCAAATGAACAGTGGAAAAATACTCATTAACGGCCAGGAAGTGCATATCTCAAACCCCTTGGAGGCGTCCAAACACGGGATTTCCATGATACACCAGGAACTCTCTCCCGTTACGGAACGCTCGGTCGCCGAAAACCTGTACTTGGGCAGACCGCCTATGAAGGCCAAGGTGTTCGTTGATCATAAAAACCTATACCGTCTCGCAGGAAAAACCCTGAGTGATCTTGGTATCGATATCGATCCGTATGAAAAAATGGGCAATCTCACCGTCGCAAAAATGCAGATGGTGGAAATTGCCAAAGCCGTTTCACAGGATGCAAACATTATTGTAATGGACGAGCCGACGTCTTCATTAACAAGCATCGAAGTGGCTCAACTCTTCGGCATGATTAAAAACCTTCGCGAAAAAGGTGTTTCAGTTATCTTCATCTCTCATAAAATGGATGAAATTTTCAAAATCTGCGACGAAGTCACCGTCTTCCGTGATGGGCAGATGGTTGGCTCCGACCTCGTATGTAATATGGATGTCACCAAGCTGATTCACCTAATGGTGGGTCGTGATCTGGATCAGATGTTCCCGAAGGTCGACTGCCCCATCACCGACGTCGTCATGGAAGTGCGAGACCTGTCTTCCAAAACCACTTTCTCCGGTATCAACTTTGATCTGCGGCGTGGTGAAATCCTCGGCTTTGCCGGTCTGGTAGGCGCCGGACGCACGGAGGTTCTTGAGACACTCTTTGGTCTGCGTACGAAAACGACCGGAACTGTTAAAATCAAAGGGAAAACCGTTGAAATCAAGCGTCCGGCCGATGCGTTGAAGTACGGTTTGGCGATGTTGACGGAAGACCGGCGCGGAACGGGAATTATCCCGGTGTCCAGCGTCGCAAACAACATCGTAGTCGCAAACCTGAAAAAGTACGTCAAAAAAACCGGACTGATCAACCACCGCAGAATAACCAAAGATGCAAAAGAATATATCCGCAAGATTGAAATCAAAACGCCTTCCAAGGACGCATTGATTCAGAATCTCTCAGGTGGCAACCAACAGAAGGTGCTCGTTGCGCGTTGGCTTCTCACCGGGCCGGACATCCTTTTCGTCGACGAACCGACACGTGGTATCGACGTTGGCGCAAAAGCAGAAATCCATTCGCTGATAACAAAGATGGCCGGCGAAGGAAAAGCCATCATCATGGTTTCCTCGGAGATGCCGGAAATTCTCGGTATGTGCGACCGAATCCTCGTTATGCATGAAGGCAGACAGACCGGTATCATTGACCGCTGTGACGCCACGCAGGAACGCATCATGGAATTCGCAACCACCACGGAACCGGATGAAACCGAATCCAGCGCGATTTGACAAATAGGAGGTTAAAGAACAATGGAAGCTAAAGCGGCCCCTAGAAGGCACTTTGATACCAAAGCATTCGTCAGTAAATACGCAATGTACGTGATCCTGATCGTTCTGATCGCGATCTTCGGCTTTGCGGAGCCGGCTTTCTTTACCGGCAGAAACTTTGTCAACATTCTGACTTCCGAGTCCAGCCGCGGCTTGCTCGCACTCGGCGTCGCATTCTGTATTATTACCCGGGGCATCGACCTTTCGCTTGGCTCTGTCATGGCGGTCTCGTCGGTCTTCTCCGCTTCGCTCGTTCAGAAGTTGACCTACTCCACGCTCATAATCCCGGGTTTGGTCAATCTTCCGGAAATCCCCGCATGGGTTGCCGTTCTCTTCGGCCTCGTCGTCGGTACGTCATTCGGCGTTATGAACGGCTTGCTTGTTGCTTATACGAAGATCCACCCCTTTATTGCAACGCTCGGTTCCATGACTATTGCCCGCGGCCTGGCGATGCTGTTCACAAACGCTTATCCGGTTCCGATGCTGCGTGAAGATTTCACCATCATCGGTCAGGGCACGATGTTCGGCTTTTTACCCAACATTGTATGCGTCTTTTTACTGATGGCAATCGTAGCAAACGTTCTGCTCAATCATACGCGATTCGGTAAGAATATGTTTGCCGTAGGCGGCAATGTGGACGCCGCCCGCGCATCGGGCATCAACGTTGAGCGCACGCTGGTCCTTGCCTACACATGGTCAGCTTTCTGCGCCGCGCTTGCGGGCGTCATGGTTACATCCCGCAGTGCATCCGGTATCTCGTCGCTCGGCACTGGCTATGAGCTGGACGGCATCGCGGCAGCCACGGTCGGCGGCGTTTCACAAACCGGTGGCGTCGGTTCGATCGTCGGTTGCATCGGCGGCATCCTTGTATTGGGCGTCATCAACAACGGCCTGCTGATCCTCGGTGTTTCGCCATACTTGCAGAGCATCATCAAAGGTGCGATCATCGTCATCGCCGTTGTTTTCGACATGCGGAAAGTCGCCCGAAAGAAATAAGCGGTACGTATCCCTGAAAAACCCGCTTCTCCTCCCTGATATCAGGGTATTATACTCCCCTGTCCGTTTACAGCCGCCCGTCTTGAGAGCGGCTGTAAACGGTGATCCCTTCTATTTGGCGTTTATTTGCGTTTCCTCATCATTTTTCGCGGCTTATCACAGCGAACATGATTCTGTATAAAAAGAGTACCCATTCACATTTTATGTTTCGGAGATGCCATTATGAAAATTTGTTTTAACCAAGCCACCACAATGAAAAACTCGACCCTGGAATCCGATCTGGAATACTGTGAAAATTCACATTATGACTTGATCGAGATCCGGCTCGATAAGCTGCACGATTATCTGACGCGGCATACGTTGGGCGAATTGCGTGCGTTTTTTGACTCTCACCACATCAAGCCGTTCGCCTTTAATGCATTGGAGTTTATCAACTTCCGGGACAAAAAGGGCTTCGAGGACATTATGCGCGGCCTGCAATTCTGCTGTGAAGCCGGTCGCATTATCGGTTGTGAACGCGTTGTCATCGTTCCAACATTTGACATCGGCAACAAAACGCTGACGGAAATTCACGATGAAACAGTTCGCGTTATCAAGATAATGGCGGACTATGCCGAACCGTTCGACATGAAACTCGCCTTCGAATTCGTCGGCTATCCAAACTGTTCGGTCAACACTTTCGGTCAGGCTTATGACATCGTAAAAGCCGTCGACCGCAAAAACGTCGGCATCGTGTTGGATTGCTTCCATTTCCATGCCATGGGTTCGCGGTTTGAAGACCTTGAAGCGGCAAAAGCCGAAAAGATCTTCATTCTGCACCTGGACGATTCCGAAGACCTGCCGGTGGGCGCCGCACGTGACGACAACCGCCTGATGCCTGGCGAAGGCGCAATCGACCTGCCCCGCATTCTCACGATCCTCAAGAAGCTCGGCTACGACAGCATGATTTCAATCGAACTCTTCCGTCCCGAATACTGGGATTGGCCGGATGATAAGAACATCCAGGTCAGCTATGACAAGACCTGCGAAACAATTGCGCCGTTTTTCCCGATCGGCTGACAAAAACACCAAATACTTGTGATAAACAACCAATTAGTTGTTTGAAATGTTGATGCAAATTACCCAGAATGCTGATATAATGCTTTGGATACTGATTTAACAATCATGCAAAAGTATTCCATCCACAAAATACACGCCTACGACGAAAGGAATTACCCGTGCGACTCGATCGATTAAACGACATGGAACAATACGTGCTGGATCACGGTTCAGCTTCCCTTGAGGAATTATGCCATCAATTCAGCATCTCCATGAACACTGTCCGCCGAGACATTGCCGACCTTGTTCAGCGCGGGCATCTGAAAAAAGTCTATGGTGGTGTATCTGCCGGCAACCGTCCGCCGTCGGTTATCCCGATTGCTGAACGCTCAATGCGCAACGACCGCGCAAAGCAATCCATCGGGCGGCTTGCTGCTTCACTGGTTCAGGATAATATGAGCATCTTTTTGGATTCCGGCTCAACGACAATGCGCATTTTGCCATACCTTGCCGAAAAGCAAAACGTAACGGTGATTACGCACAGTCTTATGGCGCTGTATGAAGCGGCAAAATATCCTTCTCTGCACGTGATTGCGCTTGGCGGAATGTATAACTGGGTTACATCATCGTTTGTTGGCGCAAATACGCTGGACGAACTCTCCAAGATGGCAATCAACCTGGTCTTTCTGGCGTCAACCGGCGTTACGCTGGAGCGCGGACTGACCAACACAACTTATTTTGAGGTGGAAGTCAAGCAAACCGTCGCCAAGCAGAACAAGAATCTTGTTCTGATGGCTGATCACACAAAATTCGGTCATGACGCACTGCTGACATTCTGCAATTTCGAAGATTTGTATGCGGTGGTTACGGACCAGCCGCTGCCGGATTCTTATATGAGCGTGATCTCGCGCCGTGGCATTAAGCTATTAACGCCGGAATCCGACGCTAACGACTAACCAAACAGCTCGTAACCAAGGCATCGACACGTAACGTGTCGGTGCCTTTTTTTACAAATACGCTTGCATCGACTTTTGCAGCTGATCTATACTAATAACAGAAAAACAAGGAGTAACGTATGCCGGAAAATAACTGATTCCAATTGACTGAGCGACCGTAAGCCAAAGCAATGCTTTGGTAACTATTGTCGCGTTTGGAATCAGGCGGTATCGATACGGGAGCATTATGCACCTGCGGAAGGATATCTTCTGCAGGTTTTTTCGTGCATAATAAAAATTCCGTACTTCTTCCGTGAAGTTGGTTCCTCACGCGACCAACGACTATGGAAGAGGTTTCTATGCATACGATACAATGGACGATACGCGTCGGCAATCTGCCGCTAATCGTTAAAAGATGCTCGCGCTGCGGCTGCGAACGTTATGAAAACAGCGGCTGTTTCCGCGTAAACGCCAACGGTATCCGTCTGGACGTCTGGCTGATCTTCCGCTGCATGGCTTGTAAGTCGACCTGGAATATGCGCGTGTACGAGCGCATTGACCGCATGCGCCTCAATCAGGAAGAATATGCGGCGCTGCAGCAAAACGACGAGCAGTTGGTGCGGCAAATCGCTTTTGATCGGGCACTGTTGACAAACAATCACATTGCCATCGATTTTTCCTCCGCAGATATATATATTGAAGGCGCCAGTATTCCTACAGGAGAGGCGGCGGATGTTACGCTTTACTCTGAATACGATCTTTGTCTTTCTGCTTGCTTCATCCTGGCGGAAAAACTCGGCGTCTCAAAGTCTCGTATCAAGAAGTTGAAAGAAGCCGGCTTGTTGCAGATAGACGGTGGGATCAAAAAGCGAAAAGTCGGCTTCGGCTTTCGTTTCACTATCAAGGACGGTTGGTCGGCAGATGAATCGCCCGGCGGTAACGCAAGCCGTTTTCCTTGCACTCTCAACGACTAAATGCTATGCTGACGAAAAGAACGCTTGAGCCTCATAAATAGAGCGTTTATTGAAGGAGAACATACCATGCTGGAATACAAATTCGACACGCAACTATTGTTGGAAGGTGAAAACCTCTCGGAAGATGAAATCAACGATTATATCACGGAAAACCTTGAGGGCGACAGCCTGCTTGCCGTTGGCGACGAGGAATTAGTAAAAATCCACTTCCATACGAACAACCCCTGGGAAGTACTCGCATATTGTGCTTCACTCGGCGAAATTTACGATATCGTCGTCGAAAACATGGAGCGGCAGGCAAACGGACTCCACGGTTGATTCCGTACTTTCAGTTTCGGCATTATGGATGCCGAATGATCAATAGAGCCCTTGATATGCTGTGTTTCTTTTGAGTTTATCTTCTTTCGATAAGCTGGGGTCAGAATGTTCCGACAGCGGGCATACGCAGCAGCAGGGCTTCCCCATCGCTGCAATAAACAAACGAGGTGAATCGCTGTGTTCCATCTTCTTGTTGCGGAGGACGACCCGAACGCAAGAAAGTTGCTAAAAACCGTGCTGGAACGTGCGGAATACACCGTTTCCACAACAGAAAACGGTAAGGCCGCACTCGAGCTCCTCGATACGCAGCATGTCGATTTAATCGTAATGGACATTATGATGCCCGGTATGGACGGGTTTGCGCTCACGCGCGAACTTCGCGAATCGGGCTGCATGATTCCCATCCTTATGGTAACGGCAAAACAGCTACCGGCCGACAAGAAAAAAGGATTCCTTGTCGGCACGGACGACTATATGACTAAACCCGTGGACACGGAAGAAATGCTGCTACGCATCAAAGCACTGCTGCGACGTTCACAGATTGTCAGTGAACGCAAACTTGCCGTCGGCGCTGTCGTGCTGGACTATGACGCACTGAGCGTCACACGCGGAAGCGACAGGCAAACGCTGCCGCAAAAGGAATTCTATCTGCTCTACAAGCTCCTGTCCTATCCGGACAAGATCTTTACGCGGATACAGCTCATGGACGAGATATGGGGCATGGAGTCTGAAAGCGGCGATACGACTGTCAACGTCCATATCAACCGCCTCAGACGTCGCTTTGAGGACTATACGGAATTCGAGCTCGTGTCCGTGCGCGGACTTGGTTACAAGGCGGTGAAACACGATTGAAGCTGTTTCGAAGGCGCCCGCGCGGGCGTTTTGCTTTACCATTGTTGTTTACAGCGATTGTATTTACGATCCTATTGATTACCGCGGCAATCGTAATGGGCATCAGCCTTATATTGCTCAACACCGGTGCGGTCAGTTTTGCGAGTATCGCCCGGCATGCGCCCGTCGTACCAATTTTGGGCATGCTGCTCATCAGCACCGCCGTCGGCACGATGGTATCGTTTGTCATCAGTCATTTTCCGCTGAAACCGGTACGCCGCATGATCGACGCGATCAATCGTCTGTCTGAAGGTGATTTTTCCGTTCGTGTATCACTGCCCGGTCCACCGCCGTTTCAGGAACTCGCCCAGAGTTTTAACCGCATGGCTGAAGAACTCGGCGGCATCGAACTGCTTCGAACGGACTTTGTCAACAGTTTCTCGCATGAGTTCAAAACGCCGATCGTTTCCATTAAAGGCTTTGCCGAGGAGTTAAAGCACGATGACCTTTCGCCGGAGCAACGCAACGAATATCTCAATATCATCATTGCGGAAGCCGGCAGGCTCGCTTCCCTTGCAACAAACGTCCTCAACCTCTCCAAGGTAGAAAAGCAGATCATCCTGTCCGATAAGCAAATGTTCGACCTGACGGAACAGATACGCCGCTGCATCCTGCTTTTCGAAAGCAAATGGGAAACAAAGCGGCTCGATCTCTCAGTCGAATTGGATGAAGTCACCTTTTCCGGCAACGAAGACCTGCTCAGTCAGGTTTGGCTGAACCTCATTGATAACGCCGTGAAATTCACGCAGTCGGGCGGAAGTATCTGCATTCGTCTGGCGCGGATGGAAAATTGCATTCGATTTATCATCAGCGACGACGGCTGCGGCATCGACGACGAGGCGCTCACCCATATATTCGACAAGTTTTTCCAAGGCGACCCGTCCAGGGCCGTCAACGGCAACGGACTCGGGCTTTCGGTCGCATTGCGCATCGTTGAATTGCACGGCGGCAAGCTGGAATGTCAAAGTCAGGAGAATGTGGGTTCGACATTTACAGTGGAGCTGCCGTTATAACCATTGCGTATTTGCAGCAAGCGCCTGAATGCAGGCTGCCGTCCGCCGGTTTCATCATCTTTGCGGCAAGATTGTGAAATCGATCAAACATAACAGGATATTCACCCGCAGTTTCTTTTCAGTTTATATTGTGCGGGTATTGTAAACGCCGTAGAAAATTAGGAGGCCATCTTGTATGGATAAGAAAAAGAGAAAAAAAAGAGCCTGGATATGGATCATCGCAGTAGTCCTGGTCATCATCGTAATAGCGGCGATGGGTCTGCGCGCAGTTGCAGCAGGCAGCAATCTGGTGCTCTATGCCAACTATACCGTTGCCCGCGGGGATGTGGAAACCACCATCACCGGCAGCGGCAAACTTGCATCGTCGGACAACGTGGACGTTGAACTGCCCGATGCTATCACGGTTGATTCCGTACTCGTCAAATCGGGTGATACGGTTGCGGCGGGCGACGTCCTCGCCACGCTGGATCTTGCTTCCTTATCGGACCGCGCGGCGGCACTGGCAAGCGAGCTCAGCTCGCTGGATCGACAGATCAAGAGCCGCAGCACGACCGGCAGTATTTATTCTCCCGTTCGCGGACGAATCAAATATCTTCCCGTTATTAGCGGTGACGACGTACTCGGCGCTATTGCGCAATTCGGCGCACTGACGCTGATCTCCTCAGACGAAATGATGCAAGTTGAGATTGCAACCGATACGGCGCTTTCTCTTTACTCCACACTCACCGTCACCTGGACGGATGGATCCGCCGAGGGTACGATAGCACAGAAAACCGCGGACGGATACATTGTGACGCTCAATGACGACGGCACGCCGTATCAGCAAACCGCACAGGTATACGATGCGGATACGCTGATTGGCGAAGGTATGCTGGATATCCATGCACCCGTGGCCGTTTATGCCGCAGGCGGGACGATAGACGACGTCCGCTTCAGCGAAAACGATATGGTCTATGCAAACAGCAAGCTCTTTACGCTGGACAACGAACCTTTGAGTGCCAGCTATCAGCAATCTCTTACGGACAGAACGGAAAAAGCCGCCCTGTATCAAAGCGTGTTGTCCTACATTGCAGATCCGCGCCTGATTGCGCCGCAAGACGGCGTTATCAACGAAATCGACATTTCGGACGGCACAAAGGTTGCAACGGCTTCCGATGAATCCGGTACGATCACCGCATTGACCCTGCTCACCGGTGGCGCAGTAAAAATGGACGTCGACGTCGACGAACTGGACATCAACTCCGTCAGCCTCGGCCAGAGCGTTTCCGTCACGCTGGACGCGTTCTCTTCCGAAACGTTTGACGCAACGGTAACACACGTATCCACAATCGGCAGTACGTCCGGCAGTATCACAACCTATCCGGTTGAAATCACGCTGAGCTATGACAGCCGTCTCTACGAAGGCATGAGCGGCAGCGCCGTAATTCTCGCCGATTCGGTTGAGGACGTTCTGTTGATTCCGATCGACGCAATCTACGAGGACTCGACCGGCGTATATGTATATGTTCTTGCGGAAGACGGTGTAACGGCCAACCGTGTCGACATCACGACCGGTCTTTCGGACGGCACCAATGCGGAAGTGACAAGCGGTCTTTCGGAAGGCGATGTTTTACAGTATGCGGACGATTCATTAACGGATGCGTTAGCAAGCATGAGCTTCTCCGACCGTCGCGCCGCGGCAATGGAGCAAAACGATACATACGCCAATGGAGGTAACTGATCATGGCGGTTGAAAAACCGATCATCTCCATGCGGGATATCACAAAAATCTATAATATCGGCGGAGAGGAAGTCCGTGCGCTGGACGGCGCAAGCCTGACGATTCATAAAGGCGAATTTGTCAGCATTATCGGACCGTCCGGAAGCGGCAAAAGCACGCTCATGAATATCATGGGTTGTCTGGATGTTGCCGATAGCGGCGAATACATCCTCGATGGCCAGTCGATCGAGCAATACAGCGAAGAGGAACTTGCGCACATTCGCAATCGTGAAATCGGATTTATTTTCCAGAATTTCAATCTGCTTTCGCGCATGACGGCGCTTGGCAATGTGGAACTGCCGCTGATCTATCAGCGTGTCCGTCTGGTCGACCGTAAGGAAAAAGCACTTGCCGCGCTGGAGCGCGTCGGTCTTTCCGACCGCAGCGGGCATAAGCCGACGGAACTCTCCGGCGGGCAACAGCAGCGCGTTGCAATTGCGCGGGCGCTGGCGACCAACCCGGCAATCCTGCTGGCCGACGAACCGACCGGCAATCTCGACTCCAAGACCGGCGAAGACATCATGGCGCTGTTTACGGAGCTGCACGCGGCGGGTGACACAATTGTCCTCATCACGCACAATGAGGAAATCGCGAGCCGGACGCAGCGGCGCATCCGCATCATGGATGGCCGCGTATCGGAGGTTGAAGCATGATTCTACAGTCGATTAAAATGGCCTGGGAAGCAATCACATCCAACAAGATGCGTTCGTTTTTGACCATGCTTGGTATCATCATCGGCGTTATGGCGCTGGTGGTGCTCGTTTCCCTCGTAAACGGCGCAACGGGAGCAGTAACGGACGAAATCAATGCGCTTGGAAACGATATGATCACCGTCAGCATTCGCGACGACAAAGGTTCTCCTATTCGCCTTGAGGATCTTGACGGGCTTACTGATGACGCCGCAATCCTGCAATCCGCGCCTGCGGGCAGCATGACCGCCACGGCCAAGCAGGGCTATTCCGACCTCTCTGCAACCGTATATGGCACGACGAGCGCATATTATGATATTCAGGGTCTCGTGCTGCAATACGGACGGTTCTTAAAGACGACGGACGTTGACAACAGTTCCTATGTCGCCGTACTTTCCTATGATACGGCGGACGAGCTTTTCGGCAGGCAAGACGTCGTCGGCGAGCGCATCACCATCGACAACCGCAGCTTTCAGGTCGTCGGCATTCTGGAAGAAGACGATTCACTCTTTGCGGGACTCCTTGGCGGATATTCTATCTATATCCCATACACGGTGGAATCACGCATGGCGGATCAGCCGTATGTAACGTCTATTTACGTCTCTCCGGCCAGCGATACGGACGCGACCGAAGAAGCGGTCAACGCATATATGCTGGCAAGATTTAATCAGGATGAGGACGCGTTTTCCATCAGCAACATGTCCAGCATCTCGGATGCGATGTCCACCATCACCGGGACGCTTTCGCTTCTGCTCGGTGGTATTGCCGCAATTTCGCTCCTTGTCGGCGGCATCGGCATTATGAACATCATGCTCGTATCCGTTACCGAACGCACCAAGGAGATCGGCATTCGAAAAGCCATCGGCGCGGGCAGGCGCAGCATCATGATGCAGTTCCTTATCGAGGCGCTCATGGTCAGCCTTATGGGCTGTGTGTTCGGTCTATTACTGTCTTGGCTGATTCTAGGTATCGTCACCGCAATCGCGGGATCGATCACGTTCAGCATGTCGCTTGGTGTCGTCGTACTCGCGGTCGGCTTCTCCTCCGCGATCGGGCTGATCTTCGGTCTCTATCCCGCGAACAAAGCGGCGAAAAAGCATCCGATCGATGCGCTGCGTTACGAAGGCTAATCCAAAACAAATCCATAAAGCAGCAAAGCTCCAGTATGGATTTGTGAATTGACCCACGTTGACCAGACACAAATAAAAGACTCTATCTGAGAAATACTTATGATTGCATGAACTGACGTCGTTTTTCGAACGGCGTCAGTTTAGTTTTGGGTTGAATTCGTTCGCAGTTGCGGACATTCTGTCGATTTTGTTTCCACATACGAAAACCTCCTGCCGTAATTGTTTTATCCTACGACAGGAGGCACTTTTTCTCAATATCCGTTTTGGAGTTCAGTTCACTTTGCACTCAATCCGGTTTCTGATATAATTAACCTAATTCATGTAGAGATTGCCGATTGATAAAGGCTGTTGACACGGACAATGATTGACAGAAAGGGTATCCTTTGACCGACTGGGTGCGGCATTGTATCACCGTCGTGTCGGTCGGGGAACACCGCCGGGACTACACTTGTTAGAAGGTGATCCTCACGTTCAATATTCAACCAAAAAATTTTATTCAAAAAAAAGCAATCGCGTGTTTTTAGTTTGCTTTTTATTCTCATATTTATCGTCATTGTTACTTACATCGTCTATTTTTTCGGCGGAACAAAAAACGTATTGCCACATCTGATGTATATCCCGATCATTCTCGCGGCTTTATTCTTCGGAGTTTGGGGTGCCGTCGGCGCCGCTTTTATCGGCGGAATTGCGCTTGGCCCGTTTATGCCCGAAAACGTAACATTGGGACTCATGCAGAGTTCCTTCGGTTGGATCGTCCGATGGGGCTTTTTCACGTTGATTGGCGTACTGATCGCCACCCTGTTCAAGTGGATCATTGCATATAGCAGGAAGGAAAAAGAACAGTCCACTAAAAACCTCATAACCGGCCTGCCCAACACAAATAAACTCGATATCGATCTTAGCGACCTTTTGGAAAGCGATGCCAGCTTTTCGTTGCTTGGATTTAAAATCGAGAATTTTGACGACATCAATCGATACGCCAGTTATGAAATCGGAGTGAAATCGCTGTTCATTGCGATAAACGCCCTGCAGAACATCATAGACAGCACCGTTTATTCGATCTATGTCAATGAATTTGCGATTATCGTGCAGGGAATCGACATTGAACAGACCCGGAAGATCGTTTTACAATTCCTGAAAAGAACAAAAATGCCTTTTTCGCTAGACGGCTTCAACATCGCGCTTACCATCAAATGCGGATTGGTCCATTACCCACAACAGGCGCAAAGTTCCAAGGATATCATACAGAAACTTGGCATCGCACTCGATCACGAATCCCGGTCAAACGAACTGCAGGTTTACGATGACCGCATCGCGCGGGAACGAAAAGACCGGTTTGATCTTGCCGTCGCGCTGCTCAACGCAATCAAAAACGAAGAATTCCATCTTGTCTATCAGCCAAAAATCGATCTCAAGGATGACCATTCCGCGGGTGTGGAAGCGCTTTTGCGATGGAACCATGGCAGCGGAGCACAGATTGGCCCAAGCGTTTTTATCAATATGGCGGAAGAGCTTGGCATTATCAGCGAAATTTCAAAATGGGTCATCCAACAATCAATTGCCCAGGCCGTGAAATGGAAAGCAAACGGTATTAAGATCGAAATTGCAATCAACCTTTCCCCAAGGGATCTGAAAAACCCCGCCGTTGTCCATTACCTGATGGATCTAATCAAAGAAAACGCACTGGATCCTTCTTTGATAGAAGTGGAACTGACGGAACGCGCGCTGTTTGAAATTGAGGATCTTATGTTGCGTCTGATTGACGCGTTGCGCGAACTGGGCGTCAAAATCTCGCTTGACGACTTCGGAACGGGTTACAATTCTCTCATCGATCTGGTTGCAATCCCAATCGACTATATCAAAATCGATAAATCATTTATCGATCATATTCTTTGCGATGACTATGAAGCGCTGATCGGCACTATCATTTCCTACGCACACAATTCGGGTAAACAAGTGATTGCCGAAGGCGTGGAGGATGAAACGCAGCTCAATCTTTTAAAAGGTATGGGGTGTGATTTTGTGCAGGGTTACTATTTTAGCAAGCCTTTGCCGCTGAACGAGCTGGAAACGTATCTTGCCCGCACGTCCGCCTGAAATAGATTGCTTAAGCAGCCGCAATCATATAACAAAACCCCGCTGAAACAATGATCAGCGGGGTTGTTTGTTCAGTAAAATAGACGCCTATTCTTCTTTTTCCAGATAGTTCAAAATTTCTTGCTGCGTTGCAAATTGTCTGAGTTTGTAAACGGTATCCTGCGCCTTTTCAACCGTCAGTTCCGATAGCTTCCATTTAATCTTCGCAACTGATGCTGCGTTCATGCTGAATTTACGCAAACCTACGCCGATTAAAACGCTGGTCGCCTTCGGATCGCCAGCCAGTTCGCCACACATTGAGATGTCCTTGCCGGCATCGTTGAAAGCGCCGATAATGCCGGAAAGCAAGCGTATGAATGCCGGAGAATAGCTCTGGTAATACCCGCCGATTGCGTCGTTCATTCGATCGACCGCACAGAAATACTGGCAAAGGTCATTCGTTCCGATGGATGCAAAATCAACTTCCTTTGCCGCGAGATCGGCTACGGCTGCTATGGAAGGAATCTCAATCATGATTCCAAGCGGGACATTCGGATCAAACGCGCAGCCTCGCTTTTCCAAATCGGCTTTTACTTTCTCAACAATCTGCTTTGCCTTGCGGAAATCTTCAATGCTCCCAACCATCGGGAACATGATTTTCAACTTGCCGAATACCGACGCACGCAGCGCCGCCGTCAGCTGGGTTCGAAAGAGTTCCGGCCGGTCGAAGCAAAGCCGAAGCGCGCGTTTTCCAAGAAACGGATTGTCCTCTTTGGGCAACTGCATATATTTCAGCGTTTTATCTCCGCCAATGTCCAGCGTGCGCAGCGTAACGGGTTTTCCTTTGGCGCGCTCCAGCACCGCCTTGTACGCCTCAAATTGCTCTTCTTCGGATGGCAGATGATCGTTCCCCATATAGAGAAACTCCGTGCGGAACAGCCCGATAAAATCGCAGTCGTCATATCCTTCCGCGTCTGCCTCGCCGCCAACGTTGATTCCGATTTCGACGTGTTCCCCGCTTTTCAGGCGAGCTTCCTGGGCTTGGAACGTTTCAATCACCGCCGCCTCTCGATCGAACGCTTCTTTCTTGCGGCGGTATTCTTTCAAAGCGGTCTCGTCCGGGTTTACAGCCACCGTTCCGGCCGTTGCATCCATCGCGACGCATTCACCGTTTTGGAGAATTTTCGTTGCTTCCGGCACGCTGAGGATCGCCGGTATCCGATAGCTGCGCGCAATAATCGCCGAATGCGAAGTTGCGCTGCCAACCTCCGTGATGATGCCGATGACTTTGGTGCGGTCGATTGTCGCCGTATCGCTCGGCAGCAAATCATGCGCCACAACGATGACTTCCTCCGGCAGCAACGACAAATCGTTCTCCCTTTGTCCGGAAAGCGTTCGAATCAGACGATTGCGTACATCACGCAAATCGGTCGTTCGCTCGGATATCAGCTTGTCCTTTGCTCTGCCGAGGATTTCAATAAACTCGCCGAACGACCGCTCGACAGCAAAATCCGGCATCGTGCGCTCGCTCTGTATCGCATCCGTAACCATTTCGTCGATCTCTTCATCAAAGAGTATCTCCATGTGGGCGCGAAAAATATCGGCTTTGTCGTCACCGCTTTCATCCAGATAGTCGATAATCCGGTTGAGCTCGGCTTCCGCCTTCTCTTTTGCCGTCTGCCAGGCGGCGAGATACTCGGCTTCTTTGCCTTTTTCGAAATATGCCTCGTGAACGTCTGCTTCAAACGCTTGATAGATATATGTTTTTCCAACGGCAATCCCCGCGGATACGCCGTTTCCCTTCAACAACATGTGCTTCACCTTTCCTGTTTCGCGCTATTTACGCAAACAGCATCAGTATCGTTCCGGCCGCGAGAAACGCCAGGCCGACCAACCGTGTGACCAGCTTGACCGTGCGAATCGGACACTTTTTAAACGTCTCAAAAGAGGAAATCGGAAACGGCAGCACAATCATGGCTACGCCGAATACGATTTGCGCGATGTACAGCGCCTGCGACATCGTACCCTTTATCGCGCTGATTAAAATGGTGATTGCGCAGGCAAAAATAATGAAATACAGAGGCGTTTTAAAACGCTTGTCGAGCTTCACATAATCTTTTGCCTTTGTTTTGCACTCTTCGCTGCATACCGGATAATACTGTGTGACCGCCTTGAATCGGTCCAGTTTTTCACCTTTTTTGCCGCAATATACACATCTTTCCATTTCCAGATCTCCCTTTGAATGATTTATCGCTGTCTGTAATGCTCAAACTGCTTTATAACAGCGTCGATATCTTCGTCCTTCATCAGCGTTGGGCCGCCTGCAAGCAGGGTTCGATAGTACAGTTCGCAGAGGAATTCGATTTGCTGCGCAACGTCAAAAGCATAACCGATGTTTCCGCCGACGGAAAGCAACCCGTGATTGCCAAGGATGCAAGAGTAACCGTCCGGCGCCATCGCATCGAATGCCGTCTGTGCCAGTTCATATGTACCAAACTGCACATATGGGATGCAGGGCACTTTCCGCCCCGAATATGCAACGAGATAATGGATCGGCGGGACGCTCTTATGCATGCAGGCAAGCGTCGTTGCAAAGGTCGAGTGCGTATGGATGACCGCGCCGACTTCCGGTCGCTTTTGGTAGAAAATCCGATGCATGTCGACTTCGCTTGAAGGTTTGCAATCGCCTTCTACCTTTTCTCCGTCCGGCGTCATAACAACGACGTCCGCCGGGGTGATTTTATAATAATCCATACCACTCGGGCTGATCGCCATCAGGTTCTCTTCGCGATTATAAACGCTGACATTGCCAAAGGTACCAACCGTTAAGCCGTTTTCAATCAGCTTTTTCCCGTATTCAATAACTTGCTTACGTTCTTGTTCCAATTTCATTGTTCGTTCAGTGCTCCTTTGATATCTGAATAATTTACAATTCGCTCCGTGAGTCCGTTTTTCACGATTTTATCGACAGCGTTTGTCAGCATAAAAGGCGACATCGGGATTGCGTCAACCGTCATACCTGCAATGTGCGAGGTAATAAGAACATTGTCCAATTTCAGCAATCGACTGCTTGCGGGTAGCGGTTCCGCTTCAAAAACGTCCAATGCGGCGCCGGCAATGGAATGACTTTCCAGCACGTCGATCAGGTCTTGCTCGTTTACGAGTCCGCCGCGCGCCGTGTTTAAAAAATATGCGCTTTTCTTCATGCGTCCGAAGCAGCTTTTGTTGATGCAGCCTACGTTTTCATCCGTAAGCCGCAGGTGCAACGTAATCAAATCCGCGCGCTCAAATACTTCATCCATGGTAGCGACCATCTCGATCGCACCCAATCCGTTCTTTTCCAGTCTTTCCCGGGATACGTAGTCGTCAAACCCGATCATGGAAACGCCAAGCGCATGCAACCGTGTCGCCAGTGCAATGCCGACGTTACCAAGCCCGACAAATCCTATCGTAAGGCTGTTTAAAGTCGTAACATATGGGGAATTTGGGAATGTTTTCGCCCACTCGCCTTTTTCAAATAGTCGGCGGCAGGACGATGTTATGTTGCGCGTAACGTCCAGGATCATTCCAAGTGCGAAATCCGCCACCGGCTCGGCGTTTCGAATGACATTGACGACCGGAATGTTCCGTTTGCTCGCGCTCTTCACATCAATGTTCTCAAGCCCGCCACGGCTTGTCAATATAATTTTTAAATGTTTTGCTTTTTCAATCAGTTTGCCGGGAATAGGACAAAAGTGCACCATGAGAATTTCCGCATTCTCAATTGCGTCATCCAATCCTTCGGCATACGCTTCCGCATCCGGTCCGTGTCTTTCAATGTTAATCTGTCTTTTTGTAAACAGGTCTTTGTCCTGCGGACCCCAGAACAGTTTTTTAATTTCACTTGTGCCCAGACTGCTTCCTTTGAGGGCCTGCTCCATCGTGTCGGGTGAAACAAAGACGTCTCCTACCACGACTGCACGATAGTTACTGTTTTCTACAAATGGTCCCATAGTACATATCCTATTCTATCATTCTTTCCAGATTTACAGTACAAGCCGGTTGCCGTGCCCGGCGGGCACGGCGGACCGGCTTGTACCTGCCCTTAGTTGTAACGTGGAAGCTGTAAGCAATACAGCAGGTTATTGCGCCGCGGTTGCCTCGATTGCCACGCCTGCGCTCTTCTCCATGAAGTCGGTGAACTTGACCTTGTTCTTCTTGTACCAGAAGTAGAGCACGAAGTACAAGACAAGGACCGCACCTATGATGAATACGTTTTTGCTCAGGAATGCATAGAAGAGACCGGCCAGCAGCGGGTGGCACATGATGCCGAAGGACATGATGTATACGCCGCTCTGTTCAAGCACGAAGCCTGCGCCGAGTGCAACTTCCGTAAAGGCGGGAGCAAGTGCGGATGCGATGATCATACCAAGGGAGAACCAAATCGCACCGGTGACAACGCTCTTGGCGATGTTGCCATTCGAAACCGCAACGAACACCTCAACCATGTACGGCAAGGCAACAAGGTCCAGCATCGGCAGCAGTTGGTTGCCGGGCAGAATGAACGCAAGGCCAAGCATGATCGGCATGAGGATGATACCGGTAACCAGTGTGTTGGGTTCGCCGTATCCTGCCGCATCGTTGATGGAGAGGTACCACACGCGACCTTCGCCGCTCTTGGCGGCACGCGACTTGTAAGCATCCGTCAGCGAGGTGAAAGCAGAAGCAAAGATGGAAGCAACTCTCGGGAAAACAGCCATAACAGCCGCAGTCGAGATTGCAGACGAGAAGATGATGCCCCAGCTCGCCAGTGTGTTCAGCGTGTTATAGTAACCGATGATCGCAATGAGAAAACCAACAACAAGGCCGATGAACATCGGTTCGCCAAAGAGGCCGAACTTCTTTTGCAGTTCTTTTGCATTCAACTTGATCTTGTTAAAGCCGATCTTGCCGAGCAGCCAGTTCATGATGACCGCAAACGGCAGGGATTCCAAGTGATGCGGCGCCGTCATACAACAATTCGGGTATTGATAGTACGTAGACCAGCGTTTTGCCGCCATTTCACTAAACAGCAGAATGTAGAGCAGCTGAACGATCATGAGCGCCATTGCAAGCCACATCTGGCCGGTGATGGCGAAAATCAGGGAACCCCATACCATGAAGGAGTAGTTGTTCCACAGGTCGGAAGCCATGAATACGTTCGTCCATTTGGTGAAGAACAGGACCAACTGCAGCACAATCGCCACGCCGATAAATACG
The DNA here is from genome assembly GCA_963665515.1 of Christensenellaceae bacterium. GTDB lineage: Bacteria > Bacillota > Clostridia > Christensenellales > CAG-138 > UBA7703. Next base: position 3,854,720 of record OY762278.1, read on the forward strand.
ACGCCGACCGTCGTTGAATACGCAATGACGGACGTGGATTGCCAACCGGTGTCAAGAACGGGCAGGTTAACGCCCGCATTCGTTACCATCTGGTTAACGACCGGTGCAATGATCCCGCCATAGCTTCCGATAACCAGGTTGAAGCCTGTTAAACCGACTGCACACAGCAATGCCGATTTAAAAGCTTTTTTTCCTTTTACGCCCATCGCGATAGCGATGATGAAAAGGATGACCGGTACGAATACGGCTGCGCCCAGCGTGCCAAACACCGTACTCAACGTGTTAAAAAATTGTGTCAATTTCGTTACCTCCACATATCGTTTTTTTGAAGTCCATCGTTACAACGTGTACGAGCTTGCTATTGAACCAACAAGTTCTTTAACCTCTTTTTTCGAGGACAGCAACACATTCGTCGATTACTTGCTCTTCGCTCAGACCCGTCAGCAGGCCAATGCCACTTACCTTCGGGATGTCGTAGTCCTCATAGACGGGGCTGACACAAAGAATAAAGTCGAAATTACCTCCTTCCAATGCCAAATCGATTCCCGGGGGATTCGTCTCAACAGTAGATACGTCGTATCCGCGCTCGCTCATCAAATCCCTTAACTTCATCGCAACCATTGACGAGCTGACTACACCTGAGCCGCAGATGCACAGTGCTTTTGCCGTTTTCATAGATCCTACGCTCCTTTTTTTATTATTTTAAATACGCTTCAGCTGCCGCGATGAGTTCTTCACGACTGGCAGCGCATACAAAAGCCGAAACCGCTTCCTGATTGGTAAACATACGCATAATCGTTTTTAGATTTGAAAGTTGCTCCTGTGGGTCTTCGATCGCCATCATGAACAGCATGACGGCGTCAACATCGATTTCAGGTTCCGCCATATGCTGAAAGCGCACCGGTTTTTTCAACTTCACAATGCACATTGCCGCTTTGTTCACATGCTCCGGCATGGTGTGCGGCATAGCGATATCGATTCCATCCAAATGCAAACCGGTCGGATAGACTTTCTCGCGCTCCAAAACAGCGCCAACATAGCTTTCTTTCACATAGCCGCCTTTTTCAAGCAGAGCGGCGGCCTGCCGAATCGCATCTTCGGAATCGGTGGCGTCAATGCCATACGCGATCAAATCCTTATTTACGATGTCCATAGTTGAATTTCTCCTTTGTTTCCGTTTATTGCATCCTTTGATTCTGGCAAGTATAATAAAAAATATCGATCAACAAGGGGGTAACCCTATGGGCACCAAGAACGAAATGTTAATCCGTGTTGCCGAATTGTATTATGAGCAGCAACTTAGCCAGAATGATATTTCCGATATCCTCGGCGTTTCCCGTTCCTCCATTTCGAGAATGCTGGACGAAGCGCGTGACGCCGGGATCGTTGAAATTATCGTCCATAATCCGTTGAAGAGCAACGCCGACCTTTCATATAAACTGCGTACAGCCCTCGGTCTGCGGGACGCAATTGTCTTTTCCGGCAAGTATACCCGCAGCGAATCTTTCGTGCGCTGCGGCAGTACCGCGGCAAAATTACTGTCGGCCGTTTTGGAAAACAGCCAGAATGTTGGAATCACCTGGGGTCGAGCCACGCAGTCCTTTGTGGACATGATAGAACCGTTCCAGTACTACGGCGTCAGCATTTCCCAGATGGTCGGCTGCCTGGGGACCGGAAACCCTGTTGAGGACGGAATTGAAATCGCAATCCGCCTTTCACGAAAATTGAATGGTACGTATTCGAACATTTACGCTCCGGTTTACGTTTCCAACGAGTCCGTGTATGAGTATTTGCTCGCCGAACCGCAGATTCGCAATGCAATTGAACATGCCAATCATACGGACGTTGTGTTTACCGGCATCGGTACGATGTTTGACGACAGTACCGCATTGGTTAGGACAGGTCACCTGAACGAGAAACAGCGTCAGGCTATCATTGACCTCGGAGCTGTCGGTCACCTGCTCGCCAGGCATTACGACATTGATGGAAACGAAATTCGTGTTGAAGGGTGCTTCCCCGTCTCCGCGCCACTGAGTGCGCTAGGTTCGCCAAAGCTTTCCGTTGGCATGTGCACCGGCGCAATTATGACGCGCGCCGTGCTTGCCGCCGTACGTGCAACGTACATCAACGTACTGATCGTTGATGAAGAACTCGCCAACTCCCTTATTGCGGAAGTTGGAGCATAAAGCCAAGAATCCGAATTATTTCAGGTCTTCGTTACAGTGGATTACCATTTTGCATCCTTCCCCGCGGAACGCGGTGTCGAATGCGTCGCGCCACTGTGCGAGCGGCACGATATTCGTTACGATCTTTGCCGGAACAACAGTTCCCTGACGCATGAGATCAATTGCGATTTTCCAGGATGTCGGTTTCTGACTCCGCGAACCGACATAGACAATCTCCCGATGGAGAATCAAGTCCGTGGCAATTTCTTCGCGTGCCTTCGGAAAAACGCCCATCTGAATAACCCGGCCTTTTCTCTTTACAACTTCAAGCGCCTTATTGACGGCGGGCACCGCGCCGGAGCATTCAAACGCCGCGTCCACGCCGATGCCATTTGTCATTTCTTTTATAACAGCTAATAAATCTTCACTTTGTTGGTCGACCGTGCGGTCGGCTCCATTTTTGCGCGCAATTTCGAGGCGCTCTTCATCGGTTTTAATACCTGCAATGATCACGGCTGCCCCGCAGGCTTTTGCAACCTGCGCCACCATCTGACCAATTGCGCCAGCACCAAATACACAAACAGTCTCGCCTTTTTGAATCTCGCCCTTCTCTATAACGGAATGCACCGCGCAGGCGAGTGGTTCCGACAGGCTCGCAGAAAGATAGTCGACATTCGCCGGCAGTTTATGTATGCGGTTTTCATGGCTGACCACATATTCCGCCATGCTGCCATTTTCCTGCGTTCCAATGCCTCTGCGGTTGGAGCATAGATTGAGATCGCCCGACAAACAATACGGGCATTCCATACACGTTGCAAACGTCGTTTCGCTTGTTACGCGGTCTCCAACTTGAATTTCTTTTACGTCGGGTCCGACTTCCGTAACAATACCGGAAAACTCATGTCCCAGTATCACCGGGGGGTTTGTGCTTGAATAGGTGCCCTTGAATGCATGCAGGTCCGTCCCGCAAACACCCGAATACGCAATTCTTATTTTAACAAGGTCGCCCGTAGCCGTCGGCTCCGGAACATCCTTATATACCATATGGTCATAATCTTTTTCTACTTTAACGACTGCTTTCAAATGATCACCCTCTATGAATTATTGTGCTTCTGAATGAATATTTGTGCAACTAGCTGCTGATTTGTTTTGATTGCTTTTAATATATCTTGGCATACTAAAAAAGTCAAGTTTTTTTCATATTTAAGCGTAACTTTTGTATTTGTGCCAGTTTTGCAAATTATTTCGCAGATTACCTGCAATCTCTTGACAAACCAATAACAAGGTGAAATAATATTTTTGTAATCTCACATATGAATATTTGTCCACTTTATTGCACATTTTTTCTTTTCCATGATTGTTCGGTTACAGAAAGGGGTATCAACTTCATGAGTTCTTCAGAGTACACAACCAAACAGATTGAAACGGGCGCCACCAATATCCGCAAGCATATTTTAAAGATTGCTTTAGATCGTGGCGGCTGTTATCTCGCGCAGGCATGCTCAAGTGCGGAAATTCTTTCTTCTTTATATATGGGCATCCTAAACCTCGGCCCAAGCTTAGGATCTATGGACGCACTTCCATTCCCCGGCGTGCCGGGGCCCGATAATATGGACTATCCGAAAGGATCGCTGTATCACGGTGCTCCGCTCCCCGAAAAAGACCGCTTTTTCATCTCGCCTGCACATTATGCGTCCGTCGTATACTGTGCACTGGCCGAATGCGGACGTATTTCCTACGACGCAATCGAAAAATTTAACATTGACGGCTGGAATATGGAGATGATCGGCGCCGAGCACTCGCCGGGATTTGAGTGCACCGCGGGATCGCTTGGTCAAACAATTTCAATGGCCTGCGGCACGGCGCACGCCCGCAAACTCAAGGGTGACGCCGGTAAAGTTTATGTCCTACTCTCGGACGGTGAAGTTCAGGAAGGACAGGTTTGGGAAGCGATGCAGGCTTCTTATTTCTACCATCTCGACAATCTGGTCATCTATATCGATGTAAACGGCCAGCAGGTTGAAGGCAGCACGGACGAAGTTATGGATATGGGTGCCCTGAACGAACGCTTCCGTTCTTTCGGATGCACGGTCGTCACAATCGACGGGCACGACGTAGAACAGTTGATTGCCGCTTCCAAACTGCCGCATGCCGGCGGGCCGCTGGTCGTGCTCTGCAAAACATGCGGCGCGCACGGAATCCCGCTTCTTGAGCGTCGTCTTCCGTACATGCATTTTGTGCGAATCGGCGCAGACGAAGTCGATGCGTTCCGCGATTTCTATCGCACAATGGGCGAACAGGAGGACAAGTAAAATGAAAATAGAAGTCAATACGCATTCAAAGAACATGGTGCGCTTCGCCAAGGAGCATACAAACGCCGTTGTGCTTTCCGCAGACCTTGGCACGTCATGTGAAGTTAAAGACTTTCATCAAATGATCCCGGAGCGTTACTTTTCCATGGGCATTGCCGAGCAGAACATGGTCAGTTGGGCTGCCGGTCTTGCGCGCGAAGGATTCCTTCCCTATCTCCACACCTTCGGCGTATTCCTCTACCGGCGTGTTCTCGATCAGCTTGAAATGTCCGTCGCCTATGGCAACCTGCCTGTTACGTTTGTCGGCTTTTTGCCCGGCATCATGACGCCCGGCGGTGTTACGCACCAGGCGGTCAACGATATCGCGACGCTTCGCGCCATACCGAACATGACGATCTTCGACGTCGGCGATGCAACGGATATCGAGTCCGTTCTGGACCTTGGTTACGAAGTCGGCGGCCCGGTGTTCATTCGCATGCTGCGCAAGGAGGTTCCGCGGCTCTTCCCCGCCGAAGAGAAGATGGTTTTTAACCGCGCACGTACGCTTTCCGAAGGCAGCGATATCGCGATTCTTTCTTCCAGCATCTGCACAGAAGAAGCCATGCGCGCTACCGCAGTTTTACATGAAAAAGGCGTGTCCATCCAACATCTGCACGTTTCCACCATCAAGCCGTTTACAGACCCGACTGTCACGGAAGCGCTTGGCAAAGTAAAATATGGCGCCGTCACCATTGAAAACCATTTGGTTACCGGTGGCCTCGGCACAGCTGTTGCAGAAGTGATTGCGGACAACGGTTTGAACACAAAACTCGCCCGCGTCGGCATCAATGGCTATACGCACGGCGCATCAAAGATGTATTTGATGAAGAAATACGGACTCGACGCAATGTCTCTCATCCATGCCGTGGAGCACGTCATGGGTACGCAGTTCAACATCAAGGAAGAAGACCTTGCCGAAGTTCGCTTCGAAGATTATTCCGCCGTATAAGAAAGGAAAAACGCCGTGTTTGAAAAAGAAAAAGCTGAAGTCATTAAAACTGGTATCCTGCTTGACCGCTACCAGCTTGTCGCGCTTGCGGGTGGCAATGTCAGCCTCCGCATGCCGTCGGGTGAAATCCTCGTTACACCGTCCGGCATGATTTACGAGCACATGGTGGAAGACGACATCGTCGTCATGGATATCGACGGCAATATCATTGAAGGAACAAAAAAGCCTTCCTCCGATACCGAGGCAAGTCTCTATATCTTTAAGAAGCGTCCCGATCTGAACGCCGTCATCCACACCCATCAGCCGTATGCAACGGCCATCGGGCTAATCGAGGACGAATTCCATATCAATCTTACAACGTTGGGCAACGCCGCTGGCGGACATGTAAAAGTCGCACCGCTCAGCGCGGCAGGCAGTGTTGAGATGGGCGTCGATACGATCAACTATCTTGGCAAAGGCCGCGTCGTTATCCTTGGCAATCACGGCGTAATGGCGGTCGGCACATCCCTGAAGCAGGCGCTTAACGCAGCCGTTTATACGGAAGAAGCCGCCAAGTGCTATCTTGCCGCCCGCGCCGTCGGGCCGGTAAAGCAAATGAACGAGGCGCAGATTCAGCAGTCGATCGACGTCTACAAATACGTCGGTCAGGGCACCGCGCCCATTCCGGAAGAATTGAAAAAACGTAACGGGTAACTAAAATTTAATCCGCACGAACCCCAATACAGGAGGATGTCATGTACACGCAGCAAACAACGGTCATTAACCAAACCGGACTCCACGCCCGTCCGGCTTCCGACTTTGTTACGGAAGCAAAGAAGTACGCTTCAAAAATTACGATTCGCAACCTAAGCGATGAAAGCGCCGTTGCGGTCAATGCTAAGTCGATCGTCCGCATTCTTAGCGAAGGCATGGGCCCCGGCACAAATGTTGAAATCTCTGCCGAAGGCGAAGACGAAGCAGCCGCAGTCGAAGGACTGGTCGCTTTAATCAATTCCGGATTCGGAGAGTAAGCCCCTAGCCCAGGGATTTATGATGCGACGGTCTGTCTTTCGCAACCCGGCAGCCGCCGAATTGTAAATTTGGGCTTTTCCATAGAGACCTCCGCTCTAGTGCCGGAAAACTGAAAGCCGAACAGTTGCCGGACAAGTAAAGAAGCCCCGTAGCGGGGCTTCTTTGCTGTTTATATTGTTCCGATTATGAATTGAAGGCCTTCATCTTCACCGTGCCGACCGATATCCGAGTGCACGGGATATGTCCTTTGCCGCATCCAAAACCAACTCTTTTGCACGTTGGAATTCCTTTGATTCCGTCGGATGAAACATGCTGACAACAGAAAACGAGTAGCAGGGCTCTTTTGTAACATCATAGATTGGCGCCGCTATGGAGTGCAAGCCGACATGAAACTCACTGTTGTCGATTGCATATCCCCGCTCACGCGTGATTTCCAGCTCTTGTTCGAACGCATCGTATGTGTGAATCGTATTCGGCGTGTAAATCTGCATGCCGTGTTCTTTTAAAATGTGCTTAACCTGCACGCTCGGCATATAGGCAAGCAGTACTTTGCCCTGCACGGTACAATGCACCGGAAGTTTCGTTCCTTCTTTGGAGACCACATGAAACGCGCTTGTCGACTCAAGGAAGCTGATGATCAGCACCTCGCCGCGGCTTAACATGGCCAAACAGACCGACTCGCCGAGCTCATTGGAGATGCGCTGCATATACGGCTTTGCAATTTCCGCCACGTCCCAGTTGCTGCTGATGACACAGCCGAGCTCAAACAGTCGAATGCCCAGCAGATACCGCCCGTCAAGCGTGGACTGCTCGACGATATCGTGCGTGCGAAGAGTTGAAAGCAGCCGATGAGCCGTACTCTTTGCGTATCCCGTCCTCTGGGAAAGCTCTTGCAGCGAAAGCGGTCGCTTCGCCTCGGCGAGTACATTGATCAGTCGAATCGTTTTTTCGACGGACTTTACTTCGTTGTTTGTCGAAGGCATGCCGGTCTCCTGTCCGCTGCACTGCCTACGGTTCAAACGCCCGCCCGTCGGCAGACAAGCACGAATTTATCTCATTTTACAACAGCGTCGCGGTTTTTACAAAGGATGCGATCACTTTTCCGTTGCGAATGACATATGGGCGGGATGCGCGCGTGCGCAGCGCTTCCTGCACATTGTCGGCGTCAATAATATTCAGATCCGCAGCATTGCCGGGTTCGATGCCGTATGCACCGTCCGGATCAAAGATGCGCGCGCTGTTCTTCGTGAGCATATCAAACATGATTTTCGCCGTTTCCGGCGTGTTATATTGCGCCGTGTATGCCCCGACCAGACCATAATCGAGCGGATCGCCGGTTCCATACAGGTGGAACCCGTCACAGATCGTATCCTGTGCAGTCGCGACGTTGATGCCCATATCGACCATCTCGCGGATGCGCGTTACGCCGCGGGTGCGGGGCTCCGCATCGATTCCCATGATCGCCAGAACCTGCGTGTTGGTGCATACGTTGACGTCCGCTTCTTTTAGCAGCTTCATCACCTTTACGGCGTGGGACTGATTCTGATACGTTATCGAGGTGCAATGTCCGCCCGTAACACGTCCGCCCCAACCTTTTTGCAGCGTCCGCCAGGCAGTATACTCCAGCGAACGATCGAACATATCTTTCGATTGGTCAATGTGCATATCGATCAGGCAGCCATATTTCTCGGCGATTTCAAACACAAGATCCACATGGCGAAGTTTATGTTCGTCCAGCCACTCCGCGGCCGGCATGCCGCCGGCTACGTCCGCGCCCATCTCCATCGCTTTCCACATGAGTTTTTCCGTACCAGCGTTGCAAAAAATACCTTCCTGCGGGAACGCGACAACCTGCAAATCGCAGATATCCTTTGTCGCTTCTTTTGCCGCAAGTACGCCTTCCAGTCCGACAAGGTTTGCCATGTTGTCGATATCGACATTTGTGCGCAGCTTTGTTGTGCCGTACATCACACATTCGCGAATCGCGCGTACCGCACGTTCCTTTACATCTTCCACCGTATAGTGGCGCTTGATATCATGCATGATGTGAATGGAGTCTTCCAGCGTCTCCGCCGTCGTTTCACGTCCTTCAAGTGCCGTATACGCTTTATCAAAATGCATGTGCGTATTGATAAACGTTGGTGCAACAAGCATTTTCTTCGCATCGATCACCTCTGCATCAGGTGTGCTGCTCTGGTCAATCCCTGCACGAATTTCAATATATCGTCCGTCGTCTCCAATCAGAATATCTTCGATTTGTCTATGCCCCAAAATGTTGGCGTTTTTAATCAGTAGCATATTCCTCTTTTATCCTTTCTTTCCGAGTTGATCCATACAAAGTTGAAACGCTTAATAACCGGTATCCATTTTCAGTATATCGGACAGAGGGAAAACGGCAACGCTTTTCGTTCCGTATTATGGAATAATAGGTTTGTTATTTGGAACATTTGCGTCCTAAACGAATTCTTTCTTTAATATTAAGTTTTAAACGTACTCATTGGCTCCCGCTTTGCGCCCGGACACAAAAACAAACACCGTCATCAATATTGCAAACGCAATGGCTGCATTCCATCCACCCGTAAAATCCCTTAGCCATCCGGCAAGAAACGGGCCCAGCGCACCCATTGCATACCCAACCGATTGCACCATGCCGGAGAGACTCGTTGCGCGGTCTGCGTTCCTTGTGCGCAAACCAAGCAGCAGCATGCAAAGGCTGAAGCAGGAGCCGGTGCAAAGGCCGCAAATCATGGACGCAATCGTCAGCAGTGCCTTTGCCTTTACAAAGAAAAACAGCCCGACCGAAACCGCATAAACTGCGGCAATGATCGTCGTCATCCCCTTTTGATCCTTAAGGCGAACGGCCACCGCAGGAACGATAAACGATGCGGGAATCGTCATCAATTGGAATGAGAACGTAACATATCCTGCGGCCGTCGGCGTCAGTCCCTTGGCCTGCAATATCGTCGGAAGCCATGCCGTGAAAAAGTAAAACAGACAGGATTGTGCACCCATCAAAATCGCCAGCCACCACGCCAGAGAGGAACGGTAGACCGGACGATCCTGCTTAATTTCAGGCGCATCAGTCGGGGTGGGAATTATCAGCTTCCGCTGTGGCCACCAGGCAATCAGCGCAAGTATCAGCAGCATAAGCCAAACGGCGAGTGCATTCTTCCATCCAAATCCTGCCACCTGCGAAAGCGGATAGCTAGTAGCGGATGCTGTCGCCGCAAACGCGGACATGGAAATGGTAAAGACACTTGTTACCGTTTCAACACGATTTGGAAAACGTGCTTTTATGATTCCCGGAATTAAAACGTTACCAAACGCAATGCCGCTGCCAAGGAACACCGTTCCAATAAATAGTCCTGCAACACCTGTAAACGAACGCAGAATGATGCCTTCCGCAGCGATCACAAGACTGAAAAACATAGTTTTACCCACACCAAAACGGCGGCTGATTATGCTTGAAAGCGGCGCGAAGACTGCAAACATAATCAAGGGTATCGTCGTAAGCAAACCAAACACGCCGTTCTGATACGGATAGCTTAATTTCATGCTTGCAATCAGCGGACCCACTGCCGTAATCGGCGCTCGCAGGCTTGTTGCAACAAAAATGATTGCAATTATCAGTAGGAAATCCTTCTTTTTCATTTTCGGCGTGTTTTTTTCCTTTCATGGCTCATTCGTGCTTAAAACAAGCAGTATTCCCCCAAGGAGACTGGACTTACTGATAGCAAGCGTATCGCATGTACACGATTGAAGCAAGCATTGTCGTTCCATATTGCGGAATTCTTATTCCGTATTTTGTCTCTTATTGCAATGTCATTATTCGATTCTTGCATTTTTTAGTATAATTCATTCGAATTCTCAATTCTTATGCATTTCCCGCTGCATTTTGACCGTCGAATGGAATTCTTAAATAATATATTATATTTTTCGCAAATTGACAGTGTGCTTTCTTGTCCATATAATGAGCTTGTTTATATTGTTGCATTCCGTCGAGCTCCAATCGGCAAGGTGTAGCACACATCACCGAAACCACGGTTTATTACATTTGTCCATACAGTTGAAAATGACAAAACCGGTTATCCATTTTGGCTGGAAGCGTTTGCTGAACTGCAAGCCTTTTTCGCAAATACAGATTTATTGGAGGAACGCAACGAATGAAAAAACTATTAGCATGGTTACTGGTCCTGGCAATGGCATTCTCCGCCTTCGGCTGTGCCGCATCGCAGGAAGCCACAACCGAAACCGCCGCAGAGACCGAAACGGCAGCGGAAGCCCCCGCTGATACGACCGAAGCGACCGACGAAGCCGCCGACTATTCCGACATCCGCGTCGTCGCTCTTCTGCCCGGAACGATCACCGATAACGGCTGGAACTACATTTGCTACGAAGCCGTCCAGAATATCGGCGAAACATACGGCTGCACGGCTGAATATGTTGAGAACATCGCAGTTTCCGATATGGGCGAGTTCCTCAATATGTATGGCGAAGATGGTTACGACATGGTCATTGTCCATGGTGCGCAGTTTGAGTCCGCTATTACGGAAATCGCGCCGAACTATCCGGATACAAAGTTCTGCCTCTCGTATGGATTTAAAATTGATGGTTCTTCCGATGCAAACCTGCTGGATATCGACAACCTGGCGTATGTCGGCCCGGTCGGCATGGGTGTTGCAATCGGCGGTATCATGGGCATTCTGACCGATACCGACAAAGTCGTATTCCTCGGCGGCATGGACATTCCGGCCATCGCGGACATTGTCAGCGGCATTGCCGCGGGCGTCGCGCTCACCAATCCGGACGCCACGGCGACCACGGAATACATCGGCACCCTGACGGATCAGGATATGGCACGCGAAGCCGCCAACGCTTTCATTGCGCAGGGTTATGACGTGATTTGCGCTTCCGCAAACAGCGCGCAGCTTGGTTGCCTCTGGGCGGCAGAAGATGCGGGCGTGTATGCGCTTGGCTTTAACAGCGACCAGTATGAGATCGCTCCCGATGCAGTCGTGCTGAGCGTCATGAGAAACTTCAGCTACATCTACATGAACGTATTTGAGCAGATGATCGCCGGCAACTGGAAAAGCGGCAAAGTCGCATATGAGCTGACCGAAAACGGCACGGTCGTTTCCGACTGGCACGGGTGGGACGAGAAACTCCCCGCCGAAAAGGTTGAGGCCATCGACGCGTTCATCGCCAAGCTGTTCGCAGGCGATTACGAAGGCCAATATTAATCCACTCACCCTTGTCTGGGCGCATGAATCCATGCGTCCAGATTTCATTATGTGCCTCCGTTTCCTAGCACGGAGAGATTGCGAGAAGACATGAAGAAAGTTGATACGGTAAAGTTTCGAACCGCATCGGCCGATGTGGCGCGGCAGGCTCTGGTTTCGGTGTCGGCTATTGTGATTGCGCTTTTGTTGGGCATGGGTCTCATCGCTTTGATGAACATCAGCCCGCTGAAAGCGTTTTCCGCTTTAATCGAGGGATCTTTTGGAAGTAAAAATTCAATCGGCGAAACACTGGTGAAAATGACGCCCTTACTATTCACCGGCATGAGCTATGCAATCGCCAACCGCTGCGGGCTGACCAATCTCGGCATGGAAGGACAGATGTATATCGGCGCAATGTTCGCGGCATACGCAGGCATCAACGTGACCGGCCTTCCGCCGGTTTTGCACGTTTTGCTTTGCGTTGTTCTCGGCTTTATCGGCGGTGGCCTCTGGTGCCTGATTGCAGGCGCGCTGAAAGTTTGGTTCGGCGCAAGTGAAATCATCGTAACGGTCATGCTCAACACCGTTGCGATCTTTTTAATCGAATACATGGTAACCGGCGGTCCGATGCTGGAGCCTCCGGGAACGGTGACGGGGCAATCCAGTCCTGTTTTGGACAGCGCCCGCCTCGGCACGTTGATTTCCGGCACACGCTCGCACTGGGGCTTTATACTGGCACTGGTGTTTATCTTTTTATTCTGGCTGTTCTTATGGAAGAGCAAAAAAGGTTATGAGGTCCGCGTTTCCGGCTATAACCTGCAGGCCGCCGCATATTCTGGCATCAACACAAAGCGCAACATCCTGCTGGTTACGTTTCTTGCCGGCGGACTGGCCGGTCTTGCGGGCGTTTGTGAAGTGCTCGGCGTGCAGGGCCGTCTATACGCGTCCTTTTCGCCCGGTTACGGATTCGACGGCATCGCCGTTGCGTTGATCGGCATGAATTCGCCGCTTGGCATCGTTGTCGGCGCACTGCTCTTTGGTGCGTTCCGTTCCGGCGGAAACCGCATGCAGATGCGCGCACAGGTGCCGGACGCGATCGTCAGTGTCATTCAGGCGTTCGTTATCATTGCCGTTGTCGCAAGCCAGATGGTTCTGGAAATCTGGAACGAACATCGGCTGAAAAAGTTGCAGCAAAGCAAGGAGGCGTAGTTTTATGGAATTCTTATCGACATTCGCCGGCTGGGCCGCAACGGATATTCGCCTGGCAACGCCGCTGTTGCTGGCCGGTCTCGGATTATTGCTGATGAACCTTGCCGGCATCCTAAACATCGGCGCGGAAGGCACAATGCTGATTGCAACGCTGATGGCCGTTGTCGGCTCCTATTATACCGGCAGCGTTTGGCTCGGCATGCTGTTTGCCATGGCGTCCGGCGCGCTGGTCGGCCTGCTGTTTGCGTTTTTAACGGTAACACTGCGTGCCAATCAGGTTGTGGTCGGCGCAGCAATTAATATCCTCGGCAGTGGTCTGTCCGCGACACTGTTTCGCATTCTATTCGGCGTCAGCGCAAACGTGCCGTTGATCGATGTTTTTGAGAACTGGAGCATTCCGTTTTTATCGGACATTCCGTTCTTCGGCGAAGCGTTTTTTCGCCAGATGCCACTTGTGTACATCGCGTTTTTAATGGTGCCGGTGATCTCCTACTATCTCTTCCGCACACAGTCCGGTCTGAATCTGCGCGCGGTTGGAGAGAATCCGCGCGCGGCGGACACGCTCGGCATCAACGTCTACAAAACGCAGTATCTCTCCATCGTTGTCGGTAGTATGATCATCGCCATGGGCGGCGCATTTATGTCGACCGGCTTAACAAAATTCTTTTCCGAAGAAATGGTCTCCGGCCGTGGATTCATTGCACTCGCGGCGGTCATCTTCGGTCGTTATAAGCCTTCCGGTATCATGCTGGCGGCAATCGTGTTCATGGCAGGGACTGTTGCGGGAAACGTTCTGCTTGCATCTTCTTCGCAGATCCCCTACCAGTTCCTGACGATGCTGCCGTATATCCTGACCATTGTCGTGCTCGCGTCGTTTGCAAGGAGTGCCGTCGCTCCCGCTGAACTCGGCAGAGTTTACAAGAGAGGCTGAGGAGGTTTTAACATGTCAACTGTTCTGGAAATGAAAAACATCTGCAAGGTCTTTCCCGGCGTTGTGGCGAATTCGGATGTATGTCTTACGGTGGAAAAAGGCGAGGTACACGCCCTTCTTGGCGAAAACGGAGCTGGAAAGTCCACGCTTATGAACTGCCTTTGCGGGTTATACCGGCCGACGTCCGGTGAAATCCTGATCGAAGGCAAGCCTGTCGAGTTTTCGTCCGCGCGGGACGCAATGGCAATCGGTATCGGCATGGTACATCAGCACTTCATGCTGATTCCGACAATGACCGTGGTGGAAAACTGTTTGATCGGCGCGCATGACGGCGGCAGCATGCGGCTTGACCTGAAGACTGCGGCAAACCACATTCGCGAACTCGCCGAAAAGTATCACATGAGCATCGATCCTATGGCAAGGGTCTGCGAGCTCTCCGTTGGCGAACGCCAGCGTGTTGAGATCATAAAGGCGCTGTTTCGCGGAGCACGCATCCTGATTCTCGACGAGCCGACCGCGGTGTTGACGCCCCAGGAGACCGAAGAGCTGTTCAACATGATCCGGAGCCTGACGAGCAACGGATTTACCGTGTTATTCATCAGCCACAAGCTCAACGAGGTCAAGGAGATTTCCGACCGGGTCACGGTACTCCGTCTCGGGCGCGTTTGCGGAACCTATAACATCAAAGATTGCGAGGCATGTGATCTTGCGCGGTTGATGGTTGGACGCGATATCGATTTGTCCATCGATCGCAAAACGCAGGAAAGCAGCAGTGTGCTGCTCTCTATCGGCCATCTGTCGCTGGATAAGGACGGCTGCAAAACCAAGGATCTTGACGACGTCTGTCTGGAAGTGCACACAGGTGAAATTCTCGGCATCGCAGGTGTTGACGGCAACGGACAGAGCGAGCTGGTCGACTGTCTGACAGGCTTGAAGAAGGCGACGTCCGGTTCCGCCCGGTTTAAAGAGCTCGACCTCCTGAAATGCAGCACGCGCAAGATCATGTCCAGCGGTTTATCGCACATCCCGCAGGATCGTCAGCATACGGGATTGATTATGCCGATGACGTTGATGGAGAACTTTATTCTTCAGGATTATTACCGGCCTGAATTCGGCAAATTCGGCATGATCGATCAAAAAATAGTCAACGAATACAGCAACCGTCTGATTCATGATTTCAGCGTAAAGACGCCAAGCCGCTTTGAGCAGGCGCAGAACCTCTCCGGCGGAAATCAACAAAAGGTGATTATAGCGCGCGAAATCAGCCGCAATCCGGACCTTTTGGTCGCCATGCACCCGACGCGTGGGCTGGACGTCGGCGCAATCGAATACATCCATAAGAAAATTATGGAACAGCGAGATTCCGGCATCGGCGTGCTGTTGATTTCAACGGAGATTGAGGAGATCATGAAGCTCTCCGACCGCGTGGCTGTCATGTATGAAGGTCGCGTCATGGGTATTGTGACGCCGTCCGAAACAAGCGTGGAAGAGCTCGGACTTATGATGGGCGGTATGCCTCTTGCACAAATACGAAAGACCGCCTAACCTTTTAGAACATAGAAACTGCAAAGAATCTCGTCCGCCAGCCGGACGGGATTTTTTATTTCCCCCTTTGTCCGACTTTCAAATGTTTATTACACAAATTCACACAATCATAATTCAATCATATTCGACCGGTATATTAAAAATACATCAAGGACATCTTGAAAAGGAGAGGGAAACATGAAGAAAACATGGCTGATTATACTGATTGCCGTTTTGTTGCTCATTCCGATCGTCGCGTTGGCATTCCGCGCCGGCTCGCTGACGAGTGCAAACGTCCGCGATTATCGAGGGTATGCTGTAACCGTGCCGGAATTGACGGATGAGCAGGAAGCAGACCTGGAAGAATCGTTTGAGCAGATGATTGCGCTTCGCAAAGAAACCATCAACACGCTGGTTCAGGACGGGCTGCTGACCGAAGAACAGGGACAACTAAGGCTGGAACAACTCGACGCAATGCTCGAAAACTATGACGGTGGCGAAGGTTATTACGGTTACGGTTTTTCAAGCGGCTGCTACGGCACGTTTGACACACAATATCAGGGCGGATATGGACGCGGCGGCATGATGCGCTACTATGACCGCGACTGGAACTAAAAACTGAAAGGTGGAATACGACATGTTTATCATTTGGCTGGTATTGATCGGTGTTGTCGTTTATGCTCTGCTGGCGAAATCCGGCAAGCGCATTGGTGACTTCACAAAGTCCGGCGAAAACCCGGTGGAGGTTTTGAAAAAGAGATTCGTCAACGGTGAAATCACCGAAGAAGAATACAAAAAAATGTTGAAGATCGTAAATGATTAAGGAGGTATGTTACAATGATGTTTGTAAGAGGTTTTAACAATCCCGGATGGTTCTGCGGCGGCTATGGTTTCATGTATCCCTGGGGCTGGCTCGCGATTGCCGCGGTTGTGGTGATCGTCGCCGTAACGCTGATTGTAGTGCTGTCCTCAAAGAAAAAGCGTCAAGTGCACTCCAGCGACGCGCTGGAAGCGCTGAAGCTTCGCTATATCAAAGGCGAGCTGAGCGAGGAAGACTATCTTAAGATGAAGGACGTCGTCGGCAAATAATCGCCGGCGCAAGATGAAATCGAAACGAGGTGGCACGGTGAAATACCGGGTGTTGGTCGTTGAAGATCAGGCGGAGATTCGAAACATCGTCGAAAAGTATCTTCTCAAAGAGGGATACGACGTTTTAAGCGCATGCGACGGGTTTGAAGCTCTGGCCGCGTTCAATGAGAACACCGTCCACCTCGTTTTACTGGATATCATGATGCCGGGGATCGACGGATTCGAAGTCCTGAAAGAAATCAGGAAAGTATCCGAGATCCCCGTCATTATGCTGACCGCCCGGCAGGACGAAGTCGACCGCGTGAAAGGCTTTCGAAGCGGCGTGGACGATTATGTGGTAAAGCCGTTCAGCGCAAACGAGTTGATGCTGAGGATCCACAGACTTCTGCTCAGGGTCTATCATGAAACGGACGAAATCGTCTATCGCTACGCAGATTTAAGCCTGCACACCAGCAGCATGAAACTGTACCGGGCGGATGAAGAAATCCCGCTTACAACCGCCGAGTATCAGTTGCTGCACACTCTGTTTCGGAATCAGGGCAGGGTGATGTCCCGTGAACAGCTGATTGAGCAGGCATACGGGGACGATTACGAAGGATTTGACCGGAATATCGACAGTTATGTTAAAAAAATCCGGCAAAAGATCGAGAAAGACCCGCGAAACCCGCGGGTACTTGTTACAAAATACGGAGCGGGATATCAATTTGGAGGAACAAAACAATGACGGTCAGGCGGCAATGGATGCTTGTACTCATCCTATCGGTGGCGCTGTCGGTTATCGTCAATTCCTTTGTATTGGGCACGCTGATCAATCGCTATTTTGTGGAATACTCCAAGGAAACCTATCGTCAGCGTATTACCCAACTGATTGCGTTTTCAACAGAAGCTCTTTCAAGCGATGACTATACGGAAAAACAGCTTGAAATGCAGCTTGAAACGCATTTAAGCGATCCGATCAACCGCATCCGCCTATATGATTTGAACGGCAATCTACTTGCCGTCGTCGGTGACGAAGGCTTCCAGATGATGGGTATGATGCGCAGCAGCACAATGAACCGTATGATGGGAAATGCCACTGAAGAAGTGGATTCCATCGATATCGTAAAAGATGGCGTCACCATCGGCACACTGATCGTAAATCGCTACAGTTCCGCTGGGAATTCGCTTGCGACGAGACAATTCATGGTTGCGTTGATTGTCAACAGCTTGTTGTCCTTTGGTATCGTCTTCGTGCTAACGTTTATACTCGGCTTCTTCATTAGCCGAAAGATGAGCAGAGACTTGATGGTAACTGCTCAGCAGGCGATCGACGTGGATCTTGGGCACGACAGCTATACCCCTAGGTCCCATGTGAAAGAAATTGAAACTATACAGCAAAGCCTCGATACGCTGCAGGCGCGCCTTAAGCTGAAACAAACCAGCCGGAAGAAATTGATCGACGAACTCGTTCATCAGACGCGAACGCCACTCACGATACTGCGGACGCACCTTGAAGGGTTCCGGGACGGCGTTATTCAATTTACGCCGGAAGAAACAGCAACCTGCGAGGCACAGATTGGTCATCTTTCGTCGATCATAACAAACATGAGCGGGCTGCTTGACGCGGAAAAGGAAGTTGACGGCACAAAGATCGAATTCGTTGAAATATCCGCGCTCATCAAACAGATCGTCGACGGGCTGAAGGCGCAATTTGATAAAAAGCATATTCAACTGCAAGTGACCGGGCATCGTAAAGCAATCGTGCAAACAGACCGCTACAAATTGAGTCAGGCAATGTACAATATACTCACAAACGCCTACAAATACACAGAGCCCGGCGGCAGCGTGACCGTAGCATATGAATTGATTGACGAAGAATTGGCCGTCAGCATTCAGGACACAGGATCGGGAATCGCAAAGGAAGACCAATCGCAAGTCTTTAACGCTTATTACCGGGGCAGAAATTCGCTGAATTCCCAAGGCGATGGCATCGGGCTGTATGTGGCAAAAGAAAATCTCGAAAAAATCGGCGGAACGATCGATCTTGAATCCGAACCGGGTGTTGGCAGCAAGTTTACGATGCGCCTGCCGAAAGATGTTTGCGCCGAACCGCCCCGCGGCGAATAGGGAGGCTTTATAAATAAAAGTTGGCCGATTAGGCCAACTTTTTTTGTGTTGCTTTATTTGTTTTGGTTATTGTGCCATCAGTACATTGTACTGCCGCTTGATCGTCTTCAGCCGCGGCACGTCCTGTTCGCTGACAAGCGTACAGGCAAGACCCGCATTCCCCGCGCGACCTGTCCGGCCGATGCGGTGGACGTAGTATTCCGGTTTGTCCGGCACGTCATAGTTGATAACAAGGTCAATGTTTTCAACATCGATCCCGCGTGCGGCAACGTCCGTTGCGATCAGCACCGGCGTCTTGCCGGAACGGAACGCACGCATGATGTTGTTGCGCTGATTCTGCGAAAGATCGCCATGCAGGCACGCAGCATCCATTCCCTGTGCCGTCAACTTCTTGGTCAGGGTTTTCACCCTGCGGCGCGTGTTGCAAAAAATCAGCGTCAGCCGCGGAGACGCCTGCAGCATCAGCTGGTTGACGGTAAAAAGCTTCCCGCTTTCCGCCGTATGGACGCAAAGCTGCTGCACGGTCTTGGTCGGTTCGTTACGCTGGCCGACTTCGACGGTGACGGGATTCTTCAGATAATTGTTGGCAACGGATGCGATCTGCTTGCTCATCGTTGCCGAGAACAGCATCGTTTGATGCGGTGCGGTCACATGGGCAAGGATGGATTTAATATCCGGCAAGAAGCCGTAATCCAGCATCTCGTCCGCTTCGTCCAGCACGACGCAGCGAATGTTTTTTAGCTTTAACGCATGCTGCTGAATCAGGTCTTTTACGCGGCCCGGTGTGCCAACGACGACCTGCGCGCCGGTGCGCAGCGCCTGAATCTGAATATTGGCCGACTGGCCGCCGTAAATGCTGACGGTTCGCATCTTTTTGTGTTTGGACAGCATCTTAAATACGCTTGTGGTCTGGAGCGCAAGTTCCCGAGTGGGGCAGAGAATCAGCGCCTGCGGTTTGCGGTTCTCCGGATCAATCCGTTCGATAATCGGTATTGCAAAAGCCGCCGTTTTCCCGGTGCCCGTCTGCGCAATCCCGATCATGTCTTTGCCATCGAGCAGCGCTTCAAGGCTTTTCTGCTGAATTGGCGTTGGTTCATGGTACCCTGCCTTATCCAGGGTTTCCCGCATCTGTGCGGAAAGCAGTTCTTTATAATTCATTTTACTTTCTTTCTGTTCCGTAATTCCATAAAAATAAGACCATGCCGACTGTTCAGGGCATCGTCTTTCAACAATTTTCCCCGTCGTTTGTTCGCTATTGATACGTTGGAGCCGGAACGCTCCAAGCCGTACGGCAAGTGATAATTTCTTGCCTGGGCGTATCATCAATGCGACAGACAGCGGAATTTATTAAATAACCTAAAGCATACATGCTTACGTTCGAGGCATCATAATACTTGTATACGCTAACACAGGAGTATACCGTTTGTAAAGCAAATTATTTGTGACGTTTACCGTCGAACAGCGCATTGCTATTGTACGCGCATCCGCATTGGCAGTTTTATTGCCGTTAGCTTATTGCTCTGGCAATCACCGGATTGTTACCCATGTCTTTTCATTTGCCGCCCGTTCGACAGCGTCGACCACGCGCATGTTGACCAACCCATCGTAAAAATTCGGCTTCACATCCGTGTCGTCCACAATTGCACGAATGAATTCATAATACTGGTGGATAAACGAGTGCTCCCAGCCGATCGTATGTCCCTGCGGCCACCAGTGATCCATATACGGATGCTGCGGCTCGGTCACGACAATCGTGCGAAAACCCCGCGTGGTTTTATCCTGCTCTGCGAAATAGACGTCCAGCTCATTCAACCGCTCCAAGTCGAAACGCAGGGTGCCCTTGCTTCCGTTCACTTCAAAGCGGAGTGCATTTTTATATCCGGCAGAAACGCGTGACGTTTCAAATGTTCCCATCACGCCGCCTTCAAACCGCGTAATGAACATCGCGGCGTCGTCCGTTGTTACTTTTTTGTTTTCGTTCGTTATCGGGTCCTTGTGTTGTTTGATATAAATATCACTCATTGCCGCGACTTCTGCGATTTCACCCACCAGATACTGTGCAAGGTCGATAATATGCGATCCTTTGTCCGCCATTGAGCCCGCACCGGCGAGCTTTTTATCGAAGCGCCATACATACGGGCTGTCGGCATCCACCCAATCCTGTTGGTAGGACGCTCTAAAATGATAAATCTCTCCAATCCGCCCGCTGTCTATCAATTGTTTTGCCAGCGTAACAGCGGGGACTCTCCTGTAACAAAAGTTGACCATGTTTTTTACGCCGCTCTTTTTTGCCGCGTTATACATCCGTTCGGCTTCTTCTTCCGTCATGGCCAGCGGCTTTTCGCAGATCACATGCTTGCCGGCCTGCGCTGCCGCCACCGCTATTTCCATATGCGTAGCACCCGGCGAGGAGATGTCTATGATGTCGATTTGCGGATCGTCAACCACTTTTCTCCAATCGGTTTCATAGGATTCCCAGCCAAATTGTTCCGCAGAGCGCGCAACGCTTTCACTTGTGCCGCAAATAGTCTTCATGCGCAGATCTGCGCCGGTATCAAAAAACATATTGACGTCGCGTATCGCGTGGCTATGCGCCTTGCCCATAAATTTGTGCCCGATCATCCCAATTGTCAGCGTACGATTGCCCATTTGCGTTGTCTCCTTATCCATAAAAATATTACTATACATTTACTTTAGCACAATTGGTGCTCTGCAATCGACCAAAACAATGCTACAGCATTGATAGTTTTTATGAGCCTGCGATCAGTTGCCAATATCTATCGCATAATAATATTGATTTGCGCGGTATTGAGACTACGGCAAGAACGAAAAGCGCCTTTAAAAATACACTTGTTTCCATCGGTAGATTCCTGTTCGGGGTCGCCGTTCTATGATTGAGCGTTTTTGTCGAACACAATCCGCCAAAAAACAAAAAAGCCCGAATCCAGGGCTTTTTTTGGCTGCGGAACTAGGATTCGAACCTAGACAATACGAGTCAGAGTCGTAGGTGCTACCATTACACAATTCCGCAATGGCATAAAGAGAATCCCGAGATGCCGTCTGTTCTTGCTATAATACCCGCCTCTCGGCAGGTGGGTGCGTTGTGATTGACGCGAACTTCCCGCACTTAACGGGCCGGATCTTGTCTTCTCAACTCGCGCTCCCGAAGTCACTCTGTGGGTTTATAACCGAAACAAACGAACACCGCAGGATCACTCTCGTATTGGTGGGATTAGTTGGGATCGAACCAACGACCTCTACGATGTCAACGTAGCGCTCTGACCAGCTGAGCTATAACCCCGAGTGCACATACTATTATACACATGCGAGTAAAAATTGCAAGACGTTTTTTGTGATCCAATTTGACAAAAAGTTGTCGGTAGCTTTATCAGAAACTTTCATCCGGCTTGTCGGATATTGTTTAGGGAGGACGTAAATCACACGTGCCAAAGTATTGTTTTTTCTATTGCAGCAGTCCGAAACCGGACATCTTTTGTCGTTCTGCCAAAATTTATACAAATTGCCATGTCAAAACCAGGAAAACCCAGCACACCCCAAAGTTGCTGAATCTTGCGAAATTCGCGCCGAAACCAGCCTTAAAGCTACCATAAAATCGGACGATTTTGCCCGTAACAGGAAGTTCACTTTCTATCCATTGCGAATACACATGGTTGCGTTATCTTATCATCAGAGCAAGGACAAAGACTGACAGACCCCCAATATTACCTCCCATCCCATCCCAATCAAAAGCCTCCGCAAACGCGGAGGCTTTTGATTTTGTTTATCATTAAGCTTTGATTTCAAGATACTCTTTACAGTTTGGCGATTGGATGCCGCAATACGGTTTTCAATTTTTCCGGCGCTGTTTTCCGTGGATCGCCAAGGTAGATTTCGTGATGCCGCCGCTCACTGTCGATGTCGATCCGGTACCCGTTTTGTACCGCATAGCCGTCCAGCTTTTCAATTGTCACCGGTTCGTCGTCATATGGGCCGATGTGCATACATTGCGCGCAGAGACCTTCATGATACAAAAACAATCTCGCCGGAGACGTATCGAGTCCTTTCTTTCGCTCCACTTCCTTGCAAGCCCACCCAAAAACCGCATCGTCGACAAAATCCGGCTGACGAATCATGGATGTCCAAACGAATCCGCTTTTATTCCCGTAATCAACACCGGGACGACCATCCGCCATTTGCCAGAGCCCTTCCAGCGGAGGCACGCGATATGCAAAAAATCCATCGATGACATGGCCGCTTTTTTCGCTCATCTTAATCGTGTAACTCAATGCGTACAAAATTTGCATCGCGGCGGTATATGTTCCATCCGGTTCGTTCGGATCGCCAGCACCGTCGACTGCGATGAACGTCATCTGCGGCACATCAACAATTACCGGTTCCGTTTTCGGTTGGTACAGATCTTTCTGTTCTTTTTTAAAATCTCGAATTTGTTCCATCATGGCGCTCCTTTTCATGAACTAACAACATGTTACCATCGAGAACCCGACAACTATTTGTCATGTTCTCAAAACTGTGTCGTCAGCACATGAGACAACGCAGCTTTAATACCGCGTGTCTGGTCGATAATGCTCGAAAATGATCGAATCGTTGATCTTCGTCAGCTTCGCGTGGTCGGCCGGCTCTCTCGCTGTCCATGCAACCTTCATTGCGCCGAATGCTTCACAGATTCGGACGGACAGACACTTCGGGCCGATTCGGTAGGCAATGAATTGCGGGTGTGTTAAAACGTTTGTCAGCAGCCGACTCATCATGATCGACTGATACTTCGGCATGGAGTTTTTCGAATAGCGGTAAGCTTCCGACAGCTGCCCGCGTAAAATCTGCGGTGCGTTTTTATAAAACCAACGCACCAGCAGTGGATGGAAGCTCTCCACGCAATACTCGCCGGTGTATTCTTTCAGCAGCTCCCACGTCAGCTCGCACAGGCGTTTCCAGTCGCCGCCCGATTTAAGTTCTACAATCGCGGGGATCTTGCCATCCAGAACGCTTAGAACGTCCGTAAACGTCGGTATACGCTCGTTTGTTCCAAAAAGCGAGAAGGCTTGAAGTTCTTCAAACGTATAGGCGTCCACTCGCGCATCGACGCCGCAGGCGCGTTTGAGACCATCGTCATGAAAGACGACAACGACCTTATCTTTTGTCAATTGGACGTCCAGTTCAACGCCGTATCCGGCTTTCACGGCGTTTTCAAACGCCGGCAGCGAGTTCTCCGGAACAGACTGGTCTTTTTCATACAATCCGCGGTGCGCAAACGTCCTGTTTTGAAACGGCGTGCGTTGCTCTCTATAGCTGCGCGCAGGCATTATGAGAATCAGCCAGATTGTGAAAAGCACGATAACGGCGGCAATAATAAACCACATTATGAACGGTCCTCCAAATTGGATTTTACTGGAATTTGTATTGTTATTATACGCCAAATGCGATACCATGTATATAATTGCACAAGGTGCTTTAGCACCGTTCTTTTAAGCACAAATCTTACGAATCGGAGAAACTGTAAATGAAGCTAAGTTACAAACGAACGTTCCTTGTCGGGTTCGCTTTTCTTTCCATCTGCGCGTTTTGGCAGATGTACGACACGATTATTCCTCTGATTTTGCGTGATACCTACGGCCTTGGCGACGGCCCCGCGGGCATCATCATGAGTCTCGACAACGTCGTTGCGTTGTTTTTAATCCCGCTGTTCGGTGCGTTGAGCGATAAGGTCGGCCGGCGCATTCCGTTCATCATCGGAGGCACGCTTGCGGCAATCGTCCTTTTGATCCTCATCCCGATTCTGGACAATACTTACGGCATGTGGAGCCATCAGGCTTCGTTGATTACGTTTATCGTCGTCTTGGGCTTCTTGCTGCTGGCCATGGGTTCCTACCGTTCGCCCGCAGTCGCACTGATGCCGGACGTAACACCAAAGCCGCTGCGCAGCAAAGGCAACGCCGTCATCAACCTTATGGGCGCGGTCGGCGGCGCATTTACGCTCGTTGTGCTCCGCTTCCTCGTCTTTACGAATGCGGACGGAAAATCCGATTATTTCTACCTGTTTATTGCCGTAGGCGTTTTAATGATCCTTGCGGCGCTGACCGTCATGTTCTTCGTTCCGGAGCGCAAGCTTGTGCAGGAAATGAAGGACATCAACTACGGTGTTTCAGAAGAAGATGACCAGAGCAAGTCCATTGAGGTAGACGGCAAAGAAAAGCTCCCGCCGGAAGTCCGAAACAGCCTCATCATGATCCTTGCGACGATTACGCTGTGGTTCTTTGGGTATAACGCAATCACCACGGCGTTCAGCAAATATGCCACTACGATGTGGTCCTCCGGGCTCAACAACGTCTCTTCCTGTCTGCTAGTGGCAACCGGAGCCGCAGTTGTTTCCTATATTCCGATTGGTTTCTTGTCATCCCGTATTGGCCGTAAGAAAACCATCATCATCGGCCTTGTGCTCGCCACCGGATGCTTCATTTACGGCGCTCTCGGCGCTCAGACTTTTACTCCTATGTTGTACGTTATGTTTGCCCTGGTCGGCTTTGCGCAGGCGGCTGTCACGGTCAATACGTTCCCGATGGTCTGGGAAATTTCCCGTTTCGGTAATGTTGGTAAATATACAGGATACTATTACACCTGCTCCATGGCTGCACAGATCGTAACGCCGATCGTTTCCGGTTATCTGCTGCAATATGTCGGCTACAACACGCTCTTCCCGTATGCCGCTGTGTTCGTAGCGCTTGCCATCATTCCGGTTGCGCTGACCAAGTACGGCGACAGCAAGCCCGGTGCGCCGAAAGACAAGCTGGAAGCGTTTGAAGGCGCCGACGACTAATAACTCCCTGTTTTTGCTAAAAAACGTGTGTTTTTCATGTGTTTCCGGCGAAAACGCTTGACACAGGCGGGTATGCTTCTCTATAATAGTCATGTTCAAGCAGAAGCACCCGCTTCTCACCTGCCGACGATTTGTCAGGCATGGTAGCAACAAACTCCAACCAATGATTCAACGGTGTTTTGTGTGGGTGCAAGCTGACTTGCACCCACTATTTTTATGTATTATGGAGGTGTTCTGCCATCGCTATCGCGGAATTGATGATCAATGAAGAAATCCGTGACCCGGAAGTCCGTTTAATCGACGAGAACGGCGACCAACTCGGCATCGTGGACATTCGCACGGCGCAGAAAATGGCCGACGACAAGGAGCTGGACCTGGTCAAAATTGCACCGAACAGCAAACCGCCCGTCTGCAAGTTCATGGACTACGGCAAATATCGTTTTGAGATGAGCAAACGGGAAAAGGAACAACGCAAAAACCAAAAGATCATCGAACTGAAAGAAATCCGTCTTTCCGCAACCATCGACGTGCGCGACATGGAAATCAAGGCAAAAAATTGCCTGAAGTTCCTTGCGGACGGCAACAAGGTTAAGGTTTCCATCCGTTTCCGTGGTCGTCAGATCACGCACAACGAAATCGGCCGGGACGTAATGAACCGTTTTTATGACATCGTCGCCGAAAGCGCCGTCAAGGAACGTATGCCAAAGATGGAAGGCAGAAGCATGTTCATGATTCTCGCTCCCAAGAGCGATACTAAGAAGTAAACGTATAAGAAATACCAGGAGGAACCGACAAAATGCCAAAGTTAAAATCCCATCGCGGAGCGGCAAAACGCTTCTCCACGACAAAATCCGGTAAGATCAAGCGGAATAAGGCTTATAAGCGCCACATTCTGACCAAGAAGTCCACCAAGCGGTTGCGCGGTCTTCGCCAGACCGGCTATATTGCCGAGTGCGAAGAGAAGAAGATCCGCAAATTGATCCCGTACAGCTGAGGAGGAAAGAAAAATGGCCAGAATTAAAAGAGCAGTCAGTGCTGTCAAGAAACGCCGCAAGGTTTTAAAGCTTGCCAAAGGTTACTATGGTGCAAAGAGCAAGCAGTATCGCGCAGCTTCCCAGCAGGTTATGAAATCCATGGCGTACGCGTATGTGGGCCGCAAGCTCAAAAAGCGCGAATATCGCCGTCTCTGGATTGCCCGTATCAACGCCGGTGCGCGTATGTGCGGAACGACCTACAGCCGTATGATTAACGGGCTCAAGCTCGCGGGCGTCGACATCAACCGCAAAGTACTTGCAGACCTCGCAATCACCGATATGAACGCGTTCAAAGAGTTGGTAGAAGTTTCCAACAAAGCGCGCGCATAAAAAACGACAGTAAAAGGGAACCGTTTTGTACGGTTCTTTTTTTATGGCGCCAACCCGAATGTTGCGTATACTGATTGTCGTTTACCGATGGTCATCGCGAAAAAGTATGTTATACTGAGTGGAACGATCACAAAGGAGTATCCATTCATGCAAACGCTTGAAAGCGAGCGCCTGATTTTACGCAGTTTTACCGAACTCGACACCGACGATTTGTTTTCGTATGCCGCCGATCCGGACGTCGGTCCGCAAGCAGGTTGGAAACAACATGCAACCCGCGCGGAATCTCTGGCTATGGTTCGCATGTTCATTGCCGACGACAACGTCTGGGCTATCGAGCGCAAGAATGACCGCCGGATGATCGGTTCACTTGTATTCCTTAAAGACAAATGGCGCAACCTGCCGGATGCGCGGATGTTCGGCTATGTGCTTTCCAAGGATTGCTGGGGACACGGCTACATGAGCGAAGCCGTTATGCGCGCCACGGAATACGCCTTCACCGAGGCGGATATTGGCATGCTGAGTGTTTCGCACTATACGTTCAACGACCGCTCGCGCCGCGTCATCGAAAAATGCGGCTTTGTCTACGAAGGTACGATTCGTCGTGCATTTTTGCGTTTCGACGGCGAAGTTCTCGACGAAGCTATGTACTCTCTAACCAAAGAAGAATGGCTTGCCTGGCGGGCAAAGAATTCCTAACAAATAAATTATCAAGAGAGGATTGCGCGTATATGATCATTGAGAGCCGCTCAAACGAACGCGTTAAGGACGCGCGCAGGCTCCTTTTACGCAAAGAGCGCAAGCGCACCGGGCTGCACCTGATCGAGAGCGAGAAACTCGTGCGGGAAGCCATAGACTCCGGCGCGCATATACAATCCTGCTTTATCGAAGACGGTTGTGCCTTTAATCCACCCTCGGGCGCCGTCTCTCTGACGGTCAGCCGCAGCGTGTTGGAATCCCTTTGCGAGAGTCAAACGCCACAAGGCGTTGTCGCCGTCGTTGAAACGCCGCCGCTCACACCGCCTAAAGAATACCCGGCAGGACTTGTCGTCGCGCTGGACGGCGTGCAGGACCCCGGCAATGTCGGCACAATCCTCCGCGCGGCGGACGCGTTCGGAGCCGTCGGCATTCTGCTTTCGAGCACCTGTGCCGATCCTTACGCGCCAAAGACGCTGCGCGCGGCGATGGGTTCGACATACCATCTGACAGTTTGGCAAAGCGAATTACCGGAGGAACTGCGTCATATGCAAGCGCAGGGCTTCTTTGCACTCTGTGGTGATCTCAAAGGAAACGAGACGCTGCCTGTACTTTCCGACAAGACTGTTCTGGTCATCGGCAGTGAAGGGCAAGGCGTCAGCGACGCCGTCGCGTCGCTATGCACACGGTATCGTTTACCAATGTGCGGCAAGGCGGAGTCGCTCAACGCGTCAGTCGCCGCCGGTATTTTGCTTTACGTCGTATCCGGTCAGATGCCGAATAAGTAACGATTGCTTTTAAATATAAATACGGATTGAAGGAGACATTCATGGAACAGGCAAATAGAAAACTGCTCGTCGTTGTGGACATGCAGAATGATTTTATCACCGGTTCGCTCGGTTCGGTCGAAGCGCAGGCGATTGTCGATTCCGTCGTAAAGCATATCCTCGACTTCGACGGAACTATCCTCTACACACTGGACACACACACGGAGAATTATCTGGAAACACAGGAAGGCAAAAAACTGCCCGTAAAGCACTGCATCGCCGGAACCGACGGCTGGGCGCCGAATCCCGCCGTTTGGGCGGCGCTTACAAAAAAGAACATAGCGGACGAAGCGCACATGATCGCCAAGGATACGTTTGGCGGCGTGAGCCTGCCGATGCGCATCCACGAACTGCTGGATGGTGCGGAGCCGACGGAGATCACCATGGTCGGTCTGTGCACGGATATCTGCGTTATCAGCAACGCGCTTTTGCTAAAGGCGTTCTACCCGGAGGCAAAAATCACCGTTGACGCCGTCGCCTGCGCGGGCGCAACACCCGAGGGACATAAAAACGCGCTCTCCGCCATGAAGGTCTGTCAGATCGACATTGTGAACGAATAATAATTTATACAAAGAAGCGGCATCCATTACGGATGCCGCTTCTTTGTATGCAAGTTTTCAAAACCGATTGACAATCTCTTTAAACACTCTGCCCCGCTGTTCGAAGTTATCAAACATGTCCCAGCTTGCACAGGCAGGCGAAAGCAGCACCGCGTCGCCGGGCTCGGCAAGCAGCCGCGCGCATGCAACCGCATCCTCAAACGCCGCCGCCGAATGGCAAAAACCAAGATACCCGGTGTCCTTTGCCGTATCGAGTATCTTTTGCTTGGTTTCGCCTAAAACGACGATCGCCTTGAGCTTGCTTCCCACAAAGTGCTCGAACAGCTCGTGAAAATCGCTGTGCTTGTCATATCCACCGAGGATCAGCACCGTCGGTCGCGTCATGGCTTCAATCGCCTTGATTGTCGAATCCGGGTTTGTCCCCTTGGAATCGTTGATGTAGCGAACCCCGTCAACTTCCCGCACAAACTCAATGCGATGCTCCACGCCGGGGAACGATTTCAGCGTTTCACGCACCGCGTCCGTCGAAACGCCCATGCCGAGCGCAAGCAGCGAGCTCAACATCGCGTTTTCAAGGTTGTGTCCGCCGGGAATACCGATTTCGTCGGCGGCAATCAATGGTTCTTCTTTCGTTTCGTCACGATAGATGACGATGCCGTCGCGGACAAACAAGCCGCGCGGCACCTCGCTTTTCCGCGAAAAGAAATAGACTTTCGCCGGTGTCAGCCGCGCCATGTCGCGTACGACCGGGTCGTCATAGTTGAGCACCGCAATGTCGTGTTCCGTCTGATGATCGAATATCTTGCACTTTGCCGCGATATAGTTCTCCATCGTACCAAAATGGTCAAGATGATCTTCCGTAATATTGCATACGCCCGCCGCGCGCGCGTGGAAATGCACGTTGCCCTCCAGCTGAAGCCCCGCGGTTTCTGCGACCACCACGTCGCCGTCTTTTGTGTCGAGCGCATGTTCCGTAATCGGCACGCCAATATTACCAAGCACGAACGTCTGCCGTCCGCCGTTTTTAAACATTTCGCCGGTCAACGCGGTGCAAGTGGTCTTTCCATTCGTTCCGGTAATGCAGACGAACTCCGCATGCGCGTAGCGGTAGCCGAGTTCGATTTCGCTGATGACCTCAATGCCGCGTTTTTTCGCTTCCACGACAAACGGGACCGTCATCGGGATAATCGGGCTGATCACAATCAGCTCAACACCGTCAAACAGGTTCTCAGGGGCTTCACCAAGCCGGTATTCGACCGTTAACCCCGCAAGAGCGTCCGTCAACCCCGGAATATCCGTTTTCCTGTCGTTAACGATCACATGCCAGCCGCTCTTGCTCAACAGTTTTGCCGCGCCGACGCCGCTTTTCGCCATGCCGACGATCAACGCTGTTCGAGTTGTTCCCATATGGATTATGCCTCCAAAAAACGCGCCCGGCGTTTCATCCGGACAGACGTGGTTTATCTAAGATACGGCAACAGACAGATTGCGCACAGCACCGTCGTCAGAATCGTATACATAACGACGATACGCGGCTCCGGTATGCCCTTGAGCTCAAAGTGATGATGGATCGGCGCCATCCTAAACATCCGCTTGCCATTGTTCAGATGGTTGCTCGCAACCTGTAAAACAACCGAAAGTGCGCTTGCAAGGAAGCAAAAGCCCATTATCGGTAGAATAATCAGGGAGCGGCTTAAGATCGCCATCATACTCACCGCACCGCCGAGTGCAAGCGAGCCCGTGTCGCCCATGAAAACTTTTGCCGGGTATGTGTTAAAGCGCAAAAAGCCGAGCGATGCCCCGACGATGGCCGCGCTGAAGATCGCCATGCCGCTGAAGTTAGTTCCAAGCAGCAGTTCCCCGTTTTGGTTGGCTCTTGTCGTCATGACAGCAAAAATACCGACCATAAACAATGCATAAACCATCGTAACGTTGGTCGCTAGCCCGTCAAGCCCGTCGGTGAGGTTCACGGCGTTGACTTCCGCGATCATCATAAACGCTACAAGCGGAATGTACCAGCCGCCGATGTCCCATTCTCCTCCGGAGATCGGCAAATACAGCGACGACCCAATCAGCGGTGAACGGTATGCCCAAACGGCGACCAGCACAGAAATCAAGATCTGTGCAAACAGTTTCTGATAAGCACGCAATCCGAGGTTGTCATTTCTGCGAATTTTGATAAAGTCGTCTAAAAAGCCTACGATACCGAACGCAAAAACCACAAGCAGCGTCGGCATAACAAACTCCATGCCGTCCACCCCAAACAGCAGCGATGCAATCAGAACCGCAAACAGCGTCATGATTCCACCCATTGTCGGCGTTCCCTGCTTTTTCTTGTGCGACTCCGGACCGAGCTCTCGCTCAATCTGACCGAATTTCAGCCGATGCAACATCGGTATAAACAGCGGACCGAGCAGCCACACAATCGTAAATGCCGTTAATGCGGTTAAAAGAATCTTAAACATAGCGATATTATAACTCCATATGCGCGCCTGAAACAATCCCCTCGCCGTACACTTGACCGTCCGGCACAGGCTTGATCCATCCCATAATTACATAAGAATTCCGCATCCAGCGCTCCCACGGTCACACCGTCGGGCGAGAATGCGGAATTCTTTGTTGCCTTACATTTCGCTCAGGAGCTCTTCGACAATTTCCTTGTCGTCAAAGTGATATTTGGTCCCGTTGATCTCCTGATAGTTTTCGTGACCCTTACCGGCTATCATGATTACGTCGTTTTCCTTTGCCAGTGAAAGCGCATGCCTGATGGCTTCCTTGCGGTTCTCAATAATTGTATATTTCGTTCCGCTGCGCTTCATGCCTTCCTCGATGGAATCGATGATGGCCATCGGGTCCTCTGTGCGCGGGTTGTCGCTTGTAATAACGGCCAGCTCGGAAAAGCGTCCGGCAATTTCTCCCATAATCGGGCGTTTTGCCCGGTCGCGGTCGCCGCCGCAGCCGAATACGCAAATTACACGCCCTTTTGAAAACTGTCGAACGGTCTTAAGCACGTTTTCCAGTGCGTCAGGCGTGTGTGCATAATCGACAAATACGGAAAATCCGCGGTTTGTTTTAACCGGCTCCAGGCGGCCGGATACGCTGCGAAGCGACTCCAGTCCTTCTTTGATTGCGCTGAGTTTAATACCTACAGACTGCGCCATGCCTACCGCACCCATTGCATTGAACACGGAGAACAGCCCGGGAATTGCAAGATGCATCAGCACTTCGCCTTCCGGCGTATGGAGGTCAAACTGCACGCCGTCGGTCGTAATATCAATATCGGTCGCGGAGATGTCCGCGCGGTCGCGTACGCCGAATGTCAAAATCGGAATCGTCAGCCCCTCCATAATACGGTTTGAATACGGATCGTCCACATTGACAACCGCTTTCTTGCTGTTGAGGAAGAGCATCTTCTTTGCATGCAGATAGTTATCAAACGACTTATGGTAATCAAGATGATCCTGCGTCAGGTTGGTAAACAGGCCAACGTCAAACTTAATTCCGTGCACGCGGAACTGCTCCAGCGCATGGGAACTGGCTTCCATCACAACGAGGTCGACATGCGCGTCCGCCATCATGCGCAGGATTCGGAATAAGTCAACCGATTCCGGCGTTGTGCGTTCCGTATGTATGCTTTCGGAGCCGACCATATTGCGGATTGTTCCGATCACGCCAACCTTTTTGCCTGCCTGCTCGGCGATTGCTTTTACCATATAGGTTGTGGTCGTCTTTCCGTTTGTTCCGGTCACGCCAAGCACCATCATTTCACGCTGTGGATACCCATAAAATGCCGCCGCCATTTCGGCCATCGCTTTCCTGGCGTTTTTCACAACGATCTGCGGCACATCGATAGGGAGTTCCCGCTCGACCAGCAGCGCGGATGCGCCGCTTTCCACAGCCCCCTGTGCAAACGTATGTCCGTCGAACAACGCGCCCACGATGCAGCAAAACATGCTTCCCTGTTTTACCCTTCGCGAATCGTATTCGATGGATTGAACATCCGTGTCCGCGCCCTCATAGCGCAGGCCGGTCGCCATTGCCAGTTCCGAAAGCAGCATGTGTGTATCCTCCCGTTGTCAGCGGCATCTGTGCCGCCTGTCCCTTATGGTTACTGAATTTCTTATTTCAAGAACCGCTATTGTGGTCCTTTGTTAGTAATTTCAATCGCTCCCGACTCGGAATGCCTATCCTTCAGGCTATGGCGTCGGCGTATTGTCTGTCGCATCCGGAGTCGGCGTGATTGTTGCCGGATCCGGGGTCGGTGACGGTGTTGGCGTTGGGAATTCGACATAAATCGTCGTGCCCGGTTCAACTTCCGTGCCTTCCGCTATCGATTGGGAAATGATCTGCCCCGTGCACTGCGTTTTATCAAACGCGAGAAACAGACCCAGCTCGGTAAGTTTATCGTATGCGTCCTGCCTGCGCCGCTCAGTAAGCGACGGCACCGTGACGAGTTCCTTATAGACACCACTGTCGTTAAACGTCGTCATTGTCGTATACAATACCACGATGGAACCGCTTGCGGCCTCCGTATTCGCTTCCGGATACTGCGAAAGCACGACGGCGGTTTTTTCATCGTCGATTATTGTGGTTTCGAATCCCTTCTTCGCCAGTTCATAAACGGCTTCCTCAGCGGTTAATCCGGTCACGTCCGGAACTGTTACCGATTCCGTCGTCGTGTCAGGAAGAATGCCATAATACTGTACAAGGTCGCTGAAAATCTTCTGTACCCAGGGCGCGGCCAGGCTCCTTGCTTCCATGACGGGAACCTGTGGTTCGTCGATCACGATCATGCAGACAAGCTGCGGATCGTCCGCGGGTAAGAATCCAATAAACGATGTAACGACGCGTGTGCGCGACGCGGTTACTTCATCGTCTTCAAACTTTCTGGAAAGGCCGGTAATGCCGCCGAGCGTATAGTTCAACACCTGTGCATTGCTTGCGTTGCCGTCTTCCACGACCGACTGAAGAATGGAGCGCACGGTCGCGGACGTGGACGAGCTGACCACGCGCCGTAAAATCGTCGGCTCATTCTGTTGAATGATGTTGCCGTCCGCATCGACGATGCTATTGATGATATACGGCTGCATTAGGATGCCGCCATTGATTGCTGCACAAAAAGCGCTCGCCATCTCAATTGAGGTCGTCGTAATCGTCTGTCCGAAAGCCAATTCCGCAAGGTCTGCATCGCGGATATATTTTCGGTGGATGACCTCGCCGGTGTCTTCGCTTGGGATACCGCACTCAGTCGATTCGCCAAAGCCGAAACTGTAGATATAATCGTACAGCGTATCTACGCCCGTGTCCGCCGCAATGTCCATCATTGCAGTGCTGCTTGATACCTGCATTGCTTCTTCAAGCGACCGTGTTCCCTGGTTCGTTGTATCCCACCCGACTATCTTTTGCAGCCGGAAGGTGCGGGAAGCGGTACACTTATAGGTTTGGTCGACCGACGTGGCACCGGCATCCAACGCCGCAGCCAGCGTGACAAAACTAAACATGTCGCCGGCTTCATAGGTGTCGGTCACGATGCGATTTTTGGACATCGCCATCAATTCTGTAACCGCGTCGCGCGGCGGATCGTTCAAGTCAAAGGACGGATAGGATGAAATTGCTAAAATTTCTCCCGTATTCGGATCCATTACCAATCCGCTGACACTGCTGGCGTTGTTTGCTGCATAGCATTCTCGGACATATTTTTCCAGATAGGATTGGGTTACGGAGTCGGCGGTAATCGTGATGTCATAGCCATTCGTTGGTTCGATATAATCGTCATATCCGTAGGAGAGTGGTTGGCCTTTTCGGTCGACCTCAGCGACAAGTAATCC
The DNA here is from genome assembly GCA_963665515.1 of Christensenellaceae bacterium. Classification (GTDB taxonomy): domain Bacteria; phylum Bacillota; class Clostridia; order Christensenellales; family CAG-138; genus UBA7703. The sequence continues at coordinate 3,889,378 of OY762278.1, forward strand.
ATCTTCACCGGCGAGATAGCTGTCATATTCGGCTTCGATTCCGGTTTGACCTTCTGTGTCAATGCCGGTAAAGCCAATCAGCTGCGTAAAGAGTTGCCCGAAAGGATAGTACCGCTTCATATCGGTCGTATAACTGATGCCGCTGCCAAGCTGGAGTGCCTCCAATTGGTCGATAACGGAGCTTTCCACCTGTCGCTTAAGCTGAACTTGCTGGCGTTCCGTATCCGAAATACGCTCGAGCACATAATCATAGTTCAACCCGAGGATATCGGAAACCTCAGTTGCAATACGAACACGGTCATCGGCGTCAATAAACGGCGGGTTCGCCAAAACACGGTATGCAGTGCCGCTTTGTGCAAGCACTAAACCGTTACAATCTACTATTCTGCCGCGCTGTGCGGCTAAATTTTGTCTGCTCGTCCACTGGGACTCTGCTTTTGCCTGCAGCTCCGGGCCTTGTATCAGCATGACCTGTGCAAGACGCAGCGACAGCACCAGCATCAGAATCCCGGCAAACACCATTAGAAGCACGAGCTTCCGTTTGATCTTTGGTGCGGGAGCTTTTGTTTTTGCCATGAATCGATCGTCCTTTCGTCAGGATCAACCGCCCTCGGACGGTTGGCCCCCCCCGTCCGTCGAATCGCCGGTATCGCCCGTTGTGTCGGGCGTCGTCGTATCGTCGTTGGTCGTGTCCGTTGTCGTCTCCGCAGTGGGATCGCTGCCCGAAAGCAGGGACGCGTTGTTGCCGGAGAACGGGAGCGCATCGCCGATTTTCACATACTGGTCCTGCTCCGGATACTGCATGCCGTACTGCTCGGCAACCGCCTGAGCGTCCTGAATGGTTACGGCACACTCGATCTGAACGTCCAGCTCATTGATGCGCAGCTTGGTTTGCTCAATTTCGTCGTTGAGCGTGTTGATGTCGGCATAAGCGCGGGTAATGCGTTCATATCCCGTCAGGGTAAAGAGCACCATTCCGGCAAAAATAAAGCCGCACAGGATCAACCCGATTCTCGCAAGAGGGTTTAATTCCGGCTTTTCAACATGCACGTGCGGCTCCTGCGTGCCGCGGGACGTAGATTTTCTCCTGCCTGCATTTTTTTGCGGGCGGGATTCTTCATCCTGCTCGTCATCCTTATTTGGCATATACAATCGCGTAGTAGGCGATTGTCCTTTTTTCGGCTCTTCGTCGAAACGAATATCCAAATCGCATCTCCTCGGTTCCGCCGCTTTGCGCGAAGTTGTTTCGGCGCATAATGAAGCGCCCCGCCGCCACGCTAGATTCTTTCAATGCAGCGTAGCTTTGCACTGGTTGAGCGGGGGTTTTCCTCCGCTTCCCGTTGCGTTGCGATCAGCGGCTTTTTTGTAAGGATCTTTGCTTTCGGCACCTTTCCGCAAATGCAGATCGGCGCGGACGGCGGGCATGTGCAGGGGTTCTCGAACCGCCTGAAAGCCTGCTTCACAATGCGATCCTCCAGTGAATGAAATGTTATTATACACAGTCTTCCGCCTTTTTGCAACAAATCGCAGGCGTCCTCGACCGCGCGGTCCAGCCCTTTGAGTTCGCTGTTCACCTCAATGCGCAGCGCCTGAAATGTCCGTCTGGCCGGATGCTGTGGCTCCCGTCGATATTTTGCGGGAATCGCTTCCTTTACTATATCCGCCAGCCGCGTCGTCGTTTCAATCGACCTTTCAGCTCGCTCACGCACAATGCGTCCTGCAATTCTCCGGCTGAAGCGTTCCTCTCCATACTCCCAGATCACCCGGGCAAGCTCGGTTTCGGAATAAGTGTTGACCACGTCGAAAGCTGAGAGCGACGCACCTTTATCCATGCGCATATCCAGCGGTGCTTCATTCTTATAGGAAAAGCCTCGTTCCGGTGTGTCAAGCTGATGCGACGAAACGCCAAGGTCCAGCAGTATGCCATTTGCCTCGGTAATTCCCGCATCCAGCAGCAGTGGTCTCATATCAAAAAAATTGCCATGCAGCGCCCGGAAGCGGTCACCAAAAACAGATAACCGACCCTCCGCCGCACGCACGGCTTCCCAATCCCTATCGATTCCAATCAGCTTGCCATTCTCCGGCAAACGCTGGAGAACCGCTTCCGCGTGTCCACCGCCGCCCAGCGTACCGTCGATAAACGTGCCACCGCGCTCCGGTGCAAGTAAATTCAACACTTCGTCGAGCAATACGGGGATATGTTGAAATTCTGCGCTCATATGCCCAGTTCCGCCAAATGCGCCATAGCGTTGGAATAATTCTTTTCGCTTTCGGCGTTATAGTCGGCAAGCGTATCCGGATTCCATATTTCAATGCGGTCTCCAACGCCGATCAGCGTTGCTTCCTTGACCAGCCCCGTTGCATCACGCAATGCCGCCGGTATCAGTATACGCCCTTGTTTGTCGATTTCGCAAGCAGCCGCCATGGAGTACAACCTCCGGCGGATTGCCTGTCCGCCCGCATCCGAAACGGGCAGCGTGGCAAGCTTTTCTGAGAATTTTTCCCATTCCGCCGCGGTCATGCCAAACAAGCAGTTTCGATCCTGCGTATCCAGCAGCCCCAACGTAACGACCAGCATTTCCCCGACGGTCTCCCGCCACTTCGCCGGAATAAACACGCGGCCCTTGGCGTCCAGCGTATGTTCAAACGATCCGATCAGCACGCGCGTCGTATCCTCCTTATAAATAGGTAAGCCATCTCCACGGAATACGAAAAGTATACACCACTCTCCCCCATTTGTCACCACATCTGTACAATTTTGCACCATTTTTTTTGAATTTTTTGAAAATTAGCGTCACTCTACCTTCCCCAGCCGCCTTGGCAGGCTGCAAAATCATTTGAGATCACCACAAAGTGTGGTATACTATGGTATCGTAACCGCTAGATATGGCTGAAAAGCCGTTTGGAACGCCGGGCGAAGCCAATGTTTTCACAATGAATCAGGGGTTTCGACCGGGATTCTTTGCGTTTATGCGCATTTTCCAGCGTTGCGGTTTTTAAAAAACTTCACGCGCCTGCCGTCATGCGACGGATGCGCGGAATCAGGGAGCTATTTTATGTCATCGGATTATACTGTCGATAAAATTAAAATTATGGAAGGACTGGACGCCGTCCGTATGCGTCCCGGTATGTATATCGGTTCGACCGGGCAACGCGGATTGCATCATTTGCTATGGGAGATCATCGATAACGCAATCGACGAAGCCGCCAACGGCTACGCCAGCGATATCAACGTGACGCTCCACCGCGACAACTCGGTAACGGTTGTGGACAACGGGCGCGGCATCCCGGTTCAAATCCATGAAAAAGCGGGCGTCTCCGGCGTGGAGGTCGTTTTCACACAATTGCACGCCGGCGGTAAGTTTGGCAACGATTCCTATGGATATTCCGGCGGGCTTCACGGGGTAGGAGCGTCGGTCGTCAACGCCCTGTCCGAATGGTTGAAGGTCGAAGTCTGCACGGACGGGCGGCTGTACGAGATGGCGTTTTCCAGCGAGCCGGACGAAACCGGCAAAATCGTCTCCGGTAAGCCGAAAGGACCGCTGAGTGAAACGGGCCGCACGCGCAAACAGGGTACGACCATCACGTTTATGCCTGATGCGCGCGTGTTTGAAACCGTCGAGATGAGTTTTGATGTGATTTCGAAGCGTCTGCGCGAGCTGGCATACCTCAATCGCGGCACAAAGATGACGCTGGTCGACGAACACACAGGCCATCAGCGCAAAGTGCAATATAAATTCGACGGCGGCCTGAGCGATTTCGTCCGCTATCTCAACGGCGACAAATCACCGCTTTATGCGACGCCGATCCATTTTTCCGGCTCGTCCAACGGCATCCTCGTTGAAGTCGCAATTCAGCACAACGACGGATATGCAGACAACATCTTCTCCTATGTCAACAACATCCCCACCACCGAAGGCGGCACGCATGAGACGGGTCTGAAAGCCGCGCTGACCAAGGTGATGAACGATTATTGCCGCAAGTCCGGCTATCTCAAAGACAAGGACGCGCCACTCTCCGGCGAGGACTTCCGCGAAGGCATCACTGCGGTGCTTTCGCTGAAAATGCGCACCATCCAGTTTGAAGGGCAAACCAAGACTAAGCTCGGCAACACCGAAGCACGCCCGGCAGTGGAAAGCGTAGTTGCAGAAAAACTCGTGCCCTATCTGGAAGACTTAAAGAATGCTGAAACCGCCGGTGCGATGGCGGAAAAAGCAATTAAATCCGCAAAAGTCCGCGCCGCCGCTCGCAAAGCAAAGGCGACCGCGCGCGAAAAGAACAAACTTGAGAACGCGCCGCTGGTCGGCAAACTCTCCAGCTGTACCGGACGCGACTACAGCCGTAACGAGCTCTTCATCGTAGAAGGCGACAGTGCAGGCGGCTCGGCCAAGCAAGGACGAGACCGCAAGTTTCAGGCGATCCTGCCTCTGCGCGGCAAACCGCTTAACGTTGAAAAAAAGCGGCTTGATCAAGTACTGCAAAACGAGGAGTTCCGCTCCATCATCACGGCGGTCGGCACCGGCATCGGCGAGGACTTCGACATCTCGTCGCTCAAATACGACAAGATCATCATTCTATCGGATGCAGACCAGGACGGCGCGCATATTCGCGCGATCCTGCTGACGTTCTTCTACCGTTATATGAAAGAACTCATTACTGAAGGACACGTGTACATCGGTCTTTCCCCGCTCTACAAAGTACAAAAGGACAAAAAGAACGTTTATTGCTATGACGACGACGAACTCCGCTCTGCAACGCGTTCCGTCGGCAGAGGCTATACCATCCAGCGCTACAAAGGCCTCGGCGAAATGAACCCGGAACAACTCTGGGAAACGACCATGAATCCGGACGGTCGTAAGCTCATCCGCGTCGGCATTGAGGACGCGGCGGACGTCGAACACCTCGTCGTTGTACTCATGGGTGACAAAGTACAATCCCGCAAAGAATACATCTTTGAAAACGCGGACTTCAACAAACCCAAGAGCGAAACATACGAAAAGCTCAAGGACTGACGGCGAAAGCTGTCTTGTAAAGACGAACGTTCTCACCTGAACACGCAAAAGGAATTTTGATATGGCAAAAAAAACGATTCAACTCAAACTAGAAACCATTATCCAGCGCAGCATGGACGAAGTTATGCACCAGTCCATCATGCCGTACGCAGAGCATGTTATTCTTGAGCGCGCTCTTCCACGCGTCGAGGATGGTCTGAAACCCGTACAGCGGCGTATTCTCTACGCTATGATGGAGCTTGGCCTTTCGCCGGACAAACCGCACCGCAAAAGCGCGCGTATCGTCGGCGACTGCCTCGGCAAATATCATCCGCATGGAGATTCTTCCGTTTACGACGCGATGGTACGCATGGCGCAGCCCTACAACATGTGCGTGCCGCTGGTCGACGGCCACGGCAACTTCGGCAGTATCGACGGCGACTCCGCCGCGGCGATGCGCTATACCGAGGCGCGCATGGCGCCCGCCGCCATGCAGCTGCTGCGCGATATCGACAAAAACACGGTCGACTATTCCTTTAACTTTGACGACACGCTCAAGGAGCCGGATCTTTTACCGGGACGCTTCCCCAATTTGCTTGTCAACGGTGCAAGCGGCATCGCTGTCGGCCTTGCCACCAACATCCCACCGCACAATCCCGTTGAAGCGATTAACGCCGTCATCGCAGTCATGGAAAACCCGCGCATCAAGCTGGAAGAGCTGATGCAGATCATCCCGTCGCCGGATTTCCCGACCGGCGGGTTCATCCTTGACTCGTCCGAGCTTGAGCAAGCCTACCGCACGGGCCGCGGTCGGGTTTATATGCGTGCAAAAACGCACTTTGAGGAGCTGAAAAACGGCAAAACGCTCATCGTCATCACCGAGCTGCCGTACCAGGTCAACAAAGCCAACATGCTGGAAAAAATCCTGAATGTCAGTCAGGATAAAAAAGCGCTGTTTGCGGGAATTGCCGATATTCGCGACGAATCGGACCGCATGGGAATGCGCGCCGTTATCGAGGTGAAGAAAGGCGGCGATCCGGAACGTATTCTACAATACCTGTTCAAGTATTCCGACATGCAGACGACGTTTGGCGTCAACATTGTCGCTATCGCCGGCGGAAAACCGCAGCAGATGAACCTCAAACAGGTCATTGCACACTATATTCGTCACCAGCGCGAAGTCGTAACGCGTCGCACACAGTTCGAGTTGGACGCGGCGCAGCGGCGCGAACATATTTTGGCCGGCCTGATGATCGCCGTGGACAATCTCGACGCGGTCATCGCATTGATTCGCGCGTCCAAGTCACCCAAGGAAGCGCGCACCGGCCTGATGAAAACATTTGACCTGACCGAGGTTCAGGCACAGGCAATTCTGGATTTGCGGCTGCAGAGACTTACCAACATGGAGTTGTTGACCATCAAGCGTGAATATGACGAGGTCGTCAAGCTGATTGCGCATCTCCAGGGCATCCTTGCCAGTGATAAAAAGCTGATTTCGCTCATTAAAAAAGAACTTGTGGAAATTCGGGAACTCATTGCCACGCCGCGCAGAACGACGTTTGTCGCGGCGGAGACCGCTCCGCTGGACGAAAACGAAGACCTTGCCGTAGTCGAGGATGTGACCGTTTGCATCTGCGAAGGACTTAAGGTGCGTCGCTGCCCGACCAAGGCATTTTCACTGACGGCCGTTTCGGAAGATAAACCGCTGTTCGTTATCGAAACGCAAACGAACAAGCGCGTCCGCCTGTTTACTGATCAGGGCGCGATGCTCTCGATTCTTGCCGGCGACCTGCCGGAAACACGCGCAACCACACGCGCAAGCAACCTCGCCGCGCTCCTGCCGTTTGAAAAGAACGAGCAGATCGTCGGGCTGTTCCCGGACGAAGATGACGGAGATTATTACTTCTATCTTAAAAACGGCAACGTCAAGTGCACACCGTGCGCAGATTACAACGTCCGCACAAAGCGCACCGCCGCCGTCAGCCTGCGGGATAAAGACCGCGTGCTCGGCATTGAGAAAAAGGTTGCCGATTCCATTCAGCTCATCACGAAACTTGGCATGAGTATCCGTTTCGCAACCGACACCGTCCCGTCCATGGGTCGCGTATCCGGCGGCGTGAAGTGCATCAAACTGGATAAAGGCGACGAGGTGATCTTTGCCGCACAGCTGCCGGACGACGGTGAACTCCTCACCGTAACGGACAAAGGCTTCGGCAAGCGCTCACCAATGTTTGAATACGATCTTCAGGGACGAAACGGCAAAGGATTAAAGACTTTCGACCTGAAGAAGAACGGCGCCAACGGTACCTGCATCGCCGCGGTCATGCACCTGCCGGAGCCGAAGGACATCATAGTCGTTCAGCGGCACGGCAGCCGCACGCCGCTCAACACAAGTGACGTGCATGTCGAAGCGCGCGCTGGCAGAGGATCGATGCTGGTCGCCGTCGTACTGGACGACGACGTCGTCGCGCTTGAACCGGCCTCGATTGAATAATCTTACAAAACTGTTAGGCAAGGCGGAGCGAAAAAGCGCTCCGCCTTTTTCGTTTAATTATGCCCGTACGCATCTTGCTTTTTTCTGTAAACGCGCGGGGATTTCTGCATTCCATTTGTACTTTGAATTCAATTCGAACGGTTGACGTGATCGTATTACATTGACATTTCTATGTAATTCATATATATTCTAGGCGTTATTTGCACTGATACTTCAATAATTATTAGATTGGGATGGAATTGAATAATGGAACAAAAGTTGAAGCGTCGTCGGGGCGACCGGCGCGACGCAACGCTTGTGCGCGACCTTGACGCAATGCATGCGTTTATGCCGCTCATGATGCCCAACCGCGCCGACAACGAGGCGTTCATTCAGGAACTGATCGATATGAGCGCCGTAGAAGCATATCTCGAAAAGAAAAACGCAGAAAACCCCGAATACAAATACACATTCTTTCACGTCATCCTCGCCGCTCTTGCACGGACGATAGAGATGCGACCGCGTATGAATAGTTTCATCATCGGCGGACGCTATTATGACCGGGAGCATATTTCGTTTTCCCTGATTGCAAAAAAAGCGTTTGCGGATGACGGTGACGAGTCCATCGTTATACTCAAATACGACCCGGACAGTGAAAAGCCGGCGATCGACGTTTTGCACGACAAGCTTTGCTCGTTTGTGTATACCTTGCGCACGCACGACACGACCGACAATACGACGGACATTCTGGATGCGCTGGCAAAGGCGCCGCAGTGGCTCCGCCAGCTTATCATGAACGTTCTGCTCGCGCTTGACGCGCATGGAAAAATGCCGAAGGCAATCGCGACCGAGGACCCGTACAACAGCACGGTATTCATCTCCAACCTCGGCTCCATCAAGCTCAACGCGGGGTATCATCACCTGACAAACTGGGGAACGAACTCCGTTTTCGTTGTCGTTGGCGAAAAGCACATGCAGCCGTTTTTCAACGAAAACGGCAGTTATGTGGTAAAGCCAGCACTCAGCCTTGGCATCACGCTGGACGAACGTATCGGCGACGGATATTATTTTTCAAAGACGATCCGCCTGCTTAAAAAACTCTTTTCCGAGCCGGAGCTGCTCGACATTCCGGCAAAGGAGGCATTGAACATTGAGTATTGAAAACAGGCAGAATATCAAGGCGCCGTGGCTGGCGTTTTACGGCGATGTAGAACAGCACCTGGATTATCCTGACGGCTCTATGTATGATGCGGTAAAGCGCGCCGCCGGACAATACCCGGACAACCTTGCCATCACGTCCATGGGGAACGGCATGGTTTATCGCGACATGCTCCGCCGGATCGACCAGACTGCCCAAGCTTTCTCCGCCGTTGGCATCGGCAAAGGCGACAAGGTCACGCTCTGCATGCCGAACTGCCCGCAGATCGTGTTGTGCTTCTACGCGCTCAATCGCATCGGCGCGATCGCCGCAATGATCCACCCGCTCTCCAGCGTCGGTGAAATCGCTTTTTACATCAAGGATTCCGGTTCCCGCGCAGTGGTCACCCTGGAACAGTTTTATGGAAAATTTGAGGAAGTGCGAAAGACCATTGCGATTGAGACGCTTGTGCTCACAAGCGTTGCGGACGCGCTAAAACCACTCATGAAACTCGGCTACAAACTAACCGAGGGTCGCAAAGTGCCGAAAGTTCCGAAAAACGCGGACGTTCTCTGGTGGAAGGATTTCCTGAACGGTGCAAAACGCATTGACAAATCCTGTTTTGTCGAACGCAAAGGTGAAGACCCCGCCGTCATTCTGTTTTCCGGTGGAACGACGGGCGTTACTAAGGGTATATTGCTAAGCAACCTCAACTTCAACGCACTCGGCATGCAAACCTGCGCAATGGGCAACTGCGTCGTTCCCGGTAACCGGATGCTTGCGGCAATGCCGATGTTCCATGGCTTCGGTCTTGGCGTATGTATCCATACGATGCTGATGGTCGGCGTAACGGCGATTCTTGTGCCGCGCGTTTCGGTCGAAAGCTACGCTAAACTACTTAAAAAAGAGCAACCGAACTACATTGCGGGTGTTCCAACGTTGTATGAAGGTATCACGCGGAATCCATACATGGACGGCGTGGATCTAAGCTGTCTGCTCGGCGTGTTCTCCGGCGGCGACAGTCTTTCTATCGAGCTGAAGAAAAAGTTCGACCGTTTCTTGCAAGATCACGGAGCAACCGTTCAGGTGCGCGAAGGTTACGGCACGACGGAATGCGTGACCGCAAGCTGCTTAACGCCTTACGACATGTATCGCGAAGGCAGCATTGGCTTGCCGTTCCCGGACACATATTACAAGATTGTCCGCGTCGGGACGACCGACGAGGTGCCATACGGCGAAGAAGGCGAAATTTGTCTCTGTGGCCCGTCTGTCATGATCGAATACGTCAACCAACCGGAAGAAACCGCCAATACCCTTAAAAAACACGAGGACGGACACACTTGGCTACACACCGGTGATCTCGGCACAATGGATGCGGACGGATTTATCTACTTTAAGCAGCGCATCAAGCGCATGATCATTACCAGTGGATATAACGTGTATCCGTCTCAGGTAGAGAACGCAATCGATGCGCACGAGAAGGTGCTTATGAGCTGTGTCATCGGCGTGCCGGACTCTTATCGCATGCAGAAAGTGAAAGCCTTTGTCGTGCTCCGGCCAAATATTTTGCCGACGCCCGCGCTCAAAGAAGAAATACTGGAGCATTGCCGCAAAAACGTAGCGAAATATGCCATGCCATACGACATCGAGTTCCGCAGCGAGCTTCCGAAGACGCTTGTCGGTAAGATCGCCTACACGGTTCTTGAAAAAGAGGAGCTTGAAAAACAAGTCGGATGACTCTATACTGATAACAGGCCTGACTAGTGCCGTGCCTGTTCTTATTTGTAAGAATCAATTGGAGGTTGCATGCAATACTGTACACATTGTGGAAACCTGCTTCCCGACGATGCAAAGAACTTTTGCCCGCACTGCGGCGCGTCACTCACGGATGCCAGCCCTGCGGTAACGCACCCGAAAAAGCGCCTTACTCCGGCCGACGCGCCCGGCGGTCTGGATCGGACGTCCTTTTTTAGAACCTACTCGGGTGGAAGACGGCTTTGCATTTCTGCGGCAATTATCGGGTATGTCTGTGCAGCGGGAACGGTTGTTGCCGCTCTGACGAATCTCGTTGAATACATCAATGTCTACGCCCTGCTTGATGCAATGATTCTGCTGATATTCAGTCTCCTAATCCATCTATTACGCAGTCGAATAGCCGCATGTATGCTTCTGGCGTATGCTCTGTACAACACGATTGCCATGACAATCATGGTCGGCACGCCTTCCGGCTGGATCGGTCTCATCGCGGGTGTTCTTGCCGTCATTGGCGCCTTTCAATGTGCAAAAGAATGGAAAGAGTACCAGCCGCGCTCTTATGAAACGACTGCTCTGTTCCGTTCGTAACCGAACAGAACGTAGCTTGCCTTTCCTAATTGGTCCAATAAGTGCAAATTTTATTCTTTTATCTAGCGATTGTACAAGCTCGGTATAATTTGAGTAAGCACATGATACTGCATTAACAATGCATTGCTTTTTCCTCAAATAAATGTCTTGACACCAAAGTGCTGTTTGCCTATAATTGAAAAGTGCGAGTTGCCAATGTAGCTCAGTTGGTAGAGCAGCTGATTCGTAATCAGCAGGTCTGGGGTCCGAGTCCCCACATTGGCTCCATTTTTTCGGGGTGTAGCGCAGTTTGGTAGCGCGTTTGGTTCGGGACCAAAAGGTCGCTGGTTCAAATCCAGTCACCCCGACCACAAAAATCCGTCGTTTTAATACGGCGGTTTTTGTTTTACCATCTAGTTGACATTTATCACATCGTTCCATATGATAAGAATGATAGTAAACTGAAAATAGTTTTTATGGAGGGATGCCGTCCGGTCGGGGCAGCAATCTGCGCTGACTGGAAACGAAAGATTGAACAGGCAAAACTAAAAATGCCATCTTAACGGCTTTTTTGTTGTGCCTGCTCTTCTTTCTGCGGTATCCTTCCTTGAATTTTTTAGAGGGATACCGCATAAAAACGGTATCCCTCTATTCAGTTTGCTATCAATAAAAATAGGATAAGGAATTTACAATGTTTAATTTAAATGATTTGATGAATCTGGACAAATGTCCGGCTCCCTATGAACCCGGCGAGGAACTTTGGAACGATCCACACATTTCAAAAATGATGTTGGAGGCACATCTTTCTCCGGATACCGACGCCGCAAGTTACAGGCCGGAAAAGATCGATGCGATCTGTGAAAATCTGGTGCGGACGATGCAGCTAAAAGACGGTGACTCGATCGTTGACCTTGGGTGCGGCCCCGGTCTGTATTGTGCCCGGCTTTCTCAGCGCGGATATCGAATGACCGGGATCGACCGTTCGGAAAACTCCATTCAATACGCTAAAGAGCATGATACGCGTACAAATTATATCCGCGGCAGCTATCTGGATTCATTCGGGATTGACCAATTCGACGCCGCTGTCATGGTTTCGCAGGACTATGGCGTGTTAAGCCCGGAAGGCAGAAAGATATTGCTTGGCAATATCCGAAACGCCCTAAAACCCGGCGGATATTTTGCTTTCGACGTTTGCAGTATGGCGGCCTACCAAAACAGGCAGGATACCGCAACGCACAAATGGTATGCCTCCAACTCCGGATTCTGGAGGCCGGATCGACACTTTGTTCTGGAGAAGACCATTTTTTATCCGGACATTCACGCACTGTGTGATTTTATGGCTGTGCTGAATCCCATCGGCATAAAAACATACCATATCTATCAAACATTCTTTTCGCCGGAGACCATCCGCACCGAGTTGGAGCAGAATGGATTTCGTGTGGAAGTACTACAGGCAAATCTGGCTGGTGAAGAATATCATCCCTCTTCGTTGGTGATCGGTGTTATTTGCAGTCGAGCATAGGCTCTTCCTGTTATCAAGCGAATCGCTTTCATCTAAAAACAGATGAAAGCGATTCTTGCACTCCTGGTGATAAGTTCCAATTCTACAAGGAGCTGATACCCAGTTGAATTGCAAATGCGATAAAAACGATCCCAAACGCCCTTTGAATCCACATCAGTCTTTTCGGGGATTTTACAATAAACGAACTGGCCGCTCCCGCCAATATTCCATATCCTGCAAATACGACAAACGTAAGCAACATAAAAGCAAGACTGTAGCAAAGCGACTCTCCAATATAATTGTTGCTTTCGGCACTGATATATTGCGGTAAAAACGAAAAAAAGAACAATGTCAATTTAGGATTCAATAAATTAATCAAGATACCTTGACGAATGGTGGCCGCAGCGCTGCTTTCCGTCTTTGCGTTGCCAAAGTCAATCTTTGTTTTCGCAAGCAGCATCCCTAATCCAAGGTAGAGCAAATACAGCGCGCCTGCTAATTTTATCACCCAAAACACACGATCGTCTGCATGCATGACCAGCGATGACAACGCGATGCTGGCGGACAAATGAGGCACGATCCCCATCGTGCAACTAAACGCGGCAAGAATGCTCGCCTTTTTGCCGCGGGTAAGGCCTGTGGAAATCGTAAATACGACGCCTGTTCCCGGTATCAAGATTATTATCAAAGACGCTATAATAAATGTCCAAAAACTCATCATGTTATCCCTTTGCTTGTGCTTACTGTACCGTTGTTTACATTCTTAGTGCTTGTGGTATACACTAGCACAAGATAACGGTTCTTCCTAGATCCATATTTCTACATATTCTATAGAACCAATTCGGAGGGCTGCATGATTTACATCCATGTCGACAGGGAATCCGGCACTTCCCTTACAAAGCAAATTTACAGTTCCCTTAAGGACGGTATTCTATCCGGAGCTTTGATTCAAGGAGAGAAATTGCCATCATCAAGAGAGCTGGCCAAGCAGCTTCACGTGGCAAGAAACATTGCAATTGAGAGCTATGAACAGCTCATAGCCGAAGGTTACGTCTATGCGAAGCGTGGCTCCGGAACATACGTCTGTGAAGCGGTCAAACTTGAAACAGCAAGCGCAAAGCAAGCCCTTGTACAAAATGAAAACCCGAATCGGCAGACGGCAGTGGTTTCGTTTCGAACGGGTGTTCCGGACCTGAACACAATTCCCGTTCAAAAATGGGCAAAAACTTATAAGGAGATTGCCATATCCGTAGCCCCGACGCAGCTGGATTATCAAAGCTCGCTCGGAGAATTCGAGTTGCGATATCAGCTTTCACTTTACCTCCGCCGGGCGAGAGGCGTCGACGCAGCACCTGAAAATATATTAATCACCAACGGCGCCGCCCAGTCTTTCAGTCTTTTGAGTCGATTGGTGCCCGACGATGGATACGCTTTGGTCGAAAATCCGCTTAGTTATGGCATCCGCCATACGCTGGAAAGCAACAACATAACAGTGCGGGCAATCGAGCTGGATTCGTGCGGCATGCGCACATCACAGTTGCCCGTTATCCCGCCGCATCTGATCTTTACAACGCCCAGCCATCAGTTTCCAACCGGCGTTGTCCTGCCCGCCAAACGCAGGATAGAGCTGGTACAGTATGCGCGAAATCACGATGCATATATTGTAGAAGACGATTACGACAGCGAATTTCGTTTTGACGGCAGTCCCATACAATCCATGCAGCAGCTTGATCCCGAACGAGTGATTTATGTAGGCACATTTTCAAAGACGCTCATGCCTGCGCTTCGGATGGGTTATATGGTTTTGCCAAGCCGTCTGCGCGCGCAGATGGAAGAAGCCAAATTCGTCGCAGACCTGCATTCTCCAGCCCTCGAGCAGCTTGCCATGGCAAAATTTATTGAGGAAGGCCAGTTTGACCGACATATCAGAAGGATGCGCAAGATATACCTGAGCAGACGGAATTTCTTAATTAAATGCCTGCATGATACCTTTGGAGAAATGGTATGCGTCTCAGGTGCGGATGCAGGTATGCATCTGATTGCAACATTTCATGGTATCCGCTTCGATGAGCCGCTTATGCAAAAAATCAAAGACGCCGGGGTTGAAATAAGCGCCGTCGTCAAGCATTGTTTGCCTTCCGTTTCGAGCACTGCATATGGCGAATCATTGATCTTTGGTTATGGTAACACGGAAAGCGCATCCATCGACGCCGGAATCAAATTACTATATGCCGTTCTTGCAGGCAAAAAGTTTGTTGATTAACGGCATCGATTATCGATGTTCACGCGGTGACGGTGGGCTTGACGATCCGTGATTTTTCCATTTAGCCCCAAACAAAACGCGAACCAATCGTTCGCGTTTTTACTTGCCTCTGCCCAGCTTCCTTGCCCAACTTCACATTCTGTGATAGCATTTTACTATAAGCGCCATTCTTTCGCCGTCAAAACGGCATCTGTAGAAAACCATTGAAAGGAGAATATGAAGCAATCAGGCACACCAGGTACTCAAAGGAGAATCAATATATGAACATTGCAGTTATCGGCACATCCAGAAAAGAGAACGAGAAACGACACCCTATCCACCCGGATCATATCGCGAGCATTCCGGAAGACATTCGAAAACAGCTTTTCTTTGAAAAAGGTTACGGCATACCATTCGGCATGAGCGATGATAATATTCAATCCCTAACGGGCAACCGCCTTCTGGAGCGTAAAAAGCTGCTCGGCGGTTTCGGCGCAGTCTTAATCACAAAACCGGTCATTGAAGATTTTGAGGAGATGCAGGACGGCGCTCTTGTTTGGGGTTGGCTGCATAGCGTGCAGCAGCGCTATATTGCGCAACTGGGCATCGATAAAAAGCTCACGCTCATCGCGTGGGAAAACATGTATTACGAAAGCGGTCGTGAGCTAATCCATACCTTCAGCCGCAACAACGAGCTTGCGGGCTACTGCGGTGTACAGCACGCGCTGGAGGTCGCCGGAATCGACGGCAACTTCGGCCCCGTGCGCAGAGCGGCGGTCATCAGCTTTGGCTCCGTCAGTCGCGGCGCAATCTTCTCGCTGCGTTCGCACGGCATCAATAACATCGCGGTTTTTACACAGCGCCCGACTTCACTGGTTGCAAACCAGATACCGGGAATTTCATATAAGCAATTCGTTGAAAACGAGTCCGGTGGATTCGACGTTGTGAATATGGACGGAAGCCGCACACCGATACTGGACGTGCTTTCTTCCGCAGACATCATTGTAAACGGCATCCTGCAAAACCCCGTCAAGCCAATCGTACTCGTCACCGAGGCCGATGTGTCCCGCTTTACGAAGCCCTGTCTGATCATCGACGTCAGCTGTTCAAAGGCGATGGGTTTTGATTTTGCGTGCCCGACGACGTTTGCAAGCCCGGTCATCCAACTCGACAATATTATGTATTACGGTGTGGACCATACACCAACGCTTCTTTGGAACAGCGCCACATGGGAAATTTCAAAAGCGCTGCTCCCGTATTTAAAATATGTCGTCGGCGGAATCGAGAATACGGTTATCTCCGACGCGGTCGACATCCGGGACGGAAAAATCCTTAACAGCGATATCATCGTCTACCAGAACCGTTCAAAGGTGTATCCCTACAAGCAACTATAAATGCATTGATATAGCAAAACAGGCCGTGGAAAATTCCACGGCCTGTTTTGTTGTTCCCGTTCGATTGTTTAAAGAACCAGGCTCGGCGCCGCGTATACACGGGTGCCCAGTTCCTGATCAAGCATATAGAGGCCCTTGCTGTCGGTGCCAAAAAGTTCCATCTTCTTGATGTTTTCCTGCGCGTTGGTCTCCTCTTCGCCCTGCTCCTTAATAAACCAATCAAGGAATTGCATGGTGCGGAAATCTTTGGCTTCATGCGCAACATCATAGATGTTGTGGATCGACTGGGTGACGTACTGTTCGTGAACCAGCGCTCCTTTCAGTGCATCCATGTGCTCGTTCAATGGCGTTTGCGGCTTTTCAATGGCTTCAAGCGTGAGCGACAGGTCATTGTTTTGCATGTATTGCATGAACAACATCGCATGGTCCCGCTCTTCCTGCGCTTGTACGCGGAACCAGTTGGCAAAGCCTTTCAGTCCCTGTTCCTCATAATAATTAGAAAAATACAGATACAGATACGCCGAGTAAAATTCCTTTTGAATCTGACTGTTTAACAACTCCGTTACTTTTTTGCTG